>PKXY01000012.1 GCA_003132505.1 Solirubrobacterales bacterium
AAGATTGATACCAGCACCTTGAGGCGGGCAGCATCCTCGTTGATCTCGGAGATCTCGCCCGAGAAGTCCGACAGCGGCCCGGAGACGACCTTGACCGACTCACCAATCGTGAAGGTCGCACGCGGCCGGCCAGCCACGACGGCGACCTCCTTCTTGAGGATCCGGTCGACCTCCATCTGGGTCAGCGGGACCGGCTCGTTGGATGCGCCGACGAAGCCGGTCACACCGGGCGTGTCCTTGACGAGCTTGTAGGAGCCTTCGTTGAGCTCCATGTTGACCAGCACATAGCCGGGCATCGTCCGCTTGTCGACGGTGATCTTCTGGTTGTCCTTCATCTCGGAAACGGACTCGGTCGGCACGACCACCTGGCGCACCGCGCGCTGCTGCGCGAGCGAGACGATGCGGTGCTCGAGATTCTGCTTAACCTTTTTCTCGTGGCCCGAGTATGTATTGACGACATACCAGCGGAACATGTCAGTGGTCCCTCAGGGAACGTGTCGCCGGATACGGCGAGTGGATGGCGCCGGCTGGTGAGGACGTACCCGTAGGGCACAGGCAGCGCAGCGGGAAGGCTGGCTGCCTTCCCGCGAGCGCCTGTCCCCGAATGGGGGAGGACGCGGCCAGACGGTGAGATGTTTCGGGACGGGCCACTAGAGAATCGCGTTCACGATCTGCTGGGAGATCTGGTCGGCGACGCCGAGGAAGATACCGGCGATCACGACGAAGCCAAGTACGACACCGGTCGCCTGCGCCACCTGGCGACGGTCCGGCCACTGGACGCGCTGCAGCTCAGCCCAGCAGCCGCGCAAGAAGTTGAAGACGCGATTGCCGTGCTCGGCGCGCGCGCGGGCGGGCTGCTCGTAGGGCAGCTCAGGCTCACCGAAGGCGACATTCACAGGCTCCTCCGCAAACGCCCCGAGCTGGGGAAACACGGAGCTTCCGGCCGGCTCGCCGTTGCCCGGCGGCTCGATTGGCTGCCCGTCAACAGCCGCATCTTCGGACAGACCCACCGGCTCGTCGGGCAGGCCAAGGCCGGCCGCCGCCGGAGGCGGGGCAGATGCGCCGGGCTGCCGGTTGGGCCGGCGGCTACGACGGGTGCGCTTGCGATCACGCGCCACGGCACTTGCTGCTAGCGCGTCTCCCGATGCGAGGTATGGCGCCGACACCAGCGACAGTACTTCGCCAGTGTGATGCGATCGGGGTCGTTGCGCTTGCTCTTATTGGTCTGATAGTTGCGCCGCTTGCATTCCTCGCAGGCGAGCGTCACAGCGATCCGTACGTCTCCGCGGGCCATGAGCCTTTTCCAGGGTGGGATTCAGTCTGCTGGCGCCGGGCAAGGAAAAACCCCGCCACGGCGCGAGGGAAACCCAGTGTAGTGATTCGCCTCGCTCGACGCGCCTTTGGGCGCCAGCGATCGGAGTATCGTGCGCCGCGACCGCGCCACACGCAAGCCAGGAGAGACAGCCATGAGGATTCCCGACGCGCCGATCAAGGTCGAAGTAACCGACGAGACTTTTGCCGGAGTGACCTACCATCTGCGCGGCTCGCTCGTTCCCGAGCTGCAGATCGAGGTCTCCGGACAGGCAGTCATGTTCGAGCACCACACTCTGCTCTGGAAGGAGCACCAGGTCGGCATCGAGCTGCGCAAGCTGCCCGGCGGAATCAAGCGCAAGATCGCCGGCCTCGACTTCTTCATCACGAAGACCGCCGGCAGCGGTCGAATCGCCTTTTCGCGCGACTGGCCGGGCCAGTGCATCCCGCTGCACCTCGCGCATGGCCAGGAGATCAACTTGCGCGAACATCACTTCCTCGCGGCGACCGACAACATCGGCTACAGCTTCGAGCGCGTGCAGGGTGTGCGCAACATGCTGCTCGGCGGCTCGGGGATCTTCATCGACAAGTTTCACGCGAGCGAGGGCGACGCGGTCGTCTGGGTCTCGGGGCAGGGCAACGTGTTCGAGGTCGAGCTCGACAGTGGTGAGGAGCTCGACGTCGAGGCCGGCGGCTGGCTGTACAAGGACCCGAGCGTGACGCTCAGCTCGCATTCACTCGGCCTCAAGGCTGGAATGTTCGCCGGCGACCACAAGCTGACCTGGAACCGCTTCACCGGCCCGGGCAAGGTCGCGATCCAGACGATGTACATCGAGCCGCTCGAGTCCGAGGCAGGCGGCTCCGTCGGCGCGGCCGCAACGGGCGGCGTCGCGGGCGCAGTGATCAGCGGACTGCTGCGCGGCTGAGGCCGCCCGCGACACGGTCCATCGGCGGCGCAGCACCGTCCAGGCGGTACGCCGCTGCGCTCAAAGGCCGGCGGGGTGGCGTACGGCGTAGCCGAGGAGCGAGGGCTGCTGCGTCAGCCAGCGAGTGGTGTAGGGGCCGGCTCGACCAGCCGTGTCGAACCAGACGCCGTCAACCCACATGAACGTGTGGCCGTCGTCGGCAAAGACCGTGATGTAGCGACCGGGACCGGGCTTGCCCCAGGCTACGAGCTGACCCGAAGTCTCCGGCGCCTTGATCAGCCCGGCGGCGGCGAGCGCATAGCTGACGGAGCCCGAGCAGTCGTACGCGTCGTCGATGAACGACAGGTGGCCACCACCGTAGACATAAGGGAAGTCCCGAATCGCGTTGCCACCGGCGATGACCTCCTGAACCTGGACCGGCAGCCCGGCTGGCGCGATGGCCGTGCCGTCGAGCGGATCGACGGTCACGCGCAACGCGGGTTCCGACTCCTGGACGGCCTGCTCCTGCTGGAGCTCCTGGATCACCTGCTGGTCGGTCGGTGCGCCGGGTGAGAGGAAGGCTTCGCGCACATCTCGCGCCGCAGCGTGCGGCGACCGCGCCTTCGCGTGATGGACCGAGGCGGCCGACACCGCGAAGCTCCTGCCGGCCAATGGATCAGGCGCCTCGGCGACCAGCCGCGCGACTGGGCGATCACCGGCCCGCACCGCCGCCTTGCCGGAACCGCCGGAGACGAGCGACAAGGTGACCGCGACCGCCGCCACGGCCAGGCCAGCGGCGAGGACGTAGAGCAGCGGCTGCCGGGCTTTACTCATACAGGGCGATCACCGCCAGGATCGCATAGATCACGACGAGCGCCCAGCCCTCGAAGGCGCGGCCTTCACCGTCCTCGGTGACCTGCCAGACGGTCACCGCAGTCAGCGCAAGCGCACCGATGTAGAGCAGCGGGAGAGCGAACGTGAGTCGTGTCGGGAGCGCGAGCGAGACGAGGACGAGCACTGGGAAGAGGAACGCCGCGATTTGCGCAACCGAGCTCAAGACGACCGAGATCGCGAGGTCGGAGCGGCCCTTAGCGGCAAGGCGGACCCCGACCGCGTTCTCGACTGCGTTGCCGGCGATCGCGACGATCACCAGGCCGGCGAAGGCCTGTGAGATGTGGAGCTGATGAATTGCCGGTCTCAGCGCGTCGACGAACCAATCCGAGACGAATCCCGAGCCGACCCCCGCCGCCACCAGCAGGACCAGCGCCGACCAGAGTCCGAGCCGCGCCACCGGATCGGACGGCCGGCTTCCACCACGCACGTGGGGCACGACCCACAGCAGGTAGACGCTCAGCAGCAGCGCCGCAGCGATGACCGAGATCGTCTCGACGTGGTGACCGGCGGGATCTCCAGCCGAGAGCGAGATGCCGACGAGCACGATGATGAATAGGCAGCCGAGTACGAGCGTCGCGGTCTCGCGCGTGATCTTCGCGTCGAAGCGCATCACGCCCCGCGCGCCCGGCGCGAGCGAACCGGCGATCAAGACGAGCCCGAGCACGAGCAGCGCGTTGGCAAACAGCGAGCCGACGATCGCGCTCTGGGCGACGACCCGCTCGCCGGCGCGGAGCGCAAAGATCACGACGAGCAGCTCCGGAAGGTTGCCGACACTTGCCTGCAGCAGCCCGGTCGCAGCCGGGCCGAGATGCTCGCCGACCTGCTCGGTCGCGAGCGACACGATCCAGGCGAATCCCGCCAACGCGAGCGTGGCGACCACGAAAGCGGCCACCGGAGTCCAGCCCGCGTAGTGGGCGAAAGCAGCAAGCGCTGCAACGGTGCAGATGACCGCAAGCGCGATTCGCTCGACGACGCTGAGCTGCCTCATCACCCCGGGGCTTCGCGCCTGGAGATCGCAGTCCTCTGGCTAGTGGCTGTGGAGCACGCGATCGATGAGGCCGTACTCGGCGGCATCCTTGGCGTTGAAGAAGCGATCGCGCTCCATGTCGCGGTGCACCTCCTCGACGGTCTTGCCGGTGTGCTTGGCGTAGATCTCGTCGATCCGCGCACGCAGGCTGAGGACCTCGCGCGCGTGGATCTCGATGTCGGTCGCCTGACCCTCGAAGCCGGCTGACGGCTGATGCATCAGGATCCGGCTGTTGGGGAGCGACGAGCGCTTGCCGTGGGTGCCGCCCGCGAGCAGCAGCGAGGCAGCCGACATCGCGATGCCGACACACATCGTTTGTATGTCGGGCTTGATGAAGTTCATCGTGTCGTAGATCGCGAGCCCCGAATACACCGAGCCTCCGGGCGAGTTGATGTAAAGCGAGACGTCCTTGGCGGGGTCGACGGACTCGAGGTGCAGCAGCTGCGCGACGACCACGTTCGCCACCTGATCGTCGATCGGGCTGCCGAGGAAGATGATGCGCTCGTTGAGCAACCGCGAGTAGATGTCGTACTCGCGCTCGCCGCGGGCGCTTCGCTCGATCACTGTCGGTATCAGGGGCACCGGCTCTGAACCCTAGCGGTCGCTCGCGGCTGGCCCAGCCGAGCCGCGAGCAAGCCAGCCGAGGACGGCGCTTCGCGAGGCGTGCGCGCGCCTCATCACGGCTCGCGCCGGTTACGTTCTCCGTGAAAGCGATAATCAGCTCGTGGCGTCGCTCAACTGGCCCAACTCCCTGACCGTGGCGCGCATCCTGCTCGTACCGGTGCTGATCGTTGCGCTGCTCGGGCACACGAGCGACGGCGACATCCTCGCGGCGATCGTCTTTGCGCTGGCCTCGATGACTGACTTCGTCGATGGCTATCTGGCGCGCTCGCGCGGGTCGGTCACGACCTTTGGCAAGCTGATGGACCCGCTCGCCGACAAGCTGCTGATCGTCGCGGCGCTGATCTCGCTCGTGTCGCTGCACCGCCTCGCGGCGTGGGTCGCAATGGTGATCATCGCGCGCGAGCTCGCGGTGACGGTGCTGCGTCTGGGGGCGACACAGGCCGGTGTGATCATGCCGGCGAGCAACTTCGGCAAGCTCAAGACCTGCGTCCAGATCGCGGCGATCCTCGGCGTCATCGCGGTCCGCAACCATCCGGCGTGGCTCGAGGCGCTGGTCTACGCGATGGTCGCGATCACCGTGGCGTCAGGCCTCGACTACTTCTTCGGCATGCGGCGACGGCTCGAGCAGGCACGCGCCGGCGGTGCGACTCACTAACCGTCGAGCCAGGCGCGCAGCGTCGTCTGCTTGAGCGAGTGCTCACCGCCCGCCAGCTCGCGGCGCAGCTCGCCGAGGGTGCCTTGGCGCTCGGCCTCGACATTGTGCTGGTGGATCGTCTCGAGGTTCTCCTGGCGCGCGGAGACGAATGCGTCATCAGGGAGGTCCGGCAGCTCGTCGATGACACCAGCAATCATCTCGCGCACGCAATCCTCGACGAACCGGGGCCGCGCGTGGGCGCGGGCAACCACCGCCGCCTCGTCGCTGCGCTTCATCAACTCGTAGATTTCCGAGGACATCGCGTTCTCGACAATCGCGAGCAGCATGCTCGCCTCGATCGCGAGCACGTCGTGCTCGCCGACGCCGACGTGGAGCGTGCCGAGCCCGCGCTGATTGTGCGTCGCAACCGGCACGGCTGCGAGGATCCGCTCGATCTCGCCGGCGCTGAAACCGTCGTCCTCGAGCCGCTCGCGGGCATCTGCCGCCACCAGCTCTTGAGCACAGGGGCAGGCCGTCATGCCTTGGGCAGTGACGCCGACGACGCGTCGTGTGCCGCGCTCCGAAGCGACGGCGATCCCGTAAAGCGTGTAGATCTCCTGCGTGTTGATCCCGGAGACGGGGGCCGGGCGGTGCTCGGGGTAGCGCGCCGCGATGGTCACCTCTGCGCGCAGCGCTTTCTGACGTGAGCGCACGAGCTCGGCGACGCGCTCCGCAAGCTGCTCGGCGCGGAATCCGCTCTCGCCAAGGATCACCTCGCCAATCGCCTCGTTGATGACTTCCTCAAAGCGCGACATGTGCGCGCCCTTCTGCTCGGGCCCGAGATCGACGAAACATTCGATCTGCGCGGAGAAGAGCTGCTCGGCGCCGTTCTGGCGGATTCGGATCACCTTCTCGACGCCGCGGACGCCGACGCGCGAAAGTCCGATCGCAACGCTCGGCAGCTGCGCCTGGACATCGGGGACTCGCACGGTCGAAGCTCGCTCGGTCATTCCTGGAGATCAGCCTACAGCGGTCCCATCGCGCGCCGGCTATCGCGGCGGCGTCTGTGCTAACAATCTGCCGCGTCGAGAACCTGGAGGGGTTCACGACTCGAGGAGAGGAGCCAGTTGATGCAGGTTCTCGTCACCGATGCGTCGGCGAATGACGGTGTGGTGGCAGTCGCGGAGCCTCCGATCGCCGAGGCTCACGATCTCGCGGTTCTGATCGCCGAGGGCCACGAACGCGGCTACCTCGCGATCGACGCGGTCGCGAGCGTGCTCGAGGAGCTGGACGCCTCCAAGGAACAGGTGCACGAGCTCTACGCCTATCTCGAGGAACACAGCATCGAGCTCGTCGGCCCGGGAGCCGGCGCCAGCGAGTTGGAGGACCCGGCCAAGGAGGCTCAGGCGGCGCCGCTCGAGCTCGACCTGGCGGTCGAGCCGAGCCTCGACTCGTTGCGCCTCTACCTGCGGGCGATCGGGCGCGTGGCGCTGCTCTCGGCCGTCGAGGAGGTCGAGCTGGCGAAGCGGATCGAGCGTGGTGACTGTCTCGCCAAGCAGCAGATGGTCGAAGCGAACCTGAGGCTGGTCGTGTCGATCGCAAAGCGCTACCTCGGCCGCGGCCTTTCGTTCCTCGACCTGATCCAGGAGGGATCGCTCGGCTTGATCCGTGCGGTCGAGAAGTTCGATCACCGTCGCGGCTACAAGTTCTCGACCTACGCAACTTGGTGGATCCGCCAGGCGGTGACGCGAGCGATCGCCGACAAGGGCAGGACGATTCGGATCCCGGTGCACATGGTCGAGAAGCTGAACAAGGTGATCCAGGCGGAGCGTCACCTGGTACAGGAGCTCGGACGCGAGCCGAGCGTCGAGGAGGTCGCCGGCGAGCTGGGCTGCGGCGCGCACGAGGTTCGAGAGATCCTGCGGACCGCCCAGCAGCCGATCTCGCTCGAGAAGCCTGTCGGTGACGAGGATGACTCGATCCTTGGCGACTTCGTCGAGGACCAGACGGTCGAGTCGCCGTTCGAGCAGGCCGCGCGGAGGATGCGCGACGAGAACGTGGGCCGCGCGCTGGCGGTACTGCCGCCGCGCGAGCGGGAGGTTCTCGAACTGCGCTTCGGCCTCAGCGGCAAGCGGCCGCAGACGCTCGAGGAGGTCGGCCAGGCGTTCAACGTGACACGCGAGCGGATCCGCCAGATCGAGACCCACACGCTGAAGAAGCTTGAGCTGCTACCCGAGGCACAGCGTCTGCGGGACGCCTCCTGACGGCCGGCTCCAGGCTTCGCGGCCGAGCTACACTGCGACTCCGCGCGGCGGGGTTCCCGAGCGGTCAAAGGGGACGGACTGTAAATCCGTTGGCTCAGCCTTCGAAGGTTCGAATCCTTCCCCCGCCATGCTGCGCCGGCCGCTACAGCGGCGTCGTGTAGGCGCCGCTGAGCCCGCCGTCGATCAGAAACGTCGAGGCGGTTACGTAGCTCGACTCGTCGCTCGCGAGGAACAGGGCCCCGTTGGCGATCTCCTCGGCGGACCCGAAACGACCCATCGGTACGTGCACGAGCCGGCGCGCCGCGCGCTCGGGATCCTTCGCGAACAGCTCCTGGAGCAGCGGCGTGTCGATCGGCCCCGGGCAGAGCGCATTGACGCGCACGCCGCTGCGCGCAAACTCGACCCCAAGCTCGCGCGAGAGCGCGAGCACGCCGCCCTTGGAGGCGGTATAGGAGATCTGCGAGGTCGCCGCGCCCATCACCGCGACGAATGACGCAGTGTTGATCACCGAACCGCCGGGAGGATCGTTTTGCAGCAGGTGCGGGATGCCGTGTTTGCAGCAGAGGAAGACGCTCTTCAGGTTCACGTCCTGGACACGCTGGTATGCCTCGAGCGTCGTTTCGAGCACCGAGCCGTCGTCGGTCGGCGAGATGCCGGCGTTGTTGAAGAGGACGTCGATCCGCCCGAACTCGTCGCGGACCTTCTTGTACATATCGATCACCTGCTGCTCGTCGGTCACGTCGACGACGAGCGCCAGATCGCCAGGCGTATCCGCGAGCAAGTCGACGCCGACGACCTTGGCGCCCTCGCGCTGGAACAACTCGACGCTCGAGGCGCCGATGCCCCCGCTCGCACCGGTAACGACGCAGACCTTGCCTTCGAGTCTCATGACGTTGAGTAGTAGATCGACTTGACCTCGGTGTAAGCGTCGAGCGCGCGCGGCCCGAGCTCGCGTCCGTAGCCGGACTGCTTGAAGCCGCCGAAGGGGGTCGCGACGCGCACCGAGTTGTTCGAGTTGATCGACAACACGCCGCTGTCGATCGCGCGGGCCACGCGCAATGCGCGGGCACCATCGCGCGTCCAGATCGAGCCGGAGAGCCCGTAGATCGTGTCGTTGGCGAGCTGCACGGCGTCCTCCTCGTCACGGAACGGCATCACGGCGACCACCGGTCCGAAGACTTCCTCCTGCATCACCCGTGCGTCGCGGTCGGTCGGAGCGAGCACGGTCGGCGCGAACCAATAGCCGTCACCCTCGGGCGCGCTGCCGCGGAATGCAACAGGCACCCCGTCGTCGAGGAACGAAGCGACGCTGTCGCGCTGCCCGGCGGAGATCAGCGGACCCATCTCGGTGCTCGGGTCGAGCGGATCGCCGACCCTGATCGACGTCACGCGTGGCTCGAGCAGGGACATGAAGCGGTCGAGCACCGACTCCTCGACGAGGATCCGCGACCGCGCGCAGCAGTCCTGTCCGGCGTTGGCGAACGCGCCGCCGGGAACCTGCTCGGCGGCGAGTTCGAGGTCGGCGTCGGCGAACACGACGTTGGCCGACTTGCCACCGAGTTCGAGCGTCACGCGCTTGATCGTCTGGGCCGCGCCGGCGGCGATCGATCGGCCGACCGAGGTCGAGCCGGTGAAGGCGATCTTCGCGACGTCGGGGTGCTCGACGAGGCGCGCGCCGGCGGTGCTCCCCGGCCCGGCGACGACGTTGATCACGCCATCGGGGATCGCAGCCTCCGCGGCGAGCTCGGCGAAGCGAAGCGCGCTGAGCGGTGTCAGCTCGGCCGGCTTGAGCACCGCCGTGTTACCAGCGGCCAGTGCGGGCGCGAGCTTCCAGGCTGCGATCGTCAGCGGGAAGTTCCAGGGCACGATCAGGCCGACTACGCCGAGCGGCTCGCGGAAGGTGAAGGCCTGTCCGCCGGCCACCGGGATCGTGTCGCCGAGCAGCCGCTCGGGCGCGGCCGCGTAGTAGCGGAACGTCTCGATCACCATCCCGATCTCGCCTCGCGCGTCGCCGATCGGCTTGCCAGCGTTGCGCGCCTCGATCAGCGCCAGCTCCTCGTGGTGGCTCTCGAGCACGACCACGAGCGCTCGCAGACGCTCCGCGCGAGCTGCCGGGGTCAGCGCGCGCCAGGCCGGGAACGCCCCCCTCGCGCGGGCGACGGCTTCGTCGACCTCTGCCGTGCCCGCGCGGGGAACCGTGTCGAGGACCGCCTCAGTGGCGGGCTCGATGACTACAAGCGAGTCAGGCAACCGACGGTGCGGTGTGGACCTCGTCCTCGGACATGTCGATCGTGCGGACCGGACCCTTGAATGTCTTGTTGGCCCAGCCGAAGTACCAGATCGTGACGGCCAAGATCACGCCGATCGTGACGATCGGGGCGTAGTTGACGTCGGTCCAGCTGAAACCGCTGTTCCCGGGTACGCCGAGCGGCGAGAACGGCAGGCAGAAGATGATTACGCACAGGCTGACCCAGACGACCGCGATCAGGTTCACCCACTTGTACTTCTTCCCCAGCGTCCAGGGACCGGGCTCGAAGTTGTCGCCGGCACGCCAGCGCAGGAACACCGGGATCGTATAGGCGATGTAGAGGCCGATGACCGAGATCGACGTGACTGCGAGGAAGGCGACCGGCGTGCCCAAGCTGTTCGGGAAGTAGGCCGGGATCGTGATCACGAACGCAAACACCGCAATGAACAGCGCGGCCCATGTCGGCGTCCGGTTGGACCCGAGGCGACGCCAGAGGTTATGACCGGGTACCGCGCCGTCACGCGAGAAGGCGAACGTCATCCGCGACCCGCTCGTCATGCACGCGATGCCGCAGAAGATCTGCCCGACCACCGAGATGAAGATCACGGCCTTCGCACCCAGCACGCTGAGCGCGGACGTCAGGATGGGGATCACGGTAGAGAAGCCGACCTCGCCCTTCGCACCCGTCTTGTTGACCGCAAACGTAAGCGCGAGCAGCACGATGTAGCCGACGACGCCCGAGTAGAAGACCGAGCGCCAGACACCCTTGGCCGCCGCGTTGGACGCGCCGTGCGTCTCCTCAGAGACGTGCGCCGAGGCGTCGTAGCCCGTGATCGTGTACATCGTTAGCAGGAAGCCGAGCGGCAGCACGTAGTACCAGTACATGTGGCTGCCGAAACCCGAGTTGTTCAGCCGGTGCCCGAACACGTAGGAGAGGCTCGCGTGGTGGCTCGGGACGACGATCAGGAGCACGACGATCACCGCCACACCGAGGACGTTCCACCACACGGCGATGCCGTTGAAGAGCGTGAGTAGACGGTTCCAGAAGACGTTGATCAACAACCCGAAAATGAGGAGCAAGACGAACAGCGCCATGACGACGTGTGCGTTGTACTTCACGTTGGTCGATGTGAAGTTGAAGATGAAGTTCACGCTGAACAGGCTCAGCAGGTACTGGAGGAACTGCGCGCAGACGTAATCGACCGACGCGGTGACCGCGACGAGCCCGATCAGGTTGAACCAGCCGGTGAACCAACCCCACCCGGCGCCACCGAGCTTCGAGGCCCAGTAGTAGATGCCTCCAGCCGTCGGCATCGCCGAGGCGAGCTCGGACATCGAGAAGGCGACGGTCAGGATCAGCACCGTGATCACGGGCCAGCCGATCGAGATAGCGACAGGACCGCCGTTGTTGAACGCCTGGCCATAGGTCGTGAAGCAGCCGGCGAGGACACAGATGATCGAGAACGAGATCGCGAAGTTGGAGAAGCCGCTCCAACCGCGTCGGAGTTCCTGCTTGTAGCCAAGCTCAGCCAGTCGCTGCTCGTCTGCGCCAAGGGTCTGCGTCGCCATGTGCCCCCCTAGAGGTGTGAAGGTCCGTCCTTAGCCGCGTGACTGTATGGGCGTCAGACGCCGACGTCAAGGCCTCGTGCTCAAGTCGCTGGCAGCAACCCCGCGAGGACCTGTTCGGTCGCTCGGACCTGCTCGGCCATGATTCTGGCGGCGAGCGGCCCGTCGTGCGCATTCAGCGCCTGGACAAGACGGCGGTGTTGATGATTTGCCGAGCGCAGCACCTCCGAGGGGTGCGAGATGAGTGAGATAAGTCCGGTCATCTCTCCCTGGGTCGAGGTCATCGCTGCGACGAGCCGTTGACTGCCGGTGCTCTCGGCGAGCCCGACATGAAACAGGACGTCGCTCTGGCGGTAGGCGGGAAACTCGGCGAGCTGGCTCTCCATCAGATTGACGAGCGCGGCGAGTCCCTCGAGCGCCGCATCGCCGGCGCGCTCGGCGGCGAGCGCCACGATCCCGACCTCAACGGCGAGGCGGCAATCGCTCACCTCGCGCCAGTTGGAGACCAACTCGTCGGACGGCGGCTCGGTCGGCGGTTGGGGGTCCGCGACGAAGGTGCCGCCGCCACGTCCGCGGCTCGCATGGAGCAGGCCCCCCTGGGACAGCGCCGTCAGCGCCTGGCGAAGTGTCGAGCGCGCGATGCCGAGCTTTGCGCACAGCTCGCGCTCGGCGGGGAGACGCGTGCCCGGGACGAGCAGCCCGAGACGTATCGCCGTGCCAAGGCGCTCGACGGTCTCCTCGAACGCCGTCTGCGAGCGGACCGGCGAAAAGACGACGTCCGCCGTGACCGGCGTCGTGAAGACGATGTCCGCAGTCGATGAGCTCACAGTCGCTCGAAGCCGCGGAAGCGCTCCCAATCGGTGACGGCGCTACCGAACGTGGCGAGCTCGACGTCGGCGGCATTGACGTAGTGCGCGACGACGTCCTCACCGAAGGCCGCTCGCGCGATCTCCGAGGTCGCGAACAGGTCGCGAGCGTCGCGCAACGAACTCGGCACCCGCGGGAGGTCCGCGGCGCTGTACGCATCACCTTCGAACACCGGCGCGAGATCGAGCGCCGCATCGACCCCGTGGAGGCCGGCAGCGACGATCGCGGCGAGCGCGAGGTAGGGATTGAGATCGGCGCCGCCGACACGATTCTCGAAACGCATCGCCTTGCCCTCGCCGACGACCCGCAGCGAGCAGGTGCGGTTGTCGCGGCCCCAGGCGACGGCAGTCGGCGCGAAAGTGCCCGCTGCGTAGCGCTTGTAGGAGTTGATGTTCGGCGCGAACAGCAGGCTCAGTTCGCGCAGCGCGGCGAGCTGACCGGCGAGAAAGGCGTCGAACACCTCGGGGTTACGCACGAACAGCGGGCCCTCAGCGTCGCCGAGCGAGAAGTGGATGTGACACGAGCTCCCCTCGCGTTCGTTGAACTTCGCCATGAAGGTGATCGACATGTCCTCCTGCGCAGCGATCTCCTTCGCGCCGTTCTTGTAGATCACATGCTGATCGGCGGTGCGCAGTGCATCTGCGTAGCGGAAGTTGATCTCGTGCTGGCCGAGGTTGCACTCACCCTTCGAGTCCTCGACGACCATCTCAGCGCCGACCATGGAATTGCGGATCCGGCGGATCAGCGGCTCGACGCGTGCCGTGCCGAGCAGCGAGTAGTCGACGTTGTAGAGATTCGCTGGATCGAGATCCCGGTAGCCCTTATGCCACGCGGACTCGTAGCTGTCGCGAAAGACGATGAACTCGAGTTCGGTCCCGGCGTACGCGCTCCAGCCGCGTTCCTTCAGCCGCGCGAGCTGCCGGCGCAGGATCTGCCGAGGCGAGGCGAGCACCTCGCTGCCGTCAAGCCAGGCGAGATCCGCGATGCACACGGCGGTGCCCTCCTGCCAGGGGACTCTCCGCAACGTGTCGAGATCGGGCTGCATCAGGAAGTCGCCGTAGCCACGCTCCCACGAGGCCATCGCGAACCCGGACACCGGCGTCATGTCGACGTCGACGGCGAGCAGGTAGTTGCAGCCCTCAGCCCCGTGCGCGGCGACGTCTTCGACGAAATGATTCGCGACCAGCCGCTTGCCCATCAACCGCCCCTGCATGTCGGTGATCGCGAGAAGAACGGTGTCGATGGCGCCGCTAGAGACCTCCGTTTTGAGCTCGTCAAGGTTCATCGCAGCAGAAGGTATAGCGCGCGGGCCTTTCTGTGTGGGGCAATGTATGGTCCGCCCCATGGGCGAGGTGAGTCCAGCGGGAGGGGGGAGCGAACTCGCCGACATTCTCCGACGGCTGGAACCGCTGCTCGGCCCGGCGGGTGGAGCGCCCACACCACTGCGCGGCGGCATAACGAACCGCAACTACCGGGCGCAACTCGGCGGGCGCGAATTCGTTATCCGCCTCCCCGGCAAAGACACTGCGCTACTCGGGATCAGTCGCAGCGCGGAGCGCCTTGCGAGTGAGTCCGCCGCGGCGCTTGGTATCGCGCCAGCGCTTGCAGCGACGCTCCCCGACTGCCTCGTCACGGAGTTCGTGCAGGCGAGCGAGCTGCCACAGAGCAAGTTGCGCGCCCAGCCCGAGGGCATCGCGCAGGCGCTGCGTGCCTTTCACGATCGCGGGCCGAGGCTCGAAACCGAGTTCCGCGTGCCGGCACTGCTGGACGACTATGCGCAGATCGTCACCGCGCGCGGCGGGACGCTCCCGGAGCAGTACACCCAGACGCGCAAAGCACTCGCGCGGATCGACGCAACGCTACCCGCGAGCGACCCGGTGCCGTGCCACAACGACCTGCTCAATGGCAACCTGCTGCAGATGGACGACGGTCGCGTCTTGATCGTCGACTGGGAATACACCGGGATGGGCGAGCGCTACTTCGACCTGGGCAACCTCTCGGTGAACAACGAGTTCGACGCGGACGCCGACGAGCGGCTGCTCACCTCCTACCTGGGGGCGCCGCCGACGCCCGCGCAGCGCGCCCGGTTGTCGCTGATGCGCATCGTTTCCGACGCGCGCGAGGCCGCGTGGGGTGTCGTGCAACTCGTGCTCAGCGAACTCCAATTCGACTTCGCGGGCTACGCGAGCCGCCATTTCGATCGGCTGCAGAGCTCGCTTGCCGATCCCCTATTCGAGGAGTGGCTGCGTGCCGCGACCGCGTGAGCTCCCCGACCGCGCGCGGGTCGTCATCATCGGCGGCGGCGTCGGCGGGACGTCGATCGCCTACCACCTCGCGCAGCTCGGCGAGCGCGACGTCGTGTTGCTCGACCGTGACGAGCTGACGAGCGGCTCAACGTTCCATTCGGCCGGGCTCGTCGGCCAGCTGCGCGGCAGCGTCTCGCTTACGCGGATGATGATGGACTCGGTGGCGCTGTACCGCACGCTCGACTGTGGCTGGGTGGAGTGCGGCGGGATCCGCCTCGCCTGCACACCGGAGCGTGAGCAGGAGGTGCTCCGCCAGGTGGCGTGGGCAAAGACGTTCGGGCTGCCGCTCGAGCTTCTCGGCGCCGAGGAGGCGCAGGCGCTTTTCCCGCTGATGGTCACCGACGGCGTGCGCTGCGCTTCGTACCTCTCAACGGACGGGTACCTCGACCCGTCGCAGTTGACGTTTGCACTCGCGGCCGGGGCGCGCGAAGGTGGCTGCCGCATCTTCACGCATACGCGCGTGACGGGGATCGGCGTGGCGCGCGGTCCGCTCGGCGAGCGGGTGCGCAGCGTGGGCACCGAGTGGGGCCCGATCGAGGCGGAGATCGTCGTCAACGCGGGTGGAATGTTTGCGGCCGAGATCGGACGACTCGCGGGCGTTCGTGTCCCCGTCGTCCCGTTCGCCCACGAATACCTCGTCACCCAGCCGTTCCGCGAGCGCGGCATCGACGAGCATCTGCCAACGCTTCGCGACCCCGACCTCCTCGTCTACTTCCGCGAGGAGGGTGCCGGGCTCGTGATGGGTGGCTACGAGCGGGCGAGCGCACCATGGGCACTGGACGCCCACCAGCTCGACGCGATTCCGCCCGACTTTAACGGCCAACTGCTCGAGGAGGACTGGCCACGGTTCGAGCAGATCGCGGTGAACTCCCGCGAGCGCGTCCCCGTAATGGATGACGTGACAGTCACCAAGCTGATCAACGGTCCTGAGGCGTTCACGCCTGATAACGAGTTCTGCCTCGGCGAGACCGAGGTGCAGGGGTTCTTCGTCGCTGCCGGATTCTGCGCCCATGGTCTGGCTGGGGCAGGCGGCGTCGGCAAGGCGATGGCCGAATGGATCGTCGCCGGGGAACCGTCACTCGACCTCTGGCACATGGACATACGCCGCTTCGGTCCCCATTACCGCTCGGCGAGCTACACGCTCAAGCGCACCAAGGAGGTCTACGAGACCTACTACGACATTCGCTATCCCGGCCACGAGCGCGAGGCCGGGCGGCCCCTGCGAGTCTCGAGTGCGTATCCGTGGCACGCCGAGCACGGCGCGGTCTTCGGCGAGAAGTCCGGCTGGGAGCGCGTCAACTGGTACGAGTCAAATGCCGGCGCCGGCGACGAGTCGCTGCGCCCGCACGGCTGGGCCGGGATGCTGTGGTCGCCGGCGATCGGTGCCGAGCACCGCGCGACGCGCGAAACGGCGGGCCTGTTCGACGAGTCCTCGTTCGCAAAGCTCGAACTCGAGGGACCCGGCGCCGCCGAGTTGCTTGAGCAGCTGTGTGACAACCGCGTCGCGCGCGACGTCGGACAGATCATCTACACCCAGATGCTCAACCGCCGTGGCGGCATCGAGTGCGACTTCACCGTCGCGCGGCTCGCGGAGGAGCGTTTCGCGATCGTGACCGGAACCGCTTTCGGCAACCATGACCGCAGCTGGATTGCAACCCACCTTCCGGCGGACGGATCGGTCCGTCTCACCGATGTGACCGCACGATGGGCCTGCTTCGGGCTCTGGGGTCCGCGGGCGCGCGACATCCTCGCTCCCCTCACGAGCGATCCGCTCGACTTCGGCTACATGCGTCTGCGCGAGATCACGGTCGGCGACGTGCCGGTTCGTGCCGTGCGCGTGACTTTCGTCGGCGAACTCGGCTGGGAGCTCTACTGCCCGACCGAATACGGCGCGGCGCTGTGGCGCACGCTCTGGGAGGCCGGGCAGCCGCACAGTCTGATCGCCGGCGGATACCGCGCGATCGACTCCCTGCGCCTCGAGAAGGGCTACCGCGTGTGGGCTGCGGACATCACCCCCGATGACACCCCGCTCGAAGCCGGGCTCGGATTCTGCGTTCGCGAGGACAAGACCTTCCTCGGCTCGCAGGCCCTCCGTGATCCTGAGCGGCGGCTGCGCGCGATCACCCTCGAGGATCCGCGGGCGGTCGCACTCGGCAATGAGCCGGTGCGCGTCGGCGGCACGATCGTGGGACGTGTGACGAGTGGTGGGTATGGCTACACCGTCAAGCGCTCGATCGCGTATGCCTATGTGCCGGCGGCACACGGCGAGGGGACCGCTGTCGAGATCGACGTCTTCGGCGAGTGGGTTCGCGGCGAGATCGCGCACGAGCCACTGTTCGATCCCGAGTCGGCCAGGGTCCGCGCGTGAGGCCGTCTCACGATCGTGACCGTAGTGACTACGGATAGCGTCGAGTAGCTCGTCCGGTGCCCGAGGGCATGTCTCCGACGTACTCTCGGAGCGCATTGAACGTATGGCGCGCGCCGCGTCGCCAGGGCGAAGGGAGCAATCGGTGTTCAAGAAGATCGTTTGGGCCACTGACGGCTCCGAGTGCGCCGACAGGGCGCTAGGGGTCGCGAAGTCGCTAGCCACGAACGACGGTGCCGAACTGCTCGCGGTTCACACTGTCGAGTACATCATCGCGAAGGGCGCGGCTCCGCAGGATGTCGACGAGGACTCGACCCAGGCGAAGATCACGAAGCAGGTTGCGGACCTCGTATCAGCCGGCGTGAAAGCGTCCAGCAAGGTCGTGCAGGGCGGCATGACGGGCGCCGCGCACACGATCGCCGACGTGGCGAAGGACGAGGATGCGGACGTGATCGTCATCGGCACCCGCGGGCACACGGCGCTGGGCGGGCTGCTCCTCGGCAGCGTGCCGCAGCGCCTGCTGCATATCGCGCCCTGCCCGGTACTCGTAGTCCCACCGCGCTAGCAGCACCGAGGTCGGCCGTTCGTCTCGTACGATGACGGACCGATGACGGGGACCGTAATGCTCGCGAGCGCCGGCGCGGTGCTGGCGTTGTTCATCGCGATCTGGCTGGTCAGCGTGGCCGTGCACGACGCATCGATCGTCGACATCTTCTGGGGCCTCGGATTCGTGGTGGTCGCATGGGTCTGCTTGGCCGTTGGTCATGGCAACCAGGATCGCCGTCTACTGCTGGCGATCCTCGTCACGATCTCGGGCGTCCGGCTCGCCGTCTACATCGCCAGACGCAACCTCGGCCACGGGGAGGATCGGCGCTACGTTGCGATGCGCCAGCGTGACGGCAGTCGGTTCTGGCTGACGAGCTTCTACCGCGTGTTCATGATCCAGGCGGTCGTCGCGTGGCTGATCTCGTTGCCGCTCCAAGCCGGCGGGTCACTCGGACACGGTCATCGACTTGGTGTGCTCGACGGGGTTGGTGGCGGAATCTGGCTGATCGGCTTCGCCTTCGAGGCGCTCGGCGACTACCAGCTCGATCGCTTCAAAGCGGATCCAGAGAACCGCGGCAAGGTGATGGATCGAGGCCTGTGGCGCTTCACGCGCCATCCCAACTACTTCGGCGACGCGACGCTCTGGTGGGGAGTTGCGATCGTGGCGCTCGGCGCCGGAGCCGGCGCAGCCTGGGGACTCGCCGGCGCCGCCGTCGACACGCTGATCCTGACTCGCGTCAGCGGCAAACCGATCCTCGAGAAGGACATCGAGGAGCGCCGGCCCGGCTACCGCGCGTACATAGAGCGAACGAGCGGCTTTCTCCCGCTGCCGCCAAAGCGCGGCTGACCGGGCCTGCACCGCTTATCGCGCTCTTCCACCGACTTAGCGGCTGCTTAACACTCGGGGCGCACAATGGCTCTGCGATGGAAAAGCTAACGACACCCCAGCAGCGTCGGCGACCACCGTTTCGACGCCTGCTCGCTGTCGCGCTTTCGGGCGGTCTCGGCGTGTTCGCGTTCGCCGTCGACGCGCCGCTCCTCGCCAAGCAGGGCGGGCCAGCGCCGCCAACGAACATCAGCTCGATCGACCAGCAGGAGAGCTAGCGCAGCCCGTCCGCAGCGCCGGCTCGGTCGGCTAGCATTGGCCGCCCGCCCTCTTAGCTCAGCTGGTAGAGCACTTCCATGGTAAGGAAGGGGTCATCGGTTCGAGTCCGATAGAGGGCTTCGCTGGAAAGGTGTGCAGCGTGCTATGTCGGACGACGAATGACGCTGATGGAAGCGTTTTGGGAGCCTCGACCGCAACAACACGCGCCAGATAGGACAGGCCGTCCCGGGTGCCAGATCGTCTCGTGGAGCACATCGCCGGTCCTGGGGAGCTGGTTTTGCGCCGCTGGCGGCGACAGGACGCTGCGATCCTCAGCCAGGCGGTCGCGGACAGCCTGGAGCATCTTCGGCCGTGGATGCCGTGGGTCGCGCAGGAGCCGATGTCGCTCGAGGGTCGGTTGGAGCTGATCGATCGCTGGGAGCGCGAGTGGCTTGCTGGCGGGGACGCCGTGATGGGCGTGCTTCTCGGCGGATCTGTTGCGGGCGGCTGCGGGCTACATCGCCGCATCGGGCCGGGCGGGCTCGAGATCGGATACTGGACGCATCCGAACTTCCTCCGTGAAGGGATCGCGGTCACCGCGGCGGGGCTACTAACAGACGCCGCCTTCGCTCACCCGCAGATCAGCCACGTCGAGATCCACCACGACAAAGCCAATGAGGCGAGCGCCGGCATCCCTCGCAAGCTTGGCTTTCGTTTCATCCGTCAGGTTTCCGACGAGCGACAAGCACCTGCCGAGCTCTGGATCGCCTACGAATGGCGCCTGACCCGCCAAGAATGGAATCGACAACGCCCCTTGGTCCTACCGTAGCGGGACCCCGCTTTCGCTTCTGTCCCGGCTCGCCCGCTTGAGCCAAGAGACCGTCGCTTTGAGGGCGTCCGACCGGGTTGCGGACGCCCTCATGCTGCCCGCGCCTGGGCCGCCGCGACGAGCGCCTCGGCGATCCGGTCGCCGGGGTCCCCGACGTCACGTTCCGGATGCCACTGGAGCCCGACCGCGAACCGTCGGTCTGTGCGCTCGATCGCTTCGACGACGCCGTCGGGCGAGCTTGCGGTTGCCTGCAGGCTCCGGCCGAGACGGCGAATCGCTTGGTGGTGCTCGCTGTGCACGTCCGCCGAGCGACCGAACAGCTCGCGCATTCGCCCACCCGCGGTCGTCTCGATGACGTGGCTCCCGTCATCGTGCCCAACCGGTGTCAGGCCATCTCGAATGACGTCCTGGTAGAGACTCCCACCGGAGGCGATGTTCAGCAGTTGGTGACCGCGGCACACGCCGGCGAACGGCAGATCGATAGCCAGCGCGGCCTGGAGCACGGCGAGGTCCACGCGGTCATCGGCCAGGTTTGGTGTGCCGCGGGGCATCCGAACGGCCTCACCGTAGAGGCCGGCGTGCAGATCGCTTCCAGCGCCTGTGAGCACGAGTCCGTCAGCCAACGCCAGCTCGCGCTCCGAGGGCCCTCGGTGCAACTCCCTGACACGCGCCCCGGCGTGCTCGAGCCAGCGAACGTACGGCTCGGGCACATCGTCGCTGACCAGCAGGAGCACGAGCGGGGTCGGATCCGAGCGCGTCTTTCGATAGGCATTGAGGAAGGTGGCGCGAGCGCGAGCGACCCGCTTGCGCGCCGCGTCCTCGGATGTATCGAGCAGGCGAGCGATCTCGCCGTGCGCAAAGCCAGCCTCGAAGCGCAGCAGCAACACGAACCGCTCGTGCGCCGTCAATGCCGCGAGTGCCTCGCGCGCAGCGTCCGGCTCCGCGGCAAGCTGTTCGATCCCGTCGATTTCCTCGACGGCGGCCAACGGCCGCCGCGCTCGCCGTCGCAGCTCGTCGATTGCGAGGTTCCGCGCAGTGCGATGGACCCATGCGCGCTGGCGCTCGCTGCCAAGGTCTCGCGGAAGGTCGCGCCAGGCCCGTGTGAAGGCCTCCTGCACGAGGTCCTCGGCGGTGTCGCGATCGCCGCCGAGCGCGAACGACAACCGCGCGATCAGGACGCGCTGCTCCGACTGCATCAGAGCTTGAAGATCCATCACTGATTAAGACGATCCAGGAGCACAAAACCGGACATCGACGTGCATAGTCTTGAGATTGTCAGGACAGTCGCCGCGCAGTGGGCGGAATTTGTGGAGGTTGTGCTAGCGACCGGCACGAGAGTGTCCGCGGCGTAGCTGTAGTGCGCGTAGCCGTAGCAGGGCGACGACGTCCTCCGCCGCGTCTTGGCGCTCGGCGACGATCGCGCCGTTCATCAGCGAAACCGCCGCGACGGGCCGACCGGCCAGCTCGCCGATCAGCAGTGGCGCGAGCGGTGGGCGGCGCAGCTTGCGCTTCGCCATCTGCTCGAGAGCGGCGCCGTCGGGCAGCGTGCCGATTCGCATCGTGACCGGCTGGGCGGCCGGCAGCGGTGGCGGCTCTCTGCGCGAAGCTCGGTAGCGGCGAGCGGACTGCTCGAGCTCCGCGTGCCGCAGGCGAGCCATCTCGATGTGGTAATGGGCACTCAACATTGCATTACAGCGATCCTGTCGAGACCCAGGAGCCTCCGAGGCGCTCGGCAACGCGCCAAGTCCTCGGCGGTGTCGCGACCGCCAAGCAAGAGCGACAGCGGCGCGATCAGAACGGGCCGCTCCGACTGCACCAAGGCTTGAAGAGTCATCACTAACAAAGACGATCCAGGATCACAGAACCGGACATCGCCGCTCTTCGTCGTGAGTGGCCGCGCGGCGTCGCGGCTGCAATCGGATGCGGGCATTCCTACACCTGGGCGAGGCTGTCGGGTTTAGCGGTT
>PKXY01000022.1 GCA_003132505.1 Solirubrobacterales bacterium
TGATCATGCCCTACCACCTGCTGCTCGACCAGGCTGGCGAAGCGCGCCTTGGCAAGCTCCAGATCGGGACCACGCGCCGTGGCATCGGGCCCGCCTATTCGGACAAGGCGGCGCGCCTCGGTATCCGCATCCAGGACCTGCTCGACGAGAAGATCCTGAAGAAGAAGATCACCGCGGCGCTCGAGCCCAACCGGCTCGCGCTACGCCCCTATGCGCTCGATCCCTCGCTCGACCTGCACGCGATGACCGAGCAGTACGTGAGCTACGGCCGCCAGTTATCCGAGTACATAGCTGACACCTCGCGGCTAGTCTGGGACTCGCTCGAGCAGGACCGCCTCGTGCTCTTCGAAGGCGCCCAGGGCGCGATGCTCGACATCGACCACGGTACCTATCCCTTCGTCACGTCCTCGAACCCGATCGCCGGAGCCGCGTGCGTCGGCGCCGGGGTCGGACCGCGCGACATCGATGAGATCTGGGGCGTCTGCAAGGCCTACGCGACGCGCGTCGGCGCCGGGCCGTTCCCGACCGAGCTGACCGACGAGGTTGGCGAGCGCATCCGCGAGACCGGCGGCGAGTACGGCACGACGACGGGAAGGCCGCGGCGGACCGGCTGGCTCGACCTCGTGGCGCTGCGCTACGCGGCGCGGCTCAACACACTGTCGGCACTCGCGATCACAAAGCTCGACGTCCTCACCGGCCTCGACCAACTGATGGTCTGCACGCGCTACCTCGGTGCCGAGGGGGCCGTCTTCGAGGATTTCCCCTATCACCAGTCGGTCCTCCACCACGCGACCGGGGAGTACACCGAGCTCGAGCCCTGGAGCGAGGAGATCGGGGAGTGCCGCAGCGAGGAGGATCTCCCGCAGGCCGCCCGCGATTACCTCTCCTACATCGCCGACTTCATCGGTGTGCCGGTCGCACTGATCGGAGTTGGTCCAGGACGCGAGCAGACGATCTGGACGCCAGCGGGAGCGGACACGCTCGTCGGACGCGCAGCTTCGCTCGCGTCCTCCTGAGGGCTCGACCGCATGGCTTCGTCGTGCGGTCCTCCTCTAGGTCCGGCTGAGCTCGGCGATCGCTGCGGCCACGCGCTCGCCGGCCTTGCCGTCGCCGTAGAGCTCTGGGCGCATCAACGGCCTGGGTTTGGCCAGCGCGACGAGCGCCGCGCTGGCGTCGAGACCGACGAGCGTGTTCCAGCCGGCTTCGACGGTCTCGGTCCACTCGGTCGTGTCACGGAGGGTGATGCAGGGGACCTCGGCGAGGTAGGCCTCCTTCTGAACGCCGCCGGAGTCGGTCAGGACCGTTTTTGCGTGGTGCAGGAGTGATGCGAACTCGAGATAGCCAAGCGGCGGCGTGATCTGAACGGCCAGGCCCGCCCGCTCGTCCAGGCCGTGGGCGCCAAGGCGCGCGCGGGTCCGCGGGTGCAGCGGAAGCACGACGGGATCCGGCAGGCTCTCGAGGAGGGTGACGAGCGCCTCGAGGTGGTCTTCGTCATCGACGTTCACGGCGCGGTGCGCGGTGACGAGAAGGTAGCCGCCTGGCGTCAGGTCGAGGCGCTCGAGAACCGACGTGTCGGCCAGCGCTCGCGTGCGCGCGGCGAGTGCAACGTCGACCATCACGTCACCGACCACGACCGCTTCGCCGGGCACGCCCTCGGCGCGCAGATGCTCGACCGCGGCGGGACTCGCGCAGAGCAGAAGCCTCGAGAGCTGGTCGGTGAGGACGCGGTTTCGCTCCTCGGGCATCGTGCGGTCGAACGAGCGCATGCCGGCCTCGACATGAACCAGCGGGGTGTCGCGGTCGGCTGCGGCGAGCGCACCGGCCAGCGTCGAGTTGGTGTCGCCGTAGACCAGCACGGCATCAGGCTCGAGCCGGTCGAGCAGCGGGGCGAGCTTGGCCAGCATCCGCGCAAGCTGGGACGCGTTGCCGGCGCCCGCGACGCCGAGGCGATGATCCGGCGGCGGGAGGGCAAGCTGCTCGAAGAAGACCGCAGACAGCTCCGGGTCGTGGTGCTGCCCCGTATGGATGAGGATCTCCTCGTGACGCTCGCGAAGCGGTCCCGACACGGCCGCCACCTTGATGAACTGCGGCCTGTTGCCGACGATCGTCGCGACGCGCATCAGCGGTCGGGATCGTCCGCAGTGCGCTCGCGAAAGCGCCCCGCCGCCTCGCGCGTGAGCGGGCCGGGCGCGTCCAGCTGATGCTCGTCGATGCGACTCACCGCGAGCACATCGCGGATCGACGACGCGACGAACGCTTCCTCGAGCCCCGCGAGATCATCCGCCGTGATGGGCTCCTCGCGCACGTCGGCGACCTCCAGCAGGATCTGGCGAGTGATCGAATCCAGCACGTGGTCGCTCAGCGGCGGTGTCCGGATGACGCCGCCCGCGACAGCGAAGAACGAAGCCGTCGGGCACTCCAGCACGCGGCCGTGCGGGCTGACGAGCAACGCGTCGTCGAACCCGCGCTCCTGCGCCAGCCGCGACGCGAGCATGTTGCCCGCGTAGGAGAGCGACTTGATCTGGTCGAGCACGCGCACGGGCGCGTAGGTGACGGAACCGAGCGAGTAGCTCTCGTGCTGCCCCGGCAGCGCCTCGAAAATCGCTATCCGTCGCCCGCCTCGGGTGGCGAGCACACGAAGAACGTCGTCGCCGTCAGCGCGCGCGGCGAGCATGCTCTCGATATCGCTGCGCACGGCGTCGATATCGAGCGGGAGGCGAAGGCCCGCGGCAGAGCGCCGCATCCGCTCGAGGTGGCGCTCGAGCTCAAACGGCCTGCCGCCGCACAGGCGGATCGCCTCGAAGACGCCGTCGCCGCGCAGCAGGCCGGGATCGTTGACCGGAATCCGCGCGTCGGCGAGTTGCATGAGGACCCCGTCGATGCACGCTAGCCCGCTCGGCATCGCGCGGACCGTATCCGATAGTGCCGCTCTACGCCCAGCCGGCGAGGCCCAGCAGCGCCGCGGCCGGGGCTCGCCGGGAGGCGAGCACGCAGGTGTGGCCATCACGATCCCAGGTCACGACGGTGGCGCCATCGAATTTGAGAACGGCGTAGCTCACGCCGGCGTAGTGGCGCACGCTCTGAGCGCTGCCGATCGCGAGCGGAGAACCGGCGACGATCGAGTATCCGACGCGCCCGTACCCCGACGAGTCATAGAAGACGGTCTCGACCGAGTGGCCGCCGATCGCGTCGGACCGTGCGCCGATCGCGAGCCAGCCACGCCCCCGCCAGTCGGGGAAGGCAACTCCGCCGACCGCGGCCGTGAGCACGGCATGGTCGCTCGCGCTTTGCCGCGGCGGCGCGAGCGTTGCGCGCGCGAGCGCGAGATGCGCCTCGCCGCGTACGTCGAGACCATGATCGCGGGCGCCGAGCAGCGCGAAGATCAGAAGCGCGGCAGCAACCGCGATCAGGCCGCGTCGCGTCGCCCAACGACTCCGCGGGCGACGAGCCGGCTGTGGGCTGCGCAGATGCTCGAGTAGACGCGCGGGTGCCTCGATGTCGACCGCCGCCACGATCGCGACCGCGCGACGCTGCTCGGCGAGCTTTGCCGCGAGCTCAGGCGACGCGGCGACCGCGCGCTCCAGCTCGGAGCGCTCGTTCTCGGCGATACTGCCGTCGGCGAGCCGGGCGAGCGCAGCTTCGGCAGAGTGGCCTGAGTGGCGATGGCGCAGGTTCATCAACTCCCTAGACGCCGTCCGGCGCCGGTTCCTTCCCGCATGATTCTCGCTCAGCCATCGCTCTTGCCTACCCGATCCGGTTCCAGCCGGCGCGAAACCTGCTGGCGCGCTCGGTAGATACGCGTCGTGATCGTAGCCTCACGCGTGCCGAGCGCTCGCGCGGCCTCGGCATAGCTCAGCCCGACGACGTCGACCGCGATCAGTGCTAGGCGGAAGTCCTCGGGCAGTTGCGCGATCGCTGCAAGGACCTCGCTTGCCTCGAAGGCCGGCTCGGGGACGAGAGCGGCATCTGTGGTCACGAGCGGCAGGTCCTCGATCGGTTTGGCGATCAACGCCGGCCGGCGCGCAGCGCGGCGGCGGTCGCTGACGTAGGTGTTGCGCAACGCGGCGAGCAGGTAAGCGAGCTCGTCGCGGCCGCGCAACACGCGGGGTCCGGAGAGGACGCGCGCGAACGTCTCCTGAACGAGATCCTCGGCATCGACGCGTGAGCCGCAAAGTGCCCACGCGGCCCGAAAGAGGCGATCGACATGCGCAGGCAGGCCTTCCGGATCAAGCTGCGACACGCCCGCCCCGCAGACCCCGCTGCTCTCGCCCGCCGCCCCGCATCGCGAGCGACTGTAGCGGTGTCGAGTTTTGCGCGTGCCATGCTCCGCTGAGTGAGCCAAGTCGATGGGCGCTACGCCCCCAGCCCGAGCGGAACGCTCCACCTCGGAAACCTGCGCACCGCGCTGCTCGCCTGGCTCTTTGCGCGCTCGCAACAGAGCGGGTTTCACCTGCGGATCGAGGATCTCGACCCGCAGCGCTCGCACGTCGAGCACGAACGGACGGCGCTCGCTGACCTCCGCACGCTGGGACTCGACTGGGATGGCGAACCGCTCCGCCAGAGTCTGCGCCGCGAACGCCATCGCAACGCGTTTGCGGAGCTGCGCGCCGGCGGCCACGTGTACCCGTGCTGGTGCACGCGCGCCGACGTGCGCAACTCGAGCTCAGCGCCGCACGCCGACGCCCCGCCCGGCGTCTACCCCGGCACCTGTCAACGATTGTCGCGGAGGGAGCGCGCCGAGCGCGAGCGCAGCGGGCGGCCGGTCGCCTGGCGCCTCGACGGCGCCGGCCGGAGCGCAACGTTCCGCGACCTGCTGCGCGGCGAGCGCTCGGCAGTGGTCGACGACTTCGTACTCTGGCGCGGTGACGACCTGCCGGCATACAACCTCGCGGTGGTGGTGGACGACGCCGATCAGGGCATTCGCCAGGTGGTGCGCGGCGACGACCTGCTGGAGACGACCCCGCGCCAGGTCCTACTCGCGCAGCTGCTGGAGCTGCCGGTCCCGCGCTACGCCCACGTGCCACTGGTCCTCGGGCCGGACGGCAAGCGCCTGGCAAAACGTCATGGCGCGGTGACGCTCGCTGAGCGTCTCGCCGGCGGCCAGCTGGTGGAGGAGGTCGTGGGCTGGCTGGCGGCGACCAGCGGCCTGGCGCCGAGCGGCGCGTCCTTGCGCGCCGCCGAGCTGCTCGAGGACTTCGATCCGACCCGGATCAGCACCGCTCCCACGAGTTTTGCCTAGGCGGCGTCACCAGCTTCCGAGCCGGAGGCCGCGGCCTCGGCGGCGAGCGGCCAGGTGGCTCAGCCGACGAACGACTTGATGTCCTTGACGAGCTTCGCCTCGATCTCGAGGTTCCATGCGGACTCGGCCACATCGATGACGAGAAAGAGTTCGCCGAGAATGAGCGTCTCGATTGCCGCCACCTCGAGATCCTTGAGCCACTTGCCGACGCCGACGCGGACCGTGAAGTCGTCCGGGCTGCCCGTGATCGTGATGGTCAACGCCCTGTCGGCGTCGATGACGCCCGCCAGGAAGCCGCCCTTCTTGGCCTGGATCACGGAACCCTGGTCGCTCGGCGCCGAAGTGTGCACCTTAAAGCCGTCGTTCTTCAGGTACTCCTCGATGTGCGACTGGAGGGCACCCTGATCCGTGCCCTTGCCCTCAAAGTGCTCCTGCTTGTCTCCCAGCATGCCCGTCTCCTTCGACTCTCGACGCTGTCAGATCAGCGAGCGGGATTGTCTGTTCGTGCGTGCAGCTCTCCGGCGGAGCGCCGCGGTGCCAACCGAGGTTAGCGCGTCACCTGCCAGCGCAGCTGCTCAGTGGCCACCCGGCCCGACGAGTCCGGTCTCGTACGCCAGGACGACGAGTTGGGCACGATCGTGGGCTCCGAGCTTGCCCATCGTCCGACTGACGTGTGTCTTGACGGTCGCCGCGCTGACAGTCAGGCGCTTTGCGATCTGGGCGTTGTTGAGGCCGGCCGATTTACACCAGTTTGGTGGATTTCGCTACGGCCGGAGCTCCAAGCGGGTTCGCCAAGCCCTCGCGCCGCAGGCGCAGGGCCAGCAACCCGAGCAGCGCGACGAGCACGCAGGTAATGGCGCCGACACCGAGTCCGGCGCGCGCGCCCGCCTCCGCCATCAGCCAGCCGATGATCGGTCCGCCGATCGGCGTCGAGCCCTGGAAGGCGACGAACCAAAGCGACATCACACGGCCACGCATCGCCGGCTCCGCGGTGAGCTGGAGGGTGGCGTTGCCGGTCGACATGAACGAGATGCTCGCCCAACCGACCAGCGCCAGCGCCACGAGCTCGACACCCAGGCTCGGGGCAAGCGCCGCGAACGACAAGGCCAGACCGAACCCGGCGGCCGACATCACGAGCGGGCGCACACCCGTGGTACCGCGCCAGGCGACGAGCAGGCCGCCGAGGACTGCCCCGATCCCCATCGCCGAGGTCATGAACCCGAAGCCTGCTGCGCCGGCGTGTAGACCGCTGCGAGCCATCACCGGCAGCGACACCTGAAACTCGTACGCAAGGCAACCGACGAGCGCCATCATCGAAAGCGGGATGACGAGCTCCGGGGTGCGCGCGATGTACCGCAGCCCCTCACGTAGCTGACCAGCCGCTCGTACCGCCGGAGGGGTCGGGTGAAGGGCTGAGCGATCAAGCGTCACGAGCGACGCCACGACCGCGACGAAGCTTGCAGCATTGACGAGAAAGCACACACCGACGCCAACCGTCGCAATCAAGACGCCCGCGACCGCCGCGCCGACAGTCCGCGCGACATTCACGAGCACCGAGTTGAGCGTCACCGCGTTGCGAAGATTCTCCGACCCCACCATCTCGCTCATGAACGACTGGCGCGCCGGGTTCTCGAACGCGTTGTTGACACCGAGCAGTGCCGCGAGCACGCCGATCTCCCAGACGGTGACGATGCCTGTGACGGTGAGCAGACCGAGCACGAGGGCCTGAGTCCCCATCGCAGCCTGGAGAATGATCATCGTGCGGCGCTTGTCGACCCGGTCGGCAATCACGCCGCCGTAGGGGCCCAGCAGCAACACAGGCAGCGTCTGGAGCGCCACGATCAAGCCGAGATCGGTGCTCGATCCCGTCAGCGTCAACACGAGCCAGGCCTGCGCCGTCATCTGCATCCAGGTTCCAGTCAGCGACAACCCCTGTCCGGAGATGTAGCGACGGTAGTTTGGGACAGACAGCGCCTGGAAGGTGACGCGGGTGGCTTGGAGTATCCGCGGGCTCACCGGCCGCGCTCGCCGGCCCGTTCGGCCAGGATCTCGAGCACTGGGATCGCATCCAGCAGCACCGCCCGCTGAGCTTCGTCGAGCTCCTGCACGTACTCGCTCAACGCGCGCGCCCGCTCGACGTGCACCCGCCGGCGCAGCCGCCGGCCCGTCGCCGTGGCAACAACAGTCGCCGCCCGGCGATCGTCTGATCGCAGCTCGCGGCGGATCAGCCCGAGCTCGCAGAGCTGGGTCGTAATGCGCGAGACCATCGTTGGGTTCATCGCCTCGACCTCCGCCAGATCCGCGAGGCCGAGCGGCCCGCGCCGCACCACGGTGAACAGCACCGAGATCTGCGAGGGCGTCAAGCCGGCCGGCGCGACGGTCGTCCTCAGACGACGCGAGAGCTTGCCGAGCGCTGCGCGCAAGCGATCGGCCGCCTCCTCGTCGAACACCTCGATAGCGCTCGGCGGACCCGCATCACCAGAAGACAGCACGCTCATCGCTCACTCACGTCCCAAACGCCAAATCAAGTGCTTGCCGATAAGCATCTTATCACGCGAGAAAAAGCTGAGAGCTTTTGGCTGCGCACCAACGGACGCCCGACCGCCCAGCGGTCAGGCTTGGAAGCCGGCCACGCGAACGACCTCGCTGTTGGCCCCTGAGCGTCAACACAGGCGAGACGGGCCAACCGCAAACCCGAAAAGTGCCCTGTGCCAGGGAGTTTTAGTGGGCCGTGAAGGAATCGAACCTTCAACCTTGGGCTTAAGAGGCCCCTGCTCTGCCAGTTGAGCTAACGGCCCGGGCGAGACGGCGGGGTGCGCCGGGACGGCGATTCTAGCGGCGATCAGCCGCTGGTACCGGTGCTGCCACTCGAGCCCGTGGCCCCCGTCACCTGTGCTGCGACCTGCGCCAGCTCGCTCTCGATCGTCTTGCGCTGCGACTTGGGCGCGAGCGCCAAGGCCTTGGCCTCGGCGAGGTGCGCGCGATCGCTCTCGTGGGCGAGAAAGGCGTAAGCAGCGAGCTGTGCGTACTCGTCGGCGCTGTTGTCGTTCTCGGCGACGACCTCCTGCCCGCTCTCCGCCACGGGAAATTCGCGAATGCCGGTGTCACCGAAGGCGAAGGCGACGTCGGCCGCCAGGGCTGTGTCGGGCTTGGTCGGATTCAGCGACAGGTACTGGTACCAAGCTCGCTTGAGGACCGCGAGCTCCTTGGCGCCGGCCGGGGTGAAACCGGTCTCGGTGGTCACGTAGTTGGTGTCGGCGAGCGTGAACGCCGCGCGGGCATAGCGGTCCCAGGCCGCGACGCTGCTCGGATCCCGCTTCACCGCGCGCTGCGCCTCCTCCACAGCGCTCTCGTCGACCTTGATGCCGGTCGCCGAGCCGGTGCCCTGGTTTGCGAGCTGGCTTAGCAAGCCGGTCGAGCCGGCGCCGCCGCCGACTCCGAAGAACACGAGACCACCGCCGATCAGGACCGCGAGAAAGCCGTACACAACCTGGATGGTGCGACGCCGACCGCGGCTGCGAAGGTCAAACAGCATCGTCGTCGGCGAGTGGTCGTGATGGTGGTGGGGCCGGGGAGGTCGCCATCGCGGGAGAGGGGACCACAGTGGCTTGCGGTCGTGCGCGTCGACTGTCCCGCAGGTCGAGTATCGCAGAGATGTGGATGCTGATCTCGTAGAGCACGATGATCGGCAGCGTCTCGAGGATCATCGTGATCGCGTCGCCTGGCAGGAGTGCGGCGATCACCGCCGCCACAGCGATCGCGATCCGTCGGTTCTTGCGCAGCTGGCGCGTCGTGACGATCTCGGCGCGCGTCAGCGCGATCAGCGCGATCGGGATCTGGAAGATCAGGCCCATCGCCAGCAGAATCAACGCGGCAAACGGAAAATAGCTGCTCGCCTGGACGATCACATCGAAGCTGCCGGCGTTGAAGTTGAGCAGGAAGTGTGTCGCCGCGGGCAGGACGATGAAGTAGCCAAACGCGACGCCACCGAGCAGCAATCCCGGTACCGCAAGCATCACTGGCAGGGCGACGGCGCGCTCGCGCGGGCTGAACGCGGGCAGGACGAATGCGTAGAGCTGAAACAGGAGGACCGGCATGGCGAGCAGAATCGCGAAGTAGGCGCAGACCGTGACGGTCATCGTGAACGGCTCGCCGACCCCGAGCGTGGTGAGCTGCGAGCCGCTCCCGGGGTGGACCTGCGTGACCGCGCGGTGCAGTTCGGGAACGAGCGCCCCGGCCGCATGGCGGACACCGGGACTGACGCCACTGCCCGGCTTGGCGAGCTGCTTTGCGAAGTTAGAGAGGGCGCGCGCGACCGCGTGTAGCGCCTTGCCACCCTGCGTCGCCTCGCCCTCGAGTCCCTGTCCCTTCTTGGCCTGGCTTGCGAGAACCTTGTGGATCGGTCGCTCGAGCAGGCTCAGCAGCCTGTGGTTCTGCCAGAAGCAGACGCCGAAGGCGACGATGAGCGCCCCGATCGAGACGATCAGGCGGGTGCGCAGCTCATCCAGGTGCTCGACCAGGCTGAGGCGCGCATCGTGGTTGACCGGCCGGAGCACCTTCGCCATTCAGTCACAGCGTAGAGCCTCAAATCGGCATGGGTGTCGCGTTGCGCGCGCCAACACCGGACGCGTCCGAGCTCAAGGCTTTGGGTACGCCGGTCGATATCGCGAACAAATGGCCCGTGAGACCGAACATGGCGATCCCGATCAGGCAGCACGCGATCTCGCGCACAGCGAACCGCAGACTGGGCCGTGGCATCGGGGCGACGAGGGCCACGGCGGCGATCCGGCGCTCTGGCGCTGCGGCGGCTGTGACTGCCCATTCGTCCAGCCGCTCGACTGGGATTTGGTCGGCCGTTCGCACTGGCGCGTGACCCTGCGCTGCCCAAACTGCGAGTGGGTCGGCACCGGCGTCTTCAGCCAGGAAGCGGTCGATCGCTTCGACCGCGAGCTGGACCGCGGGATGCGCAAACTTCAGAGCACGCTGGCGCGCGTCTCGCGCGCCTGCATGGAGGCCGACATCGAGAGCTTCGCGCAAGCGCTCGAGGCCGACCTCATAGTGCCGTTCGACTTCTAAAGGTGCTCGCGGGCTCGGCTTCGCCGACCCGCTGCGCTAGCACTGTGGGCGCTTCCGCCCGATCCTCACGCCGCCCTACGGGCTAACAGCTCGTCGGCGGCCGCTCGACACAACCTGAAACGCAAGCCGCTTGGGCGGCCACCAGGAGTCAAGCCGCCGCGACCACAGCACGGTCCCGCAGGCTGGCGAGGCCGGTCGGCCGAAGGCCGAGCCGGCGAGCTATGCAAAGCGTTCCACCAGGCCGTCCGCGAGGAGCTCGAGCGCGCGGCGCTGCTGGGGCGAGCCGTCGGGCAGGGAGCGCTTGCTTGACGCGACCAGCTCGAGCGCGTGCTGGCGAGCCTGTTCGGCGGCTCCGGTCGCCTCGATCACCTTGCAGATTCGGTGGGCCTCGTCGGGGCCGGAGATGTCGCGGAGGTCGAGCGCCGCGAGTTCCGGTGAGCGCTTGCGCGCAAGGATCAGCGGCAGGGTGACCGTGCCGTCGAGCAGATCGGCACCGGGCCGCTTCCCGGTGCGCTCGGCCGGGCCGGTGATATCGAGCACGTCGTCGAGGATCTGGAAGGCGAGACCGACGGCGCGCCCGAAAGGCGCCAGCGGCGGCCCGTCGCCCGCGAGTGCGCCAAGCTCGCAGGCCGCCGCGAAGAGCCTCGCGGTCTTGAGCTCGCAACGCTCGAGGTAGCGCTCGAGCGTGACGTCCGAGCGCCAGGCGTCGGCGCGCTGCATCAGCTCGCCACGCGCCAGCGCCGAGGACGCGGCTGACAGCGAAGCGAGCTGGGCGATGCTTTCATTGCGAGCAAGCTCGGCGAAGGCGCTCGAGAAGAGCAGATCTCCGGTGGAGGTTGCGGCGTCGCGCCCGGCAGCCGCGTAGATCGTCACGCGACCGCGCCGCAGTGGCGCGTCGTCGAGGACATCGTCGTGAACGAGCGTCGCAGAGTGGATCAGTTCGACCGCGGCAGCCGCACGGCAGAGCGCGGTGTGGGCGCCACTGCCGAGCCCGGCGACGAAGACGAGCAGCGGGCGCAGGCGCTTCCCGCCTGCCTCGATCGTGTACAGAGCGTGCAGCTCGATGCCTGCGATCTCGTGCAAGCGCTGCTCGACACTCACCATCGCCTCGCGCAGTGGCTCACCGGCGAGCTCGAGTATCGCGTCGAACGGCTCGGCTAGCGGCTCACTCACGAAACCACGCCGACGTGCAGCGCGATGATGCCTCCGGCGGTCAGGACGTAGCGAATCTCGCGCATGCCGGAGCGCTCCATCGCAGCCGCCAGCTCGACCGGTGCCGGGAAGCGGCGAACCGAGCTCGGCAGGTAGCTGTAGGCAGCGCCGGCGCCTACGATCTTGCCGAGCGCCGGCACGACCCGGTCGAACCAGCCGCGGTAGAAGCTCGCAAGCGGCTCGCGTGTTGGCGTCGTGATCTCGAGGATCACGACGCGCCCGCCCGGACGCACGACGCGAACCATCTCCGCGATGCCCCGTCCGAGATCGGCGAAATTGCGCGCGCCGAAGCCCACCGTCGCCGCGTCGAACTCGTCGTCGGAGTAGGGCAGCTCGAGCGCATCCGCCAGATCGAAGATGGCCGCCGGAACCTTGGCACGGGCGCGCGTCAGCATCTCCTGCGAGAAGTCGCAACCGACGACCTCGCCGCCCGGCGTCACTGCGGCGACGAGGGCCGCCGCGAGATCGCCGGTCCCCGTCGCAACGTCGAGGACGCGGCTGCCCGGTCCGACCTCGGCGAGCTGCACGGCACGCGAGCGCCAGCGGTGATGCATACCCGCCGTCATCACCGTGTTCATCAGGTCATACAGACCCGCGATCCGATCGAACATCGCGCGCACCTGGCCCGGCTCGAGCGTGCCGGGTCCTTGCACGCCCACTACTTCAGGTCTGACAGGAAGGTCGTGATCGCCGTGAACTCCTTCGCGTTCATGTACTTGAACGAAGGCATCGGCGCTGTTGGATTGACGAGCGTCCGCTCGATCCCCTGAAAAGGAATGCGCGAGCCGACGTGTGTGAGGTTCGGACCGGGGCCGGGGTTGCCGTCGGCGCCGATCGTGTGGCAGGCTTCACAACCGGCGTCGGCGACCGCGATGCGACCAGCGTTGAACTCGGCCAGAGCGGCGGGTCCGGCGGCCTTCACCGCCGCCGGCGCGGCGATCGAGTCAACTGTCGGCGCACCGACATTAGCCCCGCGGAAGGTGAGGATCGCCATTGCGACGATCACGAAGACGAGCGTTGCCATCGCCACCGGCCGCCGCCATGGCCGGCGCTCAGCGCTGCGGTCGTAGAACGGCAGCAGGAACAGCAGGACCATGCCGAGCGTCGGGACGCCGATCGTCGCCACGCCCAGGAATCCGGGAGGGTGGATGACGCGCAGCAGCTGGAACAGAAAGAAGAAGTACCAGTCCGGTCGCGGCACGTAGGTCGTCGATGCGCCGCTCGCCTTCGGCCCCATCTGGGCGCCGTAGAGCAGCGACAGCACGATGATCACCGCGACCACGACGCAGCCCATCAGCGAGTCCTTGGCGACCGCGTAGGGGAAGAACGGCTTGCCCTGAGACTTCAGGATCGAGTACTCGCGGAGGTACTCCTCCTTCTCCTGCTGGTTCACACGGCCTCCTCGACCAGCTCGGGAGTGTCGACCTTGGCCTTGAGCCACGGCGGCGCGGTCGTGCCGAGCTTCGTGACGAGGTAGAGGTGGGCGCCGATCAGCGCCGCGATCAGACCGGGCACGACAAGCATGTGGATCGCATAGAACCGCGGCAGCGTCGTCGCGTTGAACTCGGGGCCGCCGCGGAGGAAGTCTGAGAGGTAGGGACCGATTATCGGCCCGGTACCGTTGATGTTGACGCCGACGATCGTCGCCCAGTAGGAGCGCTCGTCAAACGGCAGCAGATAGCCGGTGAAGCCCATCACCATCGTCAGGATCAAGAGGACGACGCCGATCACCCAGTTGAGCTCGCGCGGGTATTTGTAGGCGCCGAAGACGAAGGTTCGCGCCATGTGGAGAAAGACCAGGACGACCATCACGGTCGCCCCCCAACGGTGCATGCCGCGAACGAAGTTTCCGAGGAAGACGCTGGTCGAGATGTAGCGGATCGACTCGTAGGCGCCGCCGGCCGCGTCAGGGCGGTAGTACATCGCGAGGAAGACACCGGTCACCGCCTGCGAGAGGAAGGCGAACATCGTCGCCGAGCCGAGCGTGTAGAACCAGTTGGTGCCCTTCGGCACCTTGCGGAACATCAACCAACGTGCGGCGCCCGACAGCGATGTGCGCTCATCGACCCAGTCGACGGCGGATTTGCCCCCCTCGGCGGCGTGCTCGAGCGGGGTGTGCGGGCGCCCGCGCTGCGTTCCCGGCGGAGGCGGTGGTGGCAGGAGCTTCGGCGGGATCGGCGGCAGCGGCAACGGCAGCTTCCGCGAGCGCGGCCTGTGCGGAGGCGCCTTAGACATTGCCCGGCAGCTTCCTCACGGAGGGGCGTGACGGGTAGGCGTACTGCCCGATGCCGTCCAGCGGCTCGCCGGGGTCGCGCGGCGAGAAGGGGCGCAGCTCGTTGTTCACGCTGTAGCGCGGCCCGACCTGCACCTGCCCCTCGAACAGGCGCGTGTAGAAGCGGTCGAGTGGTCGCGGCGCCGGGCCGCTCACGCGCACCCCCTCGGCATCGAAGACCGAGCCGTGGCAGGGGCAGACGAAGCGCTCGGAGGCCTCGACCCAGAGCACTGAGCAGCCGAGGTGCGAGCAGCGCGAGGTTATCGCGACCCAGCGGTTGTACTTGGTCTGCGGCAGCTTGTCGACACTGGGGTCGCGCTGGCGGATGTAGACGGTGCTCTTGCCCGCCTCACCGATCCCCGGAGAAGTGGTGATCACGATCGGGATGTAGTTGTTGTCGGGGAAGTCCCGCGGGTAGCCGACCGTCTGCCAGCCGAGCGTGTAGTTGTGGAAGATCGGTCCCAGCGCGAAACCGAGCGCCGGCAGCGTGAAACCGGCGGTCATCAGCATTCCGGCGCCGTGCACCGTGCCCGTCATGAAGCGGCGACGTGTGACAGTCTCGCCTTCAAACGCTCCGGGGATGCCCCGGTCGAGCGTGTACTTCGACTTCGGTTCCCTGCGCGCTGGTGCCAAACGGATCTCCTGCCGGGCTGGGCGGGGCCGAACAATATCGTCAAGCCAAAGCGTGCGGGGCGATCAACGCCGCGAGCGCCGGACCCCCTTCCGGATCACCCTCGCGCAACAGCGCTTTGACGCGTTCGTGCTCGTGGTCCGCGCCGTAGCCGACGGCGCGCGCGCAGGCAATCCACAGCGCTTCGCACGACGCGAGCTCACCGCGCGCGGCGAGTAGCGCGCACAAGGTGATCACGTCGGCAAGCTCACGCACCGCCGCGAGGTCGCCGAGCGCGACGAGCCGCTCGAGCCCGAGCGCGTAGAGGCGATCTCCGGCGAGCAGCGCGAGGTTACGGTCGCTGGTGTCGATCAGGCGTGGGCTCCCGTAGTGCAGCCGGTAGCCCTCGTAGATGGCCTCGACGAGCAGTTCGTACTCGAGCGGATCGGCCGCGGCTCGTGGCCCGCTCGCCGCGCGCCGCCCGATCTCGCCGGTCGCATCGGGCGCCATCGCGCTCAGCGTTGCCGCCAGCGGCTCGCCCTCCTCGAGCAACGCCTGCCGCAACCGCTCGAGCACCTTCACGACGCCTCGCCGACGGCCGCAAACGCGGCACGTGCCGCGTCGAGCGTTTGCTCGACGTGCTCCGCACTGTGCGCGAGGGACGGAAACCACGCCTCGAACTGCGACGGGGGGGCGTAAACGCCTCGCGCGAGCAGCTCGCGGCAGAAGTGGCCGTAGGCGGCGATGTCGCAGGCCTGGGCCTCGCGGAGGTCACGAGGCGCTGACGCAGCGAAGAAAACGGTCAAGAGGCCGGTGGTGGAGACGACGCTGACCGGAAGATCGCGGGCCGCGGCGCGCAATCCTTGCGCCAGGGCGTCGGTGGTTTTGGCGAGCCTGATGTATGCGCCCTCGTCGAGCAGAGCGAGCGTGGCGAGGCCGGCCGCGACCGCGAGCGGGTTGCCCGACAGCGTCCCCGCCTGGTAGACGTCGCCCACCGGCGCGAGCAGCTCCATCAACTCACGACCGCCGGCGAGCGCCGCGGCGGGCAGGCCACCGCCGAGAATCTTGCCGAGAACCAGAAGGTCGGCCGGAACGCCCGCCCGCGTTCCGGCGCCGCCGCGGTCGACGCGAAAGCCACTGATCACCTCGTCGAAGATCAGCAGCGCCCCGACCGCGTCTGCGCGCTCGCGCAGCAGCTCGAGGAAGCCGGTCGCGGCCGACACCAGGCCCATGTTTGCCGGGCACGGCTCGGCGATGATCGCCGCCAGGTCGTCGCGGCCGCTCGCCGCGATCAGCGCGTCGCGATCGTTCCACGGCACGACGACCGTCGCCGCGGCCGCGGCGGCCGGCACGCCGGGGCTCGCCGGAATCGCCTGCGTCGCGAGACCCGACCCGGCCTGCGCGAGCAGCCCGTCGGAATGGCCGTGGTAGGCGCCGGCAAACTTGATCACGACCTCGCGGCCGGTGTACGCGCGGGCCAAGCGCAGCGCCGTCATCGCCGCCTCGGTTCCCGACGAGGTCATGCGCATCAACTCGGCACCGGGCATCCGCCGGGCGACCTCCTCGGCCAGGAGCACCTCGCCCTCGGTCGGCGCGCCGTAACTCGTGCCGCGGGCCGCTGCTTCGACGACGGCCGCGACGACGCTCGGCTCGGCGTGGCCGGCGATCAACGGCCCCCAGGAGCAGACGTAGTCGACGTAACGGTTGCCGTCCACGTCGAAGATCTCCGCTCCGGCGGCGTGATCAATGAACAGCGGATCGCGCCCGATCGCACGCATCGCGCGGACCGGCGAGTTCACTCCGCCCGCCAACACACGGCACGCCCGCACATACAACGCGGACGACCGCTCGTCATTCACGCCCGAAGCCACTCATCGCACGATATTCGACACCCGTACCGTCCCCGTTGCGGGCTAGCGGTAGCCGAATTCCTCCGCCCGCAACCGCCAGACCATCGAAATACGCCGTCAGGCGTATTTCTCTCCCGTCAGGCGTAGTTCTCTTCCCAGCTCCGAAAGTCGTCTGTGAAATAGATCAGGCGGACCTTCTTGAACTCGGTCGAGGAGTAGAGCGTCGCGCGCCCTTCGATGCCGGAGTCGGCCGCGATCGCGTCGAGCACCGCGTCGCACTCCTCCTTCGAGCGGCCGTGGGCCATTGTGAAGACCGAATAGGGCCAGTCCGCGTAAGTTGGTCGCTGGTAGCAGTGCGAAATGCCGCGGAACGAGGCCATCCGCGGACCGAGCTCCTCAATCCGCTCCGGCGGCACCTGCCAGACGCCCATGCCGTTGGCGGAGAAGCCGGCCCGGCGGTGATAGAGGATCGCCGCGACTCGCCGCAGCAGACCGCGTTCGCGCATTCCGGCCATCTGTTCGAGCAGCGAGTCGACGTCGATCCCGAGCTCGGCGGCGGCGGGCGCGTAGGGCTCGGCTACGACCGGCATGTCGCCCTGGGTCGCCCGGATCACCGCGACGTCTCGCTCGTCGTAGTCGATCGCCTCCAGTGGCGCCGGCGGACGCTCCTCCCCAGCGGAGGCGAGGGCCTTGGTGTCCCCCTCCATCTCGAGGTCCATGCGGATCTTGAACAGCTTGAGCGTCGGTAGCTGGCGGATCGATTCGGCGCCGGTCAGCTCAGCGAGGACGTCCAGCGTGCCGTCGAGGCCGAGCCGCGAGTCGCGCTCGACGGCGATCGTGAACCACATGTTGAACTCGTGGTTTCGCAGATAGTTGTGGGAGACCCCGGGGTGCGCGTTGATGATCTGCGCGGCGCGCCAAGGATGGTCAGGATCGACCTTGGCGGCGACGAGCATCGAGCCGTAGCCGAGCGCGCGCGTGTCGTAGATCGGCGTCACCTGCCTGATGATGCGCTCGCTCAGCAGGCGCTGGACGCGCGCCAGCACTTCCGCTTCGGTTATTCCGGCGAGCGACGCGACCGTGGCGTAGGGTCGCGCTTCGAGGGGAAAGCTGCCCTGCATCAGGTTGAGGAGCTTGCGGTCGAGGTCGTCGAGTGGGACCGCTGCGCCGTCTTTGCGGCTGCGGGTCTTTGGCGTCGCCGCCGCTTCTATTGCGCGAGCCACTTTGCGGCGTCCTTTGCGTGGTAGGTGATGATGATGTCGGCCCCCGCGCGGCGAATTGCGGTGAGCGTCTCGAGCACTACGGCGCGCTCCTCGAAGGCGCCCGCCGCCGCCGCAGCCTTCACCATCGCATACTCGCCACTGACGTTGTAGGCCGCAACCGGCAGTAGCGTCGATGCGCGGACGGCCGCGATCACGTCGAGGTAGGCGAGCGCCGGCTTGATCATCACGATGTCAGCGCCCTCGGCGATATCGAGCTCGACCTCACGTAGCGCCTCACGGCGGTTGGCGCCGTCCAGCTGGTAGCTGCGCCGATCACCGAACGCCGGTGCCGAGTCAGCGGCCTCGCGGAATGGGCCGTAGAAGGCCGAGGCAAACTTGGCTGCGTAGGCCAGGATCGGCAGCTCATTGAAGCCCCCGTCGTCGAGCTCCGCGCGGATCGCGCCGACGCGGCCGTCCATCATGTCGCTGGGAGCGATCACGTCGGCGCCCGCCCGCGCATGGCTGACGGCGGTGCGTGCCAGCAGCTCCAGCGAGGCGTCGTTGTCGACACTGCCGTCGCTCGCGAGAACGCCGCAGTGCCCATGGCTCGTGTACTCGCAGAGGCAGACGTCGGTTACGACCAGCAGGTCGGGATGGGCGTCCTTGATCGCGCGCGTCGCGAGCTGAACGATGCCTTCGTCGTCCCACGCCCCGGAGCCCTCGGCGTCCTTCTCGTCGGGGATGCCGAACAGCACGACGCCGGGAATCCCGAGCGCCGCAAGCTCACCGCATTCGGCAACCGCCTCAGAGATCGAGAGACGTGAGACGCCCGGCATCAGGCCGATCGGTGCGCCCGTCGCCGCGACGAAGAGCGGCGTCAGGAGATGTCGCGGGCTCAGGTCCGTCTCGCGGACGAGCCCGCGCAGGGCCGCGGTCCGGCGCAAGCGGCGCAGCCGCGTGTCGGGAAAGGCCATCGCCTGTGATGGTACCGCGAGAAAATAAGCGCTTTGCGGCTCGATTTCTCGTGCTAGGGGCGCAGCGCGATTCGCGATAGGGCGCCGAAGCCGACGATCAGGGCCGCGAGATGGGCGAGGGCTATGCCGAGGCTCGGCTGGGACTGGTTTATGGCGGCGTCGAGTGCCTCGAGGGCGGCCTTGAAGGGGAAGACCGCCGAGACGACGCGGATCACGTCGTAGAGGCCGGCCGAGACGGAGGCGCTGGGCACCAGTGCCAGGAACACGAGCGGAAGCGAGACGAGCAGCGCGAGCAGCGATGCGGCTCGGACCTCGTGCACGATCGCGCCGATCGCGACGCCGAGGGCGGCGAAGGCGAGTCCGCCGCCCGCCATCGCGAGCAGCCAGAGCGCGGCGCGGCCCCAGCCGAGCGGTACGAACAGGCCGATCCCGCAAAGCATCGCGAAGGAGACGGCGACGCCGAGGATCGCGGCGAGGATCCCCTTCTCGGACAGCAGGAGGCCGGCGGAAACGAGGCCGCGCCGCAGGCGCGCGAGCGTGTTCTCCTCGCGCTCGAGCGCGAGCATCCCCGAAGCGAGCAGGATGCAGACGAACATCAGCGAGACGGCGACCGCCACGGCGACCGCGTAATCGTTGAGCGGAGTGCGACTGCCGCTCACCACCCTCTGGCGCACCGCGATCGGCGCCGCGACGGCGGCGATCACCTTCTTCGAGCCCCCGAGGTGAGAGACGGCGATCTGGGCAAAGTTCTCGACCGTCGCGATTCTCTGCCGCAGCGGCGAGGACCGCGGCAGCGCGGTCTCGATCGCAGCGAGCGCCGTTCGCGCGCGCACGAGGCCGAGCACGTCGTAGGTGCTGCCGAGGAAATGCAGCTCGCCGCCCGACAGCAGCAGATCGATGTAGCTGTCAGCGACGTGCGAGAGCTGGGTTGCGAGGAGCGCGTTCGCCTGGGCAAGCTTCGACTCGATCGCCGTCTGGACCAGCGCCTGATTGATCGCGTTGCCGTTGTAGATCACCTGCACGTAGGCAGTCTGGGCCGCGCTCGCGAGCTCTTCGGGCAGCTGCGGCGGGATGATCAGGGCAGCGATCGTGCTGCCGTCGCGCACGTCGGCGAGGGCCTCGGCCATGCTCCCGACAGGAACCGGCTGGATCGCCTGAAACAGCTCCTGCTCGTAGCGCGTCGTGTTGATCTGCTGGCTGCCGAGCTGGATCGTGGCCTGGTTCGGCGGGATCTCGTTCAGAAAGGCGACCCGCGGGCGCGCCGGCGAGCTCGACAGCGCGAGGCCGATCAGCAGGGCGATCGCGACGGGATAGACGATCAACAGCGCGAGGAGCGCCGGCGAGCGGCGCAGGATCCGCAGGTCCTTTCCGAGCAGTGCGCGCAGTGCCATCAGTGGCCGCGCTCCGCGAGGAAGGCGACGAACGCACGCTCGAGATCGTTCTCATGCTCGGCCGCTCCGAGGCCCGCGGGTGAACCCGCGAACAGCATCTCTCCGTCCGCCAGCACCAGCACCGCTCCGGCGTAGCGTTCGGCCTCGGCGATGTCATGGGTGGCAAACGCGACGCTCGTCCCGGCGAGCACGCGATCGTTGATGAACTCCCACAGCCGCGCGCGCTGGCGCGGATCAAGCGCGGAGGTCGGCTCGTCGAGCAGCAGCACCGCGGGCTCCGAGATCAGTCCGATCGCGATGTTCACGCGCTGGCGGTTGCCGCCCGAGAGGCGACCAACCTCGTCGCCGGCGCGAGCCCGCAGCCCGGTCTGCTCGAGCATCCGATCGACGGCGGCGCCGGCGTCGGCGACCCCTTCGAGCCGCGCGAAGAGCCGCAGGTTCTCGGCAACCGACAACTTCGAATAGACGGCGGTCTGCTGCGGCACCCAGCCGATGCCGCCTGCGGGCGGCAGCTTCAGCTCGCCCTCGCTGGGCTCGAGACCGCCTGCGAGCATCGAGAGGAGGGTCGTCTTGCCGGCACCGTTCGGCCCGATGATCGCCAGCACCTCGCCGCGGCCGAGGCTGAAACTCACGTCGTGCACGGCGACGCGATCTCCAAACCGCTTCGAGAGTCCGTGCGCCTCGAGGCTCGTCACCCCGGGCCTCGCGGGACGTGCCAGGGCTCCAGCACCACGTGGCGGCGCAGGTAGAGGATCGTCTCGCGCAGGACGGCAGCGACCGGCAGCGCGACGAGCGCGCCGACTAGCCCGTAGACCGCGTCACCGAACAGCAGCGCCAGGATCACCAGCAGCGGGTTGATCCGCAACGCGTGACTGAAGATCTGCGGCGCGACTATGTGGCCCTCGAGTTGCTGGATCGCGACGAACAGGATCACCAGCCAGACGGCGCTCAGCGGGTCTTGGAAGAGGGCGACAGCGACCGGCGGGATCGCGCCGAGCACGGGACCGACAAACGGCACGAGCTCCATCACGCCGAAGAACGCACCGAAGGCAAAGGCGTAGGTGCGACCGTCCGGGAAGATGCCGAGCACGCCGAAGATCCACAGCGCGACGCCGGCAGTTGCGCCCATCACGACGCTGAACGCGAGCTGGCCGCGGACGTAGCCCGAGACCGCGCGCTGCACGCGCGTCGGATAGTCGTCCTGGGGCGTGCCGTCGCCGGGCGGCAGCAGCCGCCGGACGAGCGCACCGATCTGGCGCGCGTAGACCAGCAGGTAGACCGAGACGACGAAGATCAAGACGATCGCGATCGCCGCGTCCGCGACGCTCGTCAGGAGGCTCGTCGTGAACGAGAGCAGCGAGCTCGAGCCTTTGACGATCTTGTCCTTCAGCGTCTGCAGCGCGGTCTGGCCCTGCTTCTTCAGCTTGATGTGAAGGCCGTGGTGATTGAGGAACGTCTGGATCGAGTCGAGCCGCTTGTTGGCCTCGCGCACGAGGTGCGGCAGGCTGTGCTGGAAGGCGTCGATCTGGTTCGAGATCGGCTGTGCCAGCAGGACACCGATCGCGCCGACGGCCAGCAACAGGAGGAGATAGGTGAGCGGGATCGCGAACCCGCGCGGCAGCCCGGTCCGGTGCAGGCGGTCGACGTAGGGGTTGAGGATCAACGCGATCAGCGAGGCGACTGTGAAGACGAGCACCACCTCGCGCGCGGCGCGCGCGGCGAGCCAAAGCGCCAGCAATGCGACGGCCAGCAGAACGAGCTGGACGCCCTGGGGGATGACGAGCGGTGCCGGCGACGGCGGCGCACTTCCTGGCTCTTCGTCTCCGAGGTGCTCCTCCGCGACACGTTCCTCGGTCGTCATGGGCGCAGTATGGACGCTACGCTCGGATGCGTGGAGGTGCGCATTCTGTTCTGTGGCGATCTCGTCGGGCCCGCCGGCCGACGGGCGCTGCTGTCGCTGCTGCCGCAGTTGATCGAGCGCCACGCGCCGACGTTCGTCGTCGTGAACGCCGAGAACGTCGCCGGCGGTTTCGGCATCACACCGAAGATCGCCGACGAGCTGTTCGCGGCGGGGGTCGACGTGATCACGCTCGGCAACCACACCTANNCCGGCCAACTTCCTGCGCAGCCAACCGGGCCGTGGACTGACGGTCGTCGAGCGCGACGGCACGCGCCTCGCCGTGGTCAACCTCTCGGGCAACCTCTACATGCGCGCCGGCCGCTCGGCCTTCGCCGAGATCGACGCGGCCCTAGCCGATCTGCGCGGCAAGGCAGACCACATCCTCGTCGACATGCACGCCGAGGCGACGAGCGAGAAGGAGGCGCTCGGCTGGTACCTCGACGGCCGCGTCACCGCGGTCCTCGGCACGCACACCCACGTCCCGACCGCCGACGCTCGTGTGCTTCCCGGCGGGACCGCCTACATAACCGACGTCGGCATGACCGGCGCGCGCGCCTCGGTGCTCGGCTTCGACCGCGATCTCGCCGTCAGCTCGCTGGTGACGCAGATGCCGACGCGGCTGCTACCGGCCGACGAGGACCCCTGGCTGATGGGCGTCCTCGTGACCTGCTCCGAGCCACTGAAGGCCGACGCGATCGAGCAGCTTCTGCTCCCAGCCACCTAGCACCACCACACGAGGGTGTGTGCGCACGCATCTCGACATCACCCAGACGTCACGCAGCCCACCCCGCCACGCACAAAGCGGCCAGACGAGGGCAACGAGCAAAGCGAGGAGCCGTTCGCTGAGCCTCTCAGCCAAGGGCGAAGTGGCGCGCCACGAGCGGCGTGACGTCCTTGATCGACCATTGGTCGCGCTCGAGTCCGCCCGCCACACCACAGCAGATCAACGGCACCAGAGAGTCGCCGGCGGCGAGCGAGCCGTGGCTGCCGCCACCGATGTGGCTGGCGCCGCCCCAATCGGTGAACTCGCAGCCGCCGGCCGCCGACAGGAGAACGTCGCCCGAGGTCGGGCAGCCCAGCGCATCCCAGGCGCGACCGAGCGCGTCCGGATAGAGCTCACTGTGGAACACCGATCCGTCGAGGCGGGCGTCCAGCACACCGAGGTCGCCATGCACGTCCCAGCCGCGTCCGCGCGGATCGCGCGCACCGGCTCCTGGCGCGAAGCGGAGCTCACCGCCGTTGCCGGCGATCACAGCATCCGCCCCGTCGCGCCAAATGACGTGCTCGACGCCGTCGAGGCATCGCGCACGGTCGATCGTCGCTGCGAGAATGCGCGGTTCGAGCGCGTAGATCATCGCGGCGCGCGAGTTCGGGCAGAGAGCGATCTCCGCCTCCCCGGGCGGGCGAAGGTCGGTCGGCAGGCGGATGTCGAAGTGGCCCGTGAAGTGCGAAACCAATGAGATCGACCGTTCGACCAGCGTGTGCGCGTGGTCGGCGACGACGATCACCGCATGGTCCGCGAGGAAGCGGTCCGTTCCACCGCCGGCCGTGAAGAGCATCGCCAGCTGCCGGTCGGCCTCGGGCAGCGAGTCGATCTGTCCCTCGGGCCCGTTGCGATGCGAGTGGTTGTCGTTGTCGGGCAGTGACAGGAGCAGGAAGTCGAACAGGTCATGGTTCACGAGGTAGGCGCCGACGCAGCCGGCGTGGCGGTCGCGCACGCCGGGCAGGCCAAGCGTGCCGTAGCAACCGGTCGCACGGCTGGCGAAGATGTCCGCGTAGAACAGCTCGCGCGGACCGAGCACCGGCCGGCGAACCACTGAACGGGCGGCGATCCGCGTCAGCAGCGTCTCGCGCGCCGGCTCGTGCGGATAGCGCCCGCGATACATGAGATAGGTGGTACCGGCGGTGCGAAGCTCCGCGTCGTCGAGCTGCTCGAACAGCGTCAGCGCCTCGGCGGCGAGGTGCTCGCCGTTCATGTTGTAGATCAAGTCCGTCAGCTGCCGGGCGAGCCCGAAGCGCAGCGAGGCGCGAAAGCTCGAGCCGTACTCGACGTAGCGTCGCTCGTCGCGGTGGTACCAGTTCATTCCCGGGATGTGATGGCGGTCCTGCGCGTAGCCGGTCGCGATCGAGGCGGCACAGACCGGCGTGACCGAGGGAAAGACCGAGACGGCGTCGCTGATGAACGTGCCGCGCTCGATCAGCGCCGCGAGCGTCGGGGCGCGGCCTGCAGCGACCGTGCGCGCAACCATCGCCGGCGTCGCGCCGTCGATCACGGCGAGCACGAGCTTGCGTCGCGCGCTCAGCGGGCGCTCCCGACGCGAGCAGGCAAAGCCGAGCGCCGCGTGCCGGCGCTGGTAGCTGTCTCGCAGGAGTGGTTTGCAAGGCTCATCGTGCGCTACGGTGGGTCGAGCGTGACGATAGTGAAGGCTCCAGCGGGGTCGCGGCGGTGCGCGACCGACACGGCGCGGTGAGCGTCGAAGGCGACAAGCGGCGGCGCCCGGCGCGCTCGACCGCGCACGAGCTCGAGCGCTACGGCGCGCTGTTCGCCCAACGCACGGGCCGGATGCGCTCGTCCGCGATGCGCGACCTGCTGGTGATCACCGAGCGACCGGAGGTGATCTCACTCGCCGGCGGGCTGCCGGACACCACGCTGTTCGAGCCTGAGCTGCTGCGATCGCTGCTCGAGGACGTCGCGAGCACATCCGCTGCGCAGGCGCTCCAGTACGGCCCGACGGACGGCCTCCAGGCCGTGAAGGACTGCATCGTCGAGTTGATGGCCGCCGAGGGAATGCCGGTCGCCGCCGATGAGTTGATCGTCACGACGGGCGGGCAACAGGCAATCGACCTCGTCTGCAAGACGCTGCTCGACCCCGGCGACATCGTCGTCGCCGAGGGCCCGACCTACCCCGGCGCCGTGCCCGCGTTCTGCTCGTATGAGGCCGAGCTGATCCAGATCGAGATGGACGCCGACGGGATGCAGATCGACCTGCTCGAGCGGACGCTCGACGCGCTCGCAGCAGACGGCCGGCGGCCGAAGTTCATCTACACGATCCCCACCTTCCAGAACCCTGCGGGCGTCTCGATGTCGCTGCCGCGACGGCGGCGCCTCGTCGATCTCGCCCGCGAGCGCGAACTGCTCGTGCTCGAGGACAACCCCTACAGCATGCTCCGCTACGAAGGCGTCGATCTGCCGACGCTGCGCTCGCTCGAGGTTCCGCGCGGCTCACGCGACGGCGGCGACTTCGTCATCTACACGGGGACGATGTCGAAGATCCTCTCGCCCGGAATACGCGTCGGCTGGGTCGTCGCGCCACGTCCGGTGCTGGCGAAGATCAACCTCGGCAAGCAGTCGGCCGATCTCTGCTCGTCCTCGCTGACGCAGTACTTCGTCGCTGCGTACTTCGCGAACGGAGACTGGCGCGACTACATCAACCTCGTCCGTGATCGCTACCGCCAGCGCCGCGACGCGATGCTCGACGCGCTCGCCACCTACCTGCCCGCGGAGGCCAGCTGGACGCATCCAGGCGGCGGGCTCTTCATCTGGGTGACGCTGCCCGAGTACATCGACACGACCGACCTGCTCGCGCGCGCGCTGCGCGAGAACGTCGCGTTCGTGCCCGGCGAGGCCGCGTTCGACGACGGTCGCGGCCACAGCTCGATGCGTCTCAACTTCTCGAGCTCGACCGAAGAGCGGATCCGCGAAGGCGTGCTACGGATCGGCAAGATCATCAATGAGCAGGTTGCGCTCTACCGCTCGTTGACCGGAGCGGGCATCCCGGATCGGCCGCACGAGGTCGCGGCAGACGACGCGTCGATGGCCCCGGTCGTCTCACTGCCGCAGCGTGGGCAGCGCCCGCGGAAGCGCTCGCGCGAGCTGTGACGCGGGTCGCCGTCCTGAAAGGCGGTCGCTCGCTCGAGCGAGGGGTCTCGCTGAGCTCGGGCGCGCGCGTGGAGGATGCGCTGGAGCGGCTAGGGCACGACGTGGTCGCCGTCGACGTCGGCGCCGACCTGCTCGAGCGCCTGCGCGACGGCGCCTGTGAGATCGCGTTCATCGCGCTGCACGGGCCGGGCGGCGAGGACGGCACCGTGCAGGAACTGCTCGAGGTGCTCGAGATCCCTTATACGGGCTCGGGCGTCGGGGCCTGCGCGCGCTGCTCGGACAAGGTGAACGCCAAGCACGTGCTGCGTGACGCTGGGCTGCCGACCCCCGACTGGGTCGCCTTCAGCGAAAGCGCGCTGCGCGAACTCGGGGCCGGCAACGCTCTCGGCGCGATCGTCCAGCGGCTCGAGTTCCCGCTCGTCGTCAAGCCTGCCTCGCACGGCTCGGCGCTCGGCATCAAGTTCGCGCGCAGCGCCGCGGACGTGCCGGCGGCGCTCGTCGCGGCGTTTTCCTACGACCACAAGGTGCTGCTCGAGCGTCACGTCGAAGGCCGCGAGCTGGCGATTTCCATCCTTGGGCGTCCAGCCGGTGAGCCGGAGGCGCTGCCGATCGTCGAGGCGATCCCGCGCGGTCAGGACTTCTACGACTTCGCGGCGCGCTACGACATCGGCGCCACCACGTTCGAGTGCCCGGCGCAGCTCGCGCCAGCGCTCGCCGCGCGCGCCCAGGAGATCGCCCTTGCCGCCTACTCGGTGCTGGGCTGCTACGGCTTCGCCCGCGTCGACATGATCCTCGCGCACGACGGCGAGCCGCAGATCCTCGAGCTGAACCCGATCCCCGGCCTCACCGAGACGAGCCTGCTGCCACAGGCCGCCGACGCCGCCGGCATCGAGTTCGACGAGCTGGTCGAGCGGATCCTCGAGTCCGCACGGGTGCGCTCGCTCCAGGCGCACTAGGGGTGCTGGCCTCGGCGCATGCGCCGAGGCCCCGATCGGTGCATGCACCGATCGGCCGGTGGGCGCATGCGCCCACCGGGAATACCGTCAGCTGTCGCCGGCGGCGAAGTCTTCCGGCGTGACCTGGTCGAGGAACTCCTTGAACTTCTCGACCACGTCGTCGGTGTCCTCGACCTCGTGCTCGAACTCGATCGCCGACTCGGCGATCACCTCGTCGGCGGCGAAGATCGGCGCGCCGGAGCGGACCGCGAGGGCGATCGCGTCGCTCGGGCGCGAGTCGATCTCGAGCTCACGGCCGCCAGTGACGAGCGTGATCGAGGCGAAGAACGTGTTCTCGCGCAACTCGGTAACGGCGACCTGCGTGCAGCGCACCTCGAGCTCGCCGAGCATGTCGCAGAGCAGATCGTGGGTCATCGGCCGCGGCGTCTGCGCCCCCTGCAGCTTCATCAGGATCGAGGCCGCCTCCGGGTGGCCGATCCAGATCGGCAGGAACTTGTTGCCCTCAGCCGTCTTCAGCAGCACGATCGGCTGCTTGCCGACCATGTCGAAGCTGACGCCATAGATGACCATCTCTTGCACGAGCGCGCTCCCTAGCGGCGGGGTCGGCTGAATTATAGGTCGCGGGGTCGGCGCTCCGAACACCCCGGCGCGTCGCCAACCGCAGCGCGATCGCGCCGCCGGTGACGAGCGGCACGAAGTTCGAGATGTGCAGAACGATCGCGTACGGCAGCGCGCCCGTCCGGGATACGCCGTAAGCATTCAGCGCGAGCACGCCCGCCGCCTCGAAGACGCCGATCGACGCCGGCGGCGAGGGGATGATCATCGACAGGCCGACGGCAACGGTCACGAGGACCCCGGCGCTGAACGGCAGGTGGTGGAACGCGAGCAGAACGAACCATGCCCAGAGTGCCGTCGTCATCCAGGCGGCGAGGCTCCAGGCCAGCGCCTCGAGCGCGACGCGGCGCTCGCGCAGGCCGGACAGGCCGCTGGCCAGCAGGGCGACGTGGTGCTCGATCTGGGTGGCTGAGAGGCGTGGCAGCCGTGCCAGCGGCCGCGCAAGCCATTGCAGCGGCCGCTCGCCGTAGACCTCGAGGACGGCGACCACCGCCACGAGGCCGATCGCGGCGATCGCCGCGAGGATCGCCGCAGCGCCGAGCCACGACACATGGGGCAGCCACGGCAACGCGCAGAAGAAGATCAGCAGCACCGCAAAGACGTCGTACACGCGCTCCACCAGGACCGTCCCGACGATCTCGGCGGGCGGCGTCGAGGAGCGCTTGGTCAGAGCGGCGATGCGCGCGACCTCGCCCGCGCGCGCGGGCATGATGTTGTTGAAGAGATAGCCGATCATCGTCGCCTCGACGACGGGGCCACGGCGCGGGCGGCGCTCGTGCGCGAACAGCGAGCGCCAGCGCATCGCCCGCATCAGCGTCTGCGCCGCGAACGCGACCATCGCCGGAAGGAGCCACCAGGCGTGGCAGTGCTCGACCGCGACCCATGCTGTGTGCCAGTGGACTCCGCGCACGGCGAGATAGGCGAAGCCGCCCGCGATCACGAGCGTGGCGAGCGTGGCGATCAGGCGCCTGCTCGGACGCCCGCCGCGCCGACGGCGCACGGCGTGAACGGCAAGCGGGGCTTCGTCTTGTGCGGTGATGGTCACCGCGCGAGGGTACCGAACTCAGCGCCGCCGGCGGAACGCGGTGGCGCGTCTGGTGGCGGCGTGTGCTGCTAGGAGAAGGATGCGGCGGAGGGCGACAGGGAAGGTCTCAGCGAGGCGAACAGCTCGCTTTTATCGCGGCGGGCCGCCGGTCCGTCCGGGACGGCGCGGAAGGCGAACACGGCGAGGCCGCGCTCGGCACAGACGCTGAGATCGCCCGCGAGCAGGGTCTGACCCTGACGGCGCTTCACGGCCGACGCGATCATGTCCGGGAGCGCGGCGAACGTCGCCTCGAGCGGCGGCTCGTTGAAGGCCTGATCGCTCCCCCGGAGCTCTGTCGGGTCGAAACGCAGGAGCAGCAGCAGTGCGTCGCCTTCGCCGTAGACACGGACCGCCTTCGGGGCGTGACCCGAAAGCGCGTGGTAGAGGTCGATCAGCACCTCTTGGGCGAGCTCACCGAGGGCTTCTGCTGCGGTCTGATTGTTCTCGTCGGACATCAGCGGTTTTCCCTTTCGAGCGCTATCGGGCGCTTTCGCCCACGACTCAAGTCTTCGACCGCGATCGCCGCGCTCCTCTCGTCGTCCCTCGTACAGACGTCCAGAAAGGGGCCTGCAGGGCACTCCGGGGGCATCGAACACCTTGCCCGGCTGAGCGACGCATATCTGTTATCTCCAGCATTTGCTAGGAAAACCGCCAAAACGCCGTCTCCGCCCGATTATTAGTACACGCGTCCACCAGGGGCTTTTTTGCTTGACCCGGAGGGGAGAGATCCCCACACTGCGACGACGATGATCGAACTTGCACTGGACGTGCCCAACACCGAAGTTGCCGCCGAGCACCGCAGCCAGGTGCGCGCAGCGGCCGCCGGCGACCGCATCCGGATGATCCTGATCGACCCGGACGCGATCTCGCGCCACGCAGTCTCCGATGCGCTACGGCGCGACGGCCGCTTCATCGTGATGGCCCAGGCCGAGAGCTCGGTCGAGGGCATCGAGCTCGCGCTTCACTACCGTCCGGCGCTCGTCGTCATCGCGACGGCCGTTCCGGGAATGGACGCGGTGACCGCGACCCAACGGATCACGTCGGCGGCCCCCGAGGTTCGCGTCGTCCTACTTTCAGCCGCCCGCGAGCTCGAGCTCGAGACGAGTGCGGTTCGCGCCGGAGCGAGTGGCTTCCTGGACAAGGGAGCCGGAATCGCGTCGATCGCCCACTCGCTGCGGCTCGTCGCCGCAGGCGAGTCGGTGATCTCGCGGGAGATGACGTGCCACCTTGTCGATCGCCTGCGTCGCACGCCGGAGGACGGCTACGGGATCCGCCCCGTGAAGAGTCCTCTGACCGACCGCGAGTGGGAGATCCTCGACCTGATCTGCTCGGGGTCGACCACGCGCACGATCGCCGACGACCTCTTCCTTTCGACCGAGACGGTCAACAGCCACGTGAAGCGCATCCTGCGCAAGCTCGGCGTGCATTCGCGCGGCGACGCGATCGCGGCCGCCGGCCGCCTGCGCAGCGAAATCCTGGTCTAGTGACTGCGGCGGCTGGCTTCGCCGGCCGTCCTCGCGCCGCCACAGCGTGATGCCCTAGACCGCAAGCGACGCCATCGTCGCTTCTTGTCAGGACTGCGCGACGTAGTACGTACAGTCATTTGATGGGTGTCCGGACGACTCTTTGGCGGCGGCGCGGCGGGCGCTGGCGCGGCGCGGTCTGCTTGCCGGCGCTGTGCGCAGCGTCGGCACGCCACCGGCAGCGCGTCTGCAGGTGTGGCTACCAAGGCACGGCGCCAGCTCGCGCAAGCTGATTGCCACGGTGACGCTGACGGCCGCTCGCTGGCGCACGTTCACCGCCCGGGTGGCCCTGCGGGTCGGCGAACGGATCGTCGTGGCCGACCAGCGAGCGGGGCTCGCGGCACTTCACACGACGCTCGTGGCCACGCGTAAACTCGGCGCCCGCTGACCCGGCAGAGCCTGACCACCGTCAGGCGTCATGGTCAGGGGCAATCGTGCTTGCCAGCGCATCCGCGATGCCTAAACGCCGCTGTGTCGGCGTCTGAGGTGCGCCGCTAGTTGCAGCCGCAGCTGCCCGGCGCGGCAGCGGTTGTCGTTCCGCAGCAGTCTGCTTTCGCTGTGGGTTCGCAGCATTCGGCGAGTGCGTCCGGCGTGCAGCACGCCGCGGCGGCCGGGGTGTGGGCGCGGATGATCGCCGCGCTGGCGTGTTCGTGGACGCGGTGGGTGGGCCGAATCTCGATGTCCTCGAAGCCGGCGGCGCTAAGTGCGGCGCGGAATTCGGGTTCGGTGAGCGCCCCCGCGATGCAACCGGTCCATTCGACCATGTCGGCTTTGGTGGCGTCGTCCATGTCGGGGTCGGCGATCACGTCCGACACAGCGAAGCGTCCGCCGGGCCGCAGGACCCGCGCGGCTTCGGCGATGACCTTGGGCTTGTCGGCGGAGAGGTTGATGACGCAGTTGGAGATGACGACATCGACGCTCGCGTCCGACAGCGGCATCGCTTCGAGATAGCCCTTGACGAACTCAACGTTCTCGACACCCGCAGCAATCGCGTTTGCGCGCGCGAGTGCGAGCATCTCGTCGGTCATGTCAAGGCCGATCGCTTTGCCGGTCGGCCCGACGCGGGCGGCCGAGATCAGGACGTCCGCCCCGCCGCCTGAGCCGAGATCGAGGACGGTCTCGCCCTCGCGGAGGTCGGCGACGGCGGTCGGCACGCCGCAGCCGAGCGACGCGTCGAGCGCCGAGTCCGGCAGGCCTTCACGGCTGGTGTCGTCGTAGAGCTCGCCGCCAAAGACCTTGGTGTCGTCAGTCGCGCTTGCCGTGAGGCGGATTGGTGCGCAACAGCTCGCGTCGCTCGGCGCGCTCTTGATGGCGGCTGCGGCGTAGCGTTTGCGAACTGTCTCGCGGATGTCGTTCAGCTCAGCCATGCGGACAGCTCCTCGAGGGCGTCAGGGATCACGTAGTAGTAGGCCCAGAGGCCCTGTCGCTCGGAACCCACGATGCCGGCTTCGCGCAGCACCTTGAGATGGTGGGACACGGTCGGCTGCTGGAGGTCAAAGAGCGGCACGAGCTCGCAGACACAGACCTTGCCGGCGTGTTTGCGCAGCACGTCGACGAGCTGCACGCGGACCGGGTCACCGAGCGCTTTGGCGATCGCTGCCATCCGCGCGGCCTGTTCGCGCTCGACGTCGGGGTAGACGACCGGCTCGCAGCACGGCTGACCGGCCGGGCGCTTCGTCTTCGGCGAAAGCAGTAGATCGACGCCCATCGATTTGAATATATCGATTGGACTTACGGTTGTCAATCTATTATCGTGGTGGTCGTGGCGTGCGTCGCGGTGATCACCGACATCCATGCCAACCTTGCGGCGCTCGAAGCGAGCCTCGCCACGATCGACGAGATGAGCGTGGACCAGATCTTTTGCGGTGGTGATCTCGTCGGCTACGGGCCGCACCCGAACGAGGTCTGCCGGTTGATCGAGGAGCGAGCGATCCCGACGATCTACGGCAACTACGACTACGCGATCGGCCGCGACCTCGAGGACTGCGGCTGCGCCTACATCACCCAGCACGACCGCTCGCTCGGTCAGGAGTCGGTCGACTGGACGCTCTCCCATACCGACCAGCACTCCAAGGACTTCATGCGCGAGCTGCCGTTCGACCTGCGCTTCGAGCTCGGCGGGCAGCGCGTGCGTCTCGTGCACGGCTCGCCGCGCAAGGTCAACGAGTACCTCTTCGAGGACAAGCCGGCGCACACGTTCGAGCGGATTGCCGCCGGCGCGGACTGTGACGTTCTCGTGTTCGGGCACACCCACAAGCCGTGGGTTCACCCCTACGGCGGGGTGCTGTTCGTCAACTGCGGCTCGGTCGGCAAGCCCAAGGACGGAGACTCGCGCGCCGCGTTCGCGATCCTCGAGCTCGACGACACCGGTCAGGTTGCCGTGTCGATCGAGCGCGTGCCCTACGACGCGCAGGCCGTCGCCGATCAGGTCGCGGCAGCCGGCCTGCCAGGCGAGTTCGCCGAGAAGCTCGTGCTCGCCGCCTAATAGAGAGGGAGGGGAGCGATGAAGTACGTCCTGTTTGTTTGTAACCACAACGCCGGGCGCTCGCAGATGGCGCAGGCGTTTTTCGAGCGCTACGCACCAGCGGACGTTCGCGGCGAGTCGGCAGGCACCGACCCGGCCCCGCACGTCTGGCCGGAGGTCGTCGAGGTGATGCGCGAACTGGGGATCGACATCACCGGACGCAAGCCGAAGAAGCTCACGGTCGAGATGCAACTGCACGCCGACTGGGCGGTCACGATGGGCTGCGGCGACGCCTGCCCCTACGTCCCGACGACCGTCGACGCGTGGGACCTCCCGGACCCGGCCGGTCGCCCAATCGACGAGGTGCGCGAGATCCGCGACCTGATCGACAGGCACGCCAAGGAGCTGGTAACGGACAAGATCAACGCGATCCACGCCGACACGACCGCCCACCGCTTCCGCCTCGAGCGACTCCTACCCAACCTGATCAGTGAGTTCGCCGACACCCGGCCGCCAGAAGTGATCCGCGGCTGCGCGGACCGCATCCTTGCCGAGTACGACGACGTCCCGATCCGCAGCCACATCCTCACGATCGCCCAGAAACAGACCCGCGACTGCCTACGCCAAGACACCTGCGCCGTCCTGCAGACCGCCGAGTGACACACCAGAACCTCACTCGACGCTTGCTAGCCGAGTTCCTCGGCTCCGCGTTCCTCGCAGCAGTGGTGATCGGCTCCGGCATCGCCGCGGCGCGACTGTCGCCGACAGACATCGGGCTGGAGCTGTTTGAGAACGCCGCCGCGACGGCGGCCGGTCTGTTCACGATCATCCTGATGTTCGGCCCGGTCTCCGGCGGGCACTTCAACCCGGTCGTCTCGCTCGTCGACGCGAGCTTCGGCGGCCTGCGCTGGCGCGACGCGCTCGCCTACACACCAGCACAGATCGCCGGTTGCATCACCGGCGCGATCACCGCCAACGCGATGTTCGCTCAGACCGCGATCACGATCTCGACCAAGCACCGCGCGTCCCCGTCGCACCTGCTCGCAGAGGTGATCGCGACGCTCGGTCTGCTGCTCGTCATATTTGCTCTCGCCCGCACCAAACGCGGCAACGCCGCACCCGCGGCCGTCGGCGCCTACATCGGCGCCGCCTACTTCTTCACGAGCTCAACCAGCTTCGCCAACCCCGCTATCGCCGTCGGCCGAATTTTCTCCGACAGCTTCGCCGGCATCGCGCCCGCGTCGGTCCCAGGCTTCGTCGCAGCCGAGCTCGTCGGCGGCATTGCGGCGATCGTCGTTCTGCGAACGCTCTACCCGAACGTAACACCTGATGAAGCCGCCCAGGTCGTGCTCCCACACGGCAGCACCACCAGCGCTAGCGCCTAGTCGCCTAGCGCGTGCCAAACGTGGAGCCGGGAATGATTGTTGAAATAGTTGTTTGACACAGGTTACGTGACATTCTAAAGTCAGAAAATGGCTAAAAAGCGGGCACGTGAGCGTGTACATACGGGTTCGCGTGGCGTGCTGCGCGAGATCGACGATCGACTGGACGTGTTGGACCGTGAACTGAAGGGCTACGAGAAGCTCGTAAGGGAGCGAACGCGGCTCTTGGCGGCGCGTGGTTCGTTGACCGGTGAGCCCCGCGTCAACGCGCCGTCTGGCGCGCGGCGTGTCAGCCAGGACGAGGTCGCCGGCTACCTACGCGAGCATCCAGGATCGCGGGCGGCTGAGATCGCGAGATCGTTCAGCGTGCCACTCGCAAACATCTCCCAGCACCTGTACCGCGGCAAGCAGGGCCGGTTTGAATCACGCGGCAACGGCTGGCACCTCAAAGCGGAGCATGGCTAGCCGAGCCTGAGTCCCGCTCAAGCGGCGCCGGGATCCGCGCGTTGTCCGCCTAGCGGCGCCGGCGCTCTCTCGGTCGCGGGTTCGCCGACGCGCTGGGCGCCTGCCGGGTGACCCGCCTGGACCCGTTTTGCGTCAGCTGCGTGGCGGCGCCGTTCGTCGTCTCACGTTGCGCTGGGATCCAGCGGAGGAGTACTTCGATGAGCTTGGCGCGACGCACCGGCTTGCTGATGTAGTCGTCCATCCCTGCCGCCAGACACTCTTCGACCACGCCGTTCATCGCGTTCGCGGTCATCGCAATCACGGGCGTGTGCTCGCCCTCACGCTCACGCCGGCGCAGATCCACCGTCGTCGCATAACCATCCATGACCGGCATCTGACAATCCATCAACACAGCGTCGAAACTGCGCGCCGCGAGCGCCGCGAGCGCTTCACGCCCATCAGGAACCACTTCGACCCGGCAGCCGCAACGCTCCAGCGTCCGCGCGGCAACGATCTGGTTCACCGCGTTGTCCTCGGCGAGCAGAATCGGCGGCGGTGAAGACCACGGCGTCTGCTCGCCGCCACGCGTCCCGTTCGTCGGCGTCGTGCGGGCGTCCGTCGCGCTCGCCGCGGCGAGCGGGATCTCGACCCAGAACGTGCTGCCGACAGCTGGCGTGCTGGTCGCGCCGATCGTGCCACCCATCAGCTCCGTCAAATCGCGCGCGATGGCGAGACCAAGACCTGTGCCGCCATAGTTGCGCGTCGTCGAGGCGTCAGCCTGCGTGAACGGCTCGAACAGCTTGTCGATGAGCGCCGGATCGATCCCGATCCCCGTATCGACAACCTCGATCCGAACGACCGTGGCGCCACCAGCCTGGCGCTTGGCGCCGACGCGAACCGTGACCTTGCCCTCAGTCGTGAACTTCACGGCATTAGACACCAGGTTCAACAGCACCTGACGCAACCGCTGACCATCACCGCAGGCCCGCTCCGGCACGGCCTTGCCAATCCGCAACTCGAACGCGGCGCCCTTCGCGCGGAGCGTCATACCGGCGACAGCGCAAGCCTGCTCGATCGTCTCGCGCAATGCGAAGTCGGCGATGTCGAGCGTCAGCTGGCGAGCCTCGATCTTCGACAGATCGAGGACGTCGTTGATCAACCCCATCAGCAGCTCACCCGATCGCGATATGTGCGTGAGCAGCTCACGCTGATCGTCGTCAAGTCTGCTATCCAGCAGGAGCTCCGCCATCCCCAACACGCCAGCCATCGGCGTCCGGATCTCATGACTCATGTTCGCCAGGAACGCCGACTTGGTGTTCGACGCCTCAACCGCCGCGTCACGTGCAATCGCGAGCTCCGCGGTTGTGCGGTTGCGCTCCGTCACGTTCAAGCACAACGCGATGCGGCACTCGTGACCGTCAAGCGTCAGGTCGTCGCTGGTGATCTCGACGTCAATAACGGTGCCGTCTTTGTACTGGTGATGCGCCTGAGTGGCGCCAGAGAATCCGTGCGACGGCGGACCAGTCAACGGCTGCGCCTCCGCTGGAATGAGGTCGTCGATCGTCATCCCCAGGAACTCTTCGCGCGTGTAGCCGTAGGCTGCGACCGCGGCGCTGCTGACGGCGACGATCTGGCGCGCGTCGCGCGCGTAGGCCATCATCGGCTGCGGGTTGTGTTCAAACAGCGAGCGGTACTGAGACTCGCTCGCCGCCAGCGCCCGCTCCGCGTCAACCTGCGCAGTGACGTCCCGCGTGATGCCCCACGTTCCGACGATCTTCCCTTCGCCGTCGCGCAGTGGGAGCTTGACGACCTGCAGCCAAGTGTCGGGGCGGCCAGGTGCCCAGTCGCGGTCGATCCGCGCCACCATCGGCTCGCCGGTAGTGATCACGCGCTGCTCTTCCTGGAAGGCGATCATCGCCTGGTCATGGCCGGTGAAGTCAAAGTCGGTCTTGCCGACCACCTCCTCGAGCGCGTGCCCCTGACCGACGCCCGCTAGCCAGCCATCGCTCACCAGCACGAAGCGGCTCTCGCGATCCTTGAAGAAGTAGCGCTCGTCAGGACTGGCGACAAGGTTAAAGAAGCACAGCCGCTCAACCCCCTCGCGGGAGAACGCGCTCAACGCGGAATCAGCTGGCAGCTGGAACATGCGAGGCTCGTCTAACGCAGACGTAGTCCTCAGTATCGGTGGGTCACGACAAAACGTTGAGGCTCGCCCGCCGACGAGCTTGAAGACCCCCAAAGCCCGTCGATCATGAGGACGGTCTACCGGCGTCGGATAGGTTCCGGGAGGCCCGGTCGCGGCTAGCCGGGCGCTTTGCCGGCGCCGACCACTAGGGCCTGCTTCCAGGTGTAGGCGAGCGCCGGCGTCTTGCCTGTGATCGAGGTGAAGATCGCGGTCCAGTTCCCCTGCGGACCGCCGGTACCGTTCGGCTGTAAGGACCCGGCGCCCATCACGGGTACCGCTTTGCGCCGCGAGACGGTCGAAACCAACGAGCCCCAGGGTCCGGAGATGAACTTCGTCGCCGTCGGATAGCGTCCGAGGATGTTGTCGCGGTGCCCCCAGCAACCCGCTGTCTTGGGCGTCTTGCAGTCGAAGTTCGGGCCGCCATAGCCGTCGTTGTACATCCAGCTGTAGTCGGCGTCGAGCGCGCTGATGTTGCTCCCGGCGGCGATCGAAGCCCCGGGGTTGCCGGATCCGGCGCAGCTGACATGTTGCACGCGGGTCGGGTGGCACTCGTAGGCGAGCACGCTCCCGGGCCCAACGATGAAGCCAGCGGGGAAGGCTGGGTCGGTGAACGTCCCGGCCGGCTCCCCGCTCACCTGGACGCCATTCTGGGCGACCTTGTCGAGCGACGCGACGATCCCCGCGAACGCGGGTAGGCCGCGACCCACCCGCTCGAGATCGATGACGACGAGCAACTGCTGGGCGCCGCTGAGCGAGTTGAAATCGCGCGGTAGGTACATCGGGCCGACGCCTTCCTTGGCGCGCGCGTTGTCGATCGCCTCGAGCTCCTTCTGCTCGCAGCCCGCCGACCCGAACGCCGACGCGAGGGTCGAGGTGTAGCAGGGCGGTCCCTCGGTGCACAGGCCGGCCGCGGTGCAGTCGTCGTAGTTGGGATACGGCGCGATGTTGGCGGACGGGTTCCGGGGCGGCACGATGCCGTGCAGCGCCGCGGGGGCGTGTGCTGCAAACGCGGGCAGTGGCGCGAGCGCGAGGACCAGCGCGGCCAGCGAGACGCGGCCGGCGGTCCTGCGTACTACTGATGCTCGGGTTTGCGCGCGCATTATTGTCTGACCGCCTCTCAGCGCTCGTAGCGAGCCTAGTTCCTTCACTGCGTCACGGAACGTCGTGGGCCGAGTATTGGACGACCGTTCGACGCGCTTCGCCAGGTTGCCCCGGCCAGCCGCGAACCGTGCCGGGAGAGCGCCCGCGCAAACAACCGTGTCCGTTCCTTTATGGCGCTTGGCAGTAGGCGCTGGCGGCAGCGGCCGCCTTAGCCGGCAAACGTCGGGGAACGCGACTCAGGCTTGACATGGATGAACGTTCCCGTCGCCGCTTCGTTCGCGCAGCTCGCGCGGTCCAGCGTCACCGCCACCCTCAGCCGATGGACTCCGTAGCTGAGCGTCCGCGCGTCGATCGCGATCGAGAAGCGCCGATCTGACGGCTTGGTCAACGTCTCGAGCTTGCGACCGTCGAGGTAGAACGTCACGCTCTTGACGCCGAGCGCTGCCACGTACGCGGACAGCGACTTCGTCACGATCTGCGGGACCCCGTGCAGGGCGGTCAGCGACCTAACGCAGGCTGTGTACGCGAGCGTCGAACGCTCGGTCGGGTCGTTGCACGAGCCCGACAGGTTCTGGTTGTTCTTGTCGCCGCTGTAGCTCGCAACCCATTGGTAGGTGCCACCGCTGGTAGGCGTGACTGCGGGCGAGACATAGCTTCCGTCGCCGTTGACGACGACGCTGACCTTGCGCAGCAGACTCGAGCAGGTTGTGTCGCTCGCCGAGTAGAGCGAGAACGTGATCGTGCCAGTGGGCGATGACCCGCCGCTCAGCACGGCGGTGTCACGAATCGTGTCGCCGGAAGTCGGCGCCGCCGATCCGTTCGTCGACAGCGCCAATGTCCCAGGTGAGTTCGGGGTCGCAACGGGATGCGCCGCCCCGATCACCTCCGGCACCACCGTCACGGGAGCGGGCGCTACGGCAGGAGGCGGACAGTTCGCGATCGTGAGGCTCGTCGACCCCGAGCTGGAGTTGCCGTCGCGCGTCTCGGCCGAGGTCCACGACGACGAGGCCCTCACGACGCCATCGCTGCTTGGGATCGGGACCGTCAGCGCGGACGTGCTGCCGGCGAACGACGTCGTGCCCTGGATCACGAAAGGGGCGCCGCTGGCGGGCGTGAACACGATCGCCCACGCCGGCGTGTTCAGCCCCCCGTTTCCGCTCCCGGACGCGCTGAAGATTGCCCAATTAAAAGTCACTGACCCACAGGTCGCGGTCGCGGCGACCGTGTGCGCCGCTGCGCTTGCGGCGAAGATCGCGAGCATCGCGATAGCAAGCGGGAGGGTGTGCCGCCAGCGACGAACGATCGCACGGCGCATTCCAACACTGGTTGCAGCCGGGGTAAGTCTCTCGCTGGTCATGCTGTCACTCCTATCGATCGGCAGAGTTCTGGATCTGCGACGCCGCGGCGGGAAAAGTCCGCGCGAGACGACGAGCGACGAGGAGTTGTGCCGCAAAGGGGCCGCCAGCTTCGGCGAGCGCCGGGACGGGTTCCCGACGCGAGCGTCTGGTGCTCGCGGACGCTTGGGCCGCGGGCACTGCCGACTGGGTGCGTTACAGCCGGACCGAGCTCACCCGCCCGTGTTTGGGGCAAGGTGCAACCCCCTATGTACCACGACCAACCGTGGGCTGTAAAGCGACGCAGACGAATGTACGGTGCGAAGAAAGCTGGCTCGGACCCGGCGCCAAACGGCGAGGAGATGTCGCCGCCGGGTCGGGCGTGGCGCGCGGGCGAGCGCGCAGTCGATTTGCGGGCGGGAAGGAGCACCGCCCGCCATCCGAGCCTCGGCTCAGAAGCTAAGTGGAGACGGGGCGATCGGCGGCCGGGAGATGGGGCCGCAGGACGGATTCGTGGCGGATTGGCTCAGACCACGTTCCGGGCGAGATGACGTGGACCCGGGACGCCGTCGCAACCTCAGCCGGTCCGTCATGGGGACCGCCTCGCAGCTCAACAAGTACGCCGCAGGGCGCAGCGCTCCAAGGCCGGTCGGGCAACGGCCTGACGGCGTCTCGCAGAGTCCTGCCTCGACATATGGACGAACCGTCCGAGTGAGGCCAAACCCTATATAGAGTCATGCCGATATAGAGATGTGCGTATGAATCCGGACGGCGATCACGGTCGTTGTAGCTGTCCCTGCCATTGGTTGCGAACGCCCAACCCAACATCTGGCAGCGAGTTGCCGGTGGCGATCCTCGCCGTCGGTTGTGGGCCGGCGACGGCCGTTGCGGCGCGGGACGCAGCATGAACGCGCCGCCCACCATCCCAGTCAGCGACGAAGACGTCGCGATGATCCGCGAGCGCGTGATCGGTTTCCTGTTCGAAATTCCATTCAGCCAAGACCTCGGAACCGACCCTGAACTCTTCGAGGCTATGCGCGAGCTCTTCAATAGGTGGGCGTCCGTGCAGACGATGCTCAGCGATGGCCTGCTTCTAATCGAGCCGTTCGTGCTCGATGCCGTGCGCGGCGTGGTAGCGAGCGCCATCGTCGAGAGGCGCATGAAGTCGACCACCGACTACGACCCGGTGTGCGCCGGGGACGAACTCGAGCAATGGGCGCCCCTACTCGAGCGGATGGAGATCCGAACCCGCGCCGTACCGAGCTAGAGCGATGCCCGGGGTGACACCAGGTTCAATCTCCGCTGCCCCGGAACCGCTTTAGATCAGCGCTCAGTGCTCCGGTGGTCGG
>PKXY01000003.1 GCA_003132505.1 Solirubrobacterales bacterium
GACGCTTATCGAGGCGCCAAAGCCCACTCGTCGAGGCAAGCATCCTGCACCCACACTAGAGCTTTGTCGCGACTGCGGGCTCGAACCACGGCTAGTCGGCTGGGTGACGTGCCTCGCCTGCTGGAAACGCAACCGGCTGAGGGCGGCTGCATGAGCGCCGCTCCGATCACCATCGACCCGTGGGAGCCACGCGAGCTGGCGCACGGGCACACGCTACTCGGCGTCCCGACGACGGACACCTGGCAGCCAGTTGACCTTGCGCAGATCGTCGCCGGCATCGAGAGCGGCTTGATAGTCGGCCCGGTGCCGACGCTGCTGCGTCGCAGCGATGGCCGCCCGCTGATGTACCCCGGCGAGGTTCACTCACTCGCTGGCGAAGCTGAGAGCGGCAAATCGTGGGTGATGTTGAGCGAGTGTGCGGCTCGGATCGCTGCGGGGGACCGTGTCCTGTTCCTCGACTTTGAGACAAACGCTCCGAGCGTAGTTGAGCGTCTGCTCGCGCTCGGCTCTGCGCCGCCGGAGATCATCGAGCGGTTTGTATACGTGCGGCCGGATGACCCACCGGCCGACGCGGCGATTGGGGCTCTAGCCGCAGGTGGCTTTGCGGTCGCGGTGATCGACGGTAACTCAGAGGCTTACTCGCTCTTCGGGCTCGACCCGCTCAGCAACAGTGACGTTGCCACGTTCCTGTCGCGGCTACCGCGACCACTAGCGAACGGTGGCGCGGCCGTCGTACAGATCGACCACGTCACCAAGGACCGCGAGACTCGCGGCCGCTACGCACTCGGCGGCCAACACAAGCTCGCGGGCATTGGCGTCGCTTTCACAGTCGAAGCGCTGACCGTCCCTAGCCGGACGCGTGCCGGGCTGCTCAAGGTCCGCGTGACAAAGGATCGCCACGGGCACGTCAGGGCGCACGCTCAGGGCGACGTGATCGCGCTCGCTCACATCACGCCGATTGACGGCGGCAAGCGCGTCACGGTGACGCTTGACCCGCCCGACAGCAGAAACGAGTCCGGCGAGTGGCGCCCAACGACGCTAATGGAGAAGGTGTCGCGGTTCGTTGAGTCCGAGCCGGGCTCAACGCTCAACGCGGTCAAGACCGGAGTCGTTGGCAAGAACAGCTACGTGGGTGACGCGCTCGACTACCTCGCCCGTGACGGCTACATCGAACGCACGCAGCAAGGCCAAGCGCAACACCATCACAGCCTGCGGCCTTACCGCGAAATCGACGCTTCAACCGAGGCCCGATCAGCGGGACTCGGTAGTGACCCCGAGCCCCTAACCGAGTCCCTAACCGAGGCCCGCGAAACACCTTTGTTTACGGGCGAAATCGACCGAGTTCCAACCGAGTCCCAACCGAGTCCCGAGGCCGGGCCAGCACCGAGTCCCGAGTTCCCGCCCTTAAGGCGGGACTCGGTCACTCGGCTGGCTGAAGTCGGACCCGCCGTCGAAACCACGGTCGGTGCAGCCGGACGCAACCAAGACGGGGAGCTGATGCCGTTCTGACCGTCGTGAACCTCAACGGCCAATCGGCAACGCTCGGTGACGCACTCGCAGTTGTCGCTCTAGCTCAACGCGTCATTACCGACGCCGACGACTGTCACGCGATCCATCAAGCAGAGATCAGCTTCGTCACCCGGTTGATCGGGCCGCTGTGGCGATCACTTGACGAGACACAGCAGGCCGAGGTCCGCGAAGCACTGGCAATCCGCGACAGCGAGTTCGCCTTTGTAGGACTCGATCAGCTTCTAGTCGAGGCCCGCACGCGATCGTGGCTCGCAGTGCAATCCAACTCGCTGAGCATCGGCGCGATGCTCGACGTACTGGCAGGCGCAGCGATACAGGCGGACGGTGCGCTATGACCGGGACGGTAAGCATTCCTATTGTTTCGCGATTCGCAAAGCGCGTCGGCGCGCTGCGACCGCAGGCAAGGCAGTCGTCGCGACCGCTGGATATTGGCAACGCCTTGCCAGTCGAAAGCGGGTCACGACGGCCCGCTTATCCCGCCAACCTCGACCATCCCGGTAGGCGCCAGTCGCCATTTAGGGTCATCGCGACCCTAATAGCCCGCCGGTCCGTCCCTGGGTTCCCCCGCTTTGCGAGCCGACCATCGCTCGCCGCTCAAGCGGGGCATACCCGGCGCCCAGGGCAAAAGCCTGGCGAAGCTTCGGCCGGACCCCGACTTCCCGACGCGGGCCTACTCGACGTCGGAGGGTCATTTTTTGGAGGGCTGCGTGGCTGAGCGGCCAACAAAACCGCCGCGTGGTCATCGCACGCGCTCGCGCAATGTTCGCGTTTCTACGCGAGTTGCGTCCGGTTTGAGCACGGTTTACGCGCCACGCGAACTCGGTTCTGCGGGAAGACGCGCGTGGCATCTTGCGCGACGCTCTGCGCCCTGGCTCGATGGTGGCGGCGATGAGTTGCTGCTACTGCGGTTCGCCGCGTTGCACGATGAGCGCGCAAATCTTGAAGCTGAGATCGCGGAGCATGGCCGCTTCACGGTCGGCAGCATGGGTCAGCAGGTCGAGCACCCGGCCGTCCGCATGTTGGTGTCGGTTGACGAGCGGACGTTGAAGCTCGCGAATGCTCTTGGGCTGGGGCCGGTGGCACGGCGCCGGCTGACCGGGCGGTTCGAAGCCCCACGCGAGCAACCCGCGCTTGCGAGCGTGACCGACCTTTACGGCCAAGCAGTCGGAGAGTCGTCATGACGGCGCTGCGCTCGTTGCCTGATGAGATCCCGCGCCGCGACAGGACGATCGCGCCGACCGTGCTGGCATGGATCGCCAACTATCTCGTGCAATTCGATGGAGTGAACGCCGGGGAACCGTTGACGCTCACTACAGAGCAGGCGCGCATTCTCGCCCGCTTCTACTCGCTCGATGACGACGGTCGGTTTGTGTACCGCCGCGCCACGCTCCGGCGGATGAAGGGATGGGGCAAGACGCCGTTCGCTGCGGCGTTGTGCGCCGTCGAGCTAGCCGGGCCTTGCCGATGCGATGGGTTCGACGCCGATTGGCAGCCGGTCGCGGTCCCGCATCCGGCGCCGTGGGTGACGTGCTGCGCCGTCTCACTCGACCAGACGAAAAACGTCATGCGCTGCCTACACGGCATGTTCAGCAACGGCGCCATTGATGAATTTCGGCTCGAACTTGGCCGAACCCTCATTCACAGTGACCGCGGGCAGATCGAGGCAGTGACCTCGAATCCACGCGTGGTCGAGGGTGCGCGCTCGTCATTCGTGGTGACGGATGAAACCCAGGAATGGCTACCGCTGAATCGCGGCAACGAGCTAGCTGCCGCAGTCCGCCGCAACGTGGCGAAGCTCGGCTCGGCCCGGACGTTCGAGACAGCCAACGCCCATCGCCCAGGTGAAGGCAGCGTTGCCGAGGAGACGTTCACCGCTTGGCAGGCCGGTGGCGGCCAAATCCCCGGGTTGATGTACGACGCGTTAGAAGGCCCGCACGTTGAAGACCTCTCCGATACGGGAGCGGTCCGCGTAGCCCTAGAGGCAGCGCGGGGCGACGCTACCTGGCTCGATCTCGATCGGCTGATCGCCGAGATTCAAGATCCGGGGACGCTCCCGAGTGTTAGCCGGAGGTACTACCTGAACCAAATCTGCGAGGCCGAGGACGAGCGCTGGATGGACCGTGCGCTGTGGGAGTCGGCGGCGCGTCCGGACGTGCGCATCCCGCGCGAGGCGCAGGTCTGCATCGGTTTTGATGGCTCGCGGGCTCAGGACTGGACCGCCGTCGTAGCGTGTTGGATCAAGAAGGACGGAACTCGCCACGTTGACGTCGTGCAGGTCTGGAAGCCCGATGGCCCCGACTCTCCCGTGCCCGTGCTGGAAGTTGAGGACGCGATCCGTGCCTGCTTCGAGCGATGGTCCGTGCGGGAGGTCATTGCCGATCCCACGTATTGGGCTCGCTCGCTGGAAATTCTCGACAACGAACATCGCGGGCGGATTGTCAGTTACCCGCCCCAGCGGGTCGCTCAGATGGTCCGCGCGGCCGAACAGTTCGCGCAGGCGATCGCCACGGGCACGCTCACGCACAGCGGGGACCCTGATCTAACGCAGGCCGTGCTCAATGCCGTCGCAAAGGAAACGCGCTACGGCAGCCAGCTTCAAAAGAGACGCCGCAGCGAGAAGATCGACCCGCTAATCGCCGCGGTGATGGCTCACGAGCGGTCCGTCTACCACCAACACAGCGCCGCCCAAGTCCTTACAGGCGATCAGATCCTCTACGGCGTCGATCTAGAGACACCGCTCGACGTGCTCCGCCAGCAAGACGAACTCGCGGCGGCGGAGGAAGACCGCGAACGCGCCGAGGCGCTAGCAGTAGTCGAGCAACTCAAAGCGATGGTGGGCGCGTGAGCATCGTCCGCAACATCGTGAAAGAGGTCCGGCCGGACCCGAGCGAGGGTCTGACCCTTGAGGGGTTCGCGCTGAATCTGGTCCTCGCCGGGACGCCTGAGAAGGAGATGCTGGCTCTGCTCTCGGCCCGAGCCAAAAA
>PKXY01000002.1 GCA_003132505.1 Solirubrobacterales bacterium
ACCGCGCTAGGCGGCGGCCGTGTCGCCGGTACCGTGGTCCTTCGTGGCCGGCTCTTTGCTGCCATTCTCCCACGTCGTGTCTTCGACGACCGACATTTGCGCGGCTGCCTCCTGGGTGAAGCGAAGCCGGACTCCCGGGGTCAGGCCCGGAGCCGACACGACCTCGACGTCAACGTATTCAGGAGTCGTGTCGACGACGCGATAGAGCGCCTCCCGCTCGAGCGCACGGTGCCGCAGCAGATGGGGGATACGCTGATTCCCAATCATCACGGGCCAAATACGCCAGCCGCCGGCAATAACCTCCTAGCGGTCGCGATCTTGTCGCGACGGGCGCTTCAGCTGCGAGTGGAGTGCTGCGCCGGCGCTTTGCCGTGTGAGATCGTCATCATCGAAGCGTAGGTCCCGTGCGCAGCCTTCCCCTTCAGCGTGACCGAGAGCTCGACGATCGTTGCCGGAGCGTGCGCGAAGTCGGCCAAAGCCCCCCGCGAGAGCTTGACGCTCACTTTGGTGAGCCTGCGGGCTGCGAGACGGAACTTGAACTTCGCAAATACCGGCTTCGCAAGGCCGGCGGACACCAGCTTCGCGTTTTGCGTGCTGCCCAGCAGGTCCAGCGTGCCGGTCCCCTGGCAGCGGACGGTGCACTCCAGCGGCACGGTCACGCGGTTGCCCTTGAGCACTGCCAACGCGGGAAGGACCACTGGGACCTTGGCGACGTATTTGCAGCTGCCGAAGCACGACGAACTGAGTCCGCCCGGCGCGGCTGTGGCAAGCGGGCCGCCGCCGCCCGACAGACCGCCGGCTCCTGGCGCGCCGACGTGGAGCGGCGTGCCGGTGGCGACCGATACGCAAGTGGTGCAGCTGCCTGCGTAGGTCGCAAAGCTTGGGCCTCCGGCGCCGCCGCCCCCTCCGCCGCCGCTGCCGCCGTCGCCGCCGTCGCCGCCGGTGCCGCCAGCGCCCTCACGGGGAGCACCGTTCGTGCCGCCGGCGCCGCCGGCGCCACCAATGCCGCCGGTGCCTCCCACACCACCGTTGCCGCCGGCCCCGCCGTTACTTGCTGTGATGGAGCTGGCGGCACCCACAGTCACGTTCGAGGAGCCATAGGCGTAGATCCCGAAGGAGCCGCCACCGCCGGTGCCGCCCGTCCCACCGTTGCCGCCGGCTGCGCCTCCTCCGCCGCCGCCACCACCGTTGCCGGATCCGGCAACCTGGCCGCTTGCGTCGACCTCGACGTCGCCGCCACCGCCGCCGCCGCCGCCACCACCACCACCGGGACCGCCGACGGCGCCGCTGCCGCCGTTACCCGGCGTCCATGTCGGCCCGGCAGGGGAGTTGTTGGACCCGGACGCGCCCACGGCGCCGGTGGCTGCGTTGTTTCCGCCCTCGCTACCCGGTTTGCCGGGCGTTCCGTCGCCTTTGGTGTTGGCGTATCCGGGCGCTCCACCGGATCCCTCGTAGGTCGTAGGCGCGTCATACGGCTTCGAGCCCCAGCCGCCGTAGTAGTAGCCGAACGCCTCGGTCTTGCCGTCGAGCTTCTTCTCGGGCCCGCAGACCTGGTTGGGCGCCTTGCCGATGCATCCCTGCAGCGTGTATCCGGAGGCGGTGTTGCCCCAGCCACCGAGGCCACCGTCGCCCGCGGATTGGCCCGGGCCCGGGAGCGGGATCGACAACACCGCCGCGTCGAGCAGCGGGTTCTGCTGGTCTGCCACCGTGTCGCGGACGTAGTAGTTGTTGCCGTTCACGCCGAGCCCGGCCGCGCCTGCGGCGCCGTCCACGGCCGTGCAGGCCCCGCCGCCCAAGCAGGTTGCGGTGACCTGGGCCGGCGTCTCTCCCGCACCGCCGAGTCCGCCGGCCCCGCCATTCTGGCCCGCTCCTCCAGCCGACCCGGCCGCACCGTTGGTTGCACTGCCGGCGGTCACGACCGCACCCGACAGCGTGATGTTCGAACCACCGAGCGCGACGACGCCATAGGCCGAAGATGAGGGGGCTCCCGGCGCATCGCCGGTGAAGTTGACCTCACCGATCGACACGCCGGTCGCGTCGGTCGCGATCAGGCCCTCCGGAGTGCCCGTGACGGTCGTGGCTGAGGGAGTCGGCGATTCCGTCCACGTTGTGGCGTTGAAGTTGCCGTAGATCGCCAGATTGTCATCCGCAGCCGTCAGCGTCATCGGGCCGGCGTAGCTACCCGCCGCGATCCAGATCTGAGTGTCTGCGCCGTGCGAGCCTGCGGCGATCGCCAGGGCCCGGTTCGGCGTCGCAACCGGCGCTCCCTGCGTGCCTGGGTTGGAGTCGTTTCCGCTCGGCGAGACGAACACCGCGGCTGCCGGGTTGAGGACACCGGCGAGGCCGAAGGTCGCGGTGTCGGTTTCGCCCTTCGTGGCAGTCACGTCGCACGGGTTCGCCCCGCCGCACGAGCCTCCGCTCCAGCCTGAGAATTGGTAGTAGGCGGTGGCGGGCGTCGCCGTGAGCGTGACGGTCTCGCCGTCGTAGACAGTGCAGCTGTTGTTGGCTCCTGTCGTGCAGGTTTTGTCGGCCTCTGTGCTGCTCACGGTCACCGAGCCGCCGGTGCCGGCGGTCGCGCTGGCCACGGTGTAGCGTGCGGTCGCTGTGAAGTTCGCGGTCTCGATGTCGTCTTTGGTACCGACCGTCACTTCGCACGGTGTGGCGTCGGTTCCGCTGCACGTGTCTCCGGTCCAAAGCCCGTCGGTGTACCCGGGGCTATCGGCAGTGGCCGTCAGGGTCACCATGTCGCCGGTCCCGGCCGTGCAGCTATCGCCGGAGCAGACCGCGGGCGCGGCGCCGGTGGCGGTGACGGTCCCGCCGTCGGCGGGACCGCTGTCGCCGGTGACCTTGTACGTGGCTGGAGGCGCGGTCGAGATGAAGCTCGCGGTCTCGGTGCCTGTCATGGGCGTCAGCGCCGACACGACGATCGTGCACGGCGTGGCGTCGGTTGTTCCGCTGCACGACAAGTAGTCTCCGCTCCAGGTCCCGTACGTGTATCCGTTACCGTAAGCGGCGGTCAGGGTCACCGTGTCGCCGGTCTCGGCCGTGCAGGTGACGTCGGTGGCGTCGGTCTGCGTGCAGCCGCCAGTCGTACCGGTGTAGCTACCACTGATGGTGCCTCCGGTGCCGGCAGTGCCATCGATCGTCGGATCGCCAGCGTCCGCGATCCTCGCGATCGGGTCGCCGGTCGGAGCGCCCGCGCTCGTCCCGGTGTCACTCGGTTTGCCGTCGGCCAGCTGCACGCCACGATCTCGACTGCCGTCGGCGGTGTGCGAGCTCGGCCTGCGGGTGCGCGTGCTTTGAGCGACCGTCGGCGACGGGCTGGGAGCGGCCGTGACGGTGCTGCCCAGATCCGATGAAGCGACGGGCACACGCCCAGCGTGCGTGCCGCCGCCAGCGCTAGCAACGAGGCCGGCCGCGCTCAGCGCGGCGGCCGCGATCAGGGTGATTAGGACGCGGCGCATAGAAGCTCCCGCGGCGTCGAGCTGCTTGCCTCAGCGGTCGGGTACGACGCCGTCGCAGGGATGGTTGCGCGCATCGCGCACCGATTCCCGGCGCCGCTCGTCTCGACTGTCTCTCCATACCGCTTTGAGGGCGGACGCATAATCCGGCCGGTGGCCTCGCGGCGCTAGACAGCCGGACCGCTGGCGCTCGCCGGGTCCAAGGTAGTTATGTCGGGCCCGGAACGTGCCTCGGACGCCATTGTGCGTGGAAGCCGGCTGTGGGCGTGCAGCAAAGTGGGGTCAGTCGCCAAGCCCTCCTCGTCGATGCTCGGCGGGAGCTCGTGAAACGGCGGCTCCCACTCGTTGCCACGCGCGACCTTGCGGCTGCTCAGGCGCTCGCGGACGATCACCGAAAGCGCACGCATGCCGTCCCTGGCCGCGTTGAGCTTGCTCTCGCCGTGGATCCGCTCGTATTCGATCGACGCCACCTCCGTGACGCGCAGGCCGGCGCGCGCGATCCGGACGTTGATCAGCGTTTCGACCTCGAAGCCGGAGCTCGTGACGCGCATGTGGGGCAGGCAATGACGCCAGAACGCGTTGTAGCCGTAGCAGAGGTCGGTGTAGCGGGTGCGGAAAAGCATGTTGACCGCGATGTTCAGGAACCTGTTGCCGGTGGCGCGAACCCGAGTGAGGTCGGCGCTGTGACCACCCTCGAGGAAGCGCGATCCCTTCGCAAAGTCGCTGCCGCTAAGCAACACGTCGACGAACGCCGGGAGCTCGGCCGGATCGGTCGAGCCGTCTGCGTCTAGCATCACGATTATGTCCCCGGTGGCCGCCGCGAAACCACAGGCGAGGGCGTTTCCCTTACCCCTAGACCGCTGTAACAGCACCCTGATCTCGGGCCGGATCGCACGCGCCACCGCGATCGTGTCGTCGACCGAATGGCCGTCGACGAGGAGCACCTCGTCGACCATCGTCGGGATCCGCGTCAGCACATGCGGGAGGTTCGCCGCTTCGTTGAGCGTCGGGATGACCAGACTGATCGATACGGGCCCGCCGCCAAACGCCCCCGTACCGTCTTCATCGCTCCACGTGCTGGTCACCTGCGCCCCCTGCGGTTGTGAAAGTTTGTGGCGATCATCACGTGTTGTCTAGGCCGCTGACCCTGTGTGAGCTCCGCGAAGACCGGACAGCAGGCAACATAACACGTCGTCCAAGCCATTCGTCGTGGTCAGGGAAGAAGATCACCTAGAGCTGATGATTGTCACTGGCGACCATTCATGGGCTTGCGGATAACACGCGCAAAACGAGGGAAAATCGCATTGGCGCCGGGGGGACACGCACCCTTGACGCGCGAATCGCCTCGCCTCGCTGGCGCGTGACGCGGCGGCGATCTCTTGACTTGCGGGTTCGGGCCCGGGGGGTGAATGGGTGAGGGCGACAGGTGCGCCTCACAACCGTCGCGACCTTCGAGGCGTTGTGAGCGGGATGCCCAACGACCGTGCCGGTGCGCGAGGGCTGCTGAAACGGCTGTCGATCGCGCGTGGGGCAACCAGTGTCCAGCTTACAATGGACATCGTGATGATAAACGCGGCGGCTCGCTTTTGCGGGCGGATAAGCGCGGTACCTACCGGTGTAGCGCGATCTCCCTGGGATGCGCCAGCAGCGCTCCGAGCTGCAGTGGCTCGCGAGGTGCCGCGCTGCCGCGGCTGAGCTAGCAAGTGGCAGCGAGTAAGCGCAAGAGGGATCGACGGCGTTCCACGGCCCGGAGGCAACGCCCAACGCGCCCCGAGGCTGAAGTCGAAATCGCAGCGCCGCTCGCCAGCGGGCGCAGCGCCGTGAGCCCCGCGCCCGCGAGGCGCTACTCGCGGCTCCCCGACTACGGCGACGATGACCGGCTCCCGAACTACGGCGACGATGACCGGCTCCCCGACCACGCCGAGAACGACGCCTTGACGCCATCGATCCCCGCGAGTGTCGCTGACGCGGACACCGAGGATTGGCGCTGGGTGCCGAAATCTCGCGGTGGCTCCGCAACGGAGGACGAACTAAGCCCGGCGCCGCTGCCCGATCGAGACGATGAGCAGCAAGAGGAGCCCGCTGCCGCGGAGACCCAGACCGCGATGCGCGGACTATTCGGGCGCGACTCGGCATACCTCGTGGTCGGCGCGTCGCAGTCGGCGCTCGCTGCGTTATCGATCCCGATCACGACGCGGTTGCTCGGCGGAGGCCAATTCGCGGTGCTGACGACATCGATCGCCGTGATGCAAGTCGTCGCGGCGATTGGCATCTTCAGTCTCCCAACGGCAATTCAGCGCAACTATCGAGACGACGACGCTGGTCGCAACGCCAGGCGGACGATTTCGCTCGCGATCATCACGGCCACGCTCACGCTCGTGATCGGGTACGCGACCGGACCCCTCTGGGCCCCGTCGCTGGCCCTCGGCAGGTTCGGTCCGACCCTGCGCTACACGGTCATTTGGGCTGCGCTGACCGCCGTCACGTTTGCCGCGATAGCGCTGCTGCGCAGCAGGGGCGCTTTCGGGGCCTACGCCCTCGTCACCTTCGTTCAATCGCTGGCGGCCGAGGTCGTAAGCGTGCTCCTGGTCGTCTTCGTCCATCGCACCGCGACTGAGTTCATTCTCGGCGAGATGCTGATGCAGCTGGCCGCGACCGTCCTGGTGCTCTACATGACCCGCCCGCTGCCGCTCCGCCGCCGCGATCGTCAGCTCATTGTCAGCTCGCTCAAGTACGCGGGCGGGCTCGTGCCAGCCTCCGTCGCGGGCTTCCTGCTGATGGCGTCGGACCGGATCATCATCCACCACGATCTCTTGCCCCTGCAGGTCGAGCGCTACGGCGCTGTGTACAACATCGCGACGATTCCGATCCTGCTCTTGGGTCTGCTCGACCCGGTGTGGCTGCCACGGTTCTTCAAGCTGGACGATCCTGGGCTACGCGCCAGGCTGCTCGCAGACAGCCGCGACGTGCTCCTCCGGCTGCTGATCCCGATGGTGCTGGGCCTCGGCTTTGGAATCCCGCTGGTGCTGGCCGTCTGGGTGCCCGGCTACTACCACGCGGCTGGGCTTGTGATCGTCGTCGTGACGATCAGCGCGGGGGCTTTCCCGATGGCTGCCTACATCACCGCGAACCGTGTCCTACTGATCGCCGGACGAACGGCGCCGGTCGGCATCTGCGTAGTCGTGGCCGCGGCGTTCAATATCGCTGCCAACATCTTCCTCGTGCCGGCGTTGGGCATTGAAGGAGCAGCGCTGTCGACATCACTCGCGTACGTCCTGCTATTGCTGCTGGCCATCTCGTTTGCCCGTCGTATCCAGCCGTTGCGCAATCCACCCGCCGGACTGCTGCTGGGCTCCGTGGTGTCGTTCGCGATCGCGCTGTCGAGCACGCTGCTCCCGGGGACCGGCGTATTCGCCGTCGTGCGCGGCGTGCTGACGCTCGGCTGCGTCGCCGTCGCGGTCGCGGTGCTGCGCGACGTCATCAGCGACGGAACCGGCCGCACGCCCTCGCGCCTGCGCCGCGGGGCGGCGCGCCGGTGAGCTAGTCGGTAGCGGTCATCCTCGCGCACAACAATCCGCCTCAGGTGCGCCGCCTGATCCGCGCGCTGGGGGGGCTCGACGTCTTCCTGCACTGCGACACCAAGACACCCGACGACGTGCTCGCAGCGATGACCGACGGTCTGCCCGATGTAGTCCTGACGCCTCGCTTTCGGACGGCCTGGGCGCAGTGGGGGATGGTCGAAGGCGAGCTCGCCGGCATCCGCACTGCGCTCGAGCGCAGCCAGGCCGAGCACATCGTCGTGGCCTCCGGAAGCTGCTACCCACTCGTCAGCGTCGGTGAGCCGCGCAGCTGGCGTGGGTTCTCCCGCCTCGAGCTGTACCCGATTCCATACCACCCCAACTGGAGCACTCGCCTCGGTGGCCCGGACGGGGGACTCTGGCGCTTCAGCCGTCGGTTCCTGAGGATTGGCAACAGGATACTGCTCGCCCGCCGCTGCTTTCCGATCCCGATCGGTCGCAGGCCGGTGCCAGCGATGCTCAAACTGTACTGCGCCTCGCAGTGGAAGATCTACGCGCGCGAGCATGCGCAGACGTTGCTGCGCGTGCTCGACGAACGTCCCGACCTCGTCCGCTTCTGGCGCGGCGCCTACACACCTAACGAGACGTGCGTTGTCACGATGTTCTCCTCCCCCCCGAGCTCGTCGGATCGGTCGCCGACCAGCTTCGCGCGCAAGTTTCGGCCCGACGCCGACTAGTTGACGTGCCCATGTAGGTT
>PKXY01000027.1 GCA_003132505.1 Solirubrobacterales bacterium
CTGCGACCGCGGCTGTCCTGGCTCTGCTCGTCACCCTGTCCACGCCGGTACAGTTAACCAAATGGCTAATCTCGACCAGGCCTTCGCGGCCTACGCGCATCCGATCCGCCGCGGGATCATCGAGCGACTCGCCGAGCGCGAGATGACGGTCGCCGAGGCGACGAGCGACTTCGGCGTCTCGAAGCCTGCGATCAGCCGCCACCTGCGGGTGCTCGAGGAAGCGGGCGCAATCGTGCGCGTGATCGACGGCCGCCAGCACCGCCTGCGCCTGCGCGAGGACGCCCTCGACGACCCCTACCACTGGCTCGACGACCTGCGTGCGATGTGGGAGCATAAGTTCGCCACCGTCGAGCAGTACCTCGCGGAGCAGCGGCGGTGACCGAGCCTCTGCGTCTGGAGCGCACCTTCGACGCGAGCGCCGAGGACGTCTTCGACGCCTGGACCAACCCGCTCGTCCTCGTACGCTGGTGGGCGGCCTTCCCCGACTGGGACTCGCCGGGCGCCGAGATCGATCTGCGCGTCGGCGGCCGCTACCGCTTGCAGATGCACGATCCGCAGACGGACGAAGTCGTCGTGGTCGTCGGCGAATACCGCGAGATCGACCGTCCGCGCCGGCTCGTCTACACGTGGTCCTATGAGGGCGAGGAGCACGAGAGCCTCGTCACGGTCGGCTTCACACAGCACGGCGAGCGCACCACCGTCGTCCTCGTACACGCCGGTCTCCCCTCCGACGAATCGCGCCGCCGCCACGACGAGGGCTGGCGCGGAACGTTCGACAACCTCGAGCGACGCGTCCTCGGTAACGACCACCGCCGCTGAAACTGCCAACTCGAACCCGCAGCCTGCGTTTGCCAGCGCCGGAGCGCAGCTGGACGGCCGCTTCGCGTCAACAGCGATGATCGCAACCCCATATGGCAGATGCGTGGTATGGACGAGGACCAGGCGTTCTCGACCACCCGGAGCGGACGCCCGCAATCGCCTGCCGAGGCGAGCGTCACTGGAGTGCTCCGTTTCGCGCGCTCTGCCCGCGGTAGGGGCACCCCTTTGGTCGCCGCGGGGGGATAGCCGAGCAGTTGTAGCGCCACGCTCGCTGCGCCGGCTACGGCGCCACGACCACGATCAAGGCGCCAAGGGAGACGACTAGACCACGACGACCGAGACCAGAACGACGAAGACGACGACCAAGACGACGACTCAAACGATCAAGACCAAGGCGAAGACCAAAACGACGACGAATCAGACGACCAAACCAAGACGACGACGAAGACGAGCAAGACCAAAACCAAGACACGACGACACGAACAGCAACAACGACAATGAAGACCAGATGCGAGCATCACACAGTATCACCTGGGGTGACACCGTATACGCCGTATACGGCCGCCTAGCACGAGCGGTCGGCGCCAGGGCGGCAGCCGACGCGGCTCGAGCGCGCAGGGTGTGAGGCGACGCGGCCCCGCTACGCGGTGACTGCGAGCTTGAGTTCGGAGAGCTCGGTGGTGCCGTTCTCGCCGTCGCCGAGGTAGAGCGCGACGGCTTCTTTGAGGCCTTCGAGCAGTTCGTCGACGCTGTCGCCCGATGCGAAGACGCCGGGCAGCTCGGGCACCTCGGCCCAATAGGTGCCGTCTTCGTGGTGGATGCGGGCGGTGTATTCCATCGCTTCTGGTGATCGTCGCAGACGCGTCGTCACTTGAGGCGCGCTTGACGGAGGATAGCGTTGGTCAGTCCGGGCGGATAGTCGCGGTTCTTGTGGTGCGGGAGCGTGATCGGACGCTCGCCGGGCTTCGTCATCTTGACGACGTGCTTGCCGCCGCGGGTCATCGTCCAGCCGTTCTCCTCGAGCAGCCTGCGGGCCGCCTTCTGGTTGAGGACCATCACTCGGACTCCGCGGCCGGCACACCGGAGGCGCCGGCGAACGCTCGGTTGAGGATCTCGACGTCCTGCGGGCGCGACTTCGCGTGCAGGTAGCGCTCGGTCGTGCTCATCCGCGAGTGCCCGAGGAACGCCTGTACGAAGTGCGCGCCGGCTTCGCGCGCGACCAGCGACCCGGCGGCGTGGCGCAGGGCGTGGAAGCGCAGTGCGCGCAGCCCAGCCGCGTCACGTGCGCGTGTGTAGCGGCGACGCACGGCTGAGCGGTCGAGCCGACGGCCGAGCCGTGAGCAGAACACGTAGTCGTCACGATCGGTGTAGTCGCCGCGATCGGCGAGCCGTGCGAGCGCGGCGGCGGTTGCATCGGCGAGCGGGAGGGATCTGGCCTGGCGACTCTTGGTCGGCCCCTCGACGCCGGCGCTGACCGCGCGGTGGATGATCACGCGGCGCCGTTCGAGGTCGACGTCCTCCCAGCGCAGCGCGAGCAGCTCGCTGAGCCGCATCCCGGTGTAGGCGGCGACGCGGTAGAGCTCGGCGTCCTGGCGGTCCTCCCACCCGCGCCACTCGACCTCGCCGGGATCGACGTTGTACGGCTGAACGCCGCGATGCGCGCCGGCCTCGGCGGCGCGGGCGAGTGCCTCGATCTCCTCCGGTTCGAAGAAGTCCAGCACCGCCGGCGGAAGCTCGCGCCGTTTGCTGGTGGCGGTGACGGGATTGTGCGCCAGCGCGTAGGTGTCCTCGCGCTGGGCGTAAGAGAACATCGCGCCGAGCACCTCGCGGTGCTTGTTGACGGAGCGCGCGCTCATCCCGCCGCGGTCGAGGCCGCGCAGGAAGCTCGCGACGTCGCTCGTCGTGACCTTCGCGATCGGGCGGTCACCAAGCGCTCGCAGGATCCGTCCCGGGTTCACACCCGGTCCACGCTTGTGCGGCGTCCCGGGCTCGATCAGCAGGTAGCCGTAGTCCTGGAGCGTCGCGGGCTTCGCCCCCTTCTCTCGCCAGAGGTATTCGAGCCACGCCGCTGCCATCTCGCGCACGGTCGCGCCGCGCTCTCGGCGCTCGCGCTGGCCGCGTTCGATCTCCGCGGCGTTCGCGTCGTGCTCGGCGACGATCGCCGCCATCCGCACCGTGGCGCGCTTCTCGTCGAAGAACCCGTCAGGGACACGGCCCCGCCGCGGCTGCCAGCCACCACCAGCGGCCGGCTCGAGCCACGCCGACCCCACGCGCCGCTTCACCTGCGCGCCACCGCGACGCCACTTCGCCTCGTAGTAGGGATGCCCTTCGGCGTCGGTCCGGACGATCAACGCACCGGTCGGAAGTCGCTCCATGACGCCAGGGTACCACCAGGGTACCGCGCCCTGCAGGGTACCGTTTCGGGTACCGCTTGCCCCATAAATGCCTCGTTTTACGGGGTGTTATCGAAGCGAAAAGCCCCCAAACTGCGCGCTCCAGCACCCTGTCTCCTATATCGCACCCAGGAGGTCGGGGGTTCGAGTCCCCCTAGCTCCATTGGCCGTTGCCCTTTCGACAACGATTAGCCCGCTAAGACGGCTTTTCTGACCGTCGCGTCGCTATTCGCGCTGGCTGCCGTGAGCAGGGCTCCCGGGCGCGGCGAGAGGAGCCTCGTGGCCGATACCCGGTAGCCAACGCGCCTCCGCGGGCTGAGGTTTGGGCCTTTTTTTGGCGGCGGTGAGCGGTTTGGACGCTTGACCGGTAGCGTGCGTCCATGTCCTCGGACTGGTCGACCCTCTCCTACGAGGAGTGGAGCGCGACGTGCGACACGTTGCACGCGCATACCCAGGTCCTTGGCAAGCTGGCCGTGGCGCTTGCGCCACCCGAGCCGCAGTTGCAGCACGCGGCTCTGCGTCTGACAGCGCGAGGCTGGGAGACTGGCCTGCTACCCGCGGCCGACGGCTCGGGGGCGCTCGTCGTCGCGCTCGATCTACGAAACCACGAGGCGATCGTCGAGCACAGTGGCGGGCGTGTGCATCGCGTCGCGCTCGCCCCCGACCGACCGGTCGGCGAGATCACCCGTGAGGTGCTCGAGGCGGTCCGCAACGTTGGCGGCGCCGTCGAGATCAATCCGACGCCGCAGGAGGTGCCGTGGAGCGTGCCGCTTGATGAGGACGACGAGCACACGCGCTATGACCCCGGTCAGGTCGCTTCCTACTTTGCTGCTGCGACCCGCGCCGCGCTGATCCTCGCGGCGTTCCGGGCGCCGTATCGCGGGCGCTCGACACCGGTCAACGCATGGTGGGGCTCGTTCGACCTCGCAGTGAACCTTTTCTCTGGGTCGTCCGCCGATCCGCCGTCGGACGACTTCATCATGCGCAACGCGATGAACGCACAAGAGGTCGCCGTCGGATGGTGGCCCGGCGATCCGCGGTACGGCAACGCAGCGTTCTACGCCTACGCGCACCCAGCGCCGGCAGCTTTCGCGACCGCAACGCTTTCCCCCGCGGCCGCGCACTGGAACGCGGAGCTGGGCGAGTACATCCTGGACTGGGACGATGTGTGCCGCAGCCCCGACCCGCATCAGGCCGGGGTCGAGTTTGCCCGTTCGGCCTTCCGCCATGCATGCGCGGTGTGCGATTGGGATCCCGCGCTGTCTGCCAGTGCAGAAGGCAAGCCACCGCCGGTCGCGTGAGCCGCAACAGAAGTGCCTCAGATCAGTGGGACTTTCTCGAGGTTGCGCGTCACGTTGCCTTCCATTCGCTGCCGAACCAGCGCTTGATCCGGCTGGAGCCGAACTCGATCTTGTCTTGCACGTATGCCTCGGACGGACCCACCAACTGTCCAACGCGCTTGTCGCCGAAGAAGGTGACGTCGACGAGCGCGATCTGGCCGTCGCCCATCTCCAGGTAGCAGACGCCGCGGCCGCCGTACTCCGCGTCGCTTGTCTCGCCCTTGATGCGAGCCGCAATGTGCTCGGCCGCCACCGCCGCCTGGCCTTCGGCGAACACACCGGCCCGTGGTGTGCCGACCGCAGCGACATCGCCGACCGCGTAGACGCCGTCAAACGTCGTCTCGAGCGTCAATGGGTTGACCGGTATCCAGCCGTCGACCGCCATCGTCGATTCGAGCACCACCGCCGGGGCACGATGGACCGGGACGGCGAGGAAAAGGTCGAACTGCATCTCGCCCCCGTCGCGCAGCTTCGCCGTTCTGGTGGATGGGTCGAGCTCGCACACCTCTCGCCGCGGGTGCCAGGCGATCCCCCGCTCCGCGAACGCTCCCTCCAGCAGCTCGGACGCCTCCGGTGATGGCGGGATCGGCCGGCCGAAGTTCATCACCAGGGAGATCTCTGAGCGCTCACGGAGCCCCCGCTTGACGAGCTGGTCGTGGAGCATCAGCGCCGTCTCGCTGGGCGCGGGCGGGCACTTGAACGGCGTCGACAGGACACCGATGATCACGCGGCCACCGTCGAAGCTTTGGAGCACATCGCGCGCGGCAAACGCGCCGTCGACGCTGTAGAAGTCATGGCCTGCCTCTGCCAGACCAGGGGTGGCGGCCGGATCCAGGTCCGCGCCGAGAGCGACCACCAGGATGTCGCACCCAAACGCGCCAGCGTCAGTCTCAACACGCTTGACGAGCGGATCGATCGATCGCACGGTCGCCTGAACGAACCTCACCCCCGGCTTGACCAGGTCGCGGTACGGATGACGAACCGACGCGGGAAGGGCCCGCCCGAACATGACGTCAAGCTTCGAGAACCCGAACACAAACGCGTCACGCTGATCGATCAGCACGATCTCGACGCCGTCGCCGAACTCCTCGGACAGCCTGGTGGTCAACTCCAGGCCGCCGAACCCGGCCCCTAGCACCAGAACACGCATGCGCTGACGATATCCGCTGGTGAGCGGGAGAGTGTCTCGCCGGCGACCGCTCTGACCGCAATACGAGCGTGCGTAATCACGCACTTCTGACACTCGCCTCGCGCGACAAGCCGCTCGCGCGCTGAGGCGCGTGACCGGCCCGCTCGAGGCTGACCGAGTAGGCTCGCCGCGAACGCGAAAGAAGGGAACCCTATGAACGAGCGCCCAGCCCCCGCGTCATCGTCGGCGGGTCCGATCCCGGCCGACGACCCCGGCAGGGAGCTCACCCAGATCAGTCCCGACACAGACGAAACGCTGCCGCACCTTGGCGTGGTTGGTGATACCTACACGATTCTCGTGTCCGGTCAGGACACGGCCGGGCGTTACACCCTGATCGACATGCACGTCCCGCCGGGCGGCGGGCCTCCACCTCACCGCCACGACTTCGAAGAGATGTTCACGATCCTCGACGGCGAGATCGAGCTCACCTTCCGCGGCGCGACCACGGTCGCAAAGGCCGGCGACACCGTGAACGTCCCGGCGAACGCACCGCACGTCTTCACCAACAACGCCGAGCGGCCCGCGCGATTGCTCTGCCTGTGCTCTCCGTCCGGGCAGGAGGAGTTCTTTCGCGCCGTCGGCGTTTCCGTCGCGAACCGAACCGACCCGCCACCGCCGCTCGACAAGGCGGGCACCGCGGCGTTCATCGCCAAGGCCGTAGCGCTCGCCCCGCAATACCGAACCGAGCTGCTGCTGGCGGAACATACGGACTGATCGCCAACACCGCCCGCAGGCGTTCCACGAGCCGAGCTGGGGGGCAAGATCACTCCATGGTCCACCGTCGCCGGCGTATCCGATCGTGGTGCGCGGTTGTCAGCTACGGGGATCGACATGGATCTTTGGGCCAGCACCGGCATCGCCTGGCCGCCATCCGCCAAGGACGTCGCCGACGCGCTCGAGCCCGACCGTCGCGGCCACGAGCGGATGTGGATCGACGGCGCCCGACGCGTAGGCGTCGATCGCAGCGGCCAGTCCGGGAGATGCAGACAGGATGCCGACCGCGGTCACATCCTTGAGCGCCAGCGTCCGAGTGTCGATCGTGCTCGGAGTGCCGGCGAGTCCGATGTACACGACGCGCTTGCCGGGCTCGACGAGCTCAAGCGCGAGCGCCGGCAGAGCCGGCGCATTGGTGGCATCGATCACTGCGTCGAAGGCCAGGCCCGGCAGGTCACTCACGGTCCACACGCCGTCGAGTCCCAGCGACCGCGCGAAGGACAGCGAGGGCTCGTCCTTGCCGACGACATGCACCTCGGCGCCGGCGGCGTGAGCGAACCGCGCCGCGAGCAGGCCGATGGTTCCCGGACCCAGGACCAGCACCCGGTCGTGCGGGTGGAGGTCCGCGGCCCACACGGCTCGTAGCGCGTTCCCGCCGGGCTCCACCATCGCGCCGGCGAGGTCGTCGACCGCGTCCGGGAGCCCTCGCAGCGATGACGCGGGGACGGCCAGCTGCTCGGCGAGCGCCCCTGCTCTGCCGCCGCTGATCCCAACCTCGGTGCGGCGCTCACACAGATGCTGGCGTCCAGATCGGCACCGCTCACATTCGCCGCAACCGAGCATCGTGTCGCCGATGACCCGCCGGCCGATCCACGACTGATCGACGCCAGCGCCCGTGGCGACGACGACCCCGCACCATTCGTGCCCTAGCCGCATTGGATAGGCGGCGTGGCCGTCGTGCAGGTAGGCCATCTCGCCGGTGAAGAACTCCACGTCGGTGCCGCAGACACCCACGCGGGCGACGTCCACCACGACCTCGCCGGACTTCGCGGCCGGATCCTCGACCTCCTGAAGCGAGAATTCTCCGGGTGCGGTGACGACGAAGGCCTTCACTGCGACCCGCTCATGATCCCGACCACGGCGTTGTCGGCACGCCGGCAGCGTCGACGCGGGCGATAAACAGATGGCCTGAGAGCGGGAACTCCTCGAGCTGCGCCGGTGACAGCCCGACGCGCGCGGTCGTGATCAGCAGGGTGTCGCGCGCGGGGCCAACGAACGCGACGCTGGAGGTCTGGGGCGCGGGTACCGTGATCGTGGCCAGATGTTCACCGCCCGGCGTGTAGCAGCGCACCTCTCCGGCGCCCCAGATCGCAACCCAGAGATTGCCGTCCGTATCCATGCACAGACCGTCCGGGGAGCCCTCGCCGATACGGATGACCGCAGCGCGGACACCCCAGTTCCCGCTCACCGCGTCGTAGGGCCGGGCCCAGACGATGCCAGGGGTCGAGTCGACGCTATAGAGAACCGCTCCATCCGCGGACCAGGCAAGCCCGTTGGAGACCGTCAGGTCGTCGTCGATGATCGCCACGCTCCCACCCTGACCGACCTGCCAAAGGCACTCGTCGCGCTCGCGCCCGTCGAGCGCCAGGCTGCCGACCAGGAATCGGCCGGCCGGGTCGCAGGCGCCATCGTTGAGCCGACTGTTCTTTGCGGGGGGAACGACGTTGGCCAGCAGCTCACGGCGGGAATCCCGCGCCACTCGGTAGAGGTCGCGTTGCCCGGCGACGAGCAGCGTTCCGTCGGCGGAGCAGGCCACCGCGCCGACCGTTTCATCGAAGCTGAGCCGGGCGGCGGGCGCGATGACCGACCCGTCGACGGAGCCGCTGTGGATGTGTCCGGCGTCGATGTCCACCCACAGCACACGCTCGCGTTGCTCGTCCCAGAGCGGGCCCTCGGCCAATGCATAGGCGTGCTCGGACGCGACGGTGGCGGAGATCAACGTCGGGGTCGCGCTGCGCGGCTCGTCCCTCGGCCCCCGCCGGCGACAATCTGTAGGCTCGGCCACGCCTCAGATCCTAAGCCTGCTCGACCACCCCGAGGGCGCCGATGCAGACCCAGCGAAGCTCGCACTGGTATGCCGGGACGGACCGCAACTCCTACATCCACCGGGCGTGGATGCGGCGCGGCCTGCCCGGTCATGCCTTCGACGGTCGTCCGCACATCGCGATCGCGAACACAGCCTCGGACCTGACGCCCTGCAACGCCCATCTCAACGAGGTCGCCGAGAGCGTCAAGCACGGCGTGTACGAGGCCGGGGGCATCCCGCTGAACCTCCCGGTCGTCTCGCTCGGCGAGACCAATGTCCGCCCGACCGCGATGCTATGGCGGAACATGGCCGCGATGGCGGCCGAGGAGATGCTCCGCGCCAACCCGATCGACGGTGTGGTGCTGCTCGGAGGGTGTGACAAGACGATCCCGGCGCTGCTGATGGCAGCGGCATCGGTGGACCTTCCGGCGGTGGTGCTGCCGGGCGGCCCGATGTTGAGCGGCAGCTTCCGCGGGCGGCCGCTGGGGTGCGGCACCGACGTATGGAAACTGTCGGAGGAAGTGCGTGCCGGAACGCTGTCGCAGGAGGACTTCCTGCGCTCGGAGTCCTCGATGATCCGCAGCCGCGGGCACTGCAACACGATGGGCACCGCCTCCACCATGGCGCTGGTGGCCGAGGCGCTCGGCACCACGATGCCCGGCGTCGCGGGAACTCCCGCGGCGGACAGCCGCCTGCTGCGAGCGGCTCACGAGACAGGGGGCCTCGTCATCTCGATGGTTCGCGATGGACGGCGGCCCAGCGAGTTCCTGACCCGCGGTTCGTTTCTGAACGCGATCGTCGCGCTCGCCGCTGTGGGAGGCTCAACCAACGCCGTAATCCACCTGCTCGCGATTGCGGGTCGGCTCGGTATCCCGCTGACCCAGGACGACTTCGACAGCGTTGGCGCCGCGGTGCCGCTGCTCGTCGATCTGCAGCCGTCGGGGCGGTTCCTGATGGAGGACTTCCATCGCGCCGGCGGTCTGCTGGCCGTGCTGCGCGAGGTTGTCGACCTGCTTGATCCGACCGCGCTGACCGTCACCGGCCGCCCGCTCGTCGAATACCTCGCCGACGCGCAGATCTGGGACCCCGAAGTGATCCGCCCGCGATCCGATCCGTTGGTGGCGCACGCCGGGATCGCCGTCCTTTACGGCAGCCTGGCTCCCACCGGCGCCGTGATCAAGCCCGCCGCGGCATCCGAGCATCTACTGCGCCACCGCGGTCGAGCCGTGGTCTTTGACTCGATCGAAGACTTCCATGCCCGGATCGACGATCCCGAGCTGGAGGTCGACGCCAACTCGGTGCTGGTGCTTCGCGGGTGCGGACCGAAGGGCTATCCGGGAATGCCGGAGGTGGCGAACATGCCGCTGCCCAAGAAGCTCTTGGAACAGGGCGTTCGCGACATGGTCCGGATCTGCGACGGGCGGATGAGCGGGACGGCGTATGGAACCGTCGTCCTGCACGTGTCGCCGGAGGCCGCGGCCGGCGGACCGCTCGGACTGGTGCGCAGCGGCGACTTTGTGGTTCTCGACGTTCCGGCGCGGCGGCTGGATATCGACGCCACCAAAGAGGAGCTAGCCGGCCGGTCGCCGACCGCTGCGACGACACGGGCATTTGCCAACCCATCGCGTGGCTGGGAGAGCCTCTACGTGAGCACGGTGCAGCAGGCCAACACCGGCGCCGACCTGAACTTCCTGGTCGGCGCCAGTGGCGATCAGGTCGCACGTGAATCCCACTAGCGCGATGACGCGATGAGCAGCGCAGGAGCGCGACGCGCACTCGTGACCGGAGGCGCCAGCGGGCTGGGTCGCGCGTGCGCCCAGCGACTGCGCTCCGAGTACCACGACGTGATCACCGTCGACATCGCCGACGGAGCCGACCACCGCCTTGACGTCACCGATGATGCGGCGGTGAGCCGGCTGATCGCCGAGCTCGAGCCGATTGACATCCTGCTCAACAGCGCCGGCATCGGCGGTCCCAACAAGCCGCTGTGGGAGACGACGCGCGCGGAGTGGGAAACCACCTTCGCGGTCAACGTCCACGGAACCGTTGCCATGTGCCGCGCCGTGGTTCCCGGGATGGTGGAGCACGGCTGGGGACGAATCGTCAACTTCGCAAGCATGGCCGGCAAGGACGGCAACCCCAACCTCAGTGCCTACTCGGCCTCGAAGGCCGGCGTCATCGCCCTCACCAAATCGCTGGGCAAGGAGCTCGCGACCACCGGCGTGATCGTCAACGCGATCGCACCGGCCGTGATCGCCACCGAGATGAACAAGACGACGGCCCCCGACGTCCTCGCCCATCTCACAAGCCTGATACCGATGAAGCGCGTTGGGCGGCCCGAGGAGGTCGCGGAACTCGTCGCCTGGCTGGCCTCAGATCGTTGTAGCTTCTCCACCGGAGCGGTCTATGACATCAGCGGCGGCCGAGCCACCTACTAGACGATCCGCTGTCGCCCACAGCACGCCGGCGCTCCTGCGCGCCCGCTCTCTTCACACAACATCACCGACGCGTAGGGTGTGCGCATGCCCGTGATGGCAGAGCTCCGCGCCAGGCTTGCAGAGCTGGCCGATCTATCGGCGCTCGGTGGGCTCGCCGGGTGGGACCAGCGGGTGATGATGCCGCCCGAGGGCGCGACCGCGCGCGCGAACCAGCTCGCCACGCTCGACCGTGTCTCGCACGAGCTTGCGAGCGCCGACGAGATCGGCGAGTGGCTCGAGGAGCTGGAAGGCAGTGAGCTCGACGAGATCGACCGCGACATCGTCCGCGTCGCACGGCGGGACTTCGAGCGCCAGCGCAGCGTGCCGGCAGACCTCGTCGGCGAGCGAGCGCAGGCGGCGGCTGCCGGGCAGGCGACGTGGCAGACGGCGCGCGCCAACGCGGACTTCGCGGCGTTCGCTCCGGCACTGGCGCGCAACGTCGAGCTCGCCCGCACCTATGCGGCGTGCTTCAAAGATGCGGCGCGACCCTACGACGCGCTGCTTGACGACTTCGACTACGGCGTCGCAACAGAGCGGATTGAGGCGATCTTCGCCCGCCTCGCCGAGGGCCTGCGGCCGCTGATCGCCGGCGTCGGCCGGCAGCCTGAGCGGCGCGCGGTGCCCGTCGGCATACCGATCGAGGCCCAGCGCGCTGCTGTTGGGGCAACGTTGCGGCGGCTCGGCGTCAGCGAGGACAGCTGGCGCGTCGACGTGTCGGCGCACCCGTTCAGCGAGGCAGTCAGCCGACGCGACACGCGCGTCACCACGCGCTATGAGAGCGGGAGCCTGGAGTCTCTGCTCGGGGCGCTGCACGAGTTCGGACACGCGCTCTATGAGCGCCAGATCGCGCCGGATCTCGAGCGCACCAACCTCGGGCGCGGCACGTCGATGACGATCCACGAGTCCCAGAGCAAGCTCTGGGAAAACCATGTCGCCTACAACCGCGCCTTTGCGCCGGTGCTCGCCGAGGAGCTTGGTCGTGGCGGCCATGCGATCGAGCCCGATGCCCTCTACGCCGAGCTCGCGCAGGTCCGCCCGTCACTGATCAGAGTCTCCGCCGATCAGGTCACATACCCGCTCCACATCATCCTGCGCTTCGAGCTCGAGCTGGCTTTGATCGAGGGCGGGCTGGACGTGAACGACCTGCCTGCAGCCTGGAACGACGACATGCGACGGCTGCTCGGCGTCGAGGTTCCCGACGACGCGGCCGGGGTGCTCCAGGACATCCACTGGTCAGCTGGCCTCTTCGGCTACTTCCCGAGCTATGCGATGGGCTGCCTCATCGCGGCTCAGCTCTGGCAGCAGATCGAGGCGGACCTCGGCTCCCAGGACGAGGCGCTGCGGGTCGCCGAGGTCGGCGCGATCCGCGAATGGCTCGCGGAGCACGTCCACAAATACGGTCGCCGGCTCGACACCGAGCCGCTCGTCGAGCGTGCCACCGGACGCGGCATCGACGTGGCACCGTTCCTCGCTCACGCGGCGAGAGTTGTCGGCGGCTGATGGCGCGAGTGCCGACGCTTTCGGTTGCAGGCGAGCTGTGAGCGCAGCCCGCAGCTCGCCGTCGGACAGCGCACCGGACGCGGTGATCCTCGGCTCCGGCCCGAACGGGCTCGCCGCAGCGGTCACGATCGCCCGCGCCGGGTTCGCGGTCGAGGTCTTCGAAGGCGCCGAGACACCAGGGGGCGGCTGTCGCACGGCGGAGCTGACGCTGCCGGGCTATGCGCACGATGTCTGCTCGAGCGTCCACCCGCTTGCGGCGGCGTCGCCGTTCTTCGCCAGCTTCAGCTCGGCGCAGATTCCGCTGCGCCTGCCGGAGGTCGCCTTCGCCCACCCGCTGGACGGCGGTGGCGCGGCAGCGGTCTTCGGGTCGGTCGCGGATACGGCTGAGACCTTCGGCGAGGACGCCCGCGCCTACCGGCGACTGATGGGCCCGCTCGTCGAGCACGCCGATCAGATCATCCCCCAGGCGCTCGGGCCGGTCCGCCCGCTGCCGCCGCCGCCGCTCTCGATGGCGCGCTTCGGCGCGCTGGGGATACAGCCGGCGCGGATGCTCGCGGCGCGCTTTCACACGACCGCGGCGCGCGCCACCTTCGCGGGCTGTGCCGCGCACGCAATCCAGCCGCTCACCTACCCACTGAGCGGCGGCTTCGGGCTCGTCATGACGATCCTCGCCCACTCCGTCGGCTGGCCGGTGGTCGAGGGCGGCAGCGCCGGCATCACCGCTGCGCTCGTCGAGGAGCTCGAGCGCCACGGTGGCACGGTGCACACCGGACACTGGATCGAGAGCCTCGCCGAGCTGCCAGCGGCGCGGGCAACGCTGCTCGACGTCACGCCGCGCCAGCTGCTCGCGCTGGACGACGGACGGCTGCCTGCACGCTACCGACGGGCGCTGGAGCGCTACCGCTACGGACCGGGGGTCTTCAAGGTCGACTGGGCGCTGTCGGGGCCGGTTCCGTGGACCGCGGAGCCCTGCCGGGCAACCGCGACCGTGCACGTCGGCGGCACCTTCGAGGAGATCGCACGCAGCGAGGCCGAAGTCGCCGCCGGACGCCTCTCGGAGCAGCCGTTCGCCATCGTCGTCCAGTCGACGGTCGCCGATCCGACGCGGGCTCCGAGTGGTCACCACACCCTCTACGCCTACTGTCACGTGCCAAACGGCTCGCCGGTCGACATGACCGAGCGGATCGAGTCCCAGATCGAGCGCTTCGCGCCGGGCTTCCGCGATCTCGTGCTCGCGCGCGTCAGCACCTCGCCCGCAGCGGTCGAGGCCGAGAACCCGAACTACGTCGGCGGCGACATCGCGTCCGGCTCGACAAGCGTCCGCCAGACCGTGTTCCGCCCGACGGTCGCGATTCACTCCTACCGCACGCCGGTCCGCGGTCTCTATCTCTGCTCGGCGGCGACGCCACCCGGCGGCGGCGTCCACGGCATGTGCGGCGCCCGCGCGGCAGGCGTCGCATTGCGCGAGCTGGGAGCTCGCTCTGCGAACTGAGCGCCTGACGCGCCCGACAAATGCGATCGCGCCCGGGAAGGAATCGCCCGGATTGGAGTCTTGGTAGGGGAAGGCAAATCCCACGGACACCTGGAGCGATCGATGAAGAGAATCACCGTAATGCTCGCCATCGCGAGCGCAATGCTGGGAGCGTCAGTCGGGGTCGCCGTCGCGTCGGGCGCGCATATCGCCTCGTCGGTCGCGACGGTCGGCACGCGCCACACCTCGCTTGGCACGATCCTCGTCGGAACCAACGGGCACACGCTCTATCTCGACAGCGCGGACTCGAAGAACAAGGCGACCTGCACCGGCGGCTGCGCAGCGGTCTGGCCACCGCTGATGACCTCGGGCAAGCCGAAGGCCAAGGGCTCCGCGAAGGCGAGCGACCTGGGCACAATCAAAAGCGGAAGCGGCAAGCAGGTCACCTACAAGGGTCACCCGCTGTACTACTTCGCCAGCGACACCGCCGCAGGTCAGACCACGGGAGAGGGCTCGAACGGCTTCTACGTCGTCAGCCCGAGCGGCAAGTCGATCACCAAGAGCCCGGCTTCGACCGGCGGCTATGGATGATCCTGAGTTGAGGCGGGGCCTCGGCGCATGCGCCGAGGCCCCGATCGGTGCATGCACCGATCGGCCGGGGGGCGCATGCGCCCCCCGGATCACTCAGCCTGCCGGCAGCTGTCCGCCGAGGCGGTCGCTGAGCGCTGCGACCTGCTCGTCGCGACCGAGGAAGTTGAGGAACGTCGCCGCCATCGCGATTCCGAAGATCAGGAACTCGAGGAAGCACATGCCGGCGCCCGCCAGATGCTGGTCGGTGATCGCGCTGATCCCGTAAGCGCGCGGGGCGGCGACGTAGCGCGGGTAGACGGTGGTGGTGATCCACGTCAGCGGCAGGCACACGATGGCGCTCGCGCCGCGCGTGAAGCCGAGGTAGACGAGCCGGCGCGGCCCCGGCGAGCGGCGACCGGACGGCAGCGGGTCAATGATCAGCCACCACATGGCGAGGCCGGTGTAGAAGAGCGTCGCGTGCTCGATGCCGTGAACCAGCGGATGGGCCGCGGAGTAGTCGAAGATCGTCGGGATCGCCCAGACCCACGTCGCAAGCGCCCAGAGCGGCAAGGCGATCCAGGGGCTCGTCGCCAGCGCGATCAGCTTCCCGGCCCGGCCTCCGGGGGCGATCAGCCGCAGCCCACCGCGGCTCAGGCCGAGCGGCAGGACTGGTGCCCGGAGACCCAGCACGAGCAACGCCGGCGCGACGTCCGAGAGCAGGATGTGCTGGAGCATGTGCGCCGAGAGGAGGTAGTGGTCGCCGATCGCGTCGAGCGGCGACATCAGAGCGATCGCGATGATCGCGAGCCCGCAGCCGTACGGCAGCCAGTGCCCGACGCCGGGTCCGCGGTGTCCGGAGTGGCGCCTGGCGCGCTGGAAGGCGCGGCCGTAGAGCCAGGCCGCAGCAAGCAGAACCACGATCAGTCCGGGGTCTATCGTCCACGTGGTCCAGGTTGGATACGACATGCGAGCTGGCGCCCTTTCGGCTCGGGTGCGTGCATCCTAGCGTCAGGCGCACGCGGCGCGGCGCGATCCCGGGAGGAAGGCCTACAGCGAGTATGTTGGCGGGCAACTGGCGCGCCGGCTGCGCCGCAGCGATGAGATATCCGATGGCACGCAGCTCGAACCGATCGCCTGGCGAACGCACAGCGTGAGCGCTGTTGCGCTGCGCGCGCTGACGCGCCGCTATGGCGAGCGCACGGCGCTTGCCGAGCTGACGCTCAGCCTGGAGACGGGGCAGACGCTCGCCGTTCTCGGTCCGAACGGCGCCGGCAAGACGACGCTGCTGCGTCTCCTCGCAACGCTGCTACGGCCGCACGACGGCGAGCTCGAGGTGCTCGGGCATCGCTTACCGGCGGACGGCTGGCTGGTGCGCGGGCGGCTCGGGCTGCTCGCCCACGAGCCGATGCTCTACCGCGAGCTGACGGTGCGCGAGAACCTGCGCCTCCAAGCCAAGCTGCACGGCGTCGCGCCGGCGCGGATCGAGGAGCTCCTCGCAGCCGTCGCGCTCGACCGTCGCGGCAATGAGCCGCTGCGAACACTCTCACGCGGGCTCGTGCAGCGCGCGGCGATCTGCCGCACGCTGCTCCACGAGCCTGAGCTGCTGCTGCTCGACGAGCCGTACGCGAACCTCGATCCGGCGGCGCGCCAGATCGTCGAGCCGCTGATCGGTCGCAGTTCGGGCAGGACGCGCGTCATCGTCAGCCACGACCCGCAGGCGGCCGTCAACGAGGCAGACCTGGTGCTGGGTCTGTCGCGAGGGCGCAGCGTATTCATCGCCGCGCCCGCCGAGTTGGACGACGGGGCGCTCGCGAGGCTCTACGAATGACGCGGCCTGCGAGCTCGACGGTCGTTCTGGCACTGCTCCGCGCACAGCTACGGCTCGAGCTGCGCACCTTCGAGTCGCTGCCCGCGATGTGCCTCTTCAGCGTCACCGCTTTCCTGCTGTTTCACTTCGGCCTCGATGTCGACTCGCTGAGCGGCAACCTCGCGAGCGGCGTGCTGTGGGTGACGCTGCTGCTCGCCGCGCTGCTCGCGATCAACCGCGTGTACGTTGCCGACGCCGAGCAGGGCGGCTTCGACGCATTCGTGCTCTCGCCGGCGGAGCGCAGCACGCTGCTGCTCGCAAAGATGCTGGTGCTGCTGATCTACCTCGCCGTGGTCGAGCTCGTCGCCGTGCCGGCGTTTGCGATCCTGCTACTCGAGCCGTCGCTCTGGCAGGCCCTGCCGTCGATGCTCGGCGCGCTCGTGCTCGGGAACCTCGGGATCGCCGTGATCGGCGCGTTGGTCGGCGCGCTGGCGGTCCGTACGCAAGCGCGCGACCTGCTCGGACCGCTCGTCTCGCTGCCCCTGCTCGTTCCGGTGCTGCTCGGAGTTGCGCGCTGGACCGCGCCGCTCTTCGATGCTCCGCGAGCAGGCGCCGTCGCGCTGCGGTGGCCGTTGGTGCTTGCGCTCTATGATGCGATCTTCGGGTTGATCGCCTTCGCGCTATTCGACTTCCTCTTGGAGGACTGATCCGATGTACGGCAAGGGGCTGCGGCCGCTCTCGCTCATCACGGCAGCATCCGTCGCGCTGACGCTCGTCGCCGCTCTTTTCTGGGCGCCGAACGACGCCTACCTCGGATTCCTGCAGAAGATCTTCTACGTCCACGTGCCGCTTGCGATCCTCACGCTTTGCGGCTTCGTCGCCGCCGGGTTGATGGCGATCGCGCATCTGCGGACTCGCGATCCGCGCTGGGACATGCGCTCCTACGTGGCGATCCACATCTCGTTGATCTTTGGCGTGACGGTCCTGATCACCGGCTCGATCTGGGCGCGCGGCGCCTGGGGCCACTGGTGGGTCTGGAACGACCCGACGCTCGTCTCGTTCCTGCTCGTGATGCTGCTCTACGCCACCTATCAGCCGCTGCGGTTCGCGATCGAGGATCCTGAGCGCCAGGCCCGCTACGCCTCGGTCTTCGCGATCACCGCCGGCGCCTTCGTTCCGATCAACTTCGCGATCGTCCGGCTCGCGCCGGCCTACGTCCATCCGCGAACGCTGAGCAACATCAGTGGCAACCTGCCCGGGCGCATGCAGGTCGTCTTCTACCTCGCACTTTTCGCCATCACGCTGCTGTGGATCACGCTGTGGCGCTTCGAGATGACGGCAAAGCACGTCGCCGCGCAGACGCGCCGGCTGCGTGCGCTCTTGGGCGAGGAGTCCGACGAGGAGGGCCCGGTTCGCCGCAGCGCTGCGCCGTCGCTGACCCATGCCGGTAGCGTCAGCTGATGGCACCGCTGCCACTCCATACGGCCGGGCCTTACGTGGCGGGCGCCTATATCGCGTTCTTCCTGATCGTCCTGATCTACGTCGCGATCATGGCGACGAAGCTGACGCGCAGCGAGCGAACGCTGAGCGAGCTGACCGAGCAGGTGAAGCGCCGGCAGCGATCCAGCGACGACAACGGCCGATGAGCCCGGTGAGAGCCGCTGGAGGGGTCGCCGGCCCGAGTCGCGGTGAGCTGCTGTGCCTTGGCGTCTCTTACCACGCGGCGCCGGTGGCGCTGCGTGAACGCGCCGCACTGAGCGTGGCGCAGGCGGTGCGCTTCACGACTGCGCTGTGCGCCGAGCCGGACGTCCACGAGGCGGTCGTCATCTCGACCTGCAACCGGACGGAGCTGTACCTGGTTGCGGGGGATCCCGTCAAGGCGGAGGGCGCCGCGCTCGCGCAGCTCGCGAGTCACGCCGCGATCCGCCCGACAGAACTGGCGGAGCTCAGCTATTCGCCGCGCAACTGCGACGCGGCTCGCCAGCTGTTTCGCGTGACCTCGGGCCTCGACTCGATGATCCTCGGCGAGCACGAGGTGCAGGGCCAGGTCAAGCGCGCCTACGAGGCGGCGCTCAGCGCCGGCACGACAGGCCCGCTGACCAACCGCCTCTTCACGGCGGCGCTCCACGCCGGCAAGCGGGTGCGCAACGAGACCGGCCTCGCCGACAGCCATGTGAGCCTCTCCTCGGCCGCAGTCGATCTCGCGGAGTCGCTGCTCGGTGAGCTCGGCGGACGCCACGTCGTCATCATCGGCGCCGGCGAGACCAGCGAGCTGACGGCCCAGGCGCTGGCCGAGCGGGGCGTGCGCACGGTCTTTGTCGCAAACCGTCGCGCCGACCGCGCGCGCTCGGTGGCCGAGCGTTTCGGCGGCGCGGTAGTTGGCCTGGACCATCTGCCCGATCAGCTGACGGCCGCTGACATCGTGCTCGCCTCCACAGCTTCACCGCATCCGATCGTCGGCTACGACGAGCTGGAGCTCGTCATGCGCGAGCGCCAAGAGCGGCCGCTGCTGCTCGTCGACATCGCCGTGCCGCGCGACATCGAGCCGGCCTGCGGCGATCTCGACGGCGTCACGCTGCGCGACATCGACGACCTGCAGGCCGTGGTCGCACGAAACCTCTCGAGCCGCGCCGCCGAGGTGCCACGCGCGGAGGCCGTGATCGCCGAGGAGATCGAGCGCTTCGCCGCTTGGCTCGGCCAGCTCGACGTCCGCCCGACGATCGCGGCGCTACGCGAGCGTGGCGATCAGATCGTCGAGCAGGTCCTCGCAGACAACGCGGACCGCTGGGAGTCGGCATCCCGCGCCGACCTGGCGCGCATCGAGGCGCTGGCGCGCTCCGTCGCCGGACGGCTGCTGCACGAGCCGACGCTGCGGCTGAAGTCGCTCGAGGCTGGGCGCGGTCACGGCAGCATCGAGCTGCTGCGCGAGCTGTTCGATCTGCCCCATTCGGTGGTCGACGAGCGCGCAACGAGCGCGGACGAAACGCCAGCGCGGCCGGCGCAGGAGCGCGACAACGTGCGCCCGCTGCGACGCGGCCGCAGCGCGTGAGCCCAGCGGCGCTGCCGCTCAAGCTCGGCACGCGCGGAAGTCCGCTCGCGCTTGCGCAGGCGGCGCAGGTCGCCGCGGCGATCGAGGGGCCTGTGGAGCTGACGAGGATCGCGACGAGCGGCGACGGCGACCACTCGCCCGCCGAGGACAAGCGCCGCTGGGTCGACCGGATCGAGGACGCGCTGCTCGCGGGCGCGATCGATCTCGCCGTGCACTCGGCCAAGGACCTTCCGGGAGCGCTCGCCGACGGCCTGGAGATCGCTGGAGTCCCGCAGCGAGGCGACGTGCGGGACGTGCTCTGCGGCGCCGGCTCGCTCGCCGAGCTGCCACCCGGTGCGCGGGTCGGTACGAGTAGCCTCAGGCGCGCCGCGCAGCTCTGCGCGCTGCGAGAAGACATCGCGATCGTGCCGATCGCCGGCAACATCGACACGCGCCTGCGAGCGCTCGAGGAGGACGGGCTCGACGCGATAATCCTGGCGCGCGCCGGCCTCGCGCGGCTTGGACGCCCACTCGGCGCAGCGCTCGATGAGCTCGTGCCGGCGGTCGGACAGGGAGCGCTCGCGATCGAAGCGCGGTCCGGCGATGCGCGCGTCGCCACGGCAATCGCGGCACTCCGCCACGCGCCGACCGAGCGCGAGCTCCACGCCGAGCGCGCGCTCGCAAGAGCGCTCGGGGCCGGTTGTCATACGCCGATCGGTGGACACGCGACGTCGCTTGGCGACGGCGCGCTCGAGCTGCGCGCTTTCGTCGGAGTGCTCGACGGCTCGCTCTGGGTGCGCGACAGCCTCACCGGGACGGATCCAGTGGCGCTCGGCGAGGCCGTCGCCGAGCGGCTGCGAAGCGTCGGCGTGGAGGCAATCCTGGAATGAGCGCGCGGCGCGAGGGACGCGTCTACTTCGTCGGCGCCGGGCCCGGCGATCCAGGACTGATGACGGCGCGCGCGCTCGAGCTGATTGCGAGCGCCGACGTCATTCTCTACGACCGGCTGATTCCGAGCGAAGCCCTGAGCGGCGCTCGGGCCGACGCGGAGCTTGGCTACGTGGGCAAGGAGGGCGGCGGGCAGTCGGCGGACCAGCAGGAGATCGAGACTTTGATGCTCGCCCACGCGCGCGCGGGCAGGAACGTCGTGCGACTCAAGGGAGGCGATCCGTTCGTCTTCGGCCGCGGCGGTGAGGAAGCCCTCGCGCTGCGCGCCGCGGGCATCGCCTTCGAGGTGGTGCCGGGGGTGACCGCGGGAATCGCCGCCGGAGCCTCTGCCGGCATCCCGGTGACTCATCGCGGGCTCGCGAGCGCGGTGGCGCTCGTCACCGCCCACGAGGATCCCGCCAAGGACGACCAGTCCCTCGACTGGGACGCCCTCGCAGCTTTCCCCGGAACGCTCGTCTTCTACATGGGCGTGCGGCAGCTCGAGCGACTGGCAGCGCGTCTGATCGCTGCCGGACGCTCGCCGTCCGAGCCGGTGGCGATCGTCGAGCGTGGAACGCTCCCCGAGCAGCGCACCACGCTCGCCACGCTCGCGACCCTGGCGGCGATCGCCAAGCAGCGTGAGGTGCGCCCGCCGGCGGTGACGATCGTCGGTCCGGTCACGGCGCTGGCCGAGCAGCTCGCCTGGCGTGAGCCTCCTGTCCTGGCGGGACGCACAGTCGTGGTGACGCGGGCCCGAGCCCAGGCAAGCTCGCTCTCAGAGCGACTGCGTGCGTTGGGCGCGCGGGTCGTCGAGGCCCCGGCGATGCGAACGGTGGCGCGCGCTGTCGAGCTGCCGGCGCTCGCGGACTTCGACCTGCTGTGCCTGACGAGCGCCAACGGTGTCGAGCTGCTGTTCGAGCGGATGGGCGAACGCGGCCTGGACGCGCGCTCGCTCGCCGGCCTGCGGGTCGCCGCGATCGGGCCGGGCACGGCGGCGGCGCTGCACGACCACGGCATCAATGCGGACGTCGTGCCGGCGCGATCCGTCGCCGAGGGACTGCTCGAGGCGCTCGCGGAAACGGAGGCGCCGCGCCGCGTGCTCGTTGCGCGAGCCGCCGACGCGCGCGACGTGCTCATCGAAGGCCTGCTCGCGCGCGGCGCGGAGGTCGAGGTGCTGGCGCTCTACGACACGATCGCCGAGCCAATCGACGCCACCGGCATGGCGGCTCTCGCAGACGCCGACTACGTCACGTTCACGTCGGCCTCAACCGTCCGCTTCCTGCTCTCGCAGGCGACACCCGGCCCGCGAACGCGGATCGTCTCGATCGGCCCGGTGACGAGCGAGGCGCTCCGCGCGCAGCAGTTCGAGCCGCATGTCGAAGCCCGGCGTCATGACATCGCGGGCCTGATCGACGCGCTCGTCGCCGACGCGGCGGGATCGCACGCGTGAGCCCGGACGCCTCCGATCGCGCCGCTCCGATCGTCACGTTCCTCTCGGACTACGGCTACGACGACGAGTTCGTCGGCGTCTGTCATTGCGTCATCGCCCGGCGCTGCCCCGCTGCACGGATCATCGACCTCGGCCACGGTCTTGCGCACCGCGACGTCCGGGCAGGGGCACTGGCGCTTCGTGCCGCGCTGCGTTACGCGCCGGCCGGCGTGCACCTGGCGGTGGTCGACCCGGGTGTGGGCAGCGATCGGCGGGCCCTGGCGATGCGAACGTGCGATCAGGCGCGCATTCTGGTCGGCCCCGACAACGGGCTCCTGCTGCCTGCCGCAGCAGCCTTCGGCGGCGTGAGCGACGCGGTCGACATCGCCGACTCGCCCGAGGCGCTGCGACCGATCTCGGCGACGTTCCACGGCCGCGACGTGTTCGCACCGGTCGCAGCAGCGCTCGCCGACGGAGTGCCGATGGCGGCCGTCGGTCGGACGATCGGGCCGGAGACCCTGGTCGCGCTCGAGCTGCCGGCACCGAGCCAGGAGCGCGACGCAGTGCACGCCCATGTACTGTCGATCGACGGCTTTGGCAATGTCGCGCTCGACGTCGAGCCCGCCACCGTGACCGGCGCCGCCAGCCTGCTGCTCGAGGTCGGTGGCGGACAGAGCGCCGCGCTGCTGGGGCACACGTTCGCCGACGTGCCGCCGGGCGAGCTCGTCGCCTACACCGACTCGCGCGGCTGCCTCGCGCTCGCGGTCAACTGCGGCTCTGCCGCAGCTCGCCTGGGCGTCGGGGTCGATGACGAGCTCGTGCTGCGGGCCCGATGAAGTTCGGCTCGCCACGCATCCACCACCGGCGGACCGGATCGACCAACGCGCAGGCGCGTACGCTCGCCCACGCAGGCGCCCCGCACGGCACGCTCGTCACCGCGGCCGAGCAGACGGCCGGACGCGGCCGCGAAGGCCGGCGCTGGCTGGCACCGCCAGGCAGCGCCCTGCTCTGCTCGCTCGTCCTGCGCGACGTTCCGTCGCTCCTATCACTGCGCGCCGGCGTCGCAGTCGCCGGCGCGCTTGGCGCGGACGCACTGCTCAAGTGGCCCAACGACGTTCTGATCGACGGACGCAAGGTCAGCGGGATCCTCGTCGAGTCCCGCCCGCGCGAGGCCTGGGCGGTGCTCGGAATCGGCATCAACGTCGCGGTCTCGCTCGCCGAGCTGCCGGAGGAGCTGCGCGAGACCGCGGGCACCCTGGGACTGGACGTCAGCGCCATCGAGCCGCTGCTCGAGCGACTGCTGGAGACCCTCGATGGCTGGCTCGGACGCCCGCAGCGGGAGGTTCGCAGCGCGTGGCAGAGCCGCGACGCCCTGGCGGGCGCGCGGGTGGCTTGGGACGGCGGCGAGGGAATCGCGCGTGGTGTCGACGAGGAGGGTCGGCTGCTCGTCGACACCGGCGACAGAGTGCAGGCATTGAACGCCGGCGAAGTGCGTCTGAAATCGCCGCCGGCCACGAGCGCGTAGCGGTAGCGATCAGCTCAGAGCGGCGGACTCGTCCGTCGCCGGACGATCAACCGTCTTGCTCTCGACGGAGCCGCTGGGTAGCGGCTGACCGTGGGGTGCTGCTCCGTTGAGTGCCGGCTCGGCACCCGTCCCGGGGGCGCCGGCGGCGCCCCGGCGGCTGCGCCGGCGCTTGCCGCGACCGCGCCGCTTGGGGAAGTTGCGGGCCAGCTCGCGCGCGAGCGCGGGCGGCTTGCGGGCCATCCGAGTGCGAGCAGCGCGCAGCACCTCCTCGGCTTCCGGCGTGTGCGCGAGTGCGGCGGCCAGCAGCGCCGCGGCGAGACGGCGGTCCTGCTTGCGCGACGCGTGCACCAGCCGCCGGGCATTGCGGGCGTGCGCGGCGCCGGAGGAGTTGACGAGCAGGCCAAGCAGGCGCTTGGTCTCAGGCCAGCGCTGCACCGCGTACTCCTCGTGCACATCGCGGGTGTATTCGGCGATCCGCCAGATCCAGGCGTTCGCTTGGTCGCGGCGGCCGATCCGCTTGTCGACCATCGCCTGGAGCATGATCTTCGCCCCCTCGCGGCGCTCCTCGCGCACCCACGCGCCGATGATGTCGATCGCCGTGTCAAACGCGTCGGGATCGCGCGCCGCCGCGATCTCGGCAAGCGCCTTCAATCGCAGCTGCGGGTTCTTGTTGCGCTGGACGGCGGTGATCAGGAAGCGGCGTCGCAACTCCCCATCGCGGTCGAAGTGCAGCATCGCCCGAGCGCGACGCCAACCGCTGGCCTGCACGCGCGCGCCCGCGAGCGCTGCCCAGACGTGCTGTTCGCCGTAGTCGAGGTGCTCGACGGCGATCCGCCAGAGCTCGCGCTCGAAGACCTCGGCGCGCCGCTCGGGCTCGGCGCAGACCGGCAGCACGCGGCGCTCGACGCGGACACGACGCCCGCGCCCGCGGCGCACCGGTCCGACTACGATCGCGCCGCCGCGGTAGACGTCACGGTCAAGCAGCGAGTGCAGCGTCACGACCGGGTCGTCGTGCTTCGTCGCCGGGTGGACGAAGTCGACGACGAGGCCGGCCTCCTTGCCGGGATGGCGCCGCGTGACGCGGCCGACGCGCTGCTGGTAGATGCGCTTCGACGCAGTCGGTGCCAGGTGGATGCAGACAGTCGCGCGGGGTGAGTTCCAGCCCTCGGCGAGCAGCTGGGCGTTGATCAGGACATCGATGTCACCGCGCTCATAGCGAGCGAGAATGCTCGCCAGCTCGCGTTTCGGCGTTTCGCCGGAGACGGCTTGGGCTTTGAGCCCCTCGGCGCGGAACGCCTCGGCGAGGTTGTAGGCGTGGCGCACACCGGCGGCGTAGACGACGCCTGGCACGCCGTTGAAGCGTGTTTTGTAGAGGTTTGCGACGGCGACATTGAACGGCGTCTGGTCGAGCAGCTCGGCGAGCATCTCCTGATCGAACTCGGTGTCGACCTCGCCGCGGCGTAGCGGCACCTTGGCGATCGTCCGCACGCCCGGCCCGGGCGGTATCCGCACGCAGCGGAGTGGCGAGATGACCCCTCGGCGCGCCGCCTGAGCGAGGTCGAAGCGCGACGTCTGGGTTGGAAAGAGGTCGGTTACATGACGCGCGATCAGCGCACCGGTCGCCGTCATACCGATGAAAACAGGACCGGTCCAGGCACGGATCGCGGCGCTCGTCTTCTCCCCGAGCGCGGTATGGGCCTCGTCGCAGATGACGATCGCGTAGGCGCCGGAGATATTCCCGGCGTTGCGCACGAACCACTGGTAGGTCTCGACGGTGACCGGTCCGTTGGAGCTGTCCTGGTTCCCGAGCAGCGGCGGCGTGATCCGCTTCTTGTAGCCGCGGTCGCGCAATTCACCGTTGAACTGATCGACGAGGTTTCGGCGATGGGTCAGGATCAGCACGCCCCCGGTGCGTGAAGCTTCGACGAAACCGAGCGCCGCGACCGTCTTGCCGGCTCCCGTGGCGTGCTCGAACCAGAAGCGCTTGGCCGCGTTTGGATCCTCAGGCTGTTCGGCCAGCTGCTCGTCGTCCTGGGGGCCCTCGGCATCCTCCTCCTCATCCCAGTCGGCAAGCGCGGCTTCGGCCTCGGCGCGGTCGAGCTCAGCCTCGAGCTCCGCAGCTACGTCGTCCGGCTCGAAGTCGTCCTCCGAGTCCTCGTCGGCCGGGGCCCTGGTGAACTCGTCGTCGTCTTCGTCGTCCTCGTCGCCTGGCGGCTCCTCGTCCTCCTCAAACTCCTCCTCGGGCTCACTTGCGCCCTGTGTCGCCTCGGCAGCATCTTCGCCGTCGTCCTCCGCGTCTTCGTCGTCGGTGCCGAGGATTGCGGCATCGGCCAGAACGTCACGCGTAACGGCGCCGTTTGTGTGACCGTTCCCGTTCCCGTTGCGCGCGAGCGCTTCGGCGAGCAGCGCGGTGAGGGTGCCGGACAGGGCATCGACCTGGTGGGCAGAGAGAAGCGTCTTGTCGGCGAGGCGGGGCTCGTCCTCGGACAGGACGCGCTCGAGGCCGAGCAGCAGCGAGAAGTCGCGCCGCCAGGCTGGAGACGGGGCCTTGAGGCCGGCGTCGAGCTCGCTGAGAGCCTGGTCGAGCGCACGGCGGCGAGGCGTGCCGGGTGCCAGCGCTAGCTCTCGCTCCTCGCCCGGGTGGACGTAGGGCTCGCGCGTGAACGACTCAGCGCGAGCGATGTCGGCATCGCTCGGAAGGGCTGCCTTAGCAGCCAATGTGCTCGGATCGGCCATCGATGGCTCTGGCGTCAAAAGAGGGGCGTCGCTACTGCGATCGAACGACGGCGGACTGGTGTGTGGTCGGGGGAAGTGAATCCGACCGGCTGGGCGTCCGCTTTACATGAGGGAAGATAGCGCACGTGGAACACAGACTCGTCGCGCTCCTCGCCGCCGCAGCGATCGCTGCGCTTGCCCTGGGCGGCTGCGGGGCGGTTCCTCGGGACTCAGCCTTGAGCGAGTCGCAGCTGCGCAGCGACTACAAGGGGGCGCCTGCGCCGCTCGCAAAGCTGTTCCACGAACAGAACGAGCTGCTGAGCGGCGGCACGTCTGCATTCGAGCGCGAGCTGCGGGCGCTGCGCGGGTATCCCGTTGTCGTCAACCAGTGGGCGTCGTGGTGTGACAACTGCCGCGAGGAGTTTGCGATTTTTCAGAAGGTCGCCCCGCTGTTCGCCCACAAGGTCGCGTTCCTTGGCGACGACGTCAACGATCACGGTGGCGCAAGCTGGCTGAAGAAATTCCCGCTCAGCTTTCCGAGCTACAACGACCCCGACACGTCGATCGCCAGGGTGCTCGGCCTGCTGAGCGACGTCGCACCGGTCACCTACTTCTACAACCGCCAGGGAAAAGAGGTCTATCCCCACGCGGGCCCCTACCTCTCGGTCGCCTCGCTCGAGCACGACATCCGCCTGTATCTCGGTGCCTGAGCTCCGCGTCGATCCGCTGAGTGGGCTGCGCACGATCATCGCGCCGGGTCGTTCGGAGCGACCGATCGAGCTGGTCGAGCCGCGCCACGACACGACTTGCTCGGACCCGTTCGCCCCGGGCAACGAGGACCAGACGCCGACCGAGCTCTACGCGCTGGCGGGCCCGGACGGGGCTTGGCGAGTTCGTGCGTTCGAGAACCTCTACCCGGCGCTCGACGCCGGGGCGAACGGGCCGACGGGCGACGCGAAGCCAGACCTCTACACCCGCCTACCGGCAAGTGGTGCCCACGAGGTGATCGTCAACTCGAGCCGCGCCGTGGCTTCGCTGGCCGAGCTAACGGCCGAGGAACTGGGCGCCGCCGTCGATGCCTGGCGGCTGCGGATGCGTGCACACGCGAACGCCGCCTGCGTACATCTGAGCGTCAACGAGGGCCGCGGCGGCGGCGCGTCGATCACTCACACGCACGCCCAGCTCTATGCGTTCGACTTCGTGCCGGCGCTGATCGCGCGCGAGCGGGAGCGCTTCGGCGCCTATGCGACGCGGACGATGGGCGGCAGCCTGCTCGGGGACCTGGTGGCCGAGGAGGTACGTCGCCGCGAGCGCGTCGTCGCGATCGACGATGAGGCGGTGCTGCTCGCGCCCTTTGCGTCCTTGCTTCCCTATCAGATGCTGCTCGCGCCGCGGCGGCCACGACCGCGCTTTGAGGACGACGGACCAAGCGGCGTCAGCCTGCTGGGCGACGCGCTGGGACGGCTCGCGCGGCTGCACGGCGGTAGCCCGCCGCTGAACCTCTGGGTCCGCACCGCCCCGCGTGGCGCCGAGCACTTCTGCTGGCGGATCGACATCGTGCCGCGCATCGGCAGCCTTGCCGGGCTCGAGCTGGGAAGCGGCGTGCATCTCAACAGCGTCACGCCGGAGCGCGCCGCGAGCGAGCTGCGCACGGCATGAGGGCGCTCGTGCAGCGCGTCGCGCGGGCGCGGGTGAGCGTCGCCGGCGCGAGCGTTGCCGAGATCGGGCCGGGATTGCTGGTGCTGCTCGGCGTCACCCACAACGACGACATCGCCTGCGCGGAGCGACTCGCGGCAAGGGTCCGAGCGCTGCGGATCTTCGCCGACGCCCAGGGGAAGATGAACGAGCCGCTGGGAGACCGCGAAGTCTGCTGCGTCAGCCAGTTCACGCTCTACGGCGATGCCCAGCGGGGAACGCGGCCGAGCTTCACGGCCGCGGCCGAGCCGGTGCTGGCCCGGACCCTGTTCGAGCACTTCTGCGACGAGCTCGGGGCGCTGCGCGGGCAGTTCGGCGCGACGATGCAGGTGGAGCTCGTGAACGACGGACCGGTAACGCTGATGCTCGAAGTACACGGGCCCGGCGGGGGGTAACCTGCTCGGACAATGGCGAACAGCGCTCAAGGCGAGCTTCGTGGTGGCATCGATCTCGGCGGGACGAAGATCGAGGCCATCATCGTCGACGACGCCAACACGGTCCTCGGCATTGCTCGCATACCCACACCGACGACGGGCGGCCCGTCCGACGTCGCGACCGCGATGGCAGGCGTCATCCAGCAGGCAGCCCTCGCGGCATCGGTCGAGGTGGCGCGGCTCGCCGGCATCGGCGTCGGCTCGCCCGGGACGGTCGACCGGCAGGCCGGCAGCGTGAGCGGCGCACGCAACCTACCCGGCTGGACCGGGAGCTTTCCTCTCGCGGCAAAGCTCGAGGCGCTGCTCGGACGGCCCGTAGCGGTCGGCAACGACGTCGAGGTTGCCACCAACGCCGAGCACGTGCTCGGAGCCGGCAAGCCCTACGACTCGCTGTTGGGAGTCTTCTGGGGAACTGGGATCGGCGGCGGAATCGTCCTCGAGCGCAAGCTCTGGCTCGGTCGCGGCGGCGCCGGCGAGATCGGGCACACCGTGATTCGCCAGAACGGACGTCGCTGCACCTGCGGCCGGCGCGGGTGTCTGGAGGCTTACGCGGGCCGCGCAGCGATGGAGATCCGCGCGCGAAAGCTGCACGAGGGCGGCATGCACACCGATCTGTTCGAGATCATGAGCCAGCACGGCCACGACCGCCTGACGAGTGGCATCTGGCAGCGCGCGATCGAATCGGGCGACAAGCTCGCGCACAAGCTCGTGGACCGAGCCGTCAGCGCGCTCGGTGCCGGCATCGCCTCGGCGGTCAACCTCCTCGAGGTCGAGGCCGTGATCATCGGCGGCGGGCTCGGGGTGCGCTTCGGCCACCCCTACGTCGAGCGCATCGCTGCAGAGATGCGACCGCACCTCTTCGTTGACGACCGCCCCCCTCCGGTCCACCTCGCGGGCCTCGGCGACCTCGGCGGAGCGCTTGGCGCGGCGCTCGAGGCACCGAGGCGCGGTCCTGCGCTCACGGCTATCAGCGGCAGGCTTGATGGCTGAGGCCCCCAACACGCAGCAGCTGGACAAGGGCGATGACGTGAGCCGTCCTGCGTCAGCTCCGCACCCGCCGCTCGGACGCGACAAGCGCGGCTGGCACGTGTCGCCGGCGCCAGATGGCCGCGGCGCGCCACCCGGAGAAAAACCGCGGCCGGCGCATCGCAACCGCTGGTTTCTCTGGTTCGTCGTTGCCCTGCTGGCGCTGAACTGGCTGTCGCTTCTGCTCGTCCAGCCGAACAGCCAGCCGCGCGAGACGGTTCCCTTCAGCGTCTTTCTCAGCGACCTGCGGGGCGGTGAGATCAAGTCGGTCAGCGCCAAGGCCGACGCAGTGCAGGGAACGCTCCGCAAGAAGGTCCGCTACCCGGCACATTCGAAGACTGCGACGCCGACGGCGCTGTTCGCGACCCAAGTGCCGACCTTCTGGAACAACACACAGCTGAGTGCCGAGCTCGAGGCCGAGCACGTCACGATCACCGCGACCTCCCCGACCACGAGCGAGTCGATCCTGGAAGAGCTGCTACTCGGCTTCGGACCGACACTGCTGATCGTCGGCATCTTCGTCCTGATCTTCCGCCGAGCCGCCAAGGCCGGAGGCGGCATGGGCGCGCTCGGCACGTTTGGGCGCTCGAAGGCGCGGCGCGTCGAACCCGAGAACATTCGCGTCACATTCGCCGATGTCGCTGGGATCGACGAGGCAAAGGCCGAGCTCACCGAGATCGTCGACTTCCTCCGCGACCCGACGCGGTACGCCCGCCTTGGCGGGCGAATGCCGCACGGCGTGCTGCTGTCAGGCGCCCCGGGCACGGGCAAGACCCTGCTCGCCCGTGCTGTGGCCGGGGAGGCGCACGCCGCGTTCTTCTCGATCTCGGCGTCCGAGTTCATCGAGGCGATCGTCGGCGTCGGCGCCTCGCGCGTGCGTGACCTCTTCACCCAGGCCCGCGCCGCGGAGCCGTCGATCGTGTTCATCGATGAGCTCGACGCGATCGGCCGCTCGCGGCAGGGATCCGTTTCCGTGACCGGTGCCAACGACGAGCGCGAGCAGACGCTCGACCAGATCCTGACCGAGATGGACGGCTTCGAGAGCACCGACGCGGTCGTCGTGCTCGCCGCGACCAACCGCGCCGATGTGCTCGACTCCGCGCTGCTGCGGGCCGGACGCTTCGACCGGCGCGTAGCAGTGCAGGCGCCGGACCGCGCCGGACGGGCCGCGATCCTCAAAGTGCACACGAAGAGCATCCCGCTAGCCCGCTCGGTCGATCTCGAGGCGATCGCGTCGAGCACGCCCGGGATGGTCGGAGCCGACCTCGCCAACCTCGCGAACGAAGCGGCGCTGCTTGCAGCCCGTCGCAATCACGAGAAAGTCGAGATGTCAGATTTCACCGACGCGCTCGAGAAGATCATGCTCGGAGCGCCGCGCGGGATCATCCTCGGACCGGCTGACCGCGAACGGACCGCCTACCACGAGTCGGGGCACGCGCTCGTCGGCATGCTCACGACTGGCGCCGACCCGGTGCGCAAGGTCTCGATCATCCCGCGCGGGATGGCGCTCGGCGTCACGCTCTCGACCCCGGACACCGACCGCGTCAACTACTCGCGCGAGGAGCTGACGGCGAAGATCCTCGTCGCGCTCGGCGGCCGCGTCGCCGAGGAGATCGTCTACGGACAGGTCACCACCGGCGCGGAGTCCGACATCCAGCAGCTGACGATGATCGCGCGCCAGATGGTCGGGCGCTGGGGAATGAGCGATTTGATCGGCCCGGTGGCGGTGCTGCCGAGCGAGAATTCCGGGCCCTGGCTGCCGGGCGCCAGCGAGACCTCGGAGGATACGCAGCGCCAGGTTGACGAGGAGGTCCACCAGCTCGTCACCGACGCGCACATCGAGGTCACCGCGCTGCTCACCGCTCACCGCGAGCAGCTCGACTCGCTCGCGCACGCGCTGCTCGAGGCCGAGACGCTCGACGCTATCGACGCCTACGCGGCTGCCGGCCTGCCGGCGCATGTCGCGGCGCCGGACGTCGTCCGCTGACGCAACGTATCCTCCGCGACTGCAATGCCACCAACGAGCCCGATCGTCCCGCGCTACGTCGCCGAGCCGCCGCAAGGACCAACCCCGCACGGCCGCTTTGCCGACCGGCTGCGGGCTGAGTTCCTCGCCGCGGTACAGACCCTCGAAGAGGTCGACGAGCCCGGCGTCCTGTCGTTCTTCCCGGATCGCAGCTGGCACGGCTACACCTACGTCCCGGTGACAGCGGCCGCACCCAACGGCCTCGAGATCTACGGCTACGTCATGTATTCCGTGCCGCTGGGCGGCGCCGAGCCGACCGACTTCGCCGCCTACGCCGACTTCACCGACGAGACGGCTGATCGCAACCCGGACTGGCAGCTCGACCTCTGCGACGAGGTCATCGGCGGCTGGCGTGGCACTGACGGCATCGTCGCCTCGATGACGCTGATCTGGGGCCGCGCGATCGCCAGCGGGGGAGTCGTCGCAACCGCCGAACTGGGGGAGCTGACAGTCGATGAGTGCGCCCTGAGCGGCGATCGCTTCACGCTGCTGGCTCCCGATGACCTGGATGGCCGGCTGCTCGAGGTACGCCTCTACTCGCGCGCCGGCGAAGAGCTCGCGCGCGAGTCGCTCTACACCGATGAGTGAGATCCTGCGGGGCGCGCCCTCGTAGTCCAATGGATAAGACGGCCGCCTCCTAAGCGGCAAATCCAGGTTCGACTCCTGGCGGGGGCACTCGGCGGGGCAGCGGGCGCGAGCGAGGCCGGTCGGCCAAACGCCGAGCCGGCGAGCCTCGAGCTACGTCTCCTCGGTTATCCGGGATTGCTCCCAGATCCCGATCGTGTTGCCGGCGGGGTCTCGAAGGGTGGCGATTGTGAGGTTGCCCTCGGGGTAGGGCTCGGTTGCGACGCTGGCGCCGCTTTTGAGCGCTTGCTCGATCGTGTCGACGACCGATTTCACGTAGATGTACGGACGGATGCCGTGGTCGGCGGTCGCCGTCTGGTCGCTGACGAAGTGGCCGATTACGTGGCCGGAGCGGTCAGTGAAGGCGGGGCTTTTACCGTGCTTGCGGATGCTCCAGCCAAAGACCTTGGCGTAGAAGGCCGCCAACTCGTCGGGATCGGGCGCCGGGATCCGGACGTAGGAGATCCCGCCCGGACGGAAGACTGACGGTTGCTCGCTCATTGGGGACGCTCGGGGTAGATGTCGTCGATCGTGGTTAGGGCGACGTACGGAGCGCTTGTGGCGCCTTCAATCGCCTGGCGGCCGCCCATCAGGCGGTCGAGAACCGAGACCACGCCGCAGATCTCGTGGCCCTCCTCGCGGATCGCTTGGATCGCCGCCACGGTTGAGGCACCGGTGCTGACGACGTCCTCGACGACGAGGCAACGGTCGTTTGGCTCGAGCAGTGGACCCTCGATGCGGCGGCTGAGGCCGTGCTGCTTGACCTCCTTGCGGACAAAGAACGCCTTGCAATCGACGCCGCCTGCAAGCGCCGCGCACGCCGGGGCGTCGGCACCCATCGTCATGCCGCCAACGGCGGTGGCGCGCCATTCGCGGGCCTGCTCGGAGACCAGCTCGGCAAGGGCGCCGAAGCCTGTCGGGAGCAGGATCGCGCGCTTGACGTCGACGTAATAGGAGGCACGCCGCCCGCTGGTCAGAACGACCTCGCCGATCACAAGGGCGTGAGCGCGCAGCTCGCCGATCAGGGTGCTGCGCGCGCTCATCGGCTCACACGAGTCGGAGCTGCAGGCTCCGCTGGCCGAGCACAACGAGCAACGCAAGAAGCGACAGCGAGCCGGCGAGCACGCCGATGAACGCGGCGAAGCTCCAGTCGGCGTTGACGACCAGGGCAGCAGCGTTGTTCAGCGAGTGAAGGGCGATTCCCGGATACAGCGAGCCGGTTAGCTGGCGCAGACCGCACAGCATCATGCCAAAGACAGCGAGCGGCACGAGGTCCACGGCCGGCGCCGAGCCGACGTGGATCGCGCCGAACAGGACGCCGGTGAGCACCGCCGCGATCACGGGTCCACGCCAGTTGCGCAGGGCGCCGAAGATGAAACCGCGAAACAGGAACTCCTCGCAGAACGGAGCGATCACGCAAAGCACCAGGCAGGACGCCAGAACCCCGCCTGCGCCGGCGTGAGCGCCAACGTCCTTGACGAGGTACTTCTCCGAGGCGCCCTTGGTGACCACTGCCGACCACAGAGCCGAGGCCAGCAGAAACAAGACGTAGGCGACGGGAACGGTGGCGGCAGCCCTCAGCCAAGAGATGCGCGGACGATGCAGGCCGAATTGACCGGGCCGCGGCCGGCCGACCCACGAGGCGACCCAGACCGCAGTGAGGACGAAGCCGACTTCCTCGGCGGCCGTGCCGACATCCGTCACCGCCGGCGTCGGATGGGTGAGGCTGGACCCGGCGGCATGCCCGATCACGAGCACGACAACCCCACTGATAATCGACGCAACGAAGCCGATTACCAGCGCCAGCGGTCCGTGCCAGGGATTCCAGTCGTTCTCCTCCTCGGCCGTGGCGCCGTCGCCGTTCACCATTCGCGCAGACTAGCGATCACGCGCACACCCACCGGCGCCTCCAGCGTATGTTCGCCACGGTCCAGCAGGATCGGCTCGATGCCGGCCGCCCGGGCGCCGGCAACGTCCTCCTCTGGGCCGTCGCCAATGTGCACCACCAGCTCGGGCGACAGCCCGACGAGGTCGAGGGCTGCGTGGAAGACGGCGGGATGGGGCTTCGCGCGGCCGACATCGGAGGAGCAGACGACGCCGTCGAGAAGCTCGCGCAGCCCGGTGCTGCGAAGGACGTCGTGCAAGGAGCGGTCCCAGTTGCTGACGACGATCAAGCTCAGCCCGTCGGCGCGCCACCGGCGGAGCGCCGCGCGGACGTCGCTGTAGGGCTCGAAGCGCAGGGCGTCGAGCAGCGTCGCAACCAGTTGCTGGTCGCTGATCGCCCTCGCCGACAGTGAGAGCTCACCGCGCACGATCCCCGCGCACGCGAGCCGTAGCTCCGCCAGCGTGCGCGCGTCCGGCGCAAATGTGCACGCCCGGCGGTAATAACCCATCTCCGCGAGCATCGCGCGGCGCGCGTCGGCAAGCGAGACGTCAACGGCGTGGCGCTCGCGCAGCAGCGTGACGAGCATTTCCGACGGCTCCTCGAGGCGCACCAGCGTGCCCAGCGCGTCGAGGAAGAGCGCCGCGGGCGGCGAACTTTGCTCGGCGGCCATCGCCGCGATCATCGCACGCCGTCGTGCATCGGCGATGGGTCTCAAACGCTATGCCACAATCCGGAACGAGACCAGCGTCTCGAGCGATGAGCACCCGCGAACGACAGCGCCGCCGGCGCAAACGGCGCAGTGACCCAGCGCGCCTCGTGCTGGTTGGAGTCATCGGCGTGGTTGCCGCGTTCGCTGTGCTCCTCACGATCAGCTTGCTCTACGTCTCCGCGGTCGCGAGCAACATTCCGCCGCTCGGCAAGTTGAAGCCGGTCAAGCAGCAGACCAGCTCGGTGATCTACGCCGCCAACGGCGAGGATCTCGGCATCGTCGAAGGCGACTCGATTCGCGTGCCGATCCCGGCATCGAAGATCCCGCGCATCCTCAAGGAGGCGACCGTCGCGATCGAGGATCAGCGCTTCTACCAGACCGGTGCAATCGACCTGCCCTCGATCATCCGCGCGGCCCTGGCCGACCTCGTCACCGGGAAGACCGTTCAGGGCGGCTCGACGATCGCCATGCAGCTCGCCGACAACCTCTACCTCGGCCACCAGCAGACGTTCGAGCGCAAGGTCAAGGAGGCGGTGATCGCCGAGCGACTGTCGAACAAGATGTCCAAGCGGGAGATTCTCGCCGACTACCTCAACACAGTTCCCTATGGAACGGTCGGCGGGCAGACCGCCTTTGGCGTGCAGGCGGCGGCCCGGATGTTCTTCGATCGGCCCGCTTCGAAGCTGACCCTGGTCCAGGCCGCGTTGCTCGCCGGGCTGCCCCAGGCGCCCTCGCAGTACAACCCGTTCAGCTACCCGCAGGCGGCGCTTGATCGCCGCAACGAGGTACTCACGAAGCTCGCACAGCTCGGCTACATCAGCGCGGCGCGCGCCTTTGCCGCAGAGCGGGCGCCGCTCGGAGTGCACCACAGCGGCTACTTCCAGCAGCGTCGCTACCCCTACTTCTTCAACTACATCGTCTCGCAGCTCAAGCGGCGCTACGGAGCGAGCGTGGCCGAGGGGGGCGGCTTGAAGGTGTACACCACGCTCGACACGCACATCCAGTCCCTCGCCCAAGCTGCGATCCACGACGTGCTCGTGGACCCAGGCGATCCGGCGTCGGCCGAGGTCGTTGAGGACCCGCACAACGGGCACCTCCTCGCGATGGCACAGACCGGCACCTACCCGGCGAACGAGATCAACTATGCGACGCAGATCCTGCGCCAGCCGGGCTCGACGTTCAAAGCGATCGTGCTCGCCGACGCGCTGTCACGCGGCATCGATCCGTTCACGACCGACTACCTCTCGCACACGCTCGAGCCCGGCTGGCTGCTCGGCTACCCGAGTTACACCGTGACGATCGACGGCGGCGGCAACCTCGACGCGCCGCTCAACATCGAGGAGGCGCTTGTCGCCTCGGACAACACCGTCTTCGCGCAGCTCGCCGCCGACCTCACGGAGCGCGCCGTGACCGCGATGGCCTACGAGCTCGGTGTCACGACCCACCTCCACTCCTACCCGGCCGAGGCGCTGGGCGGTCTCACCTACGGCGTCAGCCCGCTTGAGATGGCAAACGTCTATTCGACGCTTGCCGACGGCGGCTGGCGCAACAAGCAGATCTCGATCACGAAAGTCGTCTTCCCGGACGGCCGGGTGGACCACAGCTGGGACAAGGTCAGGCGCACCAAGGTCTTCTCGAGCGCGGCCGACGCCGTCGAGCGCCAGATCCTCGAAGAGAACGTGCTCGGGGGCACGGCAACGCAGAGCGCAATCAGCTGCCCGAGCGCGGCGAAGACCGGCACGACCAGCAACCTCGTCGATGCGTGGCTTGACGGCTTCACGCCGAACTACACGGCCGTCGTCTGGATGGGCTACCCACAAGGCGACATCCCGATGGACGATGTCCAAGGCGAGCCGCAGTACGGCGGTGACCTCCCGGCCGACATCTGGCATGACACGATGGACACGCTTGCGGCGCCGCCGTGCGCCTCCTTCCCGTCGGCGCCGGCGATGGCCTACGTCCCCTTCAGCGGGCACTACCAGCAGGCCGGACTCGCGAGCTACGTGCCGCCCAAGCCGCACAAGCACCGAGGCGGTGGGTCGAACGGTCAAGGTGGCACGACCACCCCAACGACGCCCGCAGGCTCGACTCCGACGGCAACCCAGCCGGCCACGGGAGCAACCTAGCCTGGGCCTCCGTAGTAGGCTGGCAACGCGTGCCCAAGGAAGACAAGATCGAGTTCGAGGGCGAGGTGATCGAGGCCCTGCCCAACGCGATGTTCCGTGTCAAGCTCGACAACGATCACGTCGTGCTCGGCCACGTGGCCGGCAAGATGCGACGGTTTCGGATCAGGATCCTGCCGGGTGACCGCGTGCGCTGCGAGCTGTCGCCGTACGACCTGGACCGGGCCCGGATCGTCTATCGCCACCGCTGAGATCGCCGGGCGGCCCTGGACGAGCGCGCGCTGATCGAAGCGATCACGGCGGCGCTGGAGCCGCGCAGCGAGCGAATCTCGCGCTGGCTTGGCGACGACGCCGCGGTCGTGCGTGCCGGCGGTGCCGTAGCGGTCGTCTCGACCGACACGATGGTCGAGCGGAGACACTTCAGGCTCGACTGGATGGACGCCGCGGCCGTCGGCCACCGGGCGCTCGCCGGCGCTCTCTCGGACCTCGCGGCGATGGGCGCCGACAGCGGTGAGGCATACGTATCGATCGGCGTGAGTGAGACGCTGGGCAGCGACGGCGCGCTCGCGGCAATGCGCGGCGCCGAGTACTTGGCGGCGCAGACCGGAACGACGATCGCCGGCGGCGATGTCGTCGGCTCCGAGGTTGCGTTCATCGCCGTGACGGTCGTCGGCTGGGCGGTCGAGGCGGCGGCGCTGGTCGCCCGCGACGGCGGCCGCATCGGCGACCTCGTCGGCGTCACCAACGGGCTCGGCGGCTCGGCGGCCGGCCTTGCGGTACTAGAGCGTCGCGCGCCGAGGCCGGCCGACTACGAGCTCGTGGTTGCTCGCTACACCCACCCCTTGCCGCGGCTGGTTGAGGGGCGATTGCTGGCAGGCTCTGGCGCGCGCGCGATGATCGATCTGTCGGATGGGTTGGCGAGCGATGCTGCTCTGGTCGGCGAGGCAAGCGGCGTGCTGCTGGACATCGACCTCGACGCGCTGCCGCTCGCTGCGGGTGTCGCCGAGGTCGCGCTCGCGCTGGGTGAAGCACCGGCCGCGTTCGCCGCCAGCGGTGGCGAGGACTATGAGCTCCTGGTGTGCGTGGCGCCGGGCGACCGCGCCGTGGCAGAGGCCGCCGTACCGTCGCTGCGATGGATCGGCGAAGTGCGAGCAGGACGCGGCGCCCGCTTCCACGATGGCGAAGGCGAGAGAAGGCTAGAAGGCTACGAGCACAAGCTCCCGTGAGCTCTGAGCAGGTGGCGCGCTCGAACGCCTCGACGGAGCCGGCGCGCCTGCTCAGCGAGCCAGTCGACGAAGTGCCGAGTCAGTTCCGCCCAGTGACCCCGGGCCGGCGTATGTCGCGGGGCCGCGGACCGTGATCTGAATGTCCTCTGGCGTGCCGCGAGTGCTCGGGTGTACCAGCACGAACGCGGCGGCGAGGGCGAGCCCACCGGCCAGCGAGAACGCGAGCAGAGCACCGGGGCCGATCTCGCCGCCCGCGAACACGAGCAGCCAGGTCCAGCCAAAGGCGATCGGGCCGAGGCCGAGCGAGTTGGCTTCGATCGCGAGCACGAGACCGAGCGGCGCGAGCGACAGGGCAATCCAGAGCGCTCCGGCCCCGGGGGAGCGGTAGCCCTCGCCGGCCATCACCGGCACCCAGAAAAGCAACGGCAGCGCCAGCAGGGCCGCGGTGTAGGGGTTCGCGAGCCAGAGCGCCGCGGCGAGCAGGCTCGCGAGGAAGAGCAACGCGACCGGCGCGCCGGCGCTCGCCCCAGCGGCCTCGTCGAGCGAAGGGCCGCCGATCAGGCGCACCCGGGCGAGGCATGCCAGCACGAATACCGCGAGCACGCTGATCAGCGCCAGCGCGTCGCCGCCACGGAACGGATACGCGGCCGACGTCACCGGGCCGGACGGCACGTGGGCGAGCAAGCCGCTCCACGCGAGCAGCTTCGCGTACAGCCCGGTGACGAGGAACGGCAAGCCCCACGCCAGCGCCCAGGCGAACCATGGCGCCAGCGCGGTCCGTCGCCGGCGGGCCCGCGCCAGGAGATCAACGGCGCAGAGCGCCGAGGCGAGGATCAGCAGGCCGAAGAGCAGGCGAGCGGTCCAACCGCCGACCACGTTTGCCGCGATCGTGACGTCCCGCGTACTCGCCGGTGAGACGTCGGCGCCGTGCTGGAGCGCCTGGGTGGCGCTGAGGACGGCACGACCAACGCCGGCGAGCGTCGCAATGGAGACCTGGGCGCTCCGCGTGCCAAGCTCGCCGCCCTGCTGTACCAGCACCGCGGGGATGCCCGCGTCCTCGAACGGCCCCTGGTCGGAGACGGTGAGCGGAACGGCCAAGCGCGCGAGCTCCTCGATCAGCCCTGGCCGGCCCGCTTTCGCGCCGAGCTGGGAGAACAGCGCGCCATCGACGGTCTGCTGCAGGCTCAGCGGCGCCATCCCGCCATCCCCCGACCACGGCACCACAAGCGGCGGCTGCGCCCGGGCGCCGGCGAGATCGCCGATCACGATCGTCGCATCGACCGGACGCGGAACGGCTGCCGCGGCGAGCGCCGCGCCGGCGATCCCGCCACCGCTCGAGACGAAGGTCAGCGTTCGCGGCCCGCCGCGTGGCGCGAGGTCGCGCGCAAGCTCGAGCAGCGCCGCGGTACCGGACAATCTCGCCTCGGCGCTGACCCCCGGTGCAGAGCGGTCGGCGAGAAGGACCACCGAGCCGGAGCGCTGGCCGGCGCTGGTCGCGATAACCGTCTCGATCCTTCGCTTGCCGCTCGCCGTCACGGCGATCGCCGAGATCGTATGGACCTTGAGGCCGTCGGCGCGGAGCTGGTTCGCAACGCTGGACGCCAGCACGTCGTCGCCGCGCGAGCCGGGAGCGTGTCCGGCGTAGGTGGCGGCGAGTCGGGCGAGTGTCGCCTGAGCGCGCACGGCGCTGAAAAGACCGGCCGGCAGGGGGCTGATCTGCGCGGCGGGCAGCGCCGCAGGCGCGAACGCCAAGGCCACCACGGCTGCGATGACCGGCAACAAGCTCGCGCGATAGAGCCTGAGGTTGAGCACCTATGCGCTCCGCGACGGTTGTGAGCGAGACGACGAGATCGCCGGCGGGAACAAGCGCCGGAGCGCCGCAAGTTGGCGCGGCGATCGGCGGGGCAGTTGACGAGGAAGCACCCGCCCAGGGTAGATGCTGCACTGTCGCCAACACGAACGCTGGGATCTGAGAACCTGTTGACAGAGCAAGATGGCTGATCGCCCGACACGGATCCTGCTCGCCGACGACGAGCAGGCGATCCTCACGCTCCTCTCCTATCCGCTGCGCAAGGACGGGTACGACGTGGTCCGCGCGGCCGACGGTCGCGAGGCGCTCGATCGCTTCGCCGAGGCCGAGTTCGATCTCGTCGTGCTCGACGTGATGATGCCGGGCGTCGACGGCCTCGAGGTCTGCCGCAAGCTGCGCGCCTCGAGCTCGGTCCCGATCATCATGCTGACCGCCAAGGCCGAGGAGATCGACAAGGTGCTCGGGCTCGAGCTCGGCGCCGACGACTACATCACGAAACCGTTCTCGATGCGCGAGTTCCGCAGCCGCGTCAAGGCTGCGCTGCGCCGCGCCTCGATGCGAGCGGCGGCGGCGCAGAGCGCGGCCGACGAAGGCGCCGAGCCGCTGATCGCGGGTGACCTGGCGATCGACTTCGCCAAACGTGCAGTCCGCCTCCGCGGCGAGCTCGTGCGCACCACCTTCGTCGAGTTCGAGATCCTGACGACGCTCGCCCGCACGCCAGGCCGGGTGTTCAGCCGTGAGGCGCTGCTCGAGCAGATCTGGGGCGACTACGCCTACCGTGACCCGCGCACGATCGACGTCCACATCCGCCACCTGCGCGAGAAGATCGAGCGCGACCCGAAAGAGCCCGAGTACCTCTACACGGTCCGCGGCGTCGGCTACCGCTTCCGCGACTAGCGGCGATGGCACCGCGCCGTCGCATATGGGCGCTGTTTGGCTCGATCCGTACGCGGCTCGCGATCTTCTTCTTCCTGATCACGCTGATCGCGGTAGCGGTCGTGTACGTGTACGTGACGCCGTCGCTGCAGTCCCACCTCGAGCTGCAGGAGCTCAAGGACACGAAAGGCTTGGCGAGCCGCGTGAATTCGCGCACGCACTCGAAGCACCTCGCGCACCTGGCCAACAGCGAGCTCGGCGAACAGGACGACGTCGAGAAGGCACGCCAGGCCTTCCAGCGGTTGAGGCAAGCGAAGCCAGCCGCCTCACCGAAGCGCCTGGCACATGCAAACAAGGTCTACGACGACCGCCGGGCAGCGCTGAAGGCCACGGAGCAGGAGGCCGCCACCGCACTCACGACGCTCGCGCGGGAGACCAGCGCCGCAAACGTCGTGCTGCTGCAGTTCACACAGTCCCCTAACGGGAGCCCCGTACCGAAAGCGCTCGCCACGGTGACGCAGATCAACCAGTCGGTCGAGGACCTTGGCACGAGCGCCTTCACCTCGCACCAGCCCGCGATCCAGCCGGTCAGCTCGAGTCTCGGCTTCGTCGCGGTGCCTGTTCCGAAGCAGCCCTACGTCTTCGTCTACAGCGTCACCTTCAACGACGTCAAGGCGGACGTCGTGCTGATCCGCAAGCGCATCCTTGTCGCCGCCGGCATCGCCCTGGCTGTCGTGCTGCTCCTGGGCATCCTCGTGGCCCGTGCCCTGACGGTGCGCGTCCTGCGCCTCGAGCACGCCGCTCAGCGCGTCGCCGCGGGCGACCTGACGGCGCAGTTCGAGGTCGACGCGAACGACGAGCTCGGCCAGCTTGCAGCCGCGCTCGCACATATGCAGCGCCAGCTGCAGGAGCTAGAGCGCGCGCGACGGCGCTTCATCGCGACCGCCTCGCACGAGCTGCGCACGCCGATCTTCTCGCTCGGCGGCTTCCTTGAGCTGATCCAGGACGAGGAGCTCGACGAGGACACGCGACGGCAGTTCGTCGGCCAGGTGCGCGAGCAGGTCGCGCGGCTCGGCAAGCTCGCGACAGGCCTGCTCGACCTCTCGCGGCTCGAGGCAGGATCGGTCGATCTCGAGCCGACGCCAACCGATCTCGGAGTGCTGTCACGCGCGGTGGCAGCCGAGTTCGTCCCGGCGCTCTCGCTGCACCAGTCCGAGCTCGACCTGAAGCTGCCCGAGACGCCGTTGCGGGCGGTCGTCGATCCGGACCGCGTCGCGCAGCTACTGCGGATCCTGATCGACAACGCGATCACCCATACACCGGACGGCACGAAGGTCATCGTCGGCGTCGGCGATGGAAACGACATGGTGCGCCTGAGCGTCACCGACAACGGACCAGGCATCCCGGAGGATACGGTCGGTCGAATCTTCGAGCCGTTCTACAGCGCCGACGGCGTTCAGGGCGCGGGGCTGGGCTTGGCGATCGCGCGCGAGCTTGCCGAGCGCCTCCACGGCGTGCTCGACGTGCGCTCGGGCGGAGGCGCGACGGTCTTCACCCTGACCCTCCCGGGCGAGGAAGCCTGAGATCCGGGTATCGTCGCCGGTTGTGAGCGAACAGCGCCGGCGACTGGTGCTCGTCTCGAACCGTGGCCCGGTCACGTTCGAGGCCGACGGGTCGGTCTCGCGCGGCGGCGGCGGGCTCGTCACCGCGCTCACCGGGCTTGCCTCGCACCGCGAGGTGGTCTGGGTCGCCTCGGCGATGACCGAGCACGACGCGGCAGCGGCCGCGCGGAACGGACAGCGCCCGTTCGAGGTCCGCTCGCCGAGCGGCGGCACCTACCTCGTGCGGCTCGTCGAGTCCGATCCCGACGCCTACGACCGCTTCTACAACATCTTCGCCAACCCGATGCTGTGGTTCATCCAGCACTACCTGTGGGACCTGTCGAACGCGCCCGACATTCGCCGCAACGAGATCGAGGCCTTCGAGTTCGGCTACAACGTCGTCAACGAGGATCTCGCCCGCGTCGTCGTCGATGAGATCGCCGACGTCGAGCAGCCCGTCGTGATGGTTCACGACTACCACCTCTACACGCTGCCCGAGCTCGTGCGACGGGCCCGCCCGGACGCGTTCCTACACCACTTCATCCACATTCCGTGGACTCAGCCGGACGCCTGGCGGGTGCTCCCGGCGCGAATTCGCCAGGAGCTCTACGCGGGCCTCCTCGCGAACGACATCATCGGCTTTCACACCAACGCCTACCGTCGCAACTTCATGCAGTGCTGCCAAGACCTCGTCGCCGCCGAGGTCGACTGGAAGCGCAGCGTCGTCCACTGGGACGGGCGCGAGGTCTGGGTCCGCGCCTACCCGCTGCCGATCGATCACGCCGCGACGCGAGCGAGCTCACAGAGTCCGCGCGTCGGCGAGCTGGAGGCCGAGCTGCGACGTCGGCGGCGAGACTTCATGATCCTGCGGGTAGATCGCGCCGACCTCTCGAAAAACGTGCTGCGCGGCTTCTCGGCCTTCGATCTCTTCCTCGAGCAGCATCCCGAGTTCTCCGAGCGCGTGACATTCGTCGCCCAGCTGATGCCGTCGCGAACCGATGTTCCCGAGTACGCCGAGTACCTCGAGCGCATCGAGGCGCTCGTCGCGGTGGTCAACCACCGACACGGCACGCCCGACTGGATGCCGATCCAGCTCAAGCTGCGCGACGACCTCGAGGAGGCGCTCGCCTCCTACAAGCACTACGACGTGCTGCTCGTGAACGCGATGTTCGATGGAATGAACCTCGTCGCGAAGGAGGGTCCGCTGCTCAACGAGAACGCCGGCGTCTCGATTCTCTCGGAGAACACCGGGGCGCACGACGAGCTGGGCGAGTTCGCCCTGTCGGTCAACCCGTTCGATATCCAGGAGCTCGCCGACTCGATCCATGCCGCGCTGACGATGGAACGCCCCGAGCGTGCGCGGCGGCTCGCGGGCCTGCGCGCGATCGTCACGGCCCGGGATCCCGGCGACTGGATCGACGAGCAGATCGCCGACATCGGCGCAAAAGCGAAGGCCAACGCGCGGTAGGGAGTTGCGCCGACGCGGCCGGAGGCCTCCGCCGCGTTGCTATCATCGCCCGTCTTGCCCGTCGTCAGGCCGATATACGACCTCGTGTTGCTGCTTGATCTCGCTGCAGCCGACGACGTGCGCGCCAAGGCGCTCGCCGACACGCGCGCGCAGGTGGAGGCGGGCGGCGAGCTCGTCCTCGAGCAGAGTTGGGGTACGCGGGCGCTGGCGTACCCGATCGAGCATCGCGATCAGGCCGAGTACCACCTTCTCCAGCTCCACGGCGATGGGCCGCTGATCGAGGCGCTCGAGCGCAACCTGCGGATCGCCGACGGCGTACTTCGCCACCGGATCATCAAACTCGCCCCCGGGACGCCGCCACCACCGGACAATGGCTCGCGCGCAGCGAGCGCGCCGCCGGCGGGCGCTGCTCTCCCCGAGCCGGCCGAGACCGAAGCGCTCGCCACGGCGTAGGCATCAAATCGCCCAAACAGCGGTCTGCGGCGCGGGGCAGACCGAGGCGCGCTCTACAGTTGAAACTGAAGCGGAGCCCCGCTTCGCGCGACAGGCGAACTTGACAAGGAGCATCCAATGGCTGCGAGCAACCTCAACGTAGTCGTAATCACCGGCAATCTCACACGGGACCCCGAGCTGCGGGCGCTACCGAGCGGAACCTCGGTCTGTGATCTGCGCGTCGCCGTCAACACGCGTCGCAAGAACGGCGCGACCAGCGAATGGGAGGACAAGCCGAACTTCTTCGACGTGAAGGTCTGGGGCGCCCAGGGCGACAACTGCGCACGGTTCCTCTCCAAGGGCCGCCCGGTCGGCGTACAGGGCCGGCTCGAGTGGCGCGAGTGGGAGACCCAGGATGGGCAGAAGCGCCAGGCGATCGATATCATTGCCGATTCCGTCCAGTTCCTCGGCGGTCGTGAAGACTCCGGGAACACAACGTTCACGGCCTCGGCGGCGGCCGGCTCGTCGAGTAGCGATGTGCCGGTCGACGAGCGTGACTTCCAAGCCGCCACGACCGCCGTGGGCGTTGGCGACGACGACATTCCCTTCTAGGAGCAGACAACAGCGATGGCAAAGCAGCGAGGCGCGAGAGAGAAGCCGGCCCGGCGGCGCGAGAAGCGCGGCGGAGTGACCGGCGGCCGGCGCAAGCCCTGCCAGCACTGCCGCGACAAGATCGACCAGGTCGACTACAAGGACGTCGCCTCGCTGCGCAAGTTCATCTCCGAGAAGGGGAAGATCCGCTCGCGACGGATCACCGGTGCGTGTCGTCGCCACCAGAGCCAGCTAGCTCGCGCAGTCAAGCGCGCGCGCGAGCTCGCGCTCCTGCCCTACGTCAATGAGGGCGCTGTCGACAGTGGCGGGCGTCGCGACCGCGACCGCGACCGCGACCGCGACCGCTAACCGGGATGCCCCAGGCGATCCTCCTCAGCGACGTCGTTGAGCTCGGCGAGCGCGGTAGCGTTGTCGAGGTCTCGAAGGGCTACCTGCGCAACTACCTGATCCCGCGCAAACTCGCCCAGCCGGCGACGGCCGGCGCGCTCGCGGCCGCGAGTCAGCGGGCTGCGGCGGCGGATCGCGCCGCCCGGCACGCCGCGGAGCAGGCCGGGGAGACAGCGGCGCTGCTGTCTCGAACCGTCCTGACGATCGCCCAGCAGGCCGGCGACGACGGCCGGCTCTTCGGCTCGGTCACGCCACAGGACATCGTCGACGCGATCAGCGAATCACGTGGCCTCAAGATCGACCGGCGCGGCGTCGCGCTGGAAGAACCGATCAAGAACGTCGGGACCTACATGGTCGTCGTCGAGATCTCCCCCGGCGTCACCGCGACGATCAAGACGATCGTCACCGCGGCTTAGCAGCCCTAGTCGACAGCCGCAGTTTGCAGGGGATTCGCCGCTGGCGAATCCCTCAGAGCCGCCGGTAACTGGACCTCGACTGTGGCACAACTGTGGCGCGGCGCCCGAGCAGTAGGTGACGTTTGTACCCACCTGCCGGCGACGAGCGCGGGACCATTAGGGCATGACCGACGACGAACCTATACGGCGCCCGACGCAGACACACGATCAACGCGTCGGGAGCGCATTCGCCGATCTATTCGGAATCTACCTCGATCAGCCGCTCGCGCTTTCGCGCGAGTTCGACGCATGGATCTGCGGATATCGCGACCTCGGAGCGGACGTGCTCGTCGAGATCGTCTCCGCGCGCATCCGAGAAGCGTTTGACGACGAGGACGACGAGCCCGAGGCGTCCTGAGCGACAAGCCCAGCGACGAGCCGGTCATAGAAGAACTCACGGAGGAGCGCGTACGTCGTCTGATCGTCGCCTACTTGGTCGATCACGTCCTATTGATCGAGGAGCTGCGCGAGCGCGTTGAGCAGCTCGGGCGGCGAGCCGACGCCGAGCCCGAGCCGTCCTGATGAGTAGCGAGCTCGGCGTGGTCGTGAGCGGGACCGCCGACGACAATCTCCTCTACGACACCGCGCGCCTGAGTCGCGACCGCGACCACGCGGTCGCGCTGATCGCGGCAGCCGATAAGCGCCGCCTCGAGCTGGAGGCGCTGGGGGTCGTGGAAGCGCTGGCGCCGGTGGCGCCCGAGGAGCGCCGTGAGCTCCTCGCGTTCCTCGGCAAGCTGAGGTACTGCAGGTGGTGTCAGACTGGTGTTGTTGTCCGAGCACTACCAGCGTCCAGGATGGTTCACGACCCATGTCTTCAATCGGCTGGTGGCAGCGCTTACGCGTATGGGCGTCAGCGTGGTCGGCTCCCGCATGCTCGAGATCAAGGGGCGCAAGTCGGGCGAGTGGCGCCAGACCCCGGTGAACCTGCTTCGCTTGGAAAGCGCCGAGTACCTCGTCGCGCCACGCGGCCACACACAATGGGTCAAGAACCTCCGGGCTAGCGGCGACGGGAGGCTCCGTGTCGGTAGGCGCGTGCAGCCTTTTACGGCGGTCGAACTGACCGACGACGAGAAGCCTCGAGTGCTGCGGGCCTACTTGAAGAAGTGGAAGTTCGAGGTCGGAGTCTTCTTCGGCGGGGTCGGACCAGACTCCTCCGATGACGAGTTGCGCCGGATCGCTCCAGATCATCCTGTGTTCCGGCTGAACAAGAGCTAGCTCGCTCCCACGCGGCCCCACGCTGCTGCTTGGCGCGAGCAGCGAGCGCTAAACCTGGCGGTGCGTCGTTAAAATCACCTTGCAGCGCTTCGGCAGGTCCGCGCCGCGCCCCACCACCAGCGCCACAGCCAGGAGGATCGTCGGCATGTCGCAGTTTGCGCTTCGTCCTGTAGAAGTGGGGGATTTCGACGCGATCTTCGAGCAGATGCGCGACCCGGAGTCGGTGCGCATGGCGGCATTCACAGCTGAAGACCCGAGCGATCGCAGCGCCTTCGACGCCCACATGGCGAAGATCATGTCCTCGCCTGAGAACAGGCTTCGGGCGATCATCCGCGATTCTCGGCTCGTCGGCACCATCTCGAGCTATCCCTCGGAGGGAGCGACCGAGGTCACCTACTGGATAGATCGCACTTGCTGGGGGCAAGGGATTGCAACGCGGGCGCTCGGCCTGCTCCTCAAGGAGATCTCGGTCCGGCCGATCCGAGCCCGTGCCGCGAGCGACAACCCTGGGTCGCTAAGAGTCCTGCAGAAGGCGGGCTTCCACCCGATCGGCACCGAGGTGTCCTTTGCCCCGGCCCGGGCCGCCGAGATCGAGGAAACCATCCTCGAGCTGCCCTGAACGCATAGACCCAGTCGGGCGGCTACGCAGCACACTAGAGGTCTCTCGCAACCGCTCCGACGAAAAGCGAGCGCCAGCCAAGAAGTCGCCTACGCGCTCGCGTCAGCGCCTACTACCAGCCGTCGTGTTGTCGCGTCGCGCGAAAAGCGACACGCGCCGCGGTGGCAAAGCCGACGAGCGCGTTTCGGCGCGTAGTGGCGACGTTCTTTCGGGTCGACTGTGGCGCGCACTGTGGCGGGCACCAAAGAGTCCCTGCTAATCGCCATGTTTGTGACGATCAAGACGATCGTCACCGCGGCTTAGAAGTCCGGCACTCCTCGCCCCGCTGCGCGCGGCTGCGGGGTGGCGGACAGCTTCAACGCGCCTGCGATGGGCCGTGGCGGCGTGGTCGCCCGCCTCAAACAGAACGTCGAGCGCGGCGTCGTGGACGCTGAGCGCGTCCGCCGCTGGGCCTACCCTCGAACACGTGTTCGTACCATGCCACCAGCGACAACTTTCAGGCCGTGCTAGCGGGAAGCACGCCTGCGTCGCCACGCGGAGGCCCGTAGCGTGACAGGCCTCGTGAGCACACCCGCCAAGGCTCCCGCCAGACCGCAGCTCAAGGTGGCACCGGCGCTCACACCACCGCACAACATCGAGGCCGAGGAGTCGGTACTCGGAGCGATCCTGCTGTCCGAGCGCACGCTTTACTCGCTTGTGATCGAGGAGGGTCTGCGACCCCATGACTTCTACCGCGAGCGTCACGAGCTGATCTACGGCGCGATGCTGGCGCTGTACGAGCGCAGTGAGCCGGTCGACACGCTGACCACGACCGACGCGCTGCGGAGCGCCGGAACGCTGGAGCGCGCCGGCGGGGCCGACGCCGTCGATTCGCTCGCCGGCAGCGTGCCGAACGTCGCGAACCTCCGCCACTACGCGCAGATCGTCCGCGAGACGGCGCTGCTCAGGCGCCTGCTCGGCGTCACCTACGAGATCCAATCGAGCGTGCTCGACCGTCGCGAACCGGCTCGCGAGGTGATCGAGCACGCCGAACGCGCTGTGCTCGAGGTGGCGCACGGTGAGACCAAGCAGGACTTCCGCACGATCGAGGCAGTGCTCCATTACGAGCTCGACAAGCTGCACGAGCTCTCGCGCGCCGGCACCGCGCTGACGGGAACGCCGAGCGGCTTCACCGACCTCGACAACATCACCGGTGGCTTCCAGCCCGGCAACCTGGTTGTGATCGCTGCGCGGCCCTCGATGGGCAAGAGCTCGCTGGTCACCAACATCGCCGAGAACGCCGCGATCCACTTCGGCAAGCCGGTCGCGCTCTTCTCGCTCGAGATGTCCGAGGCCGAGCTTGCACAACGCTTCATCGCCTCGCAGGCCGGGGTCAAGGGCGACGAGCTGCGCAAGGGCCGCGTCAGCGAAGAGCGCTGGCCGAAGATCGTCAAGGCGAGCTCGCGGCTCGCCGGCGCGCCGCTGTGGGTCGACGACTCCAGCGACATCGGGCTGCTGGAGATCCGGGCGAAGACGCGCCGATTGCACGCCCAGCATCCGGACGGCATCGGCCTCGTCATCGTCGACTATTTGCAGCTGCTGCGCTCCGAATCGCGCAGCGAGAACCGCGCGGAGGTGATCGGGCAGATGTCACGTGGCCTCAAGCTGCTCGCCGGTGAGCTCGGGGTACCCGTGATCGCGCTCTCGCAGCTCAATCGCGGCGTCGAGGCGCGCACCGACAAGCGGCCGCTGCTGTCCGACCTGCGCGAGTCCGGCGCCGTCGAGCAGGACGCCGACCTGGTGATCTTCATCTACCGCGACGACTACTACAACCCGACCAACTCAGAGCGTCCGGGCGAAGCTGACCTGATCATCGCCAAGCACCGCAACGGCGCGCTCGGCACGGTGACGCTGACGTTCCTGCCGGAGTATCCGCGGTTCATGAGTTATTCGCGGGACTGATCCGGGGCAGAGCCTGGGATTGCGTGCCGGGTCGGAGCGGGGCGTGCTCCGACCGCGCGTTGCGTTGGCGTCGTCGGGGTTTCAGGGCGTCGTCGGTTGGCGCAGGCGCGAACTTCACTGCACGGGCGATTGCTGCGGCGGCGATCGCGCGCAAACTCGCTGGTTGGTGACCGAGCCGCCCGCCCGCCCGTCTAATCTGGAACGGTGAGCTCCAAGCCCGACTCCGCGCCGGTCCTGCGCTGCCAGTTCGACCTTTGCGACGGTAGCGGCTTCGTCTTCGATGACGCCACGGTGACGGCACGCGACTGCCGCTGCCGGGCGGCGCGGATCGCCCAGGCACGGGCCAGCTCGCTCGAGGCGCGGATTCCGGCGCGCTACCGGGCGATCTCCTTCGAGCACAGCGACGTGATCGACATGGAACGTCGCTTCCCGACACAGGTGCGCGAGCTGCGTGCGTTCGTGCGCGAGATCGACGCGAACCTCGACGCCGGCCGCGGCCTCTGGCTGACCGGCGGCTTCGGCACCGGCAAGACGGCGCTCGCGATGATCGTCTCGCGGGCCGCGATCGACGCCGGGCGCTCGGTTGCGATCTACTCCTGCCCGCGGCTGCTCGGCATGCTGCGCGATTCGATCGACAACGGTGTCGGGGGCGTCGTCGAGCTTCTCGACCAGCTGACCGCCGTCGACCTGCTGCATATCGACGACCTCGGCGCGGAGCACCGCACCGAGTGGGTGCTCGAGCAGCTCTATTCGATCGTCAACGCTCGCTACCAGGACGAGCGCTCGACGCTGATCACCTCGAACCTCGACGACGATAAGCTTTCCGAGCAGCTCGGCGAGCGGATCGTCTCGCGGCTCGAGGGCAGCTGCATGCGTCTGCCCTTCTACGGCACCGACGCGCGGCGGGTCGACTTCACGCCCGCGGGCTGAGCGCTCCCCCGCGCCCGACCCTGCCCCTGCCTACACTCCAGTCCTCATGCCCGGAATCGTGATCGTCGGCGCCCAGTGGGGCGATGAAGGCAAGGGGAAGATCGTCGACCTGCTCGCCGAGCGGGCCGACGCGGTCGTGCGCTTCCAGGGCGGCAACAACGCCGGTCACACGATCGTGCGCGAGGGCGTCGAGTGGAAGTTCCACCTGATCCCGTCGGGCATCCTCTATGCCGGCAAGCGCTGCATCATCGGCAACGGCGTGGTGATCGACCCGAAGGTGCTGATCGGCGAGATCCATGCGCTGCGTGCGCGCCGCGTCGACGTGAGCGGCCTCAAGGTCTCAGCCAACGCGCACGTGATCATGCCCTACCACCTGCT
>PKXY01000005.1 GCA_003132505.1 Solirubrobacterales bacterium
CGGCAAGGATGCCGATGATCAGAATGACAACGAGAAGCTCGATCAGCGTGAAGCCGTCCTCGTTCCTAATCGAACTGCGCGGTCCAGTCAGCATCATCACGACTCCTTTATCGGCGTCAGAAGCTATGCCTTTAGATCGACCGGGACGTGCAACAGCACGTACATTGCAGGCCCCTATCTGAGGGACAGCACAAGGCGGAACGGCACAGGGAGATCCGGAGTTCCAGCGGATCTTCGAGGAGTTCAACGCCCAGCTCGTCTCGCCGGGTGGGGTGGCTGGTCTGCTGGGTGTGTCGCGGAACCACGCGAGCATCGGGACAAGGACACCTATCTGGGGGTGTTCCGCGCCTGGACGACATGGCGGCTGCGGTCGCCGGAGTGAGCTACGAACACGGACAGACGTTCTAGGGGTAGCCAGCAGGGCCATTACAGCCCGAAAGGCGACGGCCGGAATCGAACCGGCGTAGACGGCTTTGCAGGCCGCTGCGTAGCCACTCCGCCACGTCGCCAAGCGAGTTCCAAGCCTACCGGCGGCGTCGCTCAGGCCGCCTGCCCGTTGCTAGGCTTGCGGGCCCCAGGGCGATTAGCTCAGCTGGGAGAGCGCCGCCTCGACAAGGCGGAGGTCACTGGTTCGAGCCCAGTATCGCCCATCGCTTGAGCGCTGCCAGCAAGCGACCACTGTGCTGGGCGTCGTCGCCTTTCGGTGCCGAGGCGTCAGCGAGACGGCGCAGGTTTGCGTTTCTTGGGTGCCTTCCGTGCGATCATTGGCCGATGTTCGAAGACGATCCGAGCCACGAGAGCTTTGAGGAGACGGTGCGGTCGCTCGCGCGGGAGGTCAGCCGGTCGCTTGAGCGGGTGGCGCAGGCGGACTTGGAAGAGGTCGCGGACGCCATCGGCGTGGATCTCGGTCGTGCGAGGACGTTAGCCGACAGCGCCGTTGGTTGGCTGCGTGCCTACGCCGAGGGCCTGGGTGACGATGGGGTGGTTTTCTGGGGCGGTCGGCCGCGAGACGCAGCGGTGCATGAGAAGCCGCCGGCGAGCGACGGACCGCATCCGCGGGATTTGCCAACAGACGCGCAGGGCATGGCGCTAGCAGCCGTGGATTCCGGGCGCTGGACTGTCGAACCAGGAAGTGACGAGCTTGCCGCTGACGGCGAGCGCGCAGGGTCCCGTGAGGCATCTGGGCTCGTCGACGAGCTTCGCGCTCGAGACTGGATCACGGCACGCGGCGAGATCACGCTGGCCGGTCGCCACGCCCTCAGCCGATGGCTGGACGCCGCAGCCTGATCTCGGCGGCCGCGCGTTCGAGCGAAGCGGCTGACGCTTGCCGTCGCCGAGGCCGGCGGGCAGCACTCAGAGCAGCCGTATAGCCGTTCGCGCTGCTGGGCGCAACGCTTCGCCGGCCAGCCTCGCTGCCCGGCGCAACAACCAGCGCTCCGGCGCGTGCACCGCCTCGTCCTGGTCGTTCTGAGCATCCCCCTCAGGGCGCGGCGTGTCGCGATTTCTTGTCAGTTAGCTTCGGCTGCGCATTCGCGAGTTCGGTTGCAGCGTTTCCGTCTGGCGCCGTAAGCAAGCAGACTGCTGGAATGCGACTGGGAATCGCCTTGGCTCTGGCGACGACGGCAGCACTTGCGCTCCCCGGGGGTGCGAGTGCAGATGTCGCTCATGTCGTAGCAAAGGGGGAATCCCTCACCTCAATCGCCGCGACCGATGGCCTCTCGGTCTCCGCACTTGCCGCTGCCAATGGACTTGAGCCTGACACGGAGCTCATCGCCGGCTCACTGTTAAAGATTCCTCCCCGAGGGCCCGGCGCCGCAGCCGTGGGGGCCTCGAGATCGACATCTAGATCTCTGGCGACCTACATCGTGCGGCGCGGCGACACTTTGTCGGGGATCGCCGCACGCTTTGGCCTCAGCGTGTCCGACCTCGCCGCCGCGAACGGCATTCGCCCGAACGGGGTGCTGTTAGCCGATCGCGCATTGATCGTGCCGCGGAGCTCGGGGTCAGCGTCAGAACCGGCTGTGAGAGACTCAGCAGGCTCGCCGAGCGGTCCGCCGTATCCCACGCCTGAGCGCGTCACGGCCGTGCAGGTCGAGCAGGTCGCCGTCGCAAACGGCGTCCCAGCACCCTTGGCGGCTGCAATCGCCTGGCAAGAGAGCGGGTTCAACAACGACTTCGTGTCGAACGCGGATGCGCGTGGTGTGATGCAAATCCTGCCGGGAACATGGGGTTGGATCCAGCAGACAATGACCGACGGAACGCCGCTTGCGCCGGCCTCAGCCATCGACAATGTCCGCGGCGGCGTGCTCCTCTTGCGTTCGCTACTCATCTCGACAGGAGGCGATCAGGCCCTTGCCGCCGCGGCGTATATCCAGGGCCTCACGTCGGTCCGCCGCTACGGCATCTTTCCCGCGACGCAGGTGTACGTCAACGACACACTTGCGCTTCGCCAGCGGTTCGGTGCGCCCTGACGACGGAGCTGTCGGGCCGTCAGGACTCGAGTTAGTCGCGCTCGCGAGCGCCGAGCAGGCCCGGAGGCGCCCCGGCTCAACCGGGGCGCCTCCGAGAGACGCGGGCTCTAGGGCGTCACGAGCTGGAACTTGCCTCCACCGACCTGGAGGCCGTTGCCGCTGCCGGCGACAAAGGCAAGCCCGTCGTCGGCGACCACCTTCGTTGGCGTCTCGCGTGAATAGAAATAGAGCGGCTTGCCGCCGTAGGTGACCTGCTCTGTTCCGTCCGCGCGATGTATAGCGCCGAGCTTGCTGGCTGAAAGCGGGCTCTCGACGCCCGGCGTTCCGTCGGTGAGCAACGGCGGCCACGCTACGGCGCAGGCCGCGGTGCACGCGCTCGTCGAGGAACTGTCCTTGCTGTAGGAGTAGACGGGGTCCGCCTTCACTCCGGCGAGTGTTGATATGAGCGCGCCGAGCACGTGCTTGCCCTTGATGGTCGTCTCGGTAAGCGTGCTCGGCCAGGCGAGCGGTGCGCCGGTGGGGCTGAGCACGTACCAAGCGCCGTGCCACGGCGGCAGCCCTGGCTCGACCCAGCCCTCGCCGGTGACCTGTCCGGGACTCTGGTCAAACAGGTAGAGGGGGTGGCCGTTGTAGGTCACCTGGTCACCGATGCCCGGTCGCTTGACTGTTCCGAGCAGCTTGGCGCTGACGCCGGCGCCCGCAACTGGCGCCGCAGCGGTGGTTAGGGCTGGCCATTCTGCGCTCTGGTCACTGGACGGACCAGTGCACGCGAGTCCCGACCCGGACCCGCCCGGCAGCTTGACCTTCTCGGTCGTGCAGCCGTAGCTCGGCGGTTGGTCGCTCGTGATCATGTAGACGGTGTAGCCGAGGTACTTGCCCGAGCCGACCACAAGCATCGGCCCGAAGGGACCCGACACAGTCATGATCGCCGTGCCTTTGCCGGCTGACGCGGCGTTTGCGGCCGCCCCGGGCAGCAGCACGGCAATCGCTGCGGCGAAAGCTCCTATCGCTCCTAGGACCAAGGGCACGGCGCGGTTCACTGCACGACAAGATCGACGGTGCATCGCAAGTCTCCTGTTCACTGAGAGCCGGTGGCGGGGGCATCGACAGCAAGGCGAGCGGCCGCCAAGCTTCGACATGCTGCGCAGCGCCGCAAGCTACATGCGCAGCGTTCCGAGATCGTTACGGAGCGCCGGTGGGGCGGGAGGGGGGGAAAGATTGCCCCTAAAGCGCTTCGACTGCGGCGGGACACTGTCAGGCGTGAACGAGCCCGACAGCACGCGATCGACCGCTTGGCCTCACATCGCCGCGGGGTCGAGGTGGCGCTCACGTCTCGGCGGCACGATGCTCGAGGTTGCCGACCGCCGCCCGGATGGCCGCTTCGGGGTTTCCTACCCGGGCGCGACCGCGACGGGGATCCTGAGCGCGGCGACGATCACCGAGCTGTACGAGCCGGACGCACGCGCCGACTCACCGCGCTAGCGGGGAGTCGACGAGCACACAGCGCGATCGACGGGCCCCCCTGCGTCGCGTGCGTCAGTCGAGCTCGACGTTGAACTCCCAGCCGACGAGCACCTTCCGCCCGGCGGGCGCCCACCGGAGGATGTACTCGCCCTCGCCGAGCCTCGACCGCAGCGTCAAGCTGACCGTCCGCCCGTGGGCAACGAGCGTTGGTGGCGACCCACCCCCGGCCGCCGTCACGCCGAGGTGGGAGACCTGTCCCTGCTCGTCGATGATCGTGAACGCGCGCGGGCTGATCGGGACGCGTCCCGACGCCGTGTTGAGCGTGACGGTGAACGTGCACGTCGTGACGTCCGCGTCCGCAGAGGCATCCTGAGCGGCGTTGGCCGGAACGGCCGGTCCGACGGCCGTCGCGAGCACGCGCCCGTGCGGGAGGTGCACGGACACGCTGTCGCCCTCGATAACCGCCAGCTGCGGGCGTTCGGCGCTCGCCTGAACGGTGCGATTCACGGCGATCTTGGCTTTGGGCAGCCAGCTCGGGAGCCCGCCGTAGCTGTCGGCCGGCGACGACCCGCGGAGCGCCAGGCCCAGTCCGAACGCCGCGGCCCCCACGATCACGACGAGCGCAGTGCCGCGGGAAGCACGGCGGAAGCCGGGCCGCGAGGCCCGGCTTCCGTTTGTCAGCGCATGCTGGTCGTCCGTCATTGGCCCCACGGGTTGGTGAATACGTCGGGTCCGAACGGCGCAAGACCCGGCTGTGCGGCGTAGCCGATGTGACCCTGTCCGTCGAGGCCCGAGGAGGCAGAGGCGACGTTGAACAGGTCCTCCATCGTGCGCAGCCAGCTGTAGTGGTTGTAATAGGCGTCGCTGACCGTGCCCGGCTTGATGTACGGGCTGATCAGGACGCTGCCGGTGTCACCACCGCCGGTCGTCGCGTCGGTGGCGTCATACAGTGGGTCTGTCGCCGGCGTGAGCGCCCCGAGGGTGACTCCGCTCACGGCGGCGGTCGTGTCGAGGGCCTGACCGGTCGCGTTCACCAGCGTGAAGAACCCGACCTCGCCGGGATCGCTGGCGGTCGCGGGGACGGTGGGCGTATCGGTCACCTGGCCGACGAAGGCGTCTGCCGGGATGCCAGTACCGGTCACCGACCGGCCCTCATCTGTCGCGACGATCGCCGGGTCGAGGATCGTCGGGCTGTCTGCGGCCGACGTCGCCGCAGCATCCGTGCGGGCACCGGGTACTGAGCCGGCGGCCCCGAGCAGGCACTGACTCGCGGGCTGCGAGGGCACCGTCTGCGCGACGCAGGTGCTCGGACGGTCGATGTATTCGTTGAATCCCGGTCCCGGGTAGAGCTCATCGCCGGAGGAGTTCTTGGCCAGCGGCGTGTTCGGGCCAGTCGGCTCGTAGTTGACGCTGTTGCCGTAGAGCGTCTCGCCGGCCGAGTCATCGGCGATCGAGGTCGCCGCATCGGCTCCCTCGTCCTTCGAGTTGACGAAGCTGTCGTTGCTGTAGGTGAACGGTGGGTAGGCCTCGTCAAACGAGATGTCGATCAAACCGCCCTGCTTGAACGCCTGCGAGGCCTCGATCTCGGGGATGACGTGCTCGAGGAACAGGTCGGCGGAGTAGAGCCCGCCGGTGTAGTTGAGCGGCGCGTTGGGGGTGTTGGGGTCCGAGAAACCGCCCGACAGGTTGTTGCCGTGGCAGACGGCGTCGTGCCCGTCGCCGCAGTCGTTGGGCGTGATCCAGCTGAACGCCGGGGTTGTCGCGACGCTCTGCAGATCGTGGTAGAGGCCGTCGGTCGGGCTGAACAGGCTGGCGATGTGCGCCGCGTTGCAGTCACCGGAATCGAGGATCGACTCGAACCACGGGAACGGGAAGTGCTTGGCGACGTACTGGTCGGTCGCGTCGGCGCTGCTCGGGTTCGGGTACGTGGTGGCGCTGCCGCCGGTCGGTCCGACGGTGCCGGCGCCGGGCGCTCCGCAGAACGTCGCCCCGGCCGAGTGCGGCGTACCGGTGGACGGGGTCTCGGGGTTACCGAGGTCCTGGGCGTAGCCCTTCCAGCTGACCTTGGCCGCGTCGAGCTGGTTGAAGAGCGTCGGCACGCTCTTCGGGTAGACGCAGCCGTTGGTGCCGGGCTCGGCATTCGCGCCGGCCGCCGAGGTGAACTGGCCGTAGTTCGGGTTCGTGAGCAGCGAGCCGGTCAGATCGACGCTGCCCGAGAACGCCGTGTAGGCCGGGCAGTCGTCCTGGTCGTCGACCTCGGGTGCCTGCCCGCTGACCAGCGAGACGTAGTTGTCGAGGCTCGAGTGACCGGTCCCGTAGTAGTTCGTCAGCAGCGCGCCCTGCGAGGGCAGCGTCTTCCAGAGGTAGGTGTTGTTGTTGAGCCCGGTGAAGGTCGCGTCGTAGGCCTTGTTCTCGAGGATGATGTACCAGACGTGCTTGATCTTGCCCGGCTGGATGCCAAGGCCGTCGCGCTCAGCGACGAAGCCGCCGTGTCGGAACGTTCCGGCCGACGAGGCGCCGGCTGACAGGCCCGCCACAAGCGTCACTGACGCGACGGCGGCGAGCGCAGCGCCGGCCAGCACGCGGCGTGGCCGTGCCAGACCGGGCAGGCGCGAGCGGATTGAGCTCACACGCCTCGAACTACGCCCGAGGCGGACTTCAGGATCACGTTTCATCGCGGTCGTTCCCTCCAATTGGTCACGGAAGAGCAGCGACTGCGAGTCTGCGACGCCGCGGCGCATGTCGGGGTATCCATCGCGTGACCGAGCGGTGAAGAACTGGAGAACAGGCGGCGGGTCAAAGTTTCGCCGCGCGCGTGAAAGGGAACGAAAAAGCCCCGCACTGGGCGGGGCTTCGCCGCTGCCGGAACGACGTCCGGCTACTGCGGTGGACCGCTCGCGAGTGTGAGCGTGCCTTTGTGCGTGGATCCGGACGGCGTCTCCCAGGTGATCTGGACGCTGTCGCCAGGGTGGTGGGTGAGGACGAGTCCCGTGAGACCCGATGGGGAGCTGACGCTCGAGCTACCGAGCGCGGTGATGACGTCGCCGTCCGCGAGCGACGTGCTCGCCGCGGGCGTCCCGGGGATCACGACCGCCACGTCGGCGCCGCTCGCCGAGCTCGTGGTGTTGATCTTGACGCCGAGGAATGGCGTCGCACCGATGTGGATCGTCCCGGTCGTCGTGCCGCTCCTGATCTCGTTTGCGATCTTCTCGACCTCGCTGATCGGAATCGCGAAGCCGTCGCCGGATGCGGACTCGAACTCGAAGGTCGACGAAGCGGCGGTGTCCATGCCGACGACGTCTCCCGCGCTGTTGACCAGCGGACCGCCTGAATCACCGGGCTGAAGGTCTCCGTCGAGCTCGATCAGCCCGCTCAGGTGCTCCGAGGAGCCGTCGAGCTCGTCGCCGGCCGTTATCGACTGGTTGAGCCCGGTGACCTGGCCGGTCGCCGCAGTCGGTGTTCCGCCGGTCCCGCCCGCGTTGCCGATCGTCGCGACGTTCTGGCCGGTGGTGAGAGAGCTCGAGTTTCCGAGCGGTACGGTTTTCAAGCCGGATGCGTTCTCGAGCTGGAGGACTGCGATGTCATGGCCGTGGTCATAACCCACGACGCGCGCAGTGTAGGTGTTGCCGTTGCCGAGGTCGGTCGCGGTGATCTTGGTTGCACCGACGATGACGTGGTTGTTGGTGAAGACCTCGCCGGAGGGCGTGATGACCATTCCGGTCCCCGCGGCTTCGCCGTCGTCGTAGCCGAGGTTCGTGTTGATGTCGACGATCCCCGGGTCCACCTTGTTCGTGATCGAGCTCGCAACGTTGCCGCTGCTCGATCCCGAAGCGCTGTTTCCGGCGCCGTTGCCCAGCGAGCCGCCGTTGAAGTTGAATGAGCAGCCGTTGCCGCCGCAGCTGCCGCTGAAGCCGCGGCCCTGGGCCGGCCCGAACAGGCGGCTGGCTGTCGGTCGCGTCTTCGATGTCGTGCTGGTCCAGATGAAATGGCCGCTGAGGACGCCTGCGGCGAGCAGCACCACTACGGCGGCGATCGGCCTGGTTCGAGATCCGTCAGAAGAAGTCATAGACGTCAGTAGATACCACGCAGCTTCGATTCGGCTAACTAAGAGGTAGCTGAAAGTTAAATGTGTGTCATCCGCTGCGCTAGGGCTTAACCTCACCCAAGCGGCGCCGAACGCGAAAGTGCTCGCGCGCGCCTGTCCTGTCAATCCCGCTCGAGCGGAGGACCGAAGCCTTGGACCTTGGATACCACGTCTCTGATTTCAGCTGGCGCGGTGGCGCCGCGGAACTCGCGCCGCAGCTCGCGACGCTCGCCCGCACCGCCGAGCGCGTCGGCGTCTCGCGGCTCACGGTGATGGACCACGTCTGGCAGATCCACGTGATCGGGCCGCCCGAGCACGAGATGCTCGAGGCCTACACGACGCTCGGCTTCCTGGCCGCGCAGACGGAGCGCGTCCGGCTTCAGACGCTCGTCACGGGCGTCGTCTACCGCGAGCCCGGCCTGCTCGCGAAGATGGTCACGACGCTCGACGTCCTATCGGGCGGGCGCGCGGCACTCGGGATCGGTGCGGCTTGGAACGAGGAGGAGGCGCACGGGCTCGGCCTGCCGTTCCCCCCGCTCGCCGAGCGCTTCGAGCGACTCGAGGAGACGCTGCAGATCTGCCTGCAGATGTGGTCGGGCGAGGAGGGGCCCTACGAGGGATCGCACTACAAGCTCGCTCGCACGCTCAACTCGCCGCAGCCGCTGAGGCGTCCGCATCCGCCGATCATGATCGGCGGTGGTGGCGAGCGAAAGACCCTGCGGCTGGTCGCGAAGTACGCGGATGCCTGCAACTTATTTCCCAGCCCCGAGGTGGCGCACAAGCTCGACGTGCTGCGGGCACACTGCGAGCGCGAGGACCGCGACTATGACGCGATCGAAAAGACGGCGACGTCTGCGGTCAATGCCGAGACCAAACCGGCGCAGTTGCTCGAAGCGCTGCGGGGGCTGCACGACCTCGGCTTCACCGCCACCTACCTGTCGATTCGCGCCACCGAGCCCTTGCCGGTGCTGGAAATGCTCGGCGCAGACGTGATTCCGGAGATCAGCGGCTGGTGAGGCGGGAGTCTCCAGCGGTGGCCGGCCAGAAGGCCACCGCGTGCGCTGAGTGCAGGCGCCGTCGGGACGCCGTGGTTGGCGACGCTGACCCGACACCTCCCAGTCTCGACGTCGTCGCGTGAGCGCCGGCTGCGAGCCGGATCAGCCGGTCTACGACCGAGTCGTGATTAACATGATGAGCTTGCGCGTGCAACCAAAACAATTGACCGTGCTCGGCGCGGCGATCGCGATCGCCTGCGTTGGTGGCGCGGCGAGCGTCGCGTCGGCGACCGGCCCGAGTGGAACGACGAACGTGAGCGGCGCGACTGGCGTGAGCGGGCCGAGCGGGGGGAGTGGGGCGACCGGCGTGAGCGCCGTTACCGGGCCGCCGACCCGCATCGCTGCGATGCCGCGTGCGGTTCTGCGCCGTGGCACTGACGATCTCACGATCACGTTGAATGCGGGCGCTTTGGCGAGCAATCCCCAGCCGACGCTCCAGCCGAGCGTCGCGGGCTCCTGGACGACGTGGGGTGGGCACGAGACGTTCACGCCCAGCTACTCGTTCGCCGTCTGCGGGAGCTACACGCTGACGATCCCGGCCGGGACGGCCGCCGTCGGCGAGACGGCTCTGGCGAGTAGCCACACGCTTCACTTCAGTGTCGCGTGCCCATCGGTGAAGGCGCTACAGGAAGCGCTGGCTCGGCTCGGCTACCTGCCCTACTGGATCAAGAGCTTCTCCGGCGTCGGCCTCAACGTGCCGCTGACGACGGCGATGGCGAGCGAGCGAGCGTATGCGCTCCCGCATGGCTGGCTTCACCGCCAATACCGAAACGCGCCTTCGCTCGAGGTCGGGAAGATGGACGCGACGACCAGCGGCGCGCTCTCGGTCTGGGAGCAGGACCACGACGTCCCGGTCGGCACGGCGCCGGACGCCGCGATCTGGCGGACGCTGGTGCGCGAGGAGGCGCTCAACCACGGGAACCCGCGCCCGTACACCTGGGTGACCGTCACCGAGAACACCGACCCGGAGCTGCTGAAGGTGCACGAGAACCGGCGAGTCGTGATCACCAGCCCGACCAACACGGGTGTTCCCGGCGCCACGACGCAGACCGGAGAGTTTCCGATCTACGTGCGCTACACCTCGACGACGATGATCGGGACGAACGTCGACGGCACGCACTACGTCGATCCCGGCATCCCTTGGGTCAACTACTTCAACGGTGGCGATGCGGTGCACGGTTATCCGCGTGCCTCCTACGGCTCCCCGCAGTCCAACGGCTGCGTCGAGCTTCCGATACCGACCGCCGAGCGGGTCTACGACCAGCTCATGGTCGGTGACATGGTCGACGTGTCGGCTTAGATCCCCCTCCTTGCGGAGGATCTGAAGCTCTTGCGCGGTTGGTGCGCGGCACGTGCGTGAGGTTGATGGGCATCGCTGGCTGGCTAGCTAGGAACCAGCCGCGTCGAGCTCAGGCGGCAGCGCCTTCGGACCGTCCGGGTAGTGGAAGCGAAGCTGCTCCTCGGTCATCGCGAGCGTGTTTGCAGCCTCTAGCGGCGCGCCGATGACCAGCCAGAGCTGCGTCGCCTCGCCGTCGTTGAACACCTGACGGACCGAGTCCGGCTCCACCAGCGCCGCGTCGAGACGGTCGAGCGTCAGCAGCTCGTCGTCGATCCGGATTCGTCCGACACCCTCGAGCAGGATGTAGATCTCCTCCTGGCTGCGGTGACGATGTCTGGTGGAGGCCTGCCCGGGCTCGACGCGCCACAGCCGGGCGCCCAGCGACTGGGCGTCTAGTTGCCTGGCGAGGTCGGTGTTCATCACGCCCATCTGGTTGGACGGCCGCCAGAAGGCAGCGTCGGCGTTGAGGCGGCGGAACGCCATGGCGCCGATTCTAAAGCTGCCTGGTGTGTGAACGGCGGCCTCATGTCTGCTGCTGGCAGTCCCTTCACAGAAACGCGACAGCCGCGGTATCGCAGGGCCTCCACCTGCGATCCGCGGCTGTCAACGTTGCTGCTAGCTGAGTGGCTACCCGACGGCCGGCTCAGGCATCCCGAAGCTGCCAAGGGAGGCAACGTCGGCTGGGTACACCTCGTGCCCGTGCAACGCGGAGTCCCCTAGTTCGAGCACATCATCCGGTTCCCGCAACGGGAGGAAGATCGAGATGACCTTCAGGATGATGAACGTCCAGACGCCATCCCAGACGAGGATGAACAGTGCAGCGAGGAACTGCCACTTCAGCAACGACCAGCTGCCTCCGTAGAGGATCCCCGCTTCGGTGCCTCCGGACGGCTTGTTCGTGCCGGCGACGTAGCTCTGGATGATCCCTGGGCAGGCGAACAACGCCACCAGGAGTCCGCCAGTGAACCCGGCTATGCCGTGCGTGTAGATGACGCCGAGCGTGTCGTCGACCTTGCTGAACGGCGGGATCCGGCTGAGATAGCGGATCGACATCCAGACGATCGTCGACGCGATCACGCCGAGGCAGATCGCGCCGTAGCCGTTGACATAGCCAGCGGCAGGCGTTATCGCCACGAGGCCCGTGATCATTCCGTTGACGGTCCCGATGATGCCGGGCTTCTCACGGAAGATCATGTCCCACGCCACCCACACGAGCATTGCGACAGCCGTGCAGAGGTTGGTGTTGATGACCGCGACGGAGGCATCCGTGCCGGCGAAGTAAGGATCGCCGCCGTTGAAGCCGTTCCAGCCGAGCCAGAGGATTCCAGCCCCGACCGCCACCATCAGGAGGTTGTTCGGTGCGTCGATCTCGCGGTCGCGCGCCAACCTAGGTCCGATCACCGCAGCTGCCACGAACCCGCTGATACCGGCCGCGAGGTGGATCACGTAGCCACCGGAGAAGTCCAGTGCCCCGTGCATCGCGAAGAAGCCGCCGCCCCAGAGCAGGAAGGCGTTCACCGTGTAGCAGGCCGTGATCCAGAGGAGCACGAACGGGATCCACGCCCTGAAGCTCACTCGTCCCAGCACGCTGCCGAGCGCCAGAATTGGCGTGATCGCGGCGAACACGAACTGGAAGTAGACGAGCGATGCCTGCGGGAAGTGGAACCCGCCTGGTTCGCTGACCAGCGGGAGGTGCGCGATTCCCTGCTCACCGTGCGCCCCGAGGACGCTGCCTGGGACCCCGATGAAGTTCCCCAACAAACCGCTGTGCGTACCGAAAATGTGCGCAGGGTTGCCGAAGCCCATGTCGAAAGCCCACAACGTCCACGCCACGAGCACCAGGCCGAAGGCCACGAACGTCAGCATCATGCTGTTGACGGACCAGCGCTTCTGCATCACGCCGCCGTAGAGCACGACGAGACCAGGGACGCTCATCAGTCCGACGAGCGTTGCGGCGGTCATCTGCCAGGCGTTATCGCCCGGATGCAGCCAGGTCGGGTACGGCGCTAGCGCTGCTGTTGCGAGCATAGTCCTCCTCTGGACGTGGAAAGGGCCTCACGCGCCCGCGTTGGCGCGACGTGTGCCGGCATTTCTAAAGTTCAGGCAAGCAGGGCGATAGCTCCAGTCGGCCAAGATTGGCCCAGCCGCGTTTGTACAACGGGCGAAGCGCTCAGGACCGGCCGGACTATTCGAGTCGCTAGCCTGCTCGTATCGCGATCTCGACGACGCTCTACAACGACCCGGCGTGCCCATGGGGCTATTCCGCGAACCCGGCGCTCAGCGTCTTGCGCTGGCGCTACCGCAATCAGCTCGATTGGCGCCTCGTGGTGATCGTGCTGCGCGAGGGTCCGATCGAGCTGCAGGCAAACGGTTACAACCCGGTGCGCCAGGCGCGCGGCGCACGGATGTTCCGCGAGCGCTACGGGATGCCGATTGGCGCGGCGGCGCGGGCCCGCCTGATGGCCACTGACCGTGCCTGCCGCGCGCTCGTCGCTACGCGTCTGGCCCATCCAGGACGGGAGATCGCGGCGATGCGCGCGCTGCAGCTGGCCTGGTTCAACACGACCGACCTGCTCGACGAGGACGCGCCGATCGAGCGGGCGCTCGCTCGCCTCGACGGTGTCGACGCGCAGGCGGTTGTCGCGTCGATGGACTCACCCGAGGTCAGCGCCGCCTACCAAGCCGACAAGGCCGAGGCGCGCAGCGCTGCCGGTGGGCCGACCGAGTTCCAGGGCAAGGCGGCGATCGATGGCGAGCTCGTGCGCTACACCGCGCCGTCGCTCGTCTTCGAGCTCGACGGCCGGCGTCTCGAAGGCGGCGGCTTTCAGCCGATCGAGGCATACGACGTCCTGATCGCGAACCTCGATGCGACACTCGAGCGGACACCGCCTCCAGAGGGCCCGCTGCCGCTGCTCGAGTACTTCAGCGACGGCCTCGCGACGCAGGAGGTCGCGGTGCTGCTCGCCGGCAACCTCGTCCTGCCCGATCGCGCCGGCGCCGAGGACGCCCTGATCGAGCTTGCCGCCGACGGCGCGGTCACGCGCGAGCCGCTCGGCAACGACGCGCTGTGGCGCATCGCGGCGTAGCTGAGACGACTGTCAGTTAACCGACGGGTCGGCCGGCATCCGCGCAAGCAGTGCGAAGGCGCCGCCCTTGCGTGAGAGGGTCGTCGACCAGAGCAGCGTCGAGTCGGCCAGCCAGAGCTCGTCGGGAGCGAGCTGTCCGACGAACCACGCCTCCTGCTCGAGCTCCTCGTCCAACTGTCGCGGCCCCCAACCAGTGTGCCCGGCGAAGACCCGCGCCCGGCGCACGCCGGTCTCGAGATCCGAGAGTTCGCAGGTGGCGGAGGGCAGGCCGATGTCGCCGAAGATCAGCAGCGCGGCGAGCGACGGGTCGGCGAACTCGGCGAGCAGGACCGCGCTCTCCGGCGCGACAGGGCCGCCGGAATGGACGACCGCGCCAGGCTCCGCGAGCTGCTCCAAGACCGGGGCGACGTCGGCGAGCGGCGTCTCGAGCGGGCGGTTCAGTACGAGCCCGAGCGCGCCCTCGTCACTGTGAGCGGCGATCAACACGACTGTCCTCGCGAAATTCGGGTCGACGAGCGAGGGGGCGGCGATCAGGAGCTTGCCCTGCAGCGAGTCCATGGCTCCTTCAGGGTACCCAGCTTCGGCGGCGCAGCGGCCGCCCAGCACGCGCGGCCGGCGCCCGCTACGGCGGGTAGGATCGCTCGCGCGATGGCGATCCGCGTCCACCTCCCCGACGGCAACGAGCTCGAGCTCGAGGAGGGCGCCAGCGGCGCCGACATGGCCGCGGCGATCGGCCCGGGTCTCGCTCGTGCGGCGCTGGCGGTCGAGGCCGACGGCGAGCTGCGCGACCTGACGGCGCCGGTGCGCGACGGAGCCAGCGTCGCGGTCCTCACAGCCAAGAGCGATGGCGCGCTCGCGCTGATCCGCCACGACGCGGCACACGTTCTCGCCGCCGCGGTGATGGAGCTCTATCCCGACGTCAAGATCTCGATCGGGCCGGCGATCGACAACGGGTTCTACTACGACTTCGAGTTCCCCGAGGGCGTCAGCATCTCCGACGCCGACTTTCCGGCGATCGAGGAGCGGATGCGCGCCCACGTCAAGGCTGCTGAGCCGTTCGTGCGCGAGGATCTGCCGGTGACGCTGGCGCGCGAGCGGTTCGCCGCCGCGGGCCAGGACTACAAGGTCGAGCTGATCGACGACCTGGTCGCGAAGGAAGGCGTGGAGACCGTCTCGCTCTACACGAACGGACCGTTCACCGACCTCTGCCGTGGGCCACATGCGCCCAGCACCGCGACGGTCAAGGCCTTCGCCCTGCAGTCCGTCGCCGGCTCCTACTGGCGCGGCGACTCAAACCGGACGATGCTGACGCGGATCTACGGGACCGCATTCTTTTCCAAGGACGAGCTCGCCGCCTATCTCGAGCGGCTCGAGCTCGCGCGCCAGCGCGACCATCGCCGGATCGGTCGTGAGCTCGGGCTGTTTCACTTCTCCGAGCTCGCAGTCGGGAGCGCGTTCTGGACGCCTCACGGAACGACGCTGTGGAACACGCTGCGCGACCTGATGAGCGAGCTCACCGCGGCGCGCGGTTACACCGAAGTGAAGACGCCCCAACTCTACGACGCCGAGCTCTGGCGGATCTCCGGGCACTGGGACAAGTACCAGGGGAACATGTTCGTGACGAGCGACGAGGAGCGGCCGCTGGGCCTGAAGCCGATGAACTGCCCCGGCCACTGCCTGCTGTACGCGATGGCGCGCCACTCCTACCGCGACCTGCCTGTGCGCTTCGCGGAGCCCGGGCTGCTGCACCGTAACGAGCCGTCAGGCACACTTCACGGACTCCTACGGGTCCGCCACTTCGTCACCGACGACGGGCACATCTTCTGCACCGAGGAGCAGATCGAAAGCGAGGTGGCCGGCTTCCTCGAGTTCGCCGCGGAGGTCTACGCGTTGTTCGGTCTCGAGACTCGTGTCGAGCTCTCGACGCGCCCAGACGTGCGGATCGGTGACGACGCGCTGTGGGATCGCGCCGAAGCGGTGCTCGCGGCGGCACTCGACGCAACCGGCACCGCGTACGCGCTGAACCCGGGCGATGGCGCCTTCTACGGTCCGAAGATCGACATGCACATGCGCGATTCGCTCGGCCGCTCGTGGCAGCTCGGCACGATCCAGCTCGACTACAACTTCCCGGAGCGGTTCGAGTTGACCTACACCGGCGCCGACAACGCCGAGCACCGTCCGGCGATGCTGCACCGCGCGATCCTCGGATCGCTCGAACGCTTCCTCGGAATCCTGATCGAGCATCTCGGCGGCGTCCTGCCGGTCTGGCTAGCGCCGGTCCAGGCGATTGTCCTGCCGATCTCGGATCGCCTCAACGCAGCTGGCGAGGAGGCGGCTTCGAAGCTGCGCTCGGCAGGCGCTCGGGTCGAGCTCGACCATCGCAGCGAGTCGGTCGCGCGCAAGATTCGTGATGCTGAGCTGCGCAAGATTCCCTACATGCTCGTGCTCGGTGACCGCGAGGAAGCCGACGGAACGTTGTCGTTGCGCGAGCACGGCGGCGCCGATCGCGGCGCGATCGCCATCGATGCGCTCGCGGCCGAGCTCGCGGAGCTTACGCTCACCCGCGCGCGCTGAGCTCGCCGTCGCGGGTTGTTAGGCCTCGCGATCCCTCTCGTCAGCCGCCCGGCACCTTGCTATGCTCGATTACGTTGGAAGTAACCACGCTCACGCCGCCACGCAGTCTGCCCACCGCTTGACGCGAGCGCGCACGCAATAGTGCCGGTCCCCCGCAGGTTCGACCGGCGCCCGCCCGAGCGGGACTTGACGCGGATCAACGAACGCATCCGCGTGCCCGAGGTCCGTCTGATCGACGAGGACGGCCAGCAGCTCGGCCTGATGAAGATCGACGATGCGCTGCGCTACGCGCAGGAGCGGGATCTCGATCTGGTCGAGGTGGCGCCCGAGGCCAAGCCTCCGGTCTGCCGGGTGCTCGACTACTCCAAGTACAAGTACGAGCAGGCCCAGAAGCTGAAGCAGGCGCGCAAGCACCAGCAGCAGATCACGATCCGCGAGATCAAGTTTCGCCCGAAGATCGCCCAGCACGACTACGACACNNCGCTTCCTGCGCCACAAGGACAAGGTCAAGGTGACGATCATGTTCCGCGGTCGCGAGGTCACGCACCCCGAGCGCGGCGTGCTGATCCTCGATCGTCTGGCTGAGGAGCTGGCCGAGTACGCCGTAGTCGAGCAGCGCCCGCTGCATGACGGGCGCAACATGACAATGATGCTCGGGCCGTCCAAGGCGGTCCTTGCCGGCCAGTTCGACAAGGTCGGCTCGAACGGCTCCGCTCCGCCCGAGGCTGAAGCCGCTGTCAGCCTTGGGGCAGTCGTGCCGGCGCAGAACGGCAGCCAGCCGGCGGCGCCGCCCGCCTCGACCGCGCCCCCGCTTGCGCCGGCGCCGGACGCCGAGCCGGCCGATGGTGGAGAACTCGCACCCGTCGCGTCCGCCCAGGCCACAGCCGTCGCCGAGGCGCCGGCGGACGCCACGCCCGCTGCGCCAGAGCCCGTAGCCCAGCTCGAGCCCGAGGCGCCCCCCGTCCCGGCGAAGGCAAAGACGACCGCCAAGGCGAAGGTCGCGACCCCCGCGAAGGCGAAGGTCTCAGCCCCCGCGAAGGCGAAGGCAGCGGCGCCCGCGAAGCCAAAGGCAGCGGCAGCGGCGAAGCCGAAGACAGCGGCCGACAAGCCCAAGCCGAAGCCGAAGCCCGCCGCCGGCTCCTGAGCGACCGGTAGCGCCGCCAGCGCGGTCTCACGGCGCTGGCGATGGCGCCACGTCTGCCATACTCCGCTGCTCGCGATGCCCAAGATGAAGAGCCATTCCGGCGCCAAGAAGCGCTTCAAGCTGACAGGCACCGGCAAGGTCCGCGGCCGTCACGCCTTCACGAGCCACATCCTCGAGAAGAAGTCGGCAAAGCACAAGCGCTATCTCGGTCAGCCGGCCGCGATCTCTGACCACGACGCCCCGCGCGTCAAGAAGCTCCTGCGGAGCGGCTGATGACCCGCGTCAAGCGCTCGATCCACGCCAAGAAGAAGCGTCGCGCGACGCTCGAGCTGACCAAGGGCTTCCGCGGCGAGGCGCACTCGAACTACAAGCGCGCCAAGGAAGCGCTGATGAAGGCGGACGCCTACGCCTACCGCGATCGGCGCAACCGCAAGCGCGACTTCCGCCGGCTGTGGATCACCCGCATCAATGCCGCCGCGCGCGAGAATGGCATGTCCTACTCGCAGCTGATCCACGGCCTGCAGCTGGCCGAGATCGAGCTCGACCGCAAGGTCCTCGCCGACATCGCTGTGCGCGACCCCGAGACGTTCCGCCGATTTGTCGATGCTGCCCGCGGGGCGGCGGCTGCCTGAACAAGGAAGCCGACCGCACTACCTCCCGGGCGCCGACACAGGCGCCTTTTTTATGTCCTCATGACGATCACTTCGAACACGAACCCGCACCTCAAGGAGATCCGCAAGCTCGGTCGCGCGAGCGCGCGGGCTAAGACGGGCCGCTTCGTCGCTGAGGGCGAGGATCTTTATGAGGCGGCTCACGCCGCCGGCAGGGAGCCGCTCTACGCGCTCTGCGTTCCGGGTCTTGCGCGCGGTCGCGCAAACTTCCTCGAGGCCTCGTCGGCGGTCCTGAACCAAGCCTCGCGGCTTGGCTCAGGGACTCGCCTCCTTGGCGTATATGAGGAGCGATGGGGCGTGGTCGTTGGTCCGCTCGTGGTCGCGCTTTGGGCTGTCGGGGATCCCGGGAATGTTGGGACAATCGTTCGTGCGGCGCACGCGTTCGGCGCGTCGTCGGTTGCGCTGGGGCCGGGTTGCGCCGACCCGTATGGGCCCAAGGCCGTGCGCGCGTCGATGGGGGCGATTTTCTCGCTGCCGCTCGCGCGGGTCGAGAAGGTCGCCGAGCTGCCCGGACGCGTGATCGGCCTGACGCCCGGACATCATGCGCCGCTGCGCGGGCCGTTGCGCGATATCACGCTGCTGGTGGGCGGCGAGCGGGACGGGCTGCCCGCGGAGGTCCTCGGTGTCTGCGACGAGGTCCGCACGATTGCGCAGGCCGCGGGCGAGTCCTTGAACGTCGCGATGGCCGCCACGGTGGCGTTGTACGAGGCAACTAGGATGGCCACCAGATGACTGCGCTTGACCGCATCGCCGAGCTTCAGCGCGAAGCCGAGGCGGCGATCGCCGGCGCAACCGACCCGAAGCAGCTCGAAGGGCTGCGCCTGCATTACCTCGGCCGCAAAAGCGAGCTCCCGATGCTGCTGCGCGGCGTCGGCTCGCTCGACCCCAGCCAGCGAGTGGCGGTTGGTTCCGCCGGAAACCAAACGCGCAAGCAGCTCGAGGCGATGATCTCGGCCCGCGAGGCCGAGCTCGCCGGAGGCGAGATCGGCGAGCGTTTAGATATAAGCCTGCCCGGCAGTCCACCGGCTCCGACCGGCCATCTACATCTGATCACCGAGACCCGGCGGGACATCGAGGACGTTTTCCTGGGCCTTGGCTTCTCGATCGCCGAAGGCCCGGAGGTCGAGCACGTCGAGTACAACTTCGACGCGCTGAACACCGACCTGACGCATCCGTCACGGGCGCGTACGGACACGTTCTACATCGACGACGCAACGGTCCTGCGTGTGCACACCTCGCCGGTCCAGGTGCGCGCGATGATCGCGCAACCGCCGCCGCTCTACGTGATCGCTCCGGGACGCGTCTACCGACCCGACAATGACGCGACGCACACGCCGCAGTTCCACCAGATCGAGGGTCTGGCGGTGGACGACGGCGTGACCCTCGCCGACCTCAAGGGGACACTGCTCGCGTTCGCGCGCCAGATCTTCGGCGAAGACCGCGAAGTGCTGCTGCGCCCGCATTACTTCCCCTTCACCGAGCCGAGCGTCGAGGTCGACGTGTCGTGCTTCAACTGCGCCTCAGGTTATCTGCGCGACGGCTCGCTCTGCCCGCTCTGCAAGGGATCGGGTTGGCTCGAGGTGCTGGGCGCGGGGATGGTCGATCCGAACGTCTTCGCCTACGTGAAGGATTACGGCTACGACCCCGAGAGCGTCACCGGCTTCGCCTTCGGCATGGGAATCGAGCGGATCGCGATGCTCCGCCACGGTATTCCGGACCTGCGCCTCTACTTCGACAACGACCTGCGCTTCCTACGCCAGTTCGGAGCGCGCTGATGCTGGTCCCGGTCGAATGGCTGCGGGAGTACTGCGATCCGCCGCTCAGCACTGAGGAACTCGCCGCGCGGCTGACGCTGACCGGCACCAAGGACGAGCGGAGCTTCCGCTACGGAGCGAAAAAGCCCGACCACCTCGTCGTCGGCTTTGTTCGCTCCGTAGCTCAACACCCGAATGCAGACAGGTTGCGTGTTTGCACAGTCGATGTCGGGGAGGCGGAGCCCGTGACCATCGTCTGCGGGGCGCCGAACGTTGCGGCCGGGCAGACCGTCGCGGTCGCGCGGCCCGGGGCGGAGCTCCCGGACGGCCGCACGCTGACAGCCGCCAAGCTCCGCGGCATCGTCAGTGAAGGGATGATCCTGTCGGAGGACGAGCTCGCCCTGGGTAGCGACCATTCGGGGATCCTCGTGCTGGCTCAAGGTCCTACTCCGGGAACCCCGCTGAGCGAGGTCCTCCCGAGCGGCACCGATGTGATCGAGTTCGAGATCACGCCGAATCGCCCCGACTGCCTCGGCATCTACGGCATTGCTCGCGAAGCGCACGCGAGTACTGCCGCGCCGCTCGCAGCGCCGCCCTGGAGCGATGATCCCGGGACGTTCTCCGGCGACGCCGGCGGCGTGAAGGTCACCGTCGAGTGTCCTGACCTCTGTCCGCGCTTCACCGCGCGCGTTTTCGATCAGGTCACGATCGGCGAGTCGCCGCTCTGGCTGAAGGCGCGGCTGCTCGCGGCGGGTATGCGGCCGATCTCCAACGTCGTCGACAGCACCAACTACGCGATGCTGCTCAGCGGCCAGCCGCTCCACGCGTTCGATCTCGACCGCGTCGCCGGGGCGGAGCTGACGATCCGACGGGCACGCGCCGGAGAGACGCTCGAGACGCTCGACGGCCAGGTGCGCGAGCTGGACTCCGACCTCGTCGTGATTGACGACGCGGATGGGCCGACCTCGATTGCGGCGATCATGGGCGGAGCGCGCTCCGAGGTATCCGACTCGACGACGCGCATCCTGCTCGAAGCGGCGAACTGGGACGGCGCGAACATCCAGCGCAGCGCGCTCCGCCTCGGCCTACGCAGCGAAGCGTCCGCGCGCTTCGAGAAGGGCCTCTCACCCGGCCAGACACTCGAGGCGCTGGCCGTCACGACAAAGCTCCTGATCGACCTCTGCGGCGCCCGCGTACTCCCTGGCACGATCGACGTCGGCGGGCCGGGCCCCGACGCGCCGCAGCTGACCCTGCAGCCCGACCGCGTCAACCGGCTGCTCGGCAGCGAGATCCCGTCCGAGCGCTGCGAGGAGATCCTCGCCGCACTCGGGTTCGACGTGCTCGAGGTTGACGGCGCGCTCCGGGTGCACGTGCCCCATTTCCGCCGCCGCGATGTCACCCGCGAGGTCGACCTGATCGAGGAGGTCGCGCGGATCGATGGCCTCGACCGCCTGCCGGCGACATTGCCGCCGCGCAACGGCGCTGCCGGCCTTCTCACCCAGCCACAGCGGCTGCGTCGTCTCGCCGAGGACGCGCTCGCCGCTCGCGGCCTCAGTGAGATCGTCGGCTGGAGCTTCGCCGATCCCGCGCTGCTCGACCGCTTGCGGCTGCCGGCCGGCGATCGGATGCGCAACGTCGTGACGATCGATAACCCGCTCTCGCAGTCGCTCTCGATCATGCGTCCGACGCTGCTTGCCTCGCTGCTCGACGCCGCCCGCTACAACGTCTCGCGCGATGTCGATGACGTGCGAATCTTCGAGTCCGGCACGGTCTACCGCGCTGCCGACGTGCTCGCCGACGAGCACCACGCGCTCGGCGTCCTGCTGACCGGCGCTGCCGCGCCGGCGTCGTGGCGTGGCGGCCCTCGCCATGAAGCGGATTTCTTCGCGGCCAAGGGGCTGCTCGAAGCGGTGCTGGGCATCGCCGGCGTGGAGTTCTCGCTCGAGCGCACCGACTGGGCATTTCTGTACCCGGGCCGCAGCGCCGCGGTCCTCGCCGGCGAACAGCGGCTCGGCTTCATCGGCGAGCTCCATCCCGGCGTGGCGGCGCTCTGGGAGCTCGGCGCGACCGCGGTCTGGGCGCTCGACCTCGGTCTCGTTGCCGGCGCGGCGGCGTCGACGACGGCCTACAAAGCATTCGCCAGCTTCCCGGCGCTGCGCGAGGACCTCGCCATCGTTGTGCCCGAGACGGTGGCCGTCGGCGACGTGATCGCGACCGTGCGCGCGGCCGGAGGACGTGATCTCGAGACGGTCGAGCTGTTCGACGTCTACGCCGGAGAGCAGGTCTTGCCAGGCCATGTCTCGCTCGCCCTGCACCTCGAGTTCCGCGCCGACGATCGCACGCTCACCGACGACGAAGTGGCAACCGAGCGCGCCGCGATCGCGAAGGCGCTCGCCGAACGCCACGGAGGTGAGCTCCGTGCCTAGAGTGCTCATCGCCGGGGCTAGCGGCTACGCAGGGGCGCTGGCCGCGCGGTTGATCGATCGCCATCCTGACTTCGAGCTGGCTGCAATCACCTCACGCAGCGAGGCGGGACGGCGGCTCTCGGACGTCTATCCGCACCACCGCGTGCCGCTCGTGATGGAGGAACTCGACCTCGAGCAACACGCCGCGGTCGATGCGGCGATCGTCGCCTACCCCCATGGAGCCGCGGCGCCCCTCGTCGCGGCCCTGATCGAGCGCGGAGTGCGCGTGATCGACCTTTCGGCTGACTTTCGCCTGCGCGACGCGGCGACCTATGAGCGCTGGTACGTCACGCACGCTCATCCAGACCTGCTGGAACGCGCCGTTTACGGACTCACCGAACTGAATCGCGCGGCGATCGCCGACGCCCAGCTCGTTGCCTGTCCGGGATGTTTCCCGACCGCCGCCATCCTCGCGCTCGCCCCACTCGCCGAGGCCGGGCTGCTCGCCGACGTGGTGATCGACGCCAAGAGCGGCGCGTCGGGCGCAGGCCGCGGATTGCGGGAGGACACGCAGTTCGTCGCGGTCGACGAGAACGTCCGGCCCTACGCGGTCGGCGAGCATCGCCACATGCCCGAGATCGATCAGGAACTCGCACGCCTCGGAGCGCCGATCATCGCCGCGTTCACGCCGCATCTTCTCCCGCTCGACCAGGGTGAGCTGCTGTCCTGCTACGTCACTCCGTCCCGGCCGGTCGGCCAGAGCGAACTCGACCTGTGGTACGCCGATCGCTACGGATCGGAGCCCTTCATCGACCTCGTCGAGCGGCCGCCGGGAGTGCGCGACGTGCGCGAGACGAACGTCTGCGCGATCCACACCCACGCCGACGAGCGCACCGGCAAGGTCTTTGTCTTCGCCGCGATCGACAACCTCTGGAAGGGAACCTCCTCGCAGGCCGTAGCGAACCTCAACCTGATGTTCGGCTACGACGAAGGACGGGGGATCTCGTGAGGGCTGCGGGAGCCGCCCTTTGGGCGGCTTTCCTCGCCTGGCTTCGGGTGCGCTGCGCGTCGCTCCGTTGGGGCGCTGCGTCGCGTTGTGGCGAGGCGTCGACGTGAGCGTTTTCGACTCACGCTGGGTCGGGAGGCCGGACTTCGTCAGTGAGCTCGACCCTGGGTCGCTTCCGAGCGGCTTCGTCGCCGGCGGTGTCGCTGCCGGGCTAAAAGCCGACGGGGTTCTCGACGTTGGTGTGCTGATGTGCATGGCACCCAACGTTACGAGCGCCGCGCGGTTCTGCGATTCGGGCGTCTTGGCCGCGCCGGTTGTGCTGTGTCAAGCGGAATGCGACCTGCAGGCGATCCACGCCGTCGTCGCCAACTCCGGCAATGCCAACGCCGCGACGGGAGAGGCCGGGCTCGAGCAGGCGCGCCGCGTGCAGGTGGGGGCTGCGAACGCGCTCGGCTTCGAGCCGCGGCAGGTGGCCGTTGCCTCGACAGGCGTGATCGGCGTCCAGCTCCCAGGAGAGCAGATCGCGGATGCGCTGATGGGTGTCGGGTCAACGCTCGACGGCGGACATGCTGGCGACTTCGCGCTCGCCATACGGACGACCGACGCGATCGACAAGCACGCCGCGTGGTCGGTTGAGCTTCCAGGCGGGACGATAAGACTGAGCGCGCAAGCCAAGGGCGCCGGCATGATCGCGCCTCACTTCGCGACGATGCTGTGCTTTGTCGAGACCGACGCAGCGATCAGCGCGCAGCGCGCCGATCGGCTTCTCGCCGCGGCGTGCGAGCGTTCGTTTAACCGCATCTCGGTCGACGGTCAGCTCTCGACCAACGACACCGCAGTCCTCCTCGCGAGCGGAGCGAGCGGCATCGAGATCGCCGCCGACAGTGCGGACGAGGAGCGCTTCGCGCAGGCGCTCGACGCGCTGCTGCGCCAGCTCGCGCTCCTGATGGTCAAGGACGGAGAGGGCGCCGCGCGAGTCGCGCGCATCCAGGTGACCGGCGGCGACCAAGACCAAGCCGAGGCCGTCGCAAAAGCGATCGCCAACTCACCCCTGGTCAAGACCGCCCTCTACGGCGGCGACCCAAACTGGGGCCGCATCGCCCAAGCCGTCGGCGCCACACTGCGCGGCACCGCCCCACTCAGTTTCGACATCAGGATCGAAGGCATCGCAGTCTGCGCGGCCGGCGCAGCAGTCGACTACGACCCAGCCAAACTCGCCGACGCCGTGGCGCACGATGAGGTGGAGTACGAGGTCAAGCTTCCGGGCACTGGAAGCCTTGCCGAGTACTTCTTTTCCGACCTCTCCTACGGCTACGTGAAGATCAACGCGGAGTACACCACATGAGCTCTCGACGGACCCAGCCGAACGACGTAACGACACTGCTGGAGGCGCTGCCGTATATCCGCCAATTCCACGGCTCGACGGTTGTCATCAAATACGGCGGCGCGGCGATGGACGATCCGCAGCTGCGCGAGGACTTCGCGCGTGACGTCGTGCTGCTCAAGTACGTCGGCATGAACCCGATCGTCGTCCACGGCGGCGGCCCAGATATCACCGCCTACATGGAGCGCCTCGACATGCCTGTCGAGTTCGTCGGCGGCCTGCGCGTGTCCGACGAGGCGACGGTCGAGATCGCGAAGATGGTGCTGATCGGCAAGCTCAACACCGACATCGTGCTGCGGATCGGGCGCCACGGCCAGCCCGCCGTGGGGCTCTCGGGCGACGACGCTGGACTGCTGCTCTGCTCGCGGCGCACGGCTCCCGGCGGCAAGGACATCGGCTGGGTCGGCCAGGTCGACGCGGTCGATCCCGGCGTGATCAAGCACGTCGCCCTTGACTACATCCCCGTCGTGGCGGCGGTCGGCGCCGACGCTGACGGTAACTCCTACAACGTCAACGCGGACGAGGCGGCGGCGGCGATCGCCGTCGCCCTCGATGCAAAGCGGGCGATTTTCCTGACCGATGTGCGCGGCTGGCTGCGCGACCCTGCCGACGCCGACAGCCTGATTTCGCAGGCCTCGGTCGCCGACGTCCTGCAGGCGCTGGCAGCGGTCGACGGCGGCATGCGCCCGAAGCTCGAGGCCTGCGTCGCAGCGGTCAAGGGCGGTGTCGGGGCCGCACAGATCATCGACGGACGCCTGCCGCACTCGCTCCTTCTGGAGCTGTTCACCGACGCCGGCAGGGGCACGCAGGTGACGCTATGAGGCTGCGGGAGCCGGCTTCGCCGGCTGTCCTCGCTTCGCACCTTATGTCGGTTGGTGGGGACGTTCTCGCGACACTATGTTCGGTGGGTCGTGCGGCTGCGGGCGGGGGTGTGAGGTGAGTGTTATGGCTGCTGCTGATGTTTATCTGACGCCGAATTATTCGCGCTTTCCGGTTGAGTTCGTGCGGGGGGAGGGCGCACGGCTTTGGGATTCAGAGGGTGTCGAGTACCTCGACTTTCTCTGCGGGATCTCGGTCTCGAGCGTCGGTCACTGCCACCCCGCCGTCGTGGCGGCGATCCACGAGCAGGCGGCGCGCCTCATTCACGTAGGCAACCTCTATTACACCGAGCCGATGACGCGCCTTGCCGAGCGGCTCGCCCGCTGCTCGCTCGGCGGCAAGGTGTTCTTTGCCAACTCGGGCACCGAGGCCGTCGAGGCTGCACTGAAATGCGCGCGCAAGGCTCGTCAGGGTGGCACCATCGTCTCGCTGCACGGGGCGTTTCACGGGCGCACCTACGGCGCTCTTTCGGCGACGCCGCAGGAGTCCAAGCAGGCGCCGTTCGCACCGCTGGTCGGCGGCTTCGTCAGCGTTGAGCCGACGATTGACGCGCTCCACACGACTATCGACGAACACACGGCGGCGGTGATCATCGAGCCGATCCAGGGCGAGAGCGGTGTCATCGTGCTCAGCGACGAGCTGCTGGTAGCTGCGCGCGAGCTGTGCGACGCAAACGGGGCGACCCTGATCTTCGACGAGATCCAGACCGGTCTCGGACGGACGGGCACGCTCTGGGCATACGAGCGGTCCGGTGTGATCCCGGACCTGCTGTGCACCGCGAAAGCGCTCGGTGGGGGCCTGCCGATCGGCGCCCTGATCACCGGCGAGCGGCACGCCGACACCTTCGCGCCCGGGGATCACGGCTCCACCTTCGCCGGCGGACCGGTCGTCTGCGCGGCCACGAACGCGATGCTCGACGTGGTGCTCGACGAGGTTCTGCTGGAGCGCGTAGGCGAGCTCGGCGAGCTCCTGCGCTCGCGGCTTGCCGGCCTCCGGCACGTCACGCAGGTGCGCGGTCGCGGCCTGATGATCGCCTTCGATCTCGATATCGACGCCCTTGCGGTCGTCCGCCGGCTGCTGCTCGAACGCCGGCTGATCGTCAACGCGACGGGGCCGAGAACCGTGCGTCTGCTGCCGCCGCTTGTGATCGGCGAGGGGGATGCGCTCGACGCGCTCGAGCGCATCACCGCGGTTCTCGACGCGGAGCCTTGAGATGATTCGCGAGCTGCCGGACGGCTACGAGCTCGACGACGACCCGCGCCGCATCGATGTCGACGTGGTGCACCGGTACCTGTCCGAGGAGTCCTACTGGGCGAGCGGCCGTGCGCACGCCGCGGTGCTGGCATCGATCGAGGGCTCGCAGAGGGTCGTCGGCTCCTACCACGCCGGAGAGCTCATCGGCTTCGCGCGCGTGGTCACCGACAAGGCGACCTTCGCGATGCTCGCCGATGTGTTCGTGCTCCCCGAGCACCGCGGTCGCGGACTCGGCGTCGAGCTCGTCCGCGAGGCGGTCGACGGCGGCCCCTACAGCGATCTGGGCTGGTGGCTCACGACAGCCGACGCCCAGGCGTTCTACAAGAAGCTGGGCTTTCGCGAATCGAGCGCAACGACGACGATGCAGCGCCAACGGCGCGCCACTCCGGCTGCGGGCGGCTAGGCTGGCGGATCCGATGAGCGATCCCGGTTTCCCACCGCGCACCGCGAGCTACGAGGCCGACCCGGAACAGGTCGGGCGTGTACTGCTGCTCTACTCCGGCGGGCTCGACACAAGCGTGATGCTGCACTGGATCCAGGAGCGCTACGGCGCCGAGGTGGTCACGTTGACGGTGAACCTCGGCCAGCCCGGCGAGGACTACGCGGTAATCGAGGCCAAGGCGCGGCAGATCGGCGCCATCGAATGCCATGTCGTCGATGCGCGCGAGGAGTTCGCGTCCGAGTACCTGGCGCCGGCGATCAAGGCGAACGCGCTCTATGGCGGCGGCTACCCGCTCTTCACCGCGCTGGGGCGACCGCTGATCGCAAAGCTTGCGGTCGAGTACGCCCGCCGCTCGGGTTGCGACACGATCGCCCACGGCTGCACCGGCAAGGGCAACGACCAGGTGCGGATCGAGGCGACTGTTGCGACGCTGGCTCCGGAGCTCAAGCTGATTGCCCCGGTGCGGAGCTGGGCGATGGGGCGCGACCAGGAGGTCGCCTACGCGCGCGAGCACGGGATCCCGGTCAAGGGCGGCTCCGAGCAGGCGCCGTATTCGATCGACGACAACCTCTGGGGACGCTCCTCGGAAGGCCGCTGGATCGAGGACCTCGACCGCGCGCCGGAGGAGGACGTGTTCCAGCTCGTAACGCTGCCACGCCTCGCGCCTGAGGAGCCCGCGCGCCTCGAGCTCAGCTTCGAGCGCGGGCTTCCGGTAGCGCTCGACGGCACACGTCTCGGCCTCGTCGAGCTGATCGAACGCGTCGGCGAGCTCGGCGCCCGCCACGGGGTCGGCATCATCGACCACATCGAGGACCGCATCGTGGGCCTCAAGGTCCGTGACATCTACGAGGCACCCGCCGCGGCGATCATCCTGCCCGCCCACCAGGAGCTCGAGCAGCTCGTCTGCACGATCCACCAAAACCAGTTCAAGGCCGGGCTCGACCACCACTGGGCCTACCTCGTCTACGCAGGCCTCTGGTGGGAGCCGCTGCGGGGTGACCTCGACGCGTACATGGACGCGGTCAACGAGCAGGTCAGCGGCACCATCGGCGTCGAGCTCTACAAGGGCAGTGCGCGTGTGATCACGCGCAGCTCGCCGAACGCCCTATACGACCGCTCACTGGCCTCGTTCGCGGAGTCCGGCGGGCTCTTCGCCCAAACCGCCTCGCCGGGCTTCATCGAGCTGTGGTCGCTGCAGTCGCGGATGGCTTGGCAGCTGCGCAACGGCGGCGCGAAGCCCGACGGCGACTAGTCAGGCGAGCTGCGCGCCGGCCGCTAGGCCTCGCGCGCGACGGCTACTGCGCCAGCCCGCGGCGCGTCGGTCATGGGCTTGCGAGCCGCGAGCACCGGGAAGGTGGCGAGCCTCCGCAGGATCTCCGGCAGGCGGTCGATCTGCGCGCCCGTGCGTCGCGCGACCGACTTGCCGTAGCAGCGAGCGAGCTCGCTCGCATCGCCCGCGTAGAGCGTCCTGACGTGCGCCCACGTCGCCATCGTCTGCTCGAGGATGCAGTGGTGCTCGTCGACCGCGAAGCCACGCAGCGCAAAAAGCGCCGGCCAGTCAGTCACGAGGTTTGACCCGTCGTCGTAGAAGACGCCACGCAGCACGCGCCGGTCTGCGCGCGGGGCGACTTCGCTCAGCGCGAGGTCCGAGAAGCCGACGCCACCGCCGGGCTTGAGGACGCGGAACATCTCCGCAATCAACGTCGGCTTGTCAGCGGCGGTCACGCAGATGTCTCCGGCAACCTCGACGCAGACGATCGCATCGAACGACGAGCTCTCGAACGGCAGCTTGCGGGCGTCTCCACGCTCGATCCGGACGCGATCGCTCATGCCCTGTTCGGCGATCAGCTCCCGGCCCTGGCGAACCTGCTCGCGGCTGATATTGACGCCAGTCACGTCACAGTCGTAGCGCCGCACGATCCGCATCGCTGGAGCGCCGATGCCGCAGCCGATATCGAGCACCCGTGAGCCCGCTTCGAGGCTTGCCAGCTCGGCGACGAGGTCCGTGTGCGCGTCATGTGCTTCCGGGAGCGTCTCCTCGCCGGTCGGGAAGTAGCCGAAGTGGAAGTTGTCGCCGTAGAGACGGCGGCTGATGTCGGTAACGAGGTCGTAATAGGCGCCAACGCTCGCGGCGGTGCGACGGCCTCGGAGAAGTAGCGGCGCCTCCATACGGATCGCGGCCGACGTGGTCCGGATCAGCCCGCGTGCGCCTCCGTTGCGCCAGATCGTGGCAGCAGCCCGCGCTGACATTCGTGTCGGCACCCTACCGGCCGCGCCGCCACGGTGCTGTTCGCACGTAGCGGCTTGCGCCGCCGGCCTGTCTGGTGCGCCGCCTACGATCAGAGCAGTCGATGACCGAGGCTGCCTGCGCCCACCTGCATGTTCACTCCGAGTACTCGCTGCTCGACGGCGCGTGCAAGATCGATCGGCTCGTGGAGCGCGCGGCGGCGTTTGGCCAGCCCGCGCTGGGCCTCACCGACCATGGCGTGATGAACGGCGCGGTCGAGCTTTACAAGGCCGCTAAGAAGGCCGGGATCAAGCCGATCGTCGGCTGCGAGGTCTACTTCGTCGACGACCACGCAGCGGTCGCCGCGCCGGGCCAGCGGATCGAGCGCAACCACCTGACGCTGCTCGCGGCCTCCGACGTGGGTTACCGCAACCTCGTGAAACTCTCCTCGGCGGGCTTCCTCGAGGGATTGCAGCGCGGCCGCCCGACCGTCGACATGGCTCAGATCGAGCTTCACGGCGCGGGCGTGATTGCCCTCAGCGGCTGTCTTGCGTCGCGTCTGTGCGCGCGAATCGCAGATGGACGCGTGGGCGACGGTCGCGAGCACATCGACCAGTTGATCGGCGCCCTCGGGGCCGAGAACGTGTACTTCGAGGTGCAGAAGAACGGGCTGGCGCTACAGGACCGCTGCAACGTGGAAATCGTGCGGATGGCGCGCGAGCTGGGCCGCCCACTCGTCGGCACGGGTGACGTCCACTATCTGCGCCGCGAGGACTACAACCACCACACGGCGCTGCTCTGCGTGCAGACGAAGAGCACTCTCGCCGAGCCGAAGATGACCTTCGAAACGAACGAGTTCTATCTCAAGGACTCGGCTGAGATGGCGAGCGCATTCGCCGAGTGGCCGGAGGCCCTCGAGACGACACTCGAGATCGCCTCGCGCTGTGAAGTCGAGCTCGAGCTCGATCGCCAGCTGATCCCTGCCTACCCTGTGCCCGACGCTCAGAGCGAGGTCGCATACCTGCGCGGTCTCGTCGAGCATGGCCTGCGCGAGCGCTACGGCGACCCGCTGCCGGCCGAGGTGCTCGAGCGAATGGAGATGGAGCTCGAGGTGATCGACCGGATGGGCTTCAACGCCTACTTCCTGATCGTCTGGGACTTCGTCGATTTCGCCAAGCGCAGCGGGATCGCGGTCGGACCGGGGCGCGGCTCGGCCGCCGGCTCGATCGTCTCCTACGCGCTGCGGATCACCGATGTCGACCCGCTCGCCTACGGCCTCCTGTTCGAGCGTTTCCTGCACCCCGAGCGCGTATCGATGCCGGACATCGACATCGATTTCTCGGTTCGCGGTCGCGAGCGCGTGATGCGCTACGTGGTCGAGAAGTACGGACGCGAGTCGGTCGCGCAGATCGTGACCTTCGGCAAGATGTTTCCGCGCCAGGCGACGCGCGACGCGGCACGCGTGCTCGGCCACGACTACGGGCAGGGCGACAAGCTTGCGAAACTGATCCCCGATCCCCAGCAGGGTCGCCCACCGAGCTTCGAGGACTGCCTCAAGCCGGGCGAGCCGTTGCGCGCGCTCTATGACATCGACGACACCGCGCGCGAGATCATCGACATGGCGCGCGGACTCGAGGGGATCGTACGGAACTCCTCGATCCACGCGGCGGCGGTCGTGATCGCCGACCGGCCGCTGACCGACATCGTGCCGCTGCAGCTTGCCGACGCCGGGCTCGACGAGGACGGGCAGCGCCAGTACCGCATGGTCACGCAGTTCTCGATGAAGCCGATCGAGGAGATCGGGCTGCTGAAGATGGACTTCCTGGGGTTGCGCAACCTCGACGTGATCGAGGACGCGCTCGACATCATCGAGCGGTCGACCGGCGAGCGCCCGGACATGGTGGGCCTGCCGCTTGACGACGAGAAGACCTACGAGATGATGGCCCGCGGCGACTCGGTCGGCGTCTTCCAGTTCGAGTCGGAGGGGATGCGCGAGGCGCTCAAGAAGGTCCGCCCGGACCGTTTCGACGACCTCGTCGCGCTGAACGCGCTTTACCGGCCCGGCGCGATGGACCAGATCCCGGCCTACGCCCGCGGTAAGCACGACCCGGCCTCGATCAGCTGCCCGGACCCGCGCCTGCAGCCGATTCTCGCGTCGTCGATGGGCGTGATCCTCTACCAGGAACAGGCGATGCAGATCTCCAAGGAGATCGCCGGTTTCTCGGGCGCAAAGGCGGACGACCTGCGCAAGGCGATCGGCAAGAAGAACCGCGCGGCGATGGCCGAGTTGAAGCCGGAGTTCGTCGAAGGCTGCCGCGCCAGCGGAACGAGCGACAAGGTGATCGACTTCATCTGGAACACCAACGAGCGCTCCGCCGACTACTCGTTCAACCGCAGCCACGCCGCCTGCTACGCGCTGATCGCCTATCGCACGGCGTGGCTCAAGGCCAACTACCCCGCCGAGTACATGGCCGCATTGATCTCCTCGGTGATGTCGACGAAGGACAAGGTGCCGTTCTTCGTCGCACGCTGCGAGGAGATGGGGATCGAGATCCTGCCGCCTGATATCAACGTCTCCGACCACGAGTTCACCGTCGTCGACGGGAACATCCGCTTCGGGCTCGATGCGGTGAAGGGGGTCGGCTACCAGGCGGTCGAGGCAATCAAGTGTGCCCGCGAGGATGGTGGTCTGTTCCGCTCGCTGTGGGACTTCTGCGAGCGCGTCGACTCACGCGCCGTGAACAAGAAGGCGATCGAGTCGCTCGTCAAGTGCGGCGCGCTCGGCTCGACCGGCGCGAGCCGGCGCGGCATGCTCGAGGTCCTCGAGCAGGCGCAGGGCGCCGGACAGAAGGCGCAACAGGACGCGCTGATCGGCCAGGCCTCGATCTTCGACCTCGGCGACGGAGACGCCGGGTCCTCGCTCGCTCGTGCCGCTGCGCGGCCATCGATCCCTATCGGCGAGTTCGACCAGCACGAGCTGCTGGCGGTCGAAAAGGAGGCGATCGGCCTCTTCATCTCCGCCCATCCGCTGAAAGCCGTCCGCGACGCCCTGCGTCTCGCCGTCGATTGCCCACTGGTCGACCTTGCTTCGCGCCCGGACAAGGAGCAGGTGACGGTCGGCGGCATCATCACCGCGGCGCGCAAGGTACGCTCCCGCTCCGGCACCGATCTGATCTTCGCGACCCTCGACGACCTCGAGGGGCAAGCAGAGCTGCTCGCCTTCGAGGCGTCGCTCGAGAAGCTCGGCGGTCCCCTCGAAGCCGACCAGATCGTCCTCGTCCGCGGCCGCGTCGACCACAAGGAAGGGCAGGCGACGACGGTCGTCGCTCAGTCGGTCGAGCTCTTCAGCCCGGGTCCCGAGGAGGTGGAGCGCGCGAGGATCGCCGTGCACGAAGCCGCGCTTCCGAAGAACCTCCACGTCGAGGTGAGCGAGGAGCGCCGCAGCCCCGAGCTGCTCTCCGACCTGCGCCACGTGCTCGCGTCGTTTCCCGGCAAAGCCGAGGTGGTGGTCAAGTTCGGCGAAACGAGGCTGCGCCTTGGCGACAGCTACCGCGTCGAGCCGAGCGCAAGCCTGCGCGCCGAGCTCGAACAGCTGACCGGCGCTCCGGCGAGGCTCGTGGCGTGACCGGCGACTAGCCGGCGGACGCGGCAGGCTGAGGTTGTCGGCACCGAAGGACACGCCTCCGCCGCCGGCAACCTGAGCGAGTCGCGCTCGCTACGCCGCCATCACGGTGACGCGCAGCGGGTGATGGTCGACTTACGGGGCGCTGTTTGGGACTGCGACGCTCGGAACGAAATCACGCTGCCGAATCAATACAAGCGCTGCCACAGCGCCGACAAACGCAAGCGCGCCCGCGATCGTCACGAGGCCACGGAAGCTTCCCGTGAAACCGACCGCGTAGGCGTGCAGCAACACGCGGCTCGCGCTCGCCGAGTGCGTTGCGGCGGCGATGGCGCGCACCGCCCCGTCGATGAACCCTGCGTGCAGCTGACTCCCGGCGTGGGCGAGGAGATGGCGTCCGACGGGGTTCGCGGCGAGGGCCGTCAGCGCCTTCGTGGGCACCTGGCTCTGGAAGATCGCGCCGAGCCCGGCGATGCCTGTCGCCAGCCCCACCTGGCGGAACGTGTTCGACGACCCGGACGCCATCCCGCTGCGCGCAGGCGGCACGACGGCGACCGAGGCCGAGGCGATCACCGGGTTCGCAATGCCGATTCCGACCCCGCCGAGGATGAATCCGGGCAACAGCGCGGTCCACGAAGACGCGGCATTGACGCCGGTCATGAGAATCAATGCGAGTCCGATGATCGCCAGCCCGGTCCCTAGCAGGAAGCGCGACGGGAGTCGTGTGGTGAGGTTGCCCGAGATCGGCGCGACGGCGAATGCGATCAACGTCAGCGGGAGAAAGCGCACGCCGGTGGCGAGTGGGCCGTAGCCGAGGACGTCCTGCAGGTACAGGGTGATGTAAAGGAACATCGCGAACATCGAGCCGGCGATCGAGAAGGTTGCGATCGACACGCCCAGCATCGCCGGTCGCTTGAACAGCGCAAGATCGAGCATCGGGTCGGACTGCCGCCACTCGGCGACAAGAAAGATCGCCATGAGTACGCAGGCGCCGATCAGCAAGGCGACGATCTCGGTGCTCCCCCAGCCCTCATCGTTGCCCCGCACAAGCGCGAACACGAGCAGGAAGAGCGCCAGCGAGAACGACACGAACCCCGCCCAGTCGATCCGGCGCTGGTTCGGATCCCTCGACTCCTGGATGCGGGTCAGTGTCATCACGATCGCCACGAGACCGATCGGGACGTTGACGAAGAAGATCCAGCGCCAGCCGATGCCGCCCGTGAGCGCGCCGCCGACGAGCGGCCCGATCGCGACTGCACCCCCGAGCACCGCGCCATAGATCCCGAACGCCGTACCTCGCTCCTTGCCGCTGAAGGCCTGCGCAATCAGCGCGAGTGATGTGGCGAGCATGATCGCGCCACCGATGCCCTGCACCGCCCGAGCGAAGTCGAGCATCGTGGATGAGCCCGACAGTCCGCACACGAGCGACGCGGCCGAGAACGCGGCCAGTCCGATGGCGAACAACTTCCGGCGGCCGAACATGTCACCGACGACCCCGGCGGTCAGCAGGAATGCCGCGATCGTCAGGGCATAGGCGTTGATCACCCACTGGAGGTCGCTGAACGACGAGTGCAGCGATCGCTGGATGTCGGGCAGCGCCACGTTGACCACCGTGATGTCGAGAAGCAGCATGAATACGCCCGTGCATACCGCAGCGAGCGTCCACCACTTGTTGTTCACACCGCTCCCGTCGTTCGCCTGATCGCCGCGCTCAAGGCTAGCTGAGCGCCTCACTGGGCTTTGATCGCAGGTCGCGCTCCTTGACTCGCCCGATGTCAGCGACGCATGCCGATGACCAGCGCGATCTCCTCGGCGGTCGGGCCACTGCGGTCGGGCCCAGGTGTTTCGAGCACGCAGGGGAGGCTCGCGAAGCGGGGCTCGTTGACATAAGCGCGGGCTCCCTCGAGGCCGAGCTCGCCCTCACCGATGTTGGCGTGGCGGTCGCGGTTGGAGCCGAGCGGCGTCTTCGAGTCGTTGAGGTGCAGCGCGCCGATCCGGCCGGTGCCGATCGCCGCCTCGCAGGCGTCGATCACGCTCCCAAGCGCTTCCGGCGTGCGGATCTCATAACCCGAAGCCAGCAGGTGGCACGAGTCGAGGCAGACGCCGAGCCGCCGGCCGCCGCCACCTGCCTCGAGCAGCTCTGCGAGCTCTGCGAAGGACCGGCCCAGCGTCCCGCCGGCGCCGGCTGTGTTCTCGAGCTGCAGCGGACAGTGATCGCTGTCGGCGAGCGCCGCTTTGAAGAGCTCACCGGCGCGCGCGATCGCCTCGTCGACAGGGCCTGTCTTCGCCGAGCCCGGATGAACCACGACGCAAAGAGCGCCGATCGCGTCGCCAACGCGCAGCGAGTGCGTCAATGACGCGAGCGACTTTTCGCGGATCGCTGGATCGTCGGAGGCGCAATTCACGAGGTAGACCGCGTGGATCATCACGGCGCCGATCTCGCTCGCGGCCATCGTTTCGCGAAACCGCTCGTAGTCATCCGCGCTGTAGGCGGTCGGACGCCACATGCGTGGCGATTGGTTAAAGATCTGGATCGCCTGGGCGCCAAGTTCGCAGCCGCGCCTGACCGCGCGCCAGAGCCCGCCCGCGGGCGATACGTGTGCGCCGATTAGCATCCTTCGCCTCGCATGCGCCTTCGTTTCGCTCCCTCCCCGACCGGCGCGCTGCACATCGGCGGCGCGCGCACGGCTCTTTTCAACTGGCTGCTGGCGCGCGGCGCTGGCGGGCGCCTCTTGCTGCGGATCGAAGATACCGACCGTGAACGCTCGACGCCCGAGAACGTCGAGCAGATCCTCGATGCGCTGCGTTGGCTCGAGCTCGACTGGGACGAGGGACCGATCTTCCAATCTGGGCGCGAGGTGCGCCATCGGGCGGCGGTGGGCGAGTTACTTGCGTCCGGGCGTGCCTACCGCAGCGAGGCAACCGGCGATGACGTCAAGGCCTGGAAAGCGGAGCACGGCGACGATCGCGGTTTTCGCGGCGTGGACGAGGGGCGCGGCGCGGTGCGGTTGCGGATACCGGATCAGGGGGAGACCGTCGTCGACGATCTCGTGCTGGGGGAGGTGCGCTCGCCGAATCGCTCGCTCGACGACCTGGTCATCGCCCGCGCCGATGGAACGCCGCTCTACAACCTTGCGGTTGCAGTTGACGACCTCGATGGCAAGATCACGCACGTCATCCGCGGGAACGATCACCTGACAAACACCGCCAAGCAGCTGCTGATAATCGAAGCCCTCGGCGAGACGCCGCCTCGCTACGGTCACCTGCCGCTGCTGCACGGCCCCGACGGTAAGAAGCTCTCCAAGCGTCACGGCGCGGCGTCGGTGCAGGAGCTGCGCGACGCCGGCTATCTCCCGGCGGCGGTGCGCAACTATCTCGCCCTGCTCGGCTGGGGCGCAGGGGACGACGAGACGATCCTCTCGACCGAGGAGCTGATCGAGCGCTTCGACATCACGGGCGTCCAGCGCAACCCGGCGCGCTTCGACGAGACGAAGCTCCGCTGGTTGAACGGTCGCTATATGCGTGCGCTGAGCACGGAGGAGCTGACGGCCGCGCTCGAGCGCTTCTACGGACGCGAAGGCCTCGGACCGGCGGCGGCGATCAGCGCTGACAAGCTGCAGACGCTCGCCGACTTCTGGCCGCTCGCCGGCTTCATCTTCGACGGTCCGACCGACGATCCCGCCGCACGCGAGCGCTGGCTGGACGGCGCCGGTCACGAGATCATCAGGCGCCTGCGCGACACGCTGAGCGAAGTTCCCGAGCCGTTCGACGTACAGGCCGTCGAGGCCGCATTAACAACGTTCGTCGAGCATTCGGGCCTCAAGCCGAGCGCTGTTTATCAGCCGCTTCGCGTCGCGCTCGCGGGGCGCGCCGTATCTCCAGGCATCTTCGAGACAGTCGCAGTGCTGGGGCGTGACGAGACGCTCTCGCGAATCGACGCGGCCGCGGGGTAAACGTTTGCCTTAGGACTGCCGATGATGGTGGTGGCGGCGCCAGGGGGCTGAGCACCAAATCGCCCCGCGTGTGCACGGATGGCTAGCGCGGCCAACGAACCAAAAAAGAGAGAACCACCAATGTCAGCAAACCAGACCGTTGCGACTGGGCCCCCCGTTCAGTCCCCCGCTCAGGCCGTTGACGAGCGACCGGGTGAGGGCCACGGGCGGCGCCTCACCGCCGCGTTCGACGCACTTGAAGGCTTTCCAGCGCTCGCCGAGTCGCGCAACCGGCTGCTCGCCCTCGTCGGCGGCCACAGGGTTCCACTCGCTGATGTCGTTGAGACCGTCGAATCGGATATCGCACTCGTCGTCGCGGTGCTGCGCGTCGCAAATGACCTGCCCGGTCGCAATGGCTCGCGGGTCGACAATGTCCCCGATGCGGTGCGCATCCTCACGCCTGAGGCGGTTCAGCAGCTGGCTGAACGGATGCGGACTTTCGACTACTTCGAGCGCAGCGCGATCTGGGAGGGGGCGCCCGACCGCTTCCGCCTTCACGCGCTCGCGACGCGCGCGGCCGCCGAGCTGCTCGCGAGCGAGATCCGCTACCCCGATCGCGACCGCCTGATCGGCGCTGCGCTCCTGCACGACATCGGCAAGCTGGTCCTGATGCACGCCTACTCCGGCTATCCGGCGTCCGTTCATCGCGACGCCCGCACCCCCGAGGAGCGTGTCCAACGCGAGCGCCGCGAGCTTGGCGTCGACCACGCCGTGGTGGGCGGGGTCCTGGCTCGCCGCTGGGGGCTCCCGAAGTCGCTCGCGAACTCGATTGAGCGCCATCACTCCGACGATCTCGACGGCGATGCAGCGCTTGTTCGCCTCGCCGACATGCTTGCCCATTACGTCCACGACGATCCGGTATCGCCCGCCGACATGCTTCGTGTTGCCCGCTCTGCCGGCGTTGGCTCGAGCGAGCTGCGTGCAGTGCTCTACGCGCTGCCGCAGGCCTCGGGCGCCGGCCGCCGGCGAGTCGTGGAGGCCTGTCCGCTCTCGGCGCGCGAGCGCGACGTCCTGCGACTTCTTTCCGAGGGCAAGGTCTACAAGCAGATCGCCAAGGAGCTCACGCTGTCGACCAGCACTGTGCGCACGCACCTGCACAACGTCTACGGCAAGCTCGGCGCTGTCGATCGTGCACAAGCGGTGCTGATCGCTACCGAGCGCGGCTGGCTGTAGCTGCCCGCGCCGGTACGATCGGGAGCACGTGCTCTCGATCACGACCAAGTCGCCCTATGCGATCCAGGCGCTGACCGAGCTCGCCCGGGCCGGTCCGGGCGGCCCGGTTCCGATCGCCGAGCTGGCCCGTCGTCGCGAGATTCCGATCCAGTTCCTCGAGCAACTGTTCGCCGTGCTGCGTCGCTCCGGCCTGCTGCGCTCCTACCGGGGGGTCAAGGGCGGCTACGCGTTCGCGCGCGACCCGGCGACGATCACCGTGCTCGAGGTGGTGGAGCTACTCGACGGTGGGCTCGGCGCAGGGTCGAGTGGCGTCTTCGCGGACGCGGCCGGCGCCGCCCGTGATGTCCTCGCCTCGTTGACGCTGGCCGACCTGGTCGAGCGCGAGGAACGCGAAGCCGGCGGCGCGATGTATCACATCTAGAAGCCGGCTCCGATCGGTCCCGTGGGGCTGCCGGCTCGCCACGCGACGTCCCGGCCTGCTGAAATAGAGGCGTGACCGCCTGTGCCTGACGGCCCGCGCCGGCACCCGATCGCGCGAATGATGCTGCGCCTCGTCGGCGGTGCCCTGCTGATCGCGCTGTTCGCGACCGTCGCATCGGCGACGACCTTCTTCGAGGACGTGGGGATCATCTCGGACGCAATCGGCGGGGGCGTCCTGATCAAGTCGAAGGCGCTCGCGCCGACCTACGCCGGCCAGCCTGTGACGATCCTGATCCTCGGTAGCGACAGCCGCGCCGAGTCGCACGTCGTCTACGACCGCTCCGACCCGCATCACTCAGACACGATTCTGCTGATGCGGATGAATCCGAACAGCGGCCAGACGACGCTGATGTCGGTGCCGCGCGACCTCGAGGTGAGCTTCACCGTCAATGGCGGGCAATACACCGACCAGAAGATCACCACCGCCTACACCTACGGCGGCGCCACGACGACGCTCGGGGTCGTCGAGCACCTGCTCCACATCAAGATCAACGACATCGTCGTGATCGACTTCCAGGCGTTCGCGTTCCTCGTCAACGGGCTCGGCTGCGTCTATGTCGACGTCGACCACCTCTACGACAGCGGACCCTACGCGAACTTCGCGCACATCTACATCCCACCGGGCTACCGGCCGCTCTGTTACTACCAGGCGCTGAGCTATGTGCGCTACCGCGAGGGCGACTCGACGTACGCGCGCGACGCGCGCGAGCAGGACTTCATCCGCCAAGCGAAGCAGCAACTCGGCATCAGAACATCGCTGCTGACGGACCCGAGCGATCTGAAGAAGCTGTTGCACTCGGCCGGCCACGGCATCAGCACGAACATCCACGGATCCGACGCGGTGCTGCGGCTGATCGAGATAGCCGAGTCCTCGATCGATCATCCGGTGCACCAGGTCCAGTTCCCCGATGTCGGGTCGGTGTCCACGCCTAGCGGCGGCTCCGAGCAGATCGTTCCGCCGCCTGCAGAGCTCGCGGCGACGGTGCACGAATTCCTCTACGGAACGTCGAGCGCCAGCCTGCCGACGACATCGCACGCAACGAGCACCGGGCATGCTCACCACCATCACAGTCAGCACTCGAGTCTGAGCCCGACGTCGCTCGGCCTCGTGGCAACTCCGTCCTACGCGATGCAGGACGCCAGGGCGATGACGGTGAACGTCCCGTTCCCGGTCGACATTCCGCGCTACACCTCGCCGGCCGGAACGCAGAACGACTCCGACGACTTCCATGCCTTCAAGGAGGTCGTGCCGCTACTGGCGACGTTCGGCGGCCTGCACTACTCCGGCTACCGGATCACATGGGAGGACTCTGCAGCCGCCGCCGGCGCCTACTACGGGATCGACGGGCTCGACTGGACCGATCCGCCGCTGTTCCACAACGCTCCGACGCGGCAGATCGGCGGGCGCACCTACGAGTTCGTGGAGAACGGCAAGCACTATCAGGACATCGGTTGGATCGTGGGCAAGGACATCTACTGGGTCAGCAACACGCTCTTCGACGACCTGAGCAACGACACCATGCTGGCGCTGGCGGAGTCGTCCTCGCCGGTGTAGAGGTAGGAGCAACCCGCGCCGCCGTGTCGGCTGGAAGCGGCTAGATTGGGGTTATGGGGCAAATCCCGATCGACATTACGGAGTGCATCGGGTGTACGCGGCTCGTCAGGCTGCGCCGGATCGGCGGGCCGGACCTCGCCGCAGGCGTCGAGCTTTACGGCAAGCTCGAGGCCGGTAACCCGGGCGGCAGCGTCAAGGACCGCATCGGACTCGCAATGATCCTCGCAGCCGAGCGCGACGGCCGGATCGAGCCCGGGCGCACGACGATCGTCGAGGCGACGAGCGGCAACACCGGCATCGCCCTCGCCCTCGTCTGCGCAGCGAAGGGCTACGACCTCGTCGTGACGCTGCCGATCGGCATGACGCGAGAGCGCAGCGCGCTGCTCCACCAGTACGGTGCGCGCGTCGAGCTGATCGAGTCGCTCGGCGGGATGGGGGAGGCAGTTGACGCCGCGCGCCGCCTGGCCGACAGCGACGACGTTTACATGCCCGGCCAGTTCTCCAATCCAGCGAACCCGCAGGCCCATCGTGAGACCACCGGCCCGGAGATCCTCGCCGCTCTCGACGACCGCGTCGATGCGCTCGTGGCCGGTGTCGGCACTGGCGGCACGATCACCGGCGTCGGCGAGGTCCTGCGCGCGCGCAACCCGCGCTGCCGGATCGTCGCCGTCGAGCCTGCGCTCTCACCCGTTCTGAGTGGCGGCGCGCCGGGGCCACATCGGATTCAAGGCATCGGCGCCGGGTTCGTCCCCGAGGTGCTGAACCGCGAGCTGATCGATGAGGTGATCACGGTCAGCGACGAACGCGCGCTCGAGCTCGCGCGGCTTGCCGCGCGCCGCGAGGGAATCCTTACGGGGATCTCGAGCGGAGCTGCGCTTGCCGGCGCGCTCGAACTGGCAGCGCGACCGGAGTCCGAGGGCTGGCGGATCGTCGTGATCCTGCCCGACGCCGGCGAGCGTTACATCACGATGCCGTTCTTCGCCCCCTGACGACATCCGGAGTCCTTCGCGAGCACGCTGCGCGCCACGCTACGCTCTAGCGAATGCCAGGACGCAAACTGCTCACCCGCATCGTGAGCGAGATTCGCCGCGACATCGCGTCAGCACGCGCGCGGGATCCTTCGACGCGCGGCGTCGGACCGGCTCAGCTGCTGGCGACGTGGCCCGGTGTCCAGGCGCTCCTCGCGCATCGTGTCGCTCACGCGCTCGAGGAAGCGGGCGTGCCGGCGCTACCGCGCGCGATCGCGTTTGCCGCGCGCACCCTGACCGGAATCGAAATCCATCCCGCTGCGAGCATCGGCGACGGCCTCTTCATCGACCACGGCTCCGGTGTCGTCATCGGCGAGACTGCCAGCATCGGCAATGACGTGACGCTCTACCAGGGCGTGACCCTCGGCGGCACCGGTTTCTCGACCGGCAAGCGTCATCCCACGGTCGAGGACAACGTCACGATTGGCTCCGGCGCCAAGCTGCTCGGCCCGATCACCGTCGGCCACGGCGCCAAGATCGGCGCGAACAGCGTCGTCGTCAGTGATGTGCCAGAGAACGCGACGGTGGTCGGCGTGCCCGGCCATCCCGTGCGCGTCGACGGCAAGCGGGTCGAGGGTCCCGACGCGGACTGGATCCATCTGCCCGATCCGGTCGCCGACGCGATGCGGGCACTGTCGAGTCGCGTCGCCGAGCTCGAGCGCGAGCTTGCCGAGCTGACCGGTCGGCCGGCCTCGGCGGACGGCGAGTCAGCTACCGTCCTCCCGCTGCGGCCGGTGCAGGGCCGCAACCCGGCCGGCGGTTAGTAGAACACGCAGCGGCAGCGATGGCGCGGACGCGCCTTGTAGGCGGGCGCCTGGCCGCGGTTCCACAGCCAGTTGTCGAGCACCCGCGGCTGCACGCCGTGGTGACGTGCGAGCAGCTCACAGGCGTGGAGCGCACAGGCTCGGATCTCGCGCTCCTCGCCCCCCGGCTGTAGTAGCTCCTCGGCGTCGATCCTGGCCGCCAGACCCTCGTCGTAGACGAGAATGCCGTCGCAGCGCAGCACGTGCGCTACGACGTTGTCGGCAAAGATCGTCAGCCGATTGAGATCGCGGAACGTCGCGACTCCGGCCAGCTCGAGATCCGAGGCGAGGAGTTGAGCGCGCTTGTGGAACGGCGGATCGCGAAACATCGCCATGGCGCTGACGAGCAGCTCCGCGAAGCGTTCGCCGGAACCCTCCGCGCCCTGCACCGCCTCGAGCGCGTTGCGCCCGCCTAGCCAGCGGCCGAGGTCGCGCAGGGCTTGGGCGTACAGCGCCATCAGCTCGTGGTCGGCGGGCTGCCCCAGCGCGAGCGCTATCGCCGGCGTGTCGATACGACGCAACTGATCATTCGACCAGGGACCGGCGCGGCGGAAGTGCTCGGTGAGTCGCCCGGCGATCGTGGCGTAGCCTGACCGGCCGCGCGGCTTGTGAAGCGTCGGGAACCACCCCGAGCCGAAATTGATCGAATCGAGCGTCAAGAAGAACCGCGCGACGTCCTCAGGGGAGCCATCCAGGTAGTGAAGTTGGGGGTCGAGCGCCTGTCCCTCGATCGGCGCGGACGCGATCGCGCCCGCCAGGGCAAGATCGGCGTCCGTAGCCCTGATCGTGACCGAACGCGCCGAGCCGGCGATCTCAGCGCAGCCCTCACGCACGTCGTCACACAGCGTCACGCGACGACCCCGTCGAGCCCAGCGCTCGCTGACGTCGTCGCGGGCTTTACTGCTAGCGCCACGCAGGAGAGGCTAGCCGCTGACCCATCTATGCTGGCTCTATGACCCAGACAAGCGTCGGCGACCCGCGGATCGAGGGCCTTCTCGACGGTCTCAACCCGGCCCAGCGCGAGGCCGTGACGCACGGCGACGGGCCGCTGCTGATTCTCGCCGGAGCCGGCAGCGGCAAAACGCGCGTCCTGACTCACCGCATCGCGTATCTGATCCAGACCGAGCAGGTACGTCGCGACGAGCTCTTGGCGATCACCTTCACCAATAAGGCGGCGCACGAGATGCGCGAGCGTGCCGAGCTGTTGCTCGGACACAGCACCCGCGGGATGTGGGTGATGACATTCCACAGCGCCTGCACGCGGATGCTGCGCGCCGAGGCGACGCGGCTCGGCTACACGCGTCAGTTCACGATCTACGACCAGGCTGACGCCAGGCGCCTCGTCAAGCAGTCGCTCGACGCGGTCGACGCGGATCCCAAGCGTTTCAGCCCGGCCGCGGTGCACAGCCAGATCTCGGACGCGAAGAACCGGCTGCGCGATGCCGCCGAGTACCGCTCGCTGGTCGGGTCCTACTTCGAGCAGACGGTTGCCGACGCCTACGAGGTCTACGAGCGTGAGCTGGTGCGCTTCAACGCGATGGACTTCGACGACCTGCTCGTGCGGGCCGTCAACCTGCTCGAGCTGTTCCCGGAGGTGCGCGCGCGCTACCAGACGACGTTTCGCCAGATTCTCGTCGACGAGTACCAGGACACGAACCACGCTCAATACACCTGGTTGCGGCTGCTCGCCGGCGAGCGGCGCAACCTTGCCGTCGTCGGTGACGACGCGCAGTCGATCTACGGCTTCCGCGGCGCCGACATCCGCAACATCCTCGACTTCGAGCGCGACTTCCCCGACGCCCACATAGTCAAGCTCGAGCAGAACTATCGCTCGACGCAGACCATCCTGTCGGCAGCGAACGCCGTCATCGCGCAAAACCGCGACCAGGTGCGCAAGGACCTCTGGACCGAGGTTGGCGAGGGCGATCCGATCAAGGTCCGAGCGCTTGCCGACGAGCACGCCGAGGCGCGCTACATCCTGGGCGAGATCGAACGGCTCGTCGGGGAGGGCGTCTCGCGCGCGGAGATCGCGGTCTTCTACCGGACGAACGCTCAGTCACGAGTGCTCGAGGACGTGCTGGTACGCGGCGAGGTGCCCTATCAGGTGATCGGCGGCACGAAGTTCTACGAGCGAGCCGAGGTCAAGGATGCAATGGCCTACCTGGCGCTGCTCGCAAACCCCCAGGATCAGGTGAGCTTCACGCGGATCGCGAATAGCCCTCGTCGCGGCCTTGGACAGACATCGCTTTCACGCGTGCTCGCCCACGCGACGACGCTCGGCGTGCCGGTGTGGGACGTCGCGGCTGAGCCGGAGCGCGTGCCCGGGCTTGGCCGCGCGGCCATCACCTGTCTCGGCCGCTTCATGGGCACGATGGGCGAGCTGCGCTCACTCGCGCAGGGCGGAGCGCCGATCGGCGATCTGCTCGATGAGACGCTGCGGCGCAGTGGCTACTTCGAGGCGCTGGAGGCCGAGCGGACGTTCGAGGCGCAGGGTCGCCTGGAGAACCTGGAGGAACTCGTCGGCGTGGCACGCGAATTCGACGCTACCGCGGAGGAGCGCACGCTCGACGCATTCCTCCAACAGGTCGCGCTGGTCAGCGATGCCGACACGCGCGTCGACGATCAGGGCCTCGTGACGCTGATGACGCTCCACAACGCGAAGGGTCTCGAATATCCGATCGTCTTCATCATCGGCTGCGAAGAGGGCATCTTCCCGCACTCGCGCTCGCTCGACGAGGGCTCGCTCGAGGAGGAGCGCCGCCTCTGCTACGTCGGCATCACGCGCGCCATGCGCGACCTGACGTTCACCTACGCCCGGCGTCGGTCGCTTTACGGAACCGAGCACTATGGCCTGCGCAGCCGCTTCCTCGACGAGCTGCCGCTCGAGCTGACCGATCGCGACGAGGACTTCGCCGCGCCACTCACCCATTCGGGTAGCGGCAGCGGCTTCATGCGCCGCGCCATAACCGGCGCGGGCGCCGGCTGGGAGAGCGCCGCCGCGGCTGGCCGGCGGACCACGGATCCGGCGGTCAGCTACCGCCTCGGTGAGGATGTGATCCATGCCGCCTTCGGCGACGGTGTGGTCACGGCGCTCGAGCCCGGCGGCATCGTCGTCGTGCGCTTCGCCCGCGACGGCTCGGAACGGAAGCTGCTCGACAGCGCGCCGATGAGTCGCCGTTGAGCCGTCCAGGCGAGACGGGTGCGCGGATCATCGACGGCCGTGCGGTCGCTGCCGCGCTACGCGCCCAGGTCGCCGAGGGCGTGCATCACTTTGTGGCTGCTCACGGCCGGCCACCGGGACTCGCGACGATCCTGGTCGGGGAGGACGCGGCGAGTGCCGTGTACGTCGCCGGGAAGCAACGCGCCTGCGCTGAGGTGGGCATGGTCGCCTTCGATCACCGCCCGCCGGGCGACACCAGCGAGGCCGAGCTCGCAGGCCTGATCGGCGAGCTGAACGACGACCCGGCGGTCAGCGGCATTCTCGTCCAGCTGCCGCTGCCCGAAGGCCTCGATGGCACGGCGCTGACCGGGCTGGTCGACGCTGCCAAGGACGTCGACGGCCTGACGCCCGTGTCGGCGGGGCTGCTGGCACTCGGGCGGAAGGGCCTGCGCCCATGCACGCCGAGTGGCGTGATCGAGTTGCTGCGCAGCGTGGACGCTCAGATCGCCGGCGCTGAAGCGGTGGTGATCGGGCGCTCGAACCTGTTCGGGAAGCCGATGGCGCAGCTGCTGCTAGCGGAGAACGCGACGGTGACCATCTGCCACTCGCGGACGCGTGATCTGCCGGCCACCTGTGCGCGCGCCGACATCCTGATCGCCGCCACGGGCAGGCCGAGAATGGTCGAGGCCGACTGGGTCAAGCCGGGAGCGATCGTCATCGACGTCGGCATCACGCGCTTGGAGTCCGGCCTCGTCGGCGATGTCGACTTCGAGGCTGTGCGTGAGCGCGCGAGTGCGATCACGCCGGTGCCTGGCGGTGTCGGTCCGATGACGATTGCCTGCCTGCTACGAAACACGCTGCTGGCTGCGCAGGCGCAGCTCGGCTGACCAGCGCCTAGTAGTCCGCGGGGTGGCGTGCCACGTAGCCGCTGGTCGCGTCCAGCAGCGGCCGCCAGCGCGGACCGCTGAGCCCGGCGGGGTCACCAGCCGTGCTGGTGTCGAGCCGGATTCCGGCGATCTCGACGAATGCGTGGCCAGCTGACGTGTAGACAGTCACCCACCTGCCGTTGCCGGGCCGGCCCCAGGCGAAGAACTGCGCGGAGTCCATCGGTGCGGAGAGCAGCGCAGCACCGTGCAGCGCGAACGACACAGTCCCCGAGCAGTCGTAGCCGGACGAGGAGAAGCTGCCGTGACCGCCGCCGTATACATACGGCAGGCCGATCAGCTGGTTGCCGGCCCAGATCGCCTGCTGCACGGCGGGCGGTGCGCCGGCTGGGGCCGCCGCCAGGCCATCGCTGAGGATCTTCGCGACGTCGCCGTGCACCGTTCGCATCAGCTCGGAGCCCAGCGGCCGCGGTCCGTAGCCGCCGTGCGTCACGGGGTCTCGCACTGCCAGCTGGCGGCGGGCGTGGGCGAGTCGACGTTCCTCGGGAGGCACGCTCGCGACGTCGAGCGGCGTGCGCAGCGGGAGGCGCATCGAGAAGAGCACTGACGGACGTGCCGACGCCCGCGGCGAGGGGCGTGTCCGGGCACGTGCGTTGCTCAGCGGAGCGCGCCGTGCCCCGCCTCCATGAATCTGGAGAGCTATTGCTGCGGGGGCGGCGGACGCAAACAGCGCGACCGCGACCAACGGCGTACGGGTGATCCGCCTAAGTCGCAGAAGCCGGTGACCGTAACAGCGCCACCTGTGGTCCTACTGGGTAAAAAGCCCCTCAGCACAGGGAAGATTGCCGCGACTCGCGGCTTGCTTGTCGCGAGCAGCGACTAGTGCGTCTGCCAGTTCGGCGGGCGCTTCTCGGCGAATGCGATGGCGCCCTCCATCGCGTCGGGAGCTGCGAGGACGGCCGCGAAGAGCTCCGCCTGACGCTCCCAACCCTCGGCGGCGGACCAGTCCCGCTGGCTCTCCAGCACCTGCTTGCTCGTGCGAACGGCCAGCGGGCTGTTCTGGCTGATCGCGGCCGCCAACTCGAGCGCGGCGGGCACCGCGCCTCCCGCGTCGGTCAGGCGATTGATCAGCCCGAGCTCGTGCAGCCGCTCGGCCGGCAGCGGCTCGCCGGTCAGAGCCATTTCCGCTGCAACGTTGTAAGGGACACGGTGCGGCAGGCGAAGGAGCGCGCCGGCTGCCGCAAAGAGGCCCCGCTTCACCTCGGGAATCGCGAAACGCGCATCGCGCGCGGAGACGATCAAATCGCAGGCCAGCGCGATCTCCAAGCCACCGGCCATCGCGAAGCCCTCGATCGCTGCGATCAGCGGCTTGCTGGACGCACGCTCGGTAATTCCCGCGAAGCCGCGCCCCTCAACCCATGGCTGCTCGCCGGCGGCAAAAGCCTTCAGGTCCATTCCGGCGGAGAAGCCCGGTGGCGCGCCGGTGAGGACCCCGACGCGGAGCTCCGAATCGGCGTCGAGCTCGTCGAGGGCGAAGGCGAGTTCTGCCGCCATGGCCGCATTGACCGCGTTGCGGGCCGCCGGGCGATTCAGCGTGATCAGCAGCGACTGGTCACGACGCTCGAGTAGAACGACCTGCTCGCTCACGGGCGTCTGAGGCTATCAGTCGCTAAAGCGCCCGCCGCGAGCAGCGAGAGCGACGAGTGAATCGGGCGGCTCGAAGCGGCTGCCGTGGCGTTGGCTCAGCTCACGCGCACGGCTGACGAACCCCGCCGGGCCGCCCGGGTATGCGTTGATGTACTGCAGCACGCCACCGGTCCAGGCCGGAAAGCCGATGCCGAGAATCGAGCCGACGTTCGCGTCCGCGACCGATTCGATGACTCCCTCGTCGCGGCATCTGGTCGATTCGAGTGCCTCTATGAACAGCATGCGCTCCTCCAGCTCGCGCAGCGGCGGCAGCGCCGAGGGTGTCGGTGCGAGCTTGCTCAGGCCAGGCCAGAGTCCGGTGCGTTTTCCATCCGCGTAGTCGTAGAAGCCGGCACCCGCGGCGCGACCGGCGCGCCCATGTGTGTCGAGCATCGCATCGACGAGACGCTCAGCCGGCACGCTCTCCCAGGGGACGCCCTCGGCCGCTGCGGCAAGCTTGTACTGGTTGCGGATCTTGCGCATCAGCTCGAGGCTCAGCTCGTCCGTCAGCTGGAGCACAGCCGCTGGGTAGCCGGCCTGCAGCGAGGCCTGTTCGACCGAAGCCGCGGGAACGCCCTCGGTCAGCATCGCAAGTGCCTCGTCGATGAAGCTGGAGATCACGCGGCTGGTGAAGAATCCGCGGCTGTCGTTGACGACGATCGGCGTCTTCCCGAGCAGGGCCGCGACATCGAGTGCGCGAGCCACCGTTTCCGCGCTCGTCTGCTTGCCGGCGATGATCTCCAGCAGCGGCATCCGCTCGGCAGGGCTGAAGAAGTGCAGGCCGACGAAGTCCGCCGGCCGCGAAACGCTCTCAGCCAACCCCGTTATCGGAAGCGTCGAGGTGTTGGAAGCGATCAGCGCGTCCGGAGCGGCGTGGGCGTCGATCTCGCGCAGCACATCGGCCTTGAGCTGCGCGTCCTCGAAGACTGCCTCGATCACCAGATCCACGCCGTCGGCTGCGCTCAGCGAGTCGGTCGGCGTAATCCGCGCGAGCACCGCCTCGCCTTCGGCCGCGGCCATGCGTCCGCGCTCGACTCCGCGGCCGACGACGCCCTCGGCGTAGCTCCTGCCGTGCTCGGCCCCCGCGAGCGAAACGTCGCGCAAGACCACGTCGACTCCAGCTGCCGCCACGAGGTAGGCGATCGCCGAGCCCATCATGCCGGCGCCGAGCACCGCGACCCGCTGCGGGCGAAACGGGGCGGCGCCGGCCGCTCGCCGGCGCCCCTCGGCCTGCGCCAGGTCGACGTGGAAGGCCTGCACCATGTTCTTTGCGACCTGGCCGCACATCAGATCAACCAGGTAGCGTGTCTCGACGGTGACGGCACCGTCGAGGTCGAGCTGCGCCCCCTCGACGGTCGCTGCCATGATGTGGCGTGGCGCCGGGAAGTTGGCGCCCCTGAGCTGTTTGCGCAGATTCGCCGGGTAGGCCGGCAGGAACTGCGCGAGCCGGGCGCTCGACGGCGTGCCGCCAGGCATGCGGTAGTCCTCGCGATCCCACGGCTGTCGCGGAGCGCCCCCGGCAGCGATCCACGCCTTCGCCGCCGGGAGCAGCGCGTCCGGCGACTCGACCAGCTCGTCGATCAGGCCGAGCTTCGCGCAACGCTCGACGCCGAGGAGCTTGCCCTCGAGCAGCACCTCGGTCAGCGCCTCACTGATCCCGAGCAGGCGCACGACTCGCGTCAGCCCACCGCGGCCCGGGAGCAGGCCGAGCCTCACTTGGGGCAGGCCAAGCTGGAACGTCGGCTCGTCGACGGCGAGGCGCCGATGGGCCGCGAGCGCCAAGGCAAACCCGTCGCCGACGGCGTCGCCGGCGATCGTCGCGACCACCGGGCGTCCACACAGCTCGAGCCGACGCAGAAGCGCCGCGTCGCGCGCGAGCACCGCGCTCAGCGCGCCGGCCTGCGTGCGTTCAGCACGCAGCACGCCGCTCGGGTCGGAGTCGAGGCAGAACGACGACTTCGTGGACGCGATCACGATTCCGCTCAGCTGGTCTTTTGTCGTCTCGATGCGTTCGACCACCTGCTCGAGCACATCGCTGAAGTCAGCGCTGAAGCGGTTTGCGTCGGCGACCGGCGCGTCGAGCGTCAGCACAACGACGCCATCCTCGTCCTGGCGCCAGCCGATCCACGCGCCTCCGGTCACAGCCGCCTACAAGCGCTCGATGACGGTGGCGATGCCCATGCCACCACCGGCGCAGAGCGTCACCATGCCATACCGCCCGCCCCGGCGCTCGAGCTCGTCCAGCAGCGTGCCGAGGAGCATCGCCCCCGTCGCACCCAGCGGGTGCCCCATCGCGATCGCGCCGCCGTTGACGTTCACTTTTGCGAGGTCGAGATCGAGATCGCGGACGAAGCGCAGTACCACGGCGGCAAATGCCTCATTCATCTCGATCAGGTCGAGATCGTCGACCTGCAGGCCGGCGCGCTCGAGCGCCTTGTGGCTCGCCGGCGCCGGTCCCGTCAGCATGATCGTCGCGTCGGCACCTGACAGCGCCGTCGACAGCACCCTTGCGCGGGGCTCCAGTCCGAGCTCCCGCCCCGCCCGCTCGCTGCCGATTGCGACGAGCGCAGCGCCGTCGACGATGCCCGATGAGTTGCCCGCCGTGTGCACGTGCTCGATCCGCTCGAGCCAGTGGTACTTCTGAAGCGCAACCGCGTCGAAGCCGCCGGCCTCGCCAATCATCGCGAACGACGGCCCGAGCTTGGCGAGGCTATCGGCGGTGGTCGCCGGGCGAACGTGCTCGTCGCGGTCGAGCACGACCTCGCCGTTGAGGTCGCGCACCGGCACGATGCTGCGCGTGAAACGCCCGTCGGCCTGCGCCGCGCCGGCCAGCTGCTGTGAGCGAGCGGCGTACGCGTCGACCTCCTCACGGCTGAAGTCCTCGAGCGTCGCGATCAGGTCGGCGCTGATTCCCTGCGGCACGAACGAGGTGGCGTAGTTCGTCTCGGGATCAATTGCCCAGGCGCCGCCGTCGGAGCCGATCGGGACACGTGACATCGACTCGACGCCACCGGCCAGCACGAGCTCCTCCCAGCCCGAGGCGACCTTCTGCGCCGCCAGGTTGACGGCTTCGAGTCCCGACGCGCAGAAGCGGTTCACCTGGACGCCGGCCACCGCATCCGGTAGCCCGGCCTTGATCGCAGCCGTTTTCGCGATGTCCATCCCCTGGTCGCCGATCGGTGTCACGACGCCGAGCACCAGATCCTCGATGCGCGCCGGATCGAGGCGCTCGTTGCGCTCGAGCAGCGCCTCGAGCAAGCCGACCACGAGGTCGATCGGCTTGATCGTGTGCAGCGCGCCGTCGGCCTTGCCCCTTCCGCGCGGCGTGCGTATCGCGTCGAAGATCAGAGCGTCGCTTCCTGCCACCGGTTGAAGGTTAGTCGGCATACCTGCATTGGGAGCGTGATCGCCGGCCGCGCGTTTTATCCGTTTTATCTAGGCTGTGCTGTCGAGGACAGTGCCGGCTCGGCGTCCGCTGACCCGGCACGCGCGAGGGTCGCACTGGAGTGACGGGCTGGTGGCGCGCTCGTCAGCGGTCGTCTTCGGCTCCACAGCGCCGCCCGGACGTACAGACAACTGAGCCGCCCAGGTGTTCACTCTCACAGCCGTCGTCTACCCGGGTCTGCTCGAGCTTCTGTGCGTCGGGACGGGACTCCTGGTCGATCGGCTATGTGGGCGATTCTTGCCGGCGGTGTTACTTCCGGTGATCGGAGCGGCGGGGCTCGTGGCAATCTCGCAGCTGACGACCTACGAGCCGGCCACGGCTCCGGCGACGCCGTTCGTGATCGCAGCGATCGGCGCGAGCGGCATCTTGCTCGAGTGGCGCCGTCTGAAGGCGGCTGTGCTGCGCCCGCGCTCGCGCCGCTGGCAGCTATGGCTGCCGGCGATCGTCTATTGCATGGCGCTCGCACCGGTGCTGGCGTTCGGGCAGGCGACCTTCTCCGGCTACAACGTGCTCAGCGACTCAGCGTTTCACATGATGGGTGCCGATTACCTGATCCGCCACGGTCAGGACTACGCGCACCTCGACCTGCGCAACTCCTACGGTCGGTATCTCAGCAGCTACTACGGGACCGGCTATCCCTCGGGCGCCGACACGTTATTCGGCGGCAGCGCCTTCGCGCTCGGCGTGCCGACGATCTGGGCGTTTCAGCCCTTCAACGCGTTCATGCTCGCGATCGCAGCCGGGCCGGCGTGGCTGCTCGCGCGGAAGTTTGGCCTCAATGGCCGCTGGGCCGCGCTGGCGGGACTCACCGCAACGATGGCGGCGCTCGTTTACGCCTACGAGCTGATCGGCTCGATCAAGGAGATCACCGCGCTGCCGCTGATCCTGACGCTCGGCGCGCTCGTCGTGATGCACGAGCGCTGGCTGCCGGGGCCGTCGCGCCGTGCCGCGCCCTTTGCACTCACCGCCGCCGCTGGGATCTCGGTGCTGGGCGTTGGGTTTGGCGTCTGGATCGTCGCTAGCGTGGTGGTCCTCCTGGCGGTTGCAGGGTTCGAGGTTTCGAAGGGACGCAACAGCCCACGCCGCGTGTTGCAGCTGGCTTTTGCCAGCATCGCGGTCGCCGCGGTCGCCGCCTGGCCAACTTGGAGCTCTGCGGCAGCGTCATTTCGTGGCGCGCAGAGCATCGCTTCGACGAGCAGCCCAGGCAACCTGACGACAGGCCACCTGACGACGCCACTGAATCTGGTTCAGGTCTTTGGAACCTGGCTCAGTGGCCTATACACGGTGTCTCCGCACGGTTTCAACGCCGTGCTCAGCTACGTCGTGATCGCGGTCACGGCCGCGGCGGCATTGGCTGGTACCAACCACCTGTGGCGAAACCGACGAGAGGACGTTCTGATCGCCTGGATCATCGCGCTGCTCGCGGTCGCCGGCGCGTTGCTCGTCTACGCGACGACCTGGATCGACGCCAAGACGCTGATGCTCAGCTCTCCGATCGTTGTCCTACTCGCCTGGAGCGGCGTCGCGGCGCTGCTGCAGTCGAGCCATGCGCGCATTGCGGCATGTCTCGCGTTCGTCCTGACCGCGGGCGTGCTTGGATCTGACGTGATGCAGTACCGCGCCACCGACCTTGCTCCCCCGGCACGCTACGCGGAGCTCGCGTCGCTCGACGGTCGCTTCGCCGGACATGGTCCGACCCTGTTCACCGATTGGGACGAGTACGCCCTCTACGAGCTGCGCGACCTCGATGTCGGCGGTCCAGACTTCCTTTACCCACCGCCGGCGCTCGCTGATGTCGCGCCGATTCACAGCGCTCCGGTCAACCTCGACGCGATAGCGCCGCGCGACTTTCTGGCCTACCCGCTGATCATCGCCCGCATCGATCCCGTTGCGAGTCGCCCGCCATACGCCTATCGCTTGCTGTGGAGCGGGGCCTATTACCAGGTCTGGGGTCGGCGACCTCACACCCCGGCGGCGCTTGCACATCTGGGGCTATACGCAAGCAGGTCCGTTGACTGCAAACGCGTTGCCCAGGTCGCGGGCACCGCAAAGCGCCACCACGGACAGCTCGTCGCGGCAGTCGCTCCCCAGGCGGTTGGGGTCGATCTGAACTGGGCCTCACCCCGCAGCGCGTATCGCCTTGGCCAGCTGAGCCTCACCGCCAACGCTTCGGTCAGGCTCACCTTCCGCGTCCCCCGCACGGGACGCTGGGATCTATGGCTGCGGGGGGAGGTCATGCCGGCCGTGGCTGTGAGCGTCGACGGGCGGCGCATCACGAAGCTCGCCGATCAGCTGGATGGCAACGACTTCAATCCCGACACGATCGGACCGCTGCGCCTGCGACTCGTCGCCGGTCGTCATCGGCTCACGTTCACCCCGGCCGGCTCGATCCTTGCCCCAGGGGCTGTCGGTGAAGCGAGCCTGGGCCGGATCTTTCTCACGACGCCGGCGGGCGCTCGCCAGGAGCGACTTCGAGTTGCTCGTCCGACTGCTTGGCGCTCGCTTTGCGGCGGCCACTACGACTGGATCGAAGCCGTGCCGTCTGAGCGCCGGACTAACACAGCGCGGTCGCGCTAAAGGTGCGCTTAGGCTCGTGGCTGCGTCGAAGAATAGCGGTGGGGCTCCGTTTGGAACACAAGGCGCTGTAGGTCGCTCCCGTTGCGCACGCGGTCGATCGGCGACCTGCCGAGGCTCTGATCGATCGTCGTGACGATCTAGTGTTCGTGCGGTGACGATCGATTTTCGCCGCCTGCGACCGGCTGAACTGCTCGCGCTGGGGGCTGGCATGCTGCTCGCCGTCGCGCTGTTCTTGCCGTGGTACGAATTCGGCGCTGTTCAGCACGACGCGTGGAACTCATTGACCGTGGCCGAGCTGCCCGCCGCAGTCGCGGCGCTGCTCGCGCTGTCGCTCGTCGCGGCGACGATCCTCCAGCGCTCGCCGGCATTGCCCGTGGCGCTTGCTGTCTGGACGACGACGGTCGGCCTCGTCGCGGTTGTCGCCGTTGTCGTGCGCGTGCTTGTGTTGCCGGGTGCGGCCAGCGAGCGCTGTTACGGCCTCTGGCTCGCACTCGCCGGCACGATCGGCGTGCTCGTCGCGGGCTGGCTCTCGGTGCGTGACGAGCGCCCCTTCTGGGGCGTCCCGGCGAGCGGCACGAGCCCGCGATGATCGACCGCGATACGGTGCTTCACGTCGCTCGTCTCGCTCGCCTCGAGCTGACCGACGGCGAGGTTGAGCGGATGGTGGGCGAGCTGGGGGGTGTACTCGAGCACATCGAGACGATCGCGCAGCTGGACCTCGACGGGGTGCCGCCGACGACCCATGTCGTCGAGGTGGCGAACGCCCTTCGTGAGGACGAACCACGCGCGTCGCTCTCGCGTCAGCAGGCGCTCGCCGGCGCGCCGGCCGTCGCCGACGAGGGCTTCGCGGTGCCGAGCCCCCAGGCATGAGCGGCCTGATCGATCTGAGCGCGAGCCAGGCCGCGGCAGCGATCAAGCGCGGCGAGGTCGATCCAGGCGCGCTGTTCGATCTGTATCGCCAGCGCGCCGCAACGGATTCGCTCAACGCCTATACGTGGGTGGCAGAGCAGGCGCCAAAAGCGCCCCCGCAGCCGTCCCTCGGCGGCGTGCCGTTGGCGGTCAAGGACCTGTTCTGCACCGAGGGCGTGCCAAGCCAGTCGGGATCGCGGATCCTCGAGGGCTATCGGCCTCCATACACGGCGACGGTCGTCGAGCGGCTGGCGCAGGCCGGCGCGCCGCTGCTCGGCAAGACCAACCAGGACGAGTTCGCGATGGGGTCCTCGAACGAGAACTCGGCGTTCGGGCCGGTTCTCAACCCGTGGGACCGTGCGCGGGTGCCGGGTGGATCGTCCGGTGGCAGTGCCGCCGCCGTCGCCGCGGGCCTTGCGCCGTGGGCGATCGGAACCGACACTGGCGGCTCGATCCGTCAGCCGGCGGCGCTGTGTGGAATCGTCGGCCTCAAGCCGACCTACGGCGCCGTCTCCCGCTACGGGATGATCGCGTTCGCCTCCTCGCTCGACCAGGCGGGACCGCTGACGCGCGATGTCAGCGACGCCGCCCTACTGCTGAGCCACATGGTCGGCGAGCGCGATCCGCTCGATGCAACCTCGCTCGACTTCCCCGAGCCGATCGCGATGCCGAGCCGCCGGACTCTCGCCGGGATCCGTCTAGGGGTGCCGAGCGAGCTGACCGGCGAGGGCATCGAGCCCGGCGTGCTCGGCGCCTTCCAGGCGACGCTCGAACTTGCACGCCAGCTCGGCGCGACCGTCGAGTCGTGCGCGCTGCCGCATGCTCCGCACGCGCTGGCCGCCTACTACGTGCTCGCACCCGCGGAGTGCTCCTCGAACCTTGCCCGCTTCGACGGCGTCCGCTACGGCTACCGCGCAGCCGACCCTGACGATCTTCTGAGCATGTACGAGCGCACGCGCCACGATGGCTTCGGCGTGGAGGTCAGGCGACGCGTGATGCTCGGCACCTACGTGCTCTCGAGTGGCTACTACGAGGCCTACTACGGCCGCGCACAGCGCGTGCGGACGAAGATCGCTGCCGACTTCGCGGCGGCGTTCGAGCGATTCGACTTCGTCGTCATGCCGACGTCGCCTTGCGTCGCGTTCGAGCTCGGCTCGAAGCTTGCCGACCCCTACGCGATGTACCTCAACGACTTCCTCTCGGTGCCGGCGTCGCTCGCGGGCATTCCGGCGCTGTCGATTCCCAACGGCCTCGCCTCGCCGCCCGGCGGCGGAACACCGCTGCCGGTCGGCTTCCAGCTCGCAGGACCCGCGTTCAGCGAGAGCCAGATGCTCGACGTCGCGTTCGCGCTCGAGCAGGCACTTGGTTTCGACGGCCGTGCGGTGCGCTCGTGACGCCTGACTTCGAGCCGGTCATCGGTCTCGAGATCCACGTCCAGCTGAAGACGCGGACGAAGATGTTCTGCGGTTGCGAGCTTTCGTTTGGCGCGCCGCCGAACACGCTGACATGCCCTGTGTGCCTCGGGCTGCCCGGCGCACTTCCGGTCGCGAACGCACGCGCGATCCACTTCGCGCTGATGATCGGGCTGGCTCTCGGCTGCGAGCTGGCCGACCACTCGGTCTTTCACCGCAAGAACTATTTCTACCCCGACCTGCCGAAGGGGTACCAGATCTCGCAGTACGACGAACCGCTTTGCCGAGGCGGGGAGCTGGCGGGCGTCCGCCTGCATCGCGTGCACCTCGAGGAGGACGCGGCGAAGCTGATCCACCTGGGCGCGAGCGGCAGAATCCACGGTTCCGAGCAGTCGGTGGTGGACTTCAACCGTGGTGGCACGCCGCTCGTCGAGATCGTCACTGAGCCGGAGCTGAGATCCCCCGAGCAGGCACGCGAGTGGTTGACGCTGTTGCGCGCAACGCTGCGGAGCCTCGCCGTCAGCGACGTCAACATGGAGGAGGGCTCGCTGCGCGCTGACGCGAACGTGTCGTTGCGAGCGGCCGGCTCGAGCGAGCTCGGCACCAAGACCGAGCTCAAGAACATGAACTCGTTTCGCTTCCTCGAACGCGGTATCGCGGCCGAGATCGCCCGTCAGCGCGTGACCCTCGAGGCTGGTGGGTCGATCGAGCAGGAGACGCTCCACTTCGATCCGGTGAGCGGCGAGATCACCTCGCTGCGCTCGAAGGAGGAGGCACAGGATTATCGCTACTTCCCCGAGCCCGACCTGGTGCCAATCGCGACGACCGTGGCGATGCTGCGGGCGGCCCGCGAGGCGATCGTCGAGCTGCCGCGGGCTCGGGCCGAGCGGTTCGAGGACGAGTACGGCCTCAGCGTAGACAGCGCCCACCTGCTCGCTTTTCGCTTCGAGCTCGCCAACTACTTCGAGAAGGTCGTCGCGGTGCGCGAGGGCATTGATGGCCAGCAGATCGCGAACTGGCTCACCCAGCTCGTCGCGCGGATCGGCGATCAGGACCCGGCGCAGAGCAAGGTCACGCCCGAGGCGATGGCACAGCTGGTCGAGCTGATCTCGGCGCGTGCCGTGAGCGCGCCAGCTGGACGCGAGGTCCTCGACGTGCTCGTTCGCGAGGGCGGAGACCCGGCGAGCGTCGTCGAGCAGCGCGGTCTCGGTGCGCTCCACGATGAGGACGGCGCTCTGGAGGCGATCGTAGGCCAGGCGATTGCTGCGGACCCTGCCGCTGTGCAGCGGGTCCGTGGCGGCAACGACAAGGCGATCGGCGCGCTCGTCGGGGCTGTCATGCGCGAGACGCGTGGCCGTGCGGACGGCGCCGACGTGACGCGTCTGATCCGCGAACAGCTTGGGATCTGAGCTCCGCCGGTTTCTCCGCGGGCTCGGTGTCCAACACCGCGGTCCTCATGTTGGCCAGCGGGCCAAGGACGGCGCCGGTCGCTGCCGCGATCATGCGGGCATGAACAGCAACAGCGCGAATTCCCGTTTCCTCCTTCTGCCCGAACTCAGCGAGCAGTCGGTCAGCGCGAAGCAGCCCGTGGTGCGGCGTTACAGCCTCGCCAGATTGCCTGCGGCGCCTGCCGAGCCGGTTCCCCAGAGCGCGCCCTCAACCAGCGCCTGAAGCCCACTGGGGAGGCGGCACCGCTTCGGGCGGCGCCGCGTTGGCGTAAGCTGCTAGCCATGAGCGAAGAACCACGCACCGAGTCACGCACCGAGTCGCGGTCGCGGACGCAGAGCTTTGGCCGCCATGCGCTGGCGGCGGTCGTTCTGCTGATCTGCGCATACCTGCTGTTCCACCTGCTGTTCCATCTCGTGATATTCGTCGCGACCATCGCCGCTGTCGCGGTCGCGATAATCGGAGCAATCTGGGCGATACGCGTCCTCTTCTAGCGAGTGACCTATGTGCTCATCTGCCTCGTTTCGGGGCTGGTCGGCGCAGTGATCGCGTCGCGAAAGGGCAGTTCGTTCCCGGTCTGGTTCGTGATCTCGGCGCTGATTCCGGTGCTCGGGCCGGTCGCCGCCCTGCTCTACAGGCATGAGAGCGAGACCCCACTGCGGCAGTGTCCGAGCTGCGGGGCGGCGCTGAAGATCTACGACGCGATGTGCATGCGCTGCGGCGCCGACCTCGACTACCCGGAGCCGGCGGAGATCATCGATCCCGACCGCTCGCTGCGGGTTCGCGCCAAGCTCTGAGCTGCGTGCAAGGGCAGTTGGCGTGCCTTGCGCGCCAACTGGCGGGCGCTATCCTGGATTCAGTGCCCGCTGCCAGCGGGCTGGGTCGCTCGAAACGTAAATCCGAGCACGTCGAGAGGAGGTAAGCGCGATGCGAGCAGTTGACGCCGTGATGGAGTGCCTGAAGGCAGAAGGTGTGGACGTCGTATTCGGGCTGCCCGGAGGGGCGAACCTCCCGACTTATGACGCGTTCTATGACGCCGGAATCCGGCACGTGCTGGTCCGCCACGAGGCGGGCGGCGGGCATGCCGCCGAGGGCTACGCAAAAGCCACGGGCAAAGTGGGCGTAGCGTTTGCGACCTCGGGGCCCGGCGCGACCAACGTCGTGACGCCGATCGCCGACGCGATGATGGATTCGGTCCCGGTGGTCTTCTTCACAGGCCAGGTCCGCACGGACTTGCTCGGAACAGACGGATTCCAGGAGGCGGACACGATCGGAATCACGATGCCGATCGTCAAGCACTCGTTCATGATCCAGCACCCGCTGGAGCTGCCACGCGCGATTCACGAGGCGTTTCACATCGCCCGCACCGGCCGCCCCGGCCCGGTGCTGATCGACATCCCGGTCGACCTGTCGCGCGCGGACATTCCCTACGAGCCGGCATCCGACGTTTCACTCCCGGGCTACCAGCCGACGATCGAAGGCAACCAGAAGCAGATTCGCCAGGCGGCAAAAGCGCTCGCTGCGGCAAAGCGACCGGTGATCTACGCCGGCGGCGGCGTGATCAACGCTAATGCGGCCGCACAGCTGACGGAGTTTGCCACGACCGATCGATTCCCGGTCACCTGCACGCTGATGGGTCTCGGTGGCTTCCCGGGGACGCATCCGCAGTGGCTCGGCATGCTCGGGATGCATGGCACGCGTACGGCGAACTACGCGATGGACGCGGCCGACCTGATCGTCGCGGTCGGCGCGCGGTTTGACGATCGCATCACCGGCAAGTTGTCCGAGTTCGCCCAGCATGCGAAGTTCATCCACATCGACGTCGATCCGGCGGAGATCTCAAAGAACGTCGCGGCGCACATCCCGATCGTGGGCGATGCGAGGCACATCCTCGAGAAGCTGATCGTCGAGTATCGCGCGCTCGAGGCCGACAGCAGCCGGCTCGGCGACTGGTGGAAGCAGATCGACGCCTGGCGCGCGGAGTACCCGCTGCGCTACGACGATTCCTCGGATAGCGAGATCAAGCCTCAGTACATGGTCGAGGCGATCTACGCCGCGACCGGCGGCGACGCCGTCATCGTCTCCGACGTCGGCCAGCATCAGATGTGGACGGCTCAGTACTACCACTTCGACAACCCCCGCCAATGGATCAACTCGGGCGGCCTGGGCACGATGGGCTTCGGCCTGCCCGCAGCGATGGGCGCTCAGGTCGGGCGCCCGGACGCCGTCGTGTGCGCGATCAGCGGCGACGGCTCGATCCAGATGAACATTCAGGAGCTCGCGACCTGCGCGGAGAACAAGATCCCCGTGAAGGTATTCATCATGAACAACGGCTACCTGGGAATGGTTCGCCAGTGGCAGGAGCTGTTCTGGGACCACCGCTACAGCCACGTGGACATGGGCGAGTTCCCCGACTTCGTCAAGCTCGCCGAGGCCTACGGCGCGACCGGTCTGCGCTTCACCGACAAGAACACGCTCGTCGACGACATCCGTGCGGCGATCGCGACCCCCGGTCCGGTGGTCGTGGATGTGCGCGTGACGCGCGAGGAGAACACCTACCCGATGATCGCGCCCGGCGCTGCCGCTCGCGACATGGTGGGGTGAGCGGCGATGGGCGAGCCAGGCACCAAGGAACTGCTCAGCCTCGAAGAACTCGATGCTGCGGTCGGCCTGCGGACCGGCCGCAAGCACGTGCTGTCGATCCTCGTCGAGAACAAGTCGGGCGTGCTCACGCGGATCGCCGGCCTGTTCGCGCGTCGCGGGTTCAACATCGAAACGCTCACCGTCGGTCCGACCGAGGACGAGCAGATTGCGCGCATCACGCTGACGGTCGATGGCGCGCTGCATCCAATCGATCAGGTCACCAAGCAGCTGCACAAGCTGATCAACGTCCTCAAGATCCGCGACCTCGAGCCGGCCGCGACGGTAACGCGGCAGCTCGCGCTGTTCAAGATCGCCGCGGAGGGCACCGCACGCAGTGAACTGCTCGAGTTCTGCGAGGTCTTTCGTGGACACGTCGTTGACGTGACCAAGCGCTCGGTCGTGATCGAGATCACCGGCGCGGAGGAGAAGATCGAGGCCTTCGCCCAGGTTGCGCGCCCCTACGGCCTGATCGAAATGATGCGAACGGGCGAGATCGCGATGGGGCGCGGGCGGGGTGAGACCTAGCTTGGCTCAGCTGCCGGCCGTGGAGCTCACCATCTAGTGGAGCTGGCGCCAGCGCAAGCGCGCGCCAAGACCGACGCCGGCACGTCTCCGTTCGTACTTGGGCAGGACGCTCTGGCGAGGCTGCGCGGGAGCCTCGCCAGAGGTGTCCGCGGGGGCCGCCGAGCTGGGCCGCGGCTCGCGGCGGTCAGCTGGCCCCTGCCGGTCGCGGTTGACCCGGCTGAGGTGGTCTTCGCGTCGCGGGCGGCGGGTGAGCCGTGGATCTGCTTCGAGCAGCCGGAGCGCGCCGGCTCCTCGCTGGGAGGCCTCGGGGCCGTCGTCACGCTCGAGGATCGGGGACCTGGCCGCTTTGCACGCGTCGCGGAGCGCTGGCGGGAACTCGCCGCGCAGGCGTGCGCGGAGCCGTCCGAGGGACCTTTCGGCAGCGGGCTCGTGGCGGCCGGCGGTTTTGCATTCGCCGACGACGGTGCGAGTGCACTGCACTGGTCGCCGTTCGCGCCGGCGTCGCTCGTGGTGCCCGAGATCGCCTTCGCGCGCCGCGGCGACGAGACGTGGTGCACGGTCGCCGCGCTTGCACGGCCGGGCGATTCCGCCGACGACATGCTGGCCCGCATCACCGCACGGCTGGCCGGGCTTCGTGTGGCGCGCTTGCCGCTGCTCGACCCGCACCCGACCGAACGGCACCGGGTGGGGGGCGCGCTCGCTCCGGAGCACTACGAGGCCGCCGTTGCGCACGCCGTCGAGCTGATCAATCGCGGCGAGCTCGAGAAGATCGTGCTCGCACGCGAGGTTGAGGTCCACGCCCCGCGCGAGCACGCGATAGCAGCGGTCTACGACGTGCTGCGCGGTGCTTTTGGCGGCTGCTTCGTACTCGCCATCGGGCGAGGGGAGTCGACGCTCGTTGCCGCGAGCCCCGAGCTGCTGATACGACGCGAGGGACTACGTGCCAGCACGCTCGCTCTCGCCGGCTCGACCGGTCGCAGTGCCGACCCGGCGGTGGACGACCATCTCGGTGAGCGCATGCTGCGCTCGGGCAAGGAGCGTCGCGAGCACGCGATCGTCGCCGAGCGGATTGAGCATGAGCTGCGCCGCCACGCCGTTTGGGTGACGATGCCGAGTGAGCCGTCCGTTGTTCGGATCGCCAACATCCAGCATTTGGCGACGCCGATCCGCGCCCAGCTCGCGGAGCCCGTCGACGCGATCGAGCTGGCGGGCCTGCTGCACCCGACGCCCGCGCTGGGAGGCGAGCCGACGGCCCGCGCGCTGCCGCTGATCCGCGCGCTCGAGGGCATCGATCGTGGCTGGTATGCCGGCCCGGTCGGCTGGACCGACGCGAACGGCGACGGAGAGTTCTGCGTCGCGTTGCGCTGTGCGCTGATCGAGGGGAGGGTCGCGCGCTGTTACGCGGGGGTCGGCGTCGTCGCAAACTCCGATCCGGCCGCCGAGCTCGCCGAGACCGAGGTCAAGCTCGCCGCACTACTACCGGTTCTGAGCTGAGCATGGAAGCGCCGCGCTGGACCGAGGATCTGAGGCGCTGGTACGACCGTCTCTGGCTCACATCCGAGGCGCCCGATCGCGACACGCGCAGGCGGCCAGCCGATCGGGCGCGGCGTCGACCTCCCCAGTGGCTGCTCGCGATCGCGCCGTTCGCGCTCGTCGGCGCAGCCGCCGGCGTGCTGCTGATCGCGATCGCCATGAGGTAGGCGGCGGCTAGTGGCGCCACGGTGCTTGTCGCACTGACCGACCGGCCAGGCGGTCAGGCGAGAGCGGTACGGGCCGCGTCCTGCAGACGCCGATGCGCCGCCAGGCTCGCGTCGCGCTCGAAGCGCAGGTGCACAAGCATCGAACGCCGAGCTTCGGCGAGGCCGCGCTCGACGCCCGACGCAAGCTCGTCGAGCGAGTCCGGGGCGAAGTAGTCGAGCGCGTAGGCGCGCGCGATCGATTCGAAGTCGAGGCCCGGCGGAGTAGCGATGTGCATCTCGTAGACGTCGCGCTCGCCGGCGATCGGGAGGTGGTCGAAGATTCCCCCGCCGTGGTTGTCGAGCAGCACGATCGTGACCGCGAGCCCGAGTCGCGATGCGCAGAGCAGGCCGCCGACGTCATGAGCGAAGGCGACATCGCCGATCAGCGCGCAGACTGCTCCAGTGCTCGCCGCGCGAGTGCCGTAGGCGCTTGAAAGAGTGCCGTCGATTCCGTTGGCGCCACGGTTGCAGAGCACGCGCGGCGGAGCCTCTCGCGCGGGCCACACCGTCTCGATCTCGCGCACCGGCATCGAGGACGCTACGAACAGCGTCGCGTCGCTGGGTAGGCGCTCGCCCAGCAGTAGTGCGACGGAGAGCTCGCTCAGCGTCTCGTCGCCAAGCAGCTCAGCGACAGCGTCGGCGACACGTGCGTCGGCGTCGCGCCAGCCATCCAGCCATCCCGCCGGTGCGCTCGGCGGCGGAGTGAGCAGCGCCGGGTCGGCGCGTAGCGACCGGTCGAGCACTGCCGCGGGATCCTGCCAAGCGCCCTGCGGATCGACGGCGATCTGTCGGACGCCGTCCAGCCCTGCCAACCACGAGCGCAGCGGCTTGCTCGTCGGCAGGTCGCCGACGCGAATCACGACCTCAGGCGCATGGTCGCGGGCGAACGACTCGTCGCGCAGCAGCAGGTCGTAGTGGGCAACAGCCGCCGCGCCACCGCGCGCCCCCGAAAGCGGATCTGCCAGCAACGGGTACTCGCAGGCGGCGGCAAGCGCCGAGATGCTCCGCAGCGGAGCATCGCTCCGTCCCGCCACCACCACCCCGCGAGTGGCCCCGCCCACCACCTCGCCAAGGTCGACCGCGAATGCTCCAGGGCGGTCACGTACCACCCAGGGCCCCCCGTCAGCACGCCCGGCCGGAACGCTCACCAAACGCCCTGGCGCAAGCGGCTCTCGTAGCGGCCAGTTGAGGTGCACGGGCCCGGGTCGATCGCCGGTCGCGGCAGCCACGGCACGGCAGGCGAGGGCGCGGATCCAGCGCAGCCGGTCGGGCGTCGCGTCGTGGTTGCCGACCTCGAAGAACCAGCGAACGGCGTCGCCGTAGAGCTTGATCTGGTCGGTCGTCTGGCCGGCGCCGACCTCGCGCAGTTCCGGCGGGCGGTCGGCGGTCAGCACGATCAGCGGCACGCGCGCCTCGTCGGCCTCGATGATCGCCGGCGCCAGATTCGCTGCGGCGCTGCCGGATGTGCAGGTGATCACGACCGGTCGTCCGGTCGTCTTGGCGAGTCCGAGTGCGAAGAAGCCACTCGAGCGCTCGTCAATGTGCGAATAGGCGCGTAGCTTGCCCTCGCGGGCGAGTGCAAGGACGAGCGGCGCGCAGCGCGAGCCGGGTGAGGTGCACGCATCGGTGACGCCGCAGCGGGCCAGCTCGTCGACGAAGGCTCCGATCAAGACGTGGGTGTCGAGGCTGGGCGTCAAGATGTCGGGGTGTCAGAGACCGTCGTGATGCTGCACGGCTTCGGCGGCACAGCGCGCCACTGGGATCGGGTCGCCGCGCTGCTCGATCGCGAACGGTACTCGCCGCTGGCGCTGGAGCTCACAGACGCGCGGCCACTGTCGCTCGCGGGGGCGCTGGACCTCGTTGCCGGCGTACACGCGGAGCGCTTCATTCTGTGCGGCTATTCAATGGGCGGGCGCATCGCGCTTCATGTGGCCGTCGCGATGCCCGAACGCGTGTCACGACTCGTGCTCGTGTCGACGAGCGCAGGGATCGAGGATGACGCGGAGCGTGCCGCGCGCCGGCGCGCAGACGAAGCGCTCGCGAACGACGTCGAGGGCGGCACGGTCGACGACTTCGTCGAGCGCTGGCGAAAGACGCCGCTGTTCGCCGGCGACCCCGTCTGGGTCCAGGAAGCGGCTGCCGCCGACACGCGCCGCCTCACGGCAGAGCAGATCGCCGCGATGCTGCGCGCGTTCAGCGCCGGGACGCTCGAGCCGCTCTGGGGAAGCCTCGAAATGGTGTCGCCACCCGTTGCCGTGCTGGCTGGGGAAAGGGACTATGCGTACTGCCAGATCGGGCAGCGCCTCGCCACGACGGTCCCGGACGGCCGCTTTGGGGTGGTCGCCGGCGCAGGCCACAGGCTTGCGCTCGAGGCGCCCGCGGTGGTGGTCGCCGCATTGGCGCCTTCACGCGCAGCGAAGTCGTGACATCGTCAGCGCGGGCGCCGCTGAGTGCCGGCGCCCCGAGGTGCACTTGCTCCGGCGAGCGCGCTGGGCGCGATCGCCGGAGCGCGACAGCTCAGAGCTTCTCGGCGAGCTTGGCGAGTGCCGCGAGCTTTGACTCGGGCAGGGTCTTGGAGTACACGGCGGCGGAGAAACTGCGTGTGCCCGACGTCCCAGCGATGATCTGGGCGGAGATGCCGCTGATCGTCTCGGTCACGTAGTAACCCGTGACGCCGAGGCCGGAGTAGGACGAGATCTTGAAATGGATCGCGCGCGCCGCCCGCTCTGCTTTCTTGAAGTTCGCCTGGATCTGGGCCGCGGTCAGCGCCTTCGACGCGACAGCGCTCTCGAGGAGGACCGTCTTCTTGAGAGCCGCGATGCTGGTCTCGGCGCCAAAGGCGCAGGTCGTATCGACTGAGGAGATCTCGTAATTAGCCGGCGTCGCCTTCTGGTGAACCGTGCTCTCTACTCCGGCCGGCACGGTGTAGCCGACGATCGCTGAGACGGACGCGGGGCTCACGTGGCTACAGACCGAGGGCGCCGCGGCCGCGACGTGTGCCGTCTGTGCGCTCGCCACGCCGGCCGAAAGGCCGGCCGCTATGGCGGCTCCGAGGAGCGATGCAACAAACCGCTGTGAGAGGAGACGCGGGCGGATGCCTCGTGTCGTGAATACGCCGATCATCTTGGGACTCCCGTGTGAGGTGGCTTTCGCCACGAAGTGAAACGCGACGCGAGTCGCCAGGTTGTCTGCGCTAAGCCGCACGCACGTTACTGGACCACCGCGGCGAGGCCCGGCGGGAGTCGCTAGATCCCGAGGCCCGGGGCGGTTCGCAGCGCGATGCGGCCGGCCACGACCGGGAGCGGCGAGGGGCCCTCGGCGAAGAGCTCCAGCGTCGCGAGCCCGCATGGGGGCAGCGGAGCCAGGGCCGCGGCCGCGTGAAGCGCGGCGGCGATCCCGAGCGGTCCGTCGTAGGTCGAGGAGAGGTAGACCTCGGCGCCGCTCGAGCGCACCAGCGCGGCAGCGGCGAGTAGGGCGCCGATACCGCCGCAGCGAGAGATCTTCAAGCAGACCGCGTCGGCGACGCGTGCCGTCATCGCACCAGGTAGCGCAGCGCTTTCGTCGATCGCGATGCGGACGGCGACGCGGTCGCGCAGCTGCGCCATCGCCCGCAGACCGCGCACCGGCTCCTCGACGAGCTCGAGGCCGAACGCGCCCATCGCGTCGAGTAGCTCCGCGGCGCGCTCGACTGACCAGGCGCCATTCGCGTCGAGTCGCAGGCGTGGATGCGGGCCGATCGCCTCGCGAACGCTGCGAACTCGCTCGAGATCATCGCCGACGCCGACCTTGAGCTTGATGCAGTCGTAACCGGCGCGGATTGCCTCAGAGGCCGCGGCCGCAGCCGCGTCGGGGGCGGTTGCAGAGATCGTCGCGTTGACCGCGATCTCGCTCGCAGGGTGCTCAGCCAGCAGCGCGCAGACCGGCTTCCCGGCTCGCTGTCCGGCCAGGTCCCAGAGTGCGATGTCGATCGCGGCGAGCGCCTGCGGTAGGTCGGCGACCTCGCGGCAGCGATCGATCAGGATCGGCCCGCCGGGCATGCTCGGAGTCGCACAGACAGCGCGGTATGCGTCGAGTGCGCTCAGCACGGTGTCCGTGGCAATGCCGTCGTAGGACTCGAGCGGCGCCGCCTCTCCGCGGCCGCTCACACCGTCGTCGTCGGTCAGCGTGATCTCGATCAACTCGCGCGAGCCGATCGTGCCGTGCGCTGTTTGCTGCGGCTCGCCGAACCGTCGCTCGCGGAGCTCGAGTGCGAGCTCCATCAGCTTGCCAGGACGCCGCCGCTCAGCAGCAGGCAATACGCGAGTGCGAGGATGCCGCTGCGGGCCAGCGCGACATTCAGCGACGGTCCATCGGTGCGCGTGCAGACGGTGCGGGCGACGCCGACAGCGAGCGGGATTGCCAGCAGCGTCAGCGCGAGCCACGGCGACAGCGGGCCGGCGATCCAGCAGACGAGACCCGAAGCGAACGCGCCGACGATCATGGCGACGAAGAGGACGCGAGTGCGGCTTCGGCCGATGCGGACCGCCACAGTGCGCTTGCCGGCGCGACGATCTGACTCGATGTCGCGAATGTTGTTGACCACGAGGATCGCTGAGATCAGGAGGCCGACTGGGATCGCCAACACGAATGCCTCCCACGGCAGGTTGTGGCGCTGGACAAAGTAAGAGCCGGTGACGGCGACGATCCCGAAGAAGAGGAAGACGAAGACTTCGCCGAGGCCCTCATAGCCATACGGGCGCGGGCCGCCCGTGTAGAGCACCCCCGCAAGGATCGATGCGGCGCCGACGGCAAGCAGCAGCCAGCCGGCGACCGCGATCAGGTAGACGCCGCAGAGGATCGCCAGCCCGAACGTGACATAAGTCGCGACGAGCACGCGACGTGGCGGGACGAGCCCGCCGGCTGTGACGCGCATCGGGCCGAGCCGGTCCTCAGCGTCGGCGCCGCGGCGCGCGTCCGAGTAGTCGTTCGAAAGGTTCGTCCCGATCTGGATCAGCATCGCGCCGAGCAGCGCGGCGACGAACGCGAGCGGTTGAAACTTCCCGATGCGGATCGCAAGCGACGTTCCGACGAGCACGGGGGCGATCGCGGCGGGCAGCGTCCGCGGACGCGCCGCCATCAGCCAGATCCTCACGGCCGGCGCGGAAAGCTCGAGAAGTCCGGCGGGCGTTTCTCGCCGTAGGCGGTGCGACCCTCGCGCGCCTCCTCGTGGCCGTAGAAGAGAAGGTTCGCGTCGTGCGCGAGCTGCTGAATGCCCGCGAGCCCATCCTCCGACGCGTTGAAGCTCGCCTTCAGGAGCCGCAACGCGAACGGCGACAGCGCGAGCATCTCGCGGCACCAGGCGACCGTCTCGTCCTCGAGGCGCTCCAGCGGCACGACCGCGTTCACGAGGCCCATGGCCAGCGCCTGCTGGGCGTCGTACTGGCGGCAGAGGAACCAGATCTCCTTCGCGCGCTTCTGCCCCACCTGCGCTGCAAGAATGCTCGCGCCGAAGCCGCCATCGAACGAGCCGACGCGCGGCCCGGTCTGACCAAAACGGGCGTTTTCGGCTGCGATCGTGAGATCGCAGACGACCTGCAAGACGTTGCCGCCGCCGATCGCGTAACCCGCGACCATCGCGATCACGGGCTTGGGCGTGCGTCGGATCTGCACATGCAGATCCGTGACGTGGAAGCGCCCGTGTCCACCGGGTGAGCCCGGATCATCGAGATACCCGCTGTCGGTGCGCACGCGCTGGTCGCCGCCCGAGCAGAACGCGTCCGGTCCCTCACCGGTCAGGATGATGACCCCAACCTCGGTGTCCTCCCGGGCGCGCGTAAAGGCATCGCTCAGCTCGATCACCGTCTGCGGACGAAACGCGTTACGCACCTCCTGGCGGTCGATCGTGATCTTCGCGATCCGCGGCGGCGGGTCGCTCGATAACTCGTAGCGGATGTCTGTGTACTCGCCCGCGGGCTGCCAGTCGGCTGGCACAGGAGGCTCCTCCTAGCTTGTGGGAGGACCAAGGCTATAGCGCGGCTGCGGGGAGGCTACGGTGGCCGGACACCAGAGCTGGGCGTGTAGCTTGCCGTGCTGGTCCGGCCTCCTCGCCTGGCTTCTAGGCTTCGCTTGTGACAATCACCTGGATGGGTGGGCTGACGACGTGGCGGTAGCGGGGTTGCTGCGAGCTGCTGAGTCGTGGGGCTCGCGTTTGGCTGTTGAGACTCCGGCTGGATCGCTGAGCTATTCGGAGCTTGGGGCGCTGAGTCGTGCGGGTGCGCAGGAGCTTGGGGTGGCGCGGGGCGATCGGGTGGCGATTGCTCTGCCGGCAGGCGGCGACTTTGCCGTCGCGCTACATGCGTGCTTTGTGGCCGGGGCGGTGGCGGTGCCGGTGGATCTGCGGGAGCCGCGCGAGCGCTGGCCGGTCGGGGGCGTTGCGGCGGTGATCGACCGGCCGCTCGACTGTTCGGGCGCCCCGGCCGACGTGCGGCCGCTCGAGCCTGGTGACGTCGCGCTTGTCGTTCGGACCTCGGGGACCGTGAGTGGGACTCCGAAGGAGGTCCCACTCACGTTCGGGAACTTCGTTTGGAGTGCGATCGGCTCGGCCGTGACGCTCGGCCTGGATCCCGATGAGCGGTGGCTGTGCACGCTGCCGCTGGTGCACGTTGGGGGGTTGTCGATCCTGATCCGCAGCTGGCTCTACGGGACGACGGCCGTGGTGCACGAGCGGTTCGACGCCGAGGCTGCCGTTGCGACGTTGATGGAGGGCGAGATCACGCTCGTCTCGGTTGTGGCGACGACGCTGGCGCGTCTGCTGGACACCGGACTCGCGCGGCCACCGCGGCTGCGCTGTGCGCTTGCCGGAGGTGGCCCGGTGCCATTGGCGTTGATCGAGCGGGCGCAGGCGGCTGGCGTCGTGGTCTCCCAGACCTATGGACTGACCGAGACGTGCTCGCAGGTCGCGACGCAGGTGCCGGGCCAGGCAGCACGAGCGAACGCGGGACCCCGGCTGTTCTGCACGCAGGTGGAGATCGCGAGCGACGGTGAGATCCTCGTCTCGGGGCCGACCGTGTCGCCCGCGGTCGGCGGCGTGCTCGCCACCGGTGATCTGGGGGAACTGGACGAGCGCGGCAACCTGTGGGTGATCGGGCGCAAGACCGACACGATCATCACCGGCGGCGAGAACGTCGCGCCCAGCGAAGTCGAGGAGGTTCTCAGCCAGCATCCGGCGGTCAGCGAAGCCGGCGTTTACGGCGCCGCCGATCCCGAGTGGGGCGAGACGGTGAAGGCGCTCGTCGTGCTGCGCACGCCGGTCAGCGCGGACGTGCTCCGCGAGCACTGCGTGGCGCGGCTCGCGGCCTACCAGGTACCGAAGGAGATCGCCGTGGTCGACGCACTGCCGCGGACCGCTTCGGGCAAGCTGCTCCGGCGGGACCTGCCGGCAAAGGCCCGTCTATGATCAGCGCGATGCGCCGCGCCGTGCTCAGCATCGTCGTCGTTGGCGTCGTGTTCGCCACCTCGGCACTCGCCTCCGCCGGCTCGAACCGGATCGGCGGCTGCACCAAGTCGCAGGTCAAGCCGTCCGAGATCATCCTCTTCTGCGGCGACGACGGCGCGTACGTAAACCACATCCTTTGGAGCGCGTTTGGCGGCGCCACCGCGCATGGGTCCGGCACCTACGCGTTCAATCCGTGCAAGCCCGACTGCGCCGCGGGCAAGTACAAGACCTACAGCGTCAAGCTCGTTGCGTCGCAGGCGAAGCCATGCTGGGACAGTCACGACGACTACCGCATGCTGGAGCTAGTTTTTGGCGCCGGCGCACCGTACGCGACCCAGAAGCACTCGCTCTACTGTCCGGCCGGCTGAACGATCCCGAGCTGCAGCGCCGCGAGTCCCTGGCCGACTGGGACACGGCGGCGGCGGGCTGGGCACGGGCGCGGACCTGGCTGCGCGATTTTGCGGCGCCTGTCACGCAGTGGCTGATCGAGGCGCTCGAGCTGCAGCCGGGGGAGCGTGTGCTGGATCTCGCCGCCGGGCCGGGCGAAGCCGGGTTGTTGGCGGCTGAGCTGATCCTGCCGGGCGGCGTCCTGATCTCGAGCGACCAGTCGGAGGCGATGGTCGAGCTCGCGCGGGCGCGTGCTGGCGAGCTCGAGCTCGGAAACGTCGAGTTCCGCGTCATCAACGCGGAGTCGATCGACCTCCCGGTCGCGAGCCTCGACGCCGTGCTGTGCCGCTGGGGGTACATGCTCATGGTCGATCCATCGGCCGCTCTGTTCGAGACGCGGCGCGTGCTGAGGGCAGGCGGTCGTGTCTCGCTGGCGGTCTGGGGATCTCCCTCGGCGAATCCATGGCTTGCAATCAGCAGCCGCGTGATCCAGCAGCATGGTCTCGCCGAGGCCCCGGCGAGCGACACGGCGCCGGGCGCGTTCGCGCTCTCCGATCCGCACCGGCTGCGCGCGATGCTCGAGGAGGCAGGCTTCGTCGAGATCGAGATCGACACCGTCGATCTCCTCCGCACGGCGCCGAGTTTCGACGAGTGGTGGGAGATGCAACTCGACATGTCGCCGAGCGGTGCTGCCGTCCGCGCCGCGCCCACAGAGGTCAGGCAGGCCGTTGCGGTCGAAGTCGAAGCTCAGCTCGCTCCCTACAGCGGCGGGAGCGGTCTCGCGGTTCCGGCGCAGGCCGTCGTCGCCCGTGCAAGCGCCTGATTCTTAGGCTCCCCGGCCACGCCGACCGACGACGTCAGCAAAGAGATAGCCTGCTCGACCATGATCTATGACAAGGATGCAGACCTTTCGCAGCTCGACGGGAAGACCGTCGCGATCATCGGCTACGGCTCTCAGGGCCACGCCCACGCGCTGAACCTCAACGATTCCGGCGTCAGCGTGGTCGTCGGGTTGCGCGATGGATCGAGCTCCGCCGCGGCGGCGCGCGAGGCCGGGCTCGACGTGCTGCCGATCGTGGAGGCGGCGAGTCGTGGCGACCTCGTGATGATGCTCGTACCGGACGAGCTGCACCACGACGTCTGGGAGAACGAGGTGCGTGACGGCATCGCCGACGGCAACATGCTGCTGTTCGGTCACGGCTTCTCGATCCATTACGCCGAGGTCGTTCCGCCGCCTGGCGTCGACGTCGCGTTGATCGCTCCGAAGGGACCGGGGCACCTCGTGCGACGCCAATTCACGGAGGGCTCCGGTGTCCCGGCGCTCGTCGCGATCCACCAGGACGCGACCGGAAATGCGCGCGCGCTCGCGCTTGCCTATGCGAAAGGCATCGGCGCCGGGCGTGCCGGGATCATCGAGACGACCTTCAAGGACGAGACCGAAACGGATCTATTCGGCGAGCAGGCCGTGCTCTGCGGCGGGGTCTCAGAGCTGATCCAGGCCGGCTTCGAGACACTCGTCGCCGCCGGCTACGACTCGGAGATGGCCTATTTCGAGTGTCTACACGAGGTCAAGCTGATCGTCGACCTGATCTACGAGAAGGGCCTCGCGGGGATGCGCTACTCGATCTCGAACACGGCGGAATACGGCGACTACACGCGCGGCAAGCGCGTTATCACCGAGGAGACGCGTGAGCACATGCGAACCATCCTCGGCGAGATCCAGGCCGGGGACTTTGCGCGCGAGTGGATCGCGGAGAACCGCGCCGGACAAGAGAGCTTCAAGCGGATGCGCGCCGAGCAGGCCGGAACGCAGATCGAAGAGATCGGCAAGGAGCTTCGCGCGCACATGGACTGGATCAAACCGGCGTTCTAGCCGGTGCTGGCCTACGTCTTCTGGCATCGCGCCGCCGTCGCAGCCGCCGACGAGGCATATGAGGACGCCTGCCGGCGCTTCCACGATGGACTCGCGACGAACCGGCCCGGCGGACTGATCGGCACCGCCTGCCTCCGCGCCGAGCGCCTGCCGTGGCTCGGAGATGGCGGACCGGGGCTCGAGGACTGGTACCTGGTCGAGGACTTCGCGGCCCTCGGGGTGCTGAACGAGGCCGCGGTGGGACGCGGACACGTGAGCGCCCACGAGCGAGCCGCGCGGCTGATGGGGGAGGGGACCGGCAGCATCTACCGCCTGCTCGATGGCGTGGGCGAGCTCTCGCCTGTCCGCGTCGCCGCCTGGATCAGCCCGGCTCGGGGCCACGACGTGTCGCTGCTCGACGATTTTCTTGCCGACGGAATGGAGCGCCGCGCGGCCAGCCTGTGGCGCCGCCAGCTCGCCTTGGGCCCGGCGCCCGAGCTGTGCCTGCTGGCAGCTGAAACTCCCGACGGCTTGCGGTCGACCCGCCTGCCACAGGGCTGGCACGTCGACTTCGATCCGCGCGTGCCACTCTGAGCTACACTCCCGCGTACCGTCACGACTGGCGTCTGGGTGGAATTGACCACCGGGAAGTGACGGGTCGCAAGATTGCCGCGCGCCTGGGCACCTCTGCACTTCGAGTCCACGAGGAAATCCCATGACGCCACCCGCAAATAGCACCAGTGTCCCAGCGCTGATCATTCCCGAATCGCTCCGGCCCGGCGACGGCCGCTTCGGCTGCGGCCCATCGAAGATCCGTCCGGCCCAGCTCGAGCGACTCGCACGTGACGGGGCCGCGGTGCTCGGTACCTCACACCGTCAAGCGCCGGTGAAGTCACTCGTCGCGCGGGTTCGCGCCGGGTTGCGCGAGCTGTTCGCCCTGCCGGAGGGCTACGAGGTGGTGCTCGGCAACGGCGGTGCGAGCGCGTTCTGGGACGCCGCCGCCTTCGGCATCGTCGAGCGCCGCGCACTGCACCTCACCTACGGTGAGTTTTCGAGCAAGTTCGCCAGCGTCACCGCGGGCGCGCCGTTCCTCGAGGACTCGATCATCGTCGAAGCAGCGGCCGGTAGCGCGCCGGCGCTGACGAGCTCCCCCGACGCCGACGTGATCGCCTGGGCGCACAACGAGACCTCGACCGGCGTGATGCTTGGTGTGCAGCGGCCAACGGACAGCGAGCACGCGCTGGTCGTGATCGATGCGACCTCCGGTGCCGGCGGGCTCCCGCTGGACGCTTCACAGGCCGACGTCTACTACTTCGCTCCGCAGAAGAGCTTCGGCTCCGACGGCGGACTGTGGCTTGCGCTGATGAGCCCGGCGGCGCTCGAGCGTGTGGCGCGGATCGAGGAATCCGACCGCTGGATCCCGCCTTTCCTGTCGCTGACGGTCGCGATCGACAACTCGATAAAGGACCAGACGAACAACACCCCGGCCGTTGCGACCCTGTTCATGCTCGCCGACCAGATCGAGTGGATGCTCGCCGGCGGTGGCCTCGACTGGTGCGTGTCGCGAACCGGCAAGTCGGCCGCGTACCTCTACGGCTGGGCCGAGGCGTGCAGCCACGCGACGCCGTACGTGACCGACGCGGAGCTGCGCTCGTTCGTCGTCGGGACGATCGACTTCGACGATGCCGTCGACGCCGCGGCGCTGGCCGCAACGCTGCGCGCCAACGGAATCGTCGATGTCGAGCCCTACCGCAAGCTCGGTCGCAACCAGCTCCGCGTCGGCATGTTCCCGTCGATCGAGCCCGATGACGTGAGAGCGCTGACGGCGTGTGTCGATTACGTCCTGGAGCAGTCGCTTTGACGGGGGGCTGCGGGAGCCGCCCTTTGGGCGGCTGTCCTCGCCTGGCTTCTTTTGCTGGGCGAACGGCTCGTGACGAACAACTTTTTTGGACGGAGGTCCCGCGATGAGCAGCGCTGATGCGCAGAGGGCGAAGGTGCTTGTTGCCGAGAACGTCGGCGATTCGGGAATCGAACTGCTGCGCGAGCACTTCGACGTCGAGACCGGCTTTGACTGGGACGGCGAGCAGCTCGCGCAACGGATCGGCGAGTTCGACGGCATCCTGATCCGCTCGGCGACCAAGATGACCGCTGATTTGATCGAGCGCGGTGAGCGACTGCGCGTGATCGGGCGCGCCGGCGTCGGCGTTGACAACGTCGATGTCCCCGCGGCAACGCGTCGCGGCATCGTTGTAGCCAACGCGCCGCAGTCGAACGTCGTGACCGCGGCCGAGCACACCGTGGCGCTGCTGCTTGCGCTCGCGCGCAACATCCCGCAGGCGCACGCGTCGCTGACGTCGGGCAAGTGGGAGCGCTCGAAGTTCTCCGGCGTCGAGCTCTACGACAAGACCCTCGGGATCATCGGCTTTGGCCGCATCGGCCAGCTGGTTGCGCAGCGCGTGCGCGGCTTCGGCATGCACGTGATCGCGTTCGACCCGTTTGTTGCCGCCGAACGCTACCGCGAGCTCGGCGTCGAGAAGGCGCCGGACCCCGAGGCCGTCTATGCGCGCGCTGACTTCATCACCGTGCATCTGCCGAAGACCGACGAGACGAAGGGATTCATCGACGCGGCAGCGATCGCGAAGATGCGCGATGGGGTGCGCATCCTGAACGTCGCGCGCGGTGGCCTGATCGATGACGTCGCGCTGCAGGCCGGGTTGGACTCCGGCAAGGTCGCGGGTGCAGCGCTTGACGTCTTCCCGAGCGAGCCGATCACCGACTACCCGCTGTTCAGCGGCTACCCGAACGTGATCGTCACCCCGCACCTCGGAGCCTCGACCGCTGAGGCGACCGACCGCGCCGGATTTCAGAGCGCCGAGCAGGTGGTCGCGGCGCTGACCGGCGGCGTCGTTTCGACCGCGGTCAACATCCCGTCCGTCGGGGCCGAGGACATGGAGGCGCTGCGGCCGTTTCTGCCGCTCGCCGAGCAGCTCGGGCGCCTTGCGATGGGGCTTGCCAAGGGCAGCTCCGTGGAGCGGATCGAAGCCGCGTTCATGGGCCGGATCGCCGACCTCGATACGCGCCTGCTGACCCTCGCCGTGCTCGTCGGCGCGCTTCGAGGCCGCACCGAGGAGGACGTGAACTTCGTCAACGCGGGGTCGCTGGCCGAGGAGCGGGGGATCGTCGTGGAGGAGAAGAGCGTTACCGAAGCCGAGGACTTCAACGAGTTGATCCGCGTCACCGTGCACGCCGGCGGCGAGCGCGTTGCCGTCGCCGGGACCGGCATGGGCCCGGCCCAGGTGCCGCACCTCGTCGAGGTGTGGGGACAGCGCTTCACGCTCGAGCTCTCCGAGAACGTCACCGTCTTCCGCTACAGCGACGTGCCCGGAATGATCGGGCGCGTCGGCTCGGTGTTCGGCGAGCACGGGATCAACATCTCCTCGGCGGCTGTCGGGCGCCACGTCAAGGGAGGCGACGCGGCCGGCAAGGGCCTCGCCGCGATGGCCGTGACTACCAGCGACGCTGTCGCGCCTGACGTGCTCGACGAGATCGTCGCTCTTGACGGCTTCGTAGATGGGCGCAGCGTCACGCTCGCATGAAGCGCGGCGTCGGTAGGGGCGCTGCCGACGCCGAGAGCGCGGTGAGGGGGTTCGCGCGGGCCGACCCGTACTGGCCAGCCCAGCTCGCCGTCCTCGCCACGATCGGGCTCGACCTCGATCTGCCGAACACGCTCACGCTACTCCCGGTCTGGGTGCTGCCGGCACTGGAGAGCCTGCTGCTCGCCGGACTGGTGGTGACGACGCCGCGTGGCAAGGAGTTGCCGCGACCTGGGCGGCGGTCCGCCGCGCTCGTCCTCATCGGGCTGGTCAGCGCCGCGAACGTGCTGTCGCTGGTGCTGCTGGTGCACTACCTGCTGGACCACACGGCCTCCCCCGCCGAAGGCCACCGCCTGATCCTCGCCGGCGTTGAGATCTGGGTGACGAACGTGCTGCTGTTCGGCGTCTGGTACTGGGAGCTCGACCGGGGCGGACCTCAGGCGCGCAAACACCCCGATTGTCCGACGCCCGACTTCCTGTTCCCGCAGATGACCGAGGAGCGACTAGGGCGCTGGGACTGGCGCGGCGGCTTCGTCGACTATCTCTACGTGTCGTTCACGAACGCGGCCGCGTTCAGCCCCACCGACACGATGCCGCTGAGCGTGATGGCGAAAATGCTGATGCTCGTGCAGTCGCTGATCTCGCTCGTGACGATCGGCTTGGTAGTGGCGCGCGCCGTGAACATCCTGCAATGAGCTTCGCGCTGCGGCCTTGCCGATCCGCCACGCGCGCTGCTAGGCTTTTTTGCGCATGAAGTTCCGCACGTCCCTTGCTCTGCTTCTCCTCCTCCCCCTTCGGGGGGAATAGCGCGTGGCGGCCGCGATGCCGCAAACCGACTGAGAGGAAACAGGCAGGACGAACGCGAAAGCGAGGAACATCATGGCTAGTGAACGTAGTGACCGAGTACTGATCTTCGATACGACGCTGCGCGACGGTGAGCAGTCGCCCGGCATCTCCCTGAACGCCGCGGAGAAGCTCGAGATCGCGCAGCAGCTCGCGCGACTCGGTGTCGACGTCATCGAGGCGGGTTTTCCGATCACCTCACCGGGCGACTTCGAGGCGGTACAGGGGATCGCGCGCACGGTAGAGGGCCCGGTGATCGCCGGGCTTGCGCGTACGCAAGCGGCCGACATCGATGCGGCGTGGGGCGCCGTCAAGGATGCGGAGCGCCCGCGGATCCACACGTTCATCTCGACGTCGGATATCCACATCGTCCACCAGCTCCAGACGACGCGCGAGGACGTCGTCGGGCAGGCGCGCGCCGCCGTTTCACAGGCGCGCAGCCTCGTCGATGACGTCGAGTTCTCGCCGATGGATGCGACGCGCTCGGACGTCGAGTTCACTGCCGAGGTTGTCGCCGCCGCGATCGAGGAGGGCGCTAGCACGATCAACATCCCCGACACCGTCGGCTACACCATGCCGAACGAGTTCAGCGCCTGGCTCGCGCGGCTCTACGAGCTCGTGCCGGGGATGAAGGATGTCGTGCTCTCGGTCCACTGCCACGACGACCTCGGGCTTGCGGTCGCAAACTCGTTCGCCGGCATCCTCGCCGGCGCGCGACAGGTCGAGTGCGCGATCAACGGCATCGGGGAGCGGGCCGGCAACGCCTCGCTGGAGGAGATCGTGATGCTGCTGGCGACGCGCACGGCTGATATCGGACTGCGGACCGGCGTGAACACGCGCGAGCTCGCACGCACGAGCCGGCTCGTCTCGCGCCTGACCGGCTATGTCGTGCAACCGAACAAGGCGATCGTCGGTCGCAACGCGTTCGCGCACGAGTCGGGCATCCACCAGGACGGCGTGCTCAAGGAGCGCACGACGTACGAGATCATGGATGCGACGAGCGTTGGTCTCGAGGCCAACTCGATCGTTCTGGGCAAGCACTCCGGCCGCCACGCGCTGCGCCAGGCGCTTGAAGAGCTCGGCTTCGAGGTTTCAGGCCAGTCCCTCAATGTCGCGTTTAAGCGCTTCAAGGAGATCGCCGACCGCAAGAAGACGGTGACCGCGATGGATCTCGAAGCGCTTGTGACCGACGAGCTACGTCAGGAGATTGCCGGCTACGCGCTCGAGTCCTACGAGGTCCACGCATCGCTCGCGCAGGAGCCGAGCGCCAGAGTCACCGTCGGCCTGCCGGACGGCTCGAGCGTGCACGGCGAGTCCTCCGGCGATGGGCCGGTCGACTCTGTGTTCCGAGCAATCAACCGGGCGACGGGCGTCGATGCCTCGCTGCGCGAGTTCCGCGTCGGCGCCGTAACCGAGGGCCAGGACGCGCTCGGCGAGGTGTCGGTCGTGATCGAGACCGCCGGCGAATCGGCCGCCGGGCAGGGCGTCGCGCCTGACATCATCGAGGCGTCGGCGCGCGCCTACCTGCGGGCGCTCTCGGTCGCGCTGCGACGCGGCGAGAACGCGGGGGGAGCGTTAGGCGGTGGCAGGGAAGCAAGCGCCGAGCTCACGCGGACGCCGTAGCTCGGCTTGCCGGACGCTTTGAACGACCGTCGAATACGCCAAGCCCAGCCCGCAAAGGAGATGCCCATGTCCCGCTTTACCATCGTCAATCTCTTGGAGGTCGAGGATTCGATGGGCGACCGGGCGCCCGGCATCGAGGCCCGGTTCGGCCGCAAGCACTTGGATTCGCGCGACCTCGGCGTGAGCCTCTTCCGCTACGGCGCGAACCTGCGCACCCCGATGGCCCATAGCCACCGCGAGCAGGAGGAGGCTTACGTCGTCGTCGCCGGCTCGGGGCGTGCGCTACTCGACGGCGAGGTCGTCGAGCTAGCTCAGTGGGACGTCGTCCGCGTTGCGCCCGAGGTCGTGCGCGCGTTCGAGGCGGGACCCGACGGGTTGGACGTGATCGCTGTCGGCGGGCCGAAGCCGCCGGAAGGCGACGGCGTGATGGGCGTGGCTTCCTGGCCCGGCGACGACGTCTGAACGGGGCGCTGCGCGAGCGTCAATCGCGCGCTCGTGGCCGGCTCGCGCGTGTCGGCTCGGCCGGATGCAGCTGTTCGCCGCCGGACAGCTCGCGCGGAGTGCCGGCCGGAAGCGTTCCGTTCGCCTCGCCATTGGCCCCGGGCAGCGGTGCCTGGGCGGGCGAGCTCGGCGCCCGCCCCAAGGCCTCGATGGCCGGCTTCAGGAGGTCGATGGGTATCGGGAAGACGACCGTCGAGTTCTGTGTCGCGCCGATCTCGCTCAGCGTCTGCAGGTAGCGCAGCTGAATCGTGACCGGGTTCTGGCTGATCACGGAGGCTGCCTGCGAGAGCTTCTCCGCTGCCTGGAACTCGCCTTCGGCGTTGATGATCTTCGCGCGTCGCTCGCGCTCGGCCTCCGCCTGCCTGGCGATCGCGTGCTGCATGCGCTCGGGTATCTCGACATCCTTGATCTCGACCGCGCTCACCTTGATACCCCAGGGCTCCGTGTGGGTGTCGATCACGTGCTGGAGGTCGTCGTTGAGACGCTCCCGCTCGCCCAGAAGCGTGTCGAGATCGGCGCCGCCGAGCACGGACCGCAGCGTGGTCTGGGCGATCTGCAACGTCGCGGCCTCGTAGCTCTGAACCTCGACGACGGCGCGGTTCGGCTCGACCACACGGTAGTAGGCGACCGCAGTCACACGCACCGGAACGTTGTCGCGCGTGATCACCTCTTGGGGCGGCACGGTCAGCGTGATGGTGCGCAGGCTGATGCGCACCATTCGGTCGATCCCGGGGACGATCGTCACGATGCCCGGACCGCGCTGCTCCATCAGCCGGCCAAGGCGGAATACGACGGCGCGCTCGTACTCCCGCAGCACTCGCAGCGATGCGGCCGCGGCTGTCGCGCCCAGCACGAGGAGCACGACAACGGCGACGACCAGCGCAGTGATCACGCCGAGCGCTCCCACTCGTCGGCGCAGCGGACGGCGAGCGTCAGTCCATTGAGCTGCTCGACAACGACGACGTCGCCCTCGCAGAGCTCCTGGTCGTCGACCTCCGGCCAGGCCCGTCGGGCGCGCCAGAGCGCCCCCTCGAGCAGCACGCGGCCGCCTCGCTCACCCCAGCTACGCACCACGCCGGTCTGACCGACGAGCGCCTCGGCGCCGGTTCGAATCCGACGTCGGCGCGCCGCGCGGCCCGCGCGGAGCACAGCGCCGAGGGAGAAAAGCGAGCAGAGTGCAAGGACGAACGCAACCGGGATCACGACGCCGAGCCCGCCGCCGAGCCCGCTGACGGCCAAGACCGAGCCGGCGAGAAGAGCTAGCGCGCCAGGCACCGCGAGAATCCCAAGCGACGAGACGTGCGTCTCGACCACGATCAGCCCCGCGCCGGTGAGCAACAGCAGGATTCCTAATGCCGTCACAGTGATCAAGATGCTACGCCGCTCACGCCGTATGCGCGCAACTGACACTTACTTCGTATCGCCTTTGGTCAGGCGATCGTCAACGACCGAGCCGTCCGAGCTCGTCGTCGACCGCCGTCGAGTCGACGTCCGCGGGCCGGCTGGCGCGGTTGCCCGGCGCAAAGCGCCCGGCAGCCGCGGCAAAGCTCATCATCCGACCGGCGTAATGGTGCGACGTCCAGCGGCGAGCGAGGGCGCGCGTGGGTCTGAACACGAGCAGCGCTCCGAGCGCGTCGGTGACGAATCCGGGAACAACCAGCAGGACGCCGCCGATGAATCCCAGTACGCCGTCGAGCGCGGCACGTCCGGGTGCGCGACGCTCAGAGACGGCTCGCGAGACACCCTCGATCGCTGCGCGGCCCTGAATACGAAGGATCTGCGTGCCGATCAGCGACGTGCCGAGCAGCAGCACGATCGCCAGCAGCCAACCGATCGCGTGACCCACCTCGATAAAGGCAAACACCTCGACGGCGAGCGCCAGGATCAGGGCAGGGAGGACGAACACGCATCCGTCAGCCTACGCACCCGTCGCTGCCGGCATGCTTCGCGCCCAGTCGGAGGGCTAGCCCTGGCGGCCTAGCGTACGTGATAACGTACGATCGTATGGTGTTGCCGGTGACGACGGATGAGCCCTACGACGTCGCGTCCGTTGGGCTGCGCGTGCGGGCGCTGCGCGAGGCGATGGGCCTCTCGCTGCGCGAGCTGGCGCTGCGCTGCGGCGTCAGCGCGCCGATGCTCTCGCAGGTGGAGCGCGGCGAGACCAGCCCAACGCTCCAGGTGGCGACACGTATCGCGCACGGGCTCGAGCTGCGTCTCTCGCAGCTCCTGCGTCTCGACGAGAGCGGCGCCGTGACGATTGTCCGAGCCGGCGAGCGTCGCTCCGGCGGCAGCCCGGACGACGGCCACCGCTTCGAGATTCTCACGCCACCGCTGCCGGGTCAGCGCGCCGAGCTGTCGCTGCACACGCTGGAACCGGACGGTGCGACTGGCGGCCCGAGTGATCCGCCACTGCACGAGCCGGGCAGTCGTGAGACCACGCTCGTGGCGGCGGGCACGGTCGTGCTGGTCTGCGACGGGCGCCGCCACGAACTCGCAACCGGCGATTGCGTGACGTTCGACGCCGACCTTCCGCACCACTTCGAAAACCCCGGGACCGAGCGAGCGGAGCTCTACGCAGTGCTGTCCGCCGGTCTCCGGCGGAGCTGAACCCGCCTCAACCGCAGGAGATAGCCGATGCCACAAACGCTGCTCGACAAGATCTGGGACGCCCACGAGGTCGCTCCGGGCCTGCTCTATATCGACCTGCACGTGGTGCACGAGGTGACCAGTCCGCAGGCCTTCGAAAGCTTGCGACTCGCCGGGCGCAAAGTCCGCCGGCCCGACCGCACGCTTGCGACAGCCGACCACAACGTACCGACCGACGGCACGCTGCTCGCGGCCCAGATCAAGGACGAGCTCTCGCGTGTCCAGGTCGAGACGCTGGAACGCAACTGCGAGGAATTCGGGGTTCCGCTCTACTCGGTCGGCTCTGATCGGCAGGGCATCTGTCACGTCATCGGTCCCGAACTGGGCGTCACGCAGCCTGGCATGACGATCGTGTGCGGCGACTCGCACACCTCGACCCACGGCGCGTTTGGAGCCCTTGCGTTCGGGATCGGCACGAGCGAGGTGGAGCACGTGCTTGCGACCGAGTGCCTCGCCCAGACGAAGCCGCACTCGATGCGTATCCGCTACAACGGCGAGGCGGGGTTCGGCGTCACCGCGAAGGACCTGATCCTGGCCACGATCGGCCAGATGGGCGTCGCCGGCGCCGTCGGGCACGCGGTTGAGTACAGCGGCCCGGCGATCGCGGCGCTCTCGATGGAGGGGCGGATGACCGTCTGCAACATGACGATCGAGGGCGGCGGGCGTGCAGGGATGGTGGCGCCCGATGACACCACGTTCGAATGGTTCGAGCGCGGCGCGCGACCAGGCGCTCCGAGCGGCAGCGCGCTCGAAGAAGCAATCGCGTCGTGGCGCACCCTCGTCACCGACGACGACGCGCGGTTCGACCGCGAGATGGTGGTCGACGCCGGCGCGATCTCGCCACAGGTCACCTGGGGGACGAACCCGGGGATGGTCGTTGGCGTCGCAGGCAGCGTCCCCGCGCCCGACAGCTTCGACAGCCCGGCGGACCGTGAGGCTGCCGCACGCGCGTTGCACTACATGGGTCTGGAGGCCGGCGTGCCGATCCAGGAGCTCACGCTCGACCGCGTCTTCATCGGTTCTTGCACGAACTCGAGGATCGGCGACCTGCGAGCTGCGGCGGCCGTGGTCAAGGGGCGCCGCGTTTCAAGTCACGTCAAAGCGATGGTGGTCCCCGGCTCGCAGCAGGTACGAGCCCAGGCAGAGGCCGAGGGCATCGATCAGGTGTTCCGCGACGCCGGCTTCGACTGGCGCACCGCCGGCTGCTCGATGTGTCTCGGGATGAACCCGGACATCCTCGCGCCGGGCGAGCGCTGCGCCTCGACCTCCAACCGCAACTTCGAGGGACGCCAGGGACGTGGCGGGCGAACCCACCTCGTGTCACCCGAGATGGCAGCAGCAGCCGCGATCGCGGGCAAGTTCGTCGATATCCGCGAGTGGAGCTAGGAGCTGGTCATGGAGCCGATCAAGACGATCGCCGGCGCCGTCAGCGACCTCGACCGCGCCGACGTCGACACCGACCAGATCATCCCCAAACAGTTCCTGAAGCGGATCGAGCGTAGTGGCTTCGGCGAGTTCCTGTTCTTCGACTGGGCGAAGGAGCCCGGCTGGAGCCTGCCGCCGAACCCGATCCTCACGGCCGGGCGAAACTTCGGCTGCGGCTCATCGCGCGAGCACGCGCCGTGGGCGCTTGAGGACTATGGCTTCCGCGCGATCGTCGCGCCGAGCTTTGGCGACATCTTCTACATGAACTCGACGAAGATCGGGCTGCTGCCGGTGGTGCTCGCTGAGGCTGACGTCCGCGCGCTGGCGGAGGCCGGCGAGGGCGAGGTTGACCTCGAGGCGCAGGAGGTTCGCTTCGCCGGTCGCGCTGTGCCGTTCGAGATCGACGCTGAGATTCGCCACCGTCTGCTTGGCGGTCTCGACGACATCGCGCTCGCACTGCGCCAGGAGGACGCGATCGGCGCCTACGAGCGCGATCGCCAGCGCAGCGGTCCCGTAACCACTGCGCTGTAGCGCTGCCGTGATGCGTCACAGAACAATGTTGCGCCGCCCGGCGTGGGACAGTCGGCTCCCAGGCGCGCGGCGCACAGGGGCTGCTACGGTGCGCCGTCGATGACCCGCGTCGTCGCGCTTCCCGGAGACGGCATCGGGCCTGAGATCATGCCCGCGGCGCTCGAGGTGCTCGGCGCCATGGTCAGCGTCGACGTCGAGGAGCACCTGTTTGGCGGAGCATCGATCGATGCCTACGGGACAGCACTCACCGACGAGGTGCTGGCCGGCGCCGCCAAGGCCGATGCGGTTCTGCTGGCCGCCGTCGGTGGGCCGAAATGGGACACAACCGATGCCGCCAAGCCGCGTCCCGAGCAGGGCCTGCTGGGACTGCGCAAGGGACTTGGGCTGTTCGCGAACCTGCGACCCGTGCGAGCGCTGCCGGCGCTGCACTCAGCGAGTCCGCTGCGCGAGGAGCGCATCGCCGGCACCGACCTGCTCGTGGTGCGTGAGCTGACCGGCGGTATCTACTTCGGCGCGAAGACGCGCACTGCGACCTCGGCCTCAGATCTGTGCGCCTACAGCACCGAGGAGGTCGAGCGGATCGCGCGGGTCGCGTTCGCTGCGGCGCGCACACGCGTGACCAGCGTCGACAAGGCGAACGTGCTCGAGACCTCGAGGTTGTGGCGCGAGGTCGTGACGCGCGTTCAGGCAGAGGAGTTCCCCGCGGTGGAGCTGGAGCACGTGCTTGTCGATAACGCTGCAATGCAGCTCGTCAGCAGACCCAGCCGTTTCGACGTGATCCTGACCGAGAACATGTTCGGCGACATCTTGAGCGACGAGGCCGCAATGATCACCGGCTCGATCGGCATGCTCCCGAGCGCGTCGCTCGGCGCAGGCGGGCCAGGCGTCTTCGAGCCGGTTCACGGCTCGGCGCCGGACATCACCGGGCAGGGCATCGCGAATCCGCTGGCGATGTTTCTTTCGGTCGGGCTCTTGCTTCGTCACGGCCTGCACTTGGAAGCTGAGGCGAGGGCAGTAGAATCGGCGGTCGACCGGGCGCTCGCCGGCGGCCTGCGGACCCATGACCTCGGCGGGGACGCGACGACGGCGCAGGCTACAGCAGCCGTGCTCGCCCAGCTATAGGGAGGGGAGGCCGAGTGAATCAATCCGAGCTCATCTGGCAGAACGGCGAGTTCGTCGCGTGGGATGACGCGAAGGTTCACGTGTTGACGCACGGCCTGCATTACGGCACCGGCGTCTTCGAGGGCATCCGCTGCTATGAGACCGAACGCGGTCCGGCGATCTTCCGCCACCTCGACCACCTCGACCGGCTCGAACGCTCGGCGAAGCTCTATTACATGGACCTGCCCTACTCCGTGGAGCAGCTGCGCGCCGCGACGCGAGAGCTCCTCGCGCGCAACGAGCTGCGCTCCTGCTACATTCGGCCGCTCGTCTTCCGCGGCTACGGCGTCATGGGCCTCAATCCGCTCGAGGCACCGGTCGAGGTCGCGATCGCGATGTGGGAGTGGGGCGCCTATCTGGGCGACGAAGGCAAGGCGCGCGGCATCCGCGCCAAGGTGTCATCTTGGGAGCGGATCAGTCCACGCTCGCTGATCCCACATGCGAAGGCCTCCGGTCAGTACCTGAACAGTGTCCTCGCGAAGATCGAGTCGCTCAAGGGCGGCTATGACGAGGCGATTCTCCTCGACGACCATGGCCACGTCTGCGAGGGGTCGGCGGAGAACGTATTCGTGGTGCGCGACGGCGTGATCGTCACGCCACCGCAGACAGCGTCGATCCTCGACGGGATCACTCGTCGCTCGGTGCTGCAGATCGCTCGCGATTTGGGCTATCCGACGCTGGAAAGCGACATCGCGCGCGCTGAGCTGTACCTCGCTGACGAGGTGTTCCTCAGCGGTACCGGGGCTGAGCTCGTCCCGGTGCGCGAGATCGACGATCACGCAATCGCCGACGGCAAGCCCGGCGAGATCACGAGGGTCCTCCAGCAGGCGTTCGACGATGCGCTGCACGGGCACAGCGAGCGCTACCTCGAGTGGCTCGATTTCCTCGACGTCCGGGAGCGGGCGAGCGCTTAGATGGCTCTTTCGATGTTCGGTGGGCGAATTACGCGGGCGGCCGGTTAGCGCGTCAGGCGCGCGGTCGCTGCTCGCCCATTCGCCCGTACCCCTCAGCGGGGCTCCGAACATACGAAAGGAACCTCAGTGAAAACCAAGATCCAGCTATATGACGCGACCTTGCGCGACGGCATGCAGGGCGAAGGCATGTCGCTCTCGGCCGAGGAGAAACTGCGTGTTGCCCACGCGCTCGACGAGCTCGGCGTCGAGCTGATCGAGGCCGGCTTTCCCGCCTCGAACCCAAAGGAGCGCGAGCTGTTCGAGCTGCTCGCCTCAGAGAGCTTCGCCAACGCGGAGATCGCTGCCTTCGGGATGACGCGTCGGCGTGACGTCAGCGCGAGCGCCGATCCGGCCCTTGCGCTGCTCGCGGAGTCCGTCGCGCCAGTCTGCACGATCGTCGGCAAGACGTGGACGCTCCACCTTGAGAAGCTCGTCAAGGTCGACCGTGCCGAGAATCTGCGGATGATCGCCGACTCGGTCGAGTTCCTCCAGACCCAGGGCAAGCGGGTGATCTACGACGCCGAGCACTTCTTCGACGGCTGGCGCGCTGAGCCCGACTACGCGATCGCCTGTCTGCGGGCGGCGGCTGAATCCGGGGCCGAGACGGTCGTGCTCTGCGACACCAACGGATCTTCGCTGCCGTCTCAGATCGCTGCCGCGACAAGCGCGGCCGAGGCGGCGCTCGATGGCCACGTGCGCGTCGGAATCCACTGTCACAACGACGCGGAGTGCGGCGTCGCGAACTCGATCGCCGCGGTCGAGGTCGGCGCGCGCCATGTCCAGGGCACCGTGAACGGCTACGGCGAGCGGACCGGCAACGCCAACCTGATGTCGATCATCGCCAACCTCCAGCTGAAGCTCGGCTACCACTGTCTCGAGGACGACCAGCTTGCGCGGCTGACTCAGACGGCGCACTTCGTCGATGAGCTGCTCAACTTCACACCAGATCCCAACCAGCCCTACGTTGGGCGCAACGCATTCGCGCACAAGGGCGGGATGCACGTCGCCGGGGTCAGCGCCGACGCGACGACTTTCGAACACGTCGATCCGGCCCTGGTGGGCAATGAGCGCGCGCTGCTCGTATCCGAGCTCGCGGGGCGCGCGAGCATGCTCGAGAAGGCTGCGGCTCTCGGCCTCGACCTTGACGAGGAGGCGGCGACGCGCGTACTCGACAGGGTCAAGACGCTCGAGCATGAGGGGTACCAGTTCGAGGCGGCCGACGGATCGCTCGAGCTCCTCCTGCGCCGTGAGACGGGCGACCGCGAGCCGCTCTTCGAGCTCGAGTCCTGGCGCGTCGTCGTCGAGATGGAAGGTGACGGTCAGGTCTCCACCGAGGCGACGATCCAGATCGCGATCCAAGGCAAGCGCTATGAGCGCACGGCGAGCGGCAACGGACCTGTCAACGCGCTCGACGCAGCGCTGCGCTCGGCGATCGTCGAGGTTCACCCGCATCTGCGCGATATCGAGCTCGTGAACTTCAAGGTCCGCATCCTCGATGAGGCGAAGGGGACCGACGCGGTGACGCGCGTGCTGATCGACGCCTCGGATGGCAACCAGGTCTGGGGAACGATTGGCGTATCCGAGAACCTGATCGCTGCCTCCTGGGAGGCGCTCGTCGATTCGCTCGAGTGCGGCATGTTGCCGACCCACGCGGCGTGAGGGGGCTGCGGAAGCGGGCTTTGCTGGCCGTCCTCGCCTTGCCTTGGGGGTCGTGAGGTGAGCGGCGCCGTCGGCGATCCAATTCCGCTCGCGCGTCCGTGGCTCGGCGGGGCCGAGGAGGAGGCGGTGCTGGCTGTGCTGCGTTCCGGTCAGCTCTCACTGGGCCCGCGTCTCGCCGAATTCGAGCAGCTCTTCGCGCAGCGGATCGGCGCGCGCTGTGCCAGCGCAGTCTCAAGCGGCACCGCAGGGCTTCACCTTGCCCTGCGCGCAGTCGGCGTCGGTGACGGGGACGAGGTGGTAACGAGCCCGTTCTCGTTCGTCGCCTCGGCCAACGCTGTGATCTACGAGCGTGCGCGGCCGGTCTTTGCCGACATCGATCCGATCACGCTGACGCTCGATCCGGATGCGGCCGCGGCAGCCGTGACGGAGCGCACGCGCGCCTTCCTCCCGGTCCACATCTTCGGCTGGCCCGCGGAGCTAGAGCCGCTGGAGGCGCTCGGCATGCCGATCGTCGAGGACGCCTGCGAGGCGCTCGGTGCGTCCTATGCCGATGGGCGAGCTGTGGGCTCGCGCGGCCATGCTGCCGTCTTCGCGTTCTATCCAAACAAGCAGATGACGACGGGTGAGGGCGGAATCGTCGTGCTTGGCGGCGAGGGCCTGAAGGCGCAAATCGACAGCGAGCGAAATCAGGGTCGGGCACCGAATATGGACTGGCTCGATCACGACCGACTCGGCTTCAACTACCGGCTCTCCGACATCGCCTGCGCGCTCGGCATCGCACAGCTCGCGCGCCTCGATGAGCTGCTCGCGGCGCGCACCACGGTCGCCTCGGCCTACAGGGAGGCGCTCGCCGGGATCGAGGGGCTCGAGCTGCCCTGCCCCGACGCCGGCGGCGCCGTGCGTGGCTGGTTTGTCTTCACGGTGCTGCTCCCGCGAGGGGTAGACCGCGACGCGACGATCGAGGCGCTGCGCGAGCTTGGCATCGCAAGCAAGGCGTACCTCCCGGCGATCCACCTGATGAGCTTCTACCGCGAGCGCTTCGGCCACCGGCCCGGTGAGTTCCCGGTCACCGAGGACGTTGCGGCGAGGTCCATCGCGCTGCCGTTCTTCCCGCAGCTGCGCGAGGAACAGATCGAGCGCGTTGCTCGCTCGCTCGCCGTCGTCCTCGGGCAGGCGTAGCTGCGCGTCTAGACTGGCCGGCCACGATGTCGCGATTCACTGAGCCACAGCACCCCGACTTCCAGGCGATCAACGCTTCGCTGGGCTTCGACCGTCGTCTGTGGCCCTACGACATAGCGCAGTCGCGGGCGCACGCGATCATGCTCGCGAGCTGCTCGATCATCACCACCGCGGACGCCGACGAGCTGCGTCGCGGCCTCGATGCGGTCGCCGCGGAGCTCGACGGCGGAATATTCGTGTTCGCTCCCGGCGACGAGGACATCCACACAGCGATCGAGCGACGCTTGACCGAGATTGTCGGAGCTGTCGGCGGGAAACTCCACACCGCTCGCTCGCGCAACGACCAGGTGGCGACCGACGTGGCGATGTACGTGCGCGAAGCGGCGTCTGTGTCGTCCGCGTCTCTCACGGGCCTCATCGAGGTCGTGCTGGATCTAGCCGAGCGCCACCGCGACTGGGCGATGCCGGGCTACACGCACCTGCAGCGGGCCCAGCCCGTGTATCTCGCCCACCACCTGCTCGCATACGTGTGGATGTTCCTGCGCGATCGCGGACGCTTCGAGGAGGCAGTTGCGGCGTGTGGCACGTTGCCGCTCGGGGCCGGAGCGCTGGCGGGCGTCAACTTCAGCACGGACCGCGAACTGCTCGCACGCGAGCTGGGCTTCGCGGCGGTGGCGCAGAACTCGATCGACGCGGTTTCCAACCGCGACTTCGCGCTCGACTATCTCGCTGCTGCGTCGACCTGCGCGATGCACCTCTCGCGCCTCGGTGCGGAGCTCGTGCTCTGGAGCACCAGCGAGTTCGGCTTCTGCGAGCTCGCCGACGCCTGGACGTCGGGCTCCTCGATCATGCCGCAGAAGAAGAACCCCGACGCCGCCGAGCTGCTGCGGGCAAAGGCACCGCGTGTGGCAGCCCACCACAACGCGCTGCTGGGCGTCCTCCATGGTTTGCCGCTGAGCTACAACAAGGATCTGCAGGAGGACAAGGAGCATCTCTTCGACGCTGCGGACACCCTCGCCGGATCTCTCGCCGCGGCTAGCGGCATGCTGAGCTCGGTGAGCTTCGACCGTGAGCGTCTCGCCGCCGCCGCGGCCGACGAGATGATCGCCGCGGTCGACATCGCCGACCTGCTCGTTCGAGCCGGCGTACCGTTCCGCGAGGCGCATGGCATCGTTGCCGGGCTCGTGCGCCACGCGCTGGACAGTGGCAGGACGCTGTCCGAGCTGAGTGACGACGAGCTTGCGTCCCATAGCGAAAGGCTCGACCCGGCCGGGTTCCGCCAGCTGCTCGAGGCGGGCTCCTGGCTCGAATCGAAGGTCTCTGCGGGAGGGACGGCGAGCGCTCGCGTCACGGAGCAGCTTGCCGGCGCGCGCAGCGCGCTCGCGAGCCCTTCTTGAGACCTGGGTTCTATGCCCGCGACGTCTGCACGGTCGCGCGGGAGTTGATCGGCTGCGTCGTCCGTCACGGGGACTGCTCCGGCGTCATCGTCGAGACGGAGGCCTACCACGAGTCCGAGCCGGCCTGCCATGCGTTCGCCGGGCTGACGGCGCGGACGCAGACCCTGTTCGGTCCTCCCGGTCGCGCCTACGTCTACCGCTCCTATGGAATCCACGCGCTGCTGAACGCGGTGGCTGAGCCCGAAGGCGTCGGCGCTGCAGCATTGATCCGCGCGCTCGAGCCGCTCGATGGGCTCGAGCTGATGCGCGAGCGGCGCGGCATCAGTGCGATCGATCAGCTCTGCTCAGGCCCGGGGAGGCTGACCCAAGCACTTGGGATCGGCTTGGAGCACAACGGCAGCGATCTCGAGACCGGGCCGGTCGAGATCCTGCCGCGTCGCACGGGAGCCCCGCCACCGCAGCTCGCCCGCTCGAGGCGCATCGGCATCACGAAGGCGATCGACCACGAGTGGCGCTACAGCCTCGCCGACAGCCGTTTCGTCTCGCGACCGCGACCGCTCGAGGCGAGGAGCTAAGGAGCGGTGGCGCCGCCGCCCGCGCCCGTCGGCAAAGGCGTCGTCGTGTTAGTGGGCGTGTTCGTGCCAGTCGCCGGCGCGGTCGCCCCAGGCTGCGTGGTGGTCGCCGGCGTCGTCGTGGCGCCACCGGTGGTGCTCGTGGCGGGTGTGGCCGAGCCGTAGGCGGGGAGCTGCGATAACGGCACGGTCGTTACGGGCGTCTCCGTCGAGGTGAGTAGCGATGCCTCTGAGACGTTGTGCGCCTTGTCGTATGCCTCGCGAGCGGTGATCGACATTGCGCGCTCGACGTAGTTGCGGAAGATCAGCGCGGGGTAGGTGCCGCCGTACACGGGCTTCCCGCCGTAGACCGTGGCCATCGACTTGGCATTCTTGTAGTAGCCCACCCAGACCGCCACCGTGATGCCGTCGGGATAGCCCGACATCGCCTGGGTGAAGCCGACGAACCATGCGTCGGCGTAGTTGGAGGTGGTGCCCGTCTTGCCGGCGACCCAGAAGTTCGGGATATCGGCGGCGGTGCCGGTGCCCTCGGTCACGACCGTCCTCATGATGTTCCGCTCGGTGAGGTCCATGTAGGGCGTGAAGCGGGGAACTTGGCGATAGCTTGGCTGATCCTTAACGACGTATTTGCCCTTGCCCGTCGTGACTGAGCTGATCCCGACCGGTCCGGGGCACTCCCCGTTCTTCCAGGTCACCTGAATGCTGTTGCCGTATTTTTCCTGCCTGGTCGGGTGGTCGGGCAGTGGAACCGTGCCGGCGCAGCTCGCCGACGCGAGTGATCCGCTGACGAGCACTCCGCCGTGCGCGATCGTCGAGAAGGCGTGCGCCATATCAATCGGTGTCACGCCTGTGTAGAGGCCGCCGATCGTCATCGCTGGGTTGGCCGACACGTCGGTCGTGATGCCGAAGTCGTGTGCATAGTTGGCGACGTTCCTCAGCCCGTCGTCGATGCCCACACGCGCAAAGACGGTGTTGTCGGAGTAGGTGAGAGCTGCCGCAAGCGTGCGCTGGCCAACGTACCCCGCCTCGTCGTTGTGGATCTTGAATGGGGGGAAGCCCTTCACATACGCGGTCCAGATCTTTGACGGGAATTCGGTATTCGGCGAGACCCCCTCCTCGAGAGCCTTGGCGAGATCGAAGACCTTCCACGCCGAGCCGGGCTGGCGCTCGGCCTGCGTCGCGGTGTTGAACTGGGTGTTGTCGTAGTTGTAGCCGCCGAACATCGAGATCACGCCGCCAGTCTGATTGTTGATCGCGACCAAGGCGGCGTCCGGGAGTCCCTGATTTGCCGGCAGATAGCTCTCGACCACCTTCTGCGCCTCGTTCTGGAGCGGCTCGTCGAGAGTCGTGTGAATCCGGTAGCCGCCGGTGTAGGGATTCGGCAGCTCCTTCTTGTCGTCGAGGACCTGCTGCTCGACCCAGCTCGCGAAATAGCCGTAGCCCGGGTTGCTCGCCTCGTCGCCCGGCGCGAGGACATATTGCGCCTGAGGAAGCGGCGTGGCTTTCGCCTCCAGGTAGCCGCCGTAGCCGTGCAGCGGAATGTAGCCCTGGTTGTACATGGCCAGGAGGACCGTGTTTCTGCGCTGGAGCTCGGGACCCTGGACCGAATAGTCCCAGCTCGTTGGCGGGTGGTTGACAAGCCCCGCGAGCAGTGCGGCTTCGGCCGGCGTGAGCCGCTCCACGCAGAGGTTCGCCGGATCGCCCGGCGAGTAGCCGCAGCCGTAGAGGTTCGACGTCGGGTCGTTGCCGAAATAGGTCTGCGCGGCAGCCTCGATGCCGTAGGCCCCGTTGCCGTAGTAGACGTCGTTGAGGTAGGCGCCGAGGATCTGGTCCTTCGTGTACTTGTGGCTGAGCTGGAAGGCGAGGGCCGCTTCGGTGAGCTTCTCGAAGAGCGTCCGGTGGAACGTCGCGTTGTTGATTACCTTGACGAGCTGCTCGGTGATCGTCGAGGCGCCTTGTCTGGTACCGGAGCCGGTGACGTCTGCGAAGAACGCGCGTGCAAGCCCTTTTACGTCGACGCCGGACTCCGTGAAGAAGCGTTTGTCCTCGATTGCGACGATCGCGCGCTTCATCAGCGGCGGGATCTCGTTCGGCGGCACGTAGTACGCGCGATGGAGGTCGTCGGTCATCACGGCCACGCGGTGCCCGTCGTCGTCGTAGATCAGGCTGTTCTGGGGGTTCGACGCGATGATGAAGTGGTTGATCGAGGGAAGCTGCGAGGCGACGGCGACGACGAAGCCGAACACCATGGAGACGATCGCGAGGATCCCGATCGGGATCATGAGCAGCCAGAGGCGGCGCCAGCGCATGATGCGCGGCGGTCGTCTCCGGCGCGTCTCCCGCAGCGCGCGGCGGCGCTCGCGTTGGTCGAGGGACTTGCGATCGCGTGGGCGCAGCGGCACGACGACGCCGCCGCCAGCGTCATCTGGCGGGGCGATTCTCGGAAGCCTGGGAAGCTCGGCGTCGCTCATCGTTGGCTTGCACGGCGTGACGCCCACCACGGGCGGCAGATCACGCACAATCTGCGCCGGCAGGCGGGGCAGAAGGGCGCCCCGCAGGAGGGCCGCAGTCTAGCATTGCCGCCTGTGACCATCGGCGACGCCGAGCTGCTCGCGAAAGGCGCCGTGGATCTGCTTCCGGACGGTGAGCTCGAACGCAAACTCGCGCTGGGCCGGCCACTTCGCGTCAAGCTGGGCATCGATCCGACAGCGCCCGATATCCATCTCGGGCACACAGTCGTGCTCGGCAAGCTGCGCGCGTTTCAGGATGCCGGACACGTCGTCGTCCTGATCATCGGCGACTTCACGGCCCGCATCGGCGATCCGACCGGGCGCTCGGAGCTGCGGCCGATGCTCAGCAACGAGCAGATCGAGGAGAACGCACGCACCTATCAGGAGCAGGCATTCAAGGTCATCGATCCGGACCCGGAGCGGCTCGAGCTGCGCCGCAACAGCCAATGGCTCGACATGGACATGGCCTCGCTGCTCGCCCTGGCGCGCACGACCACCGTCGGTCAGCTGCTCGAGCGCGACGACTTTGCCCGCCGCCGAGCCAGCGGCGCGCCGATCTCGGTCCTCGAACTGCTTTACCCGCTGATGCAGGGGTACGACTCGGTCGCCGTCCGCTCCGACCTCGAGCTTGGCGGCACCGACCAGACCTTCAACCTGCTGCTGGGTCGTGAGATCCAGCGCGCCTACGGCCAGGAGCCCCAGGCGGTGCTGACGATGCCGCTGCTGATCGGCACGGACGGCAAACAGAAGATGTCGAAATCGCTCGACAACCAGATCGGCGTCGCCGATCCCCCGGACGAGATCTACGGGCGCACGATGAGCGTCCCGGACGCCCTGCTGCCGTCCTACTTCGAGCTCCTCCTCAACCGCGATCCGCCAGTCGATCTCGCCCCGCGAGATGCCAAGCGCCTTCTCGCTCGTGAGCTCGTCGCGCGCTTCCACACGCCGGAAGCCGCGGCGGCCACCGAGGCCGAGTGGGACCGCGTCTTCGTCAACCGCAGCGAGCCGCAGGACGTGAAGGAGCTGACGGTCACGCCGAGCGAGGGGAAAGTCCATCTACCGGCCGTCATCGCGGAGGCTTTCAACGTCTCACGCTCTGAGGCGCGACGATTGCTCAGCAGCGGCGCAGTCCACCTCGACGAGGAGCCGGTCGAGGACATCGACGTCAGTCCCGATCAGATCGACGGGCGGGTGTTGCGCATCGGGCGCCGTCAATTCAGGCGTTTACGCGTGTCGGGCTGAGGGCGATCCCACGGACCTTGCTATAGTTCCGCGTCCGTTCCGCGGGCCCGTATAGGCGTGCCCGCATTCGGCCACGACCCGGGATGGCGCCGGGCCGGGGGCTCTCCGGTCTTTGAAAACTCAACAGCATGCGCACCGAGACCGGCTTCGGCCGATCTGGTGTGCGTCCAGGTTCGACCCACGGTCGGCGCGCTTTTTGGCGCGACGACCGGGGACAGAGTCAAGAATTAGCAGTAACCCCGTCATGGTCGAGGCCCATGTGTATAGGCCTCACACCACCATGACAACTCTCTTCACGGAGAGTTTGATCCTGGCTCAGGACGAACGCTGGCGGCGTGCCTCATACATGCAAGTGGAGCGACGAACCAGGATTTATCCTGGGGCAAAGCCGCGAACGGGTGAGTAACACGTGGGTTACCTGCCCCGATGATTGGGACAACCCGAGGAAACTCGGGCTAATACCAAATGTGCTCGTGGTCGTGATGATCACGAGGAAAGGAAGCTTCGGCCTCCGCATCGGGATGGGCCCGCGGCCCATTAGCTAGTTGGTGGGGTAATGGCCTACCAAGGCAACGATGGGTAGCTGGTCTGAGAGGACGATCAGCCACACTGGGACTGAGACACGGCCCAGACTCCTACGGGAGGCAGCAGTAGGGAATCTTGCGCAATGCGCGAAAGCGTGACGCAGCAACGCCGCGTGGGGGAAGAAGGCCTTCGGGTTGTAAACCCCTTTCAGTTGGGACGAAGCTTCGTCGGTTAATAGCCGACTGGAGTGACGGTACCTTCACAAGAAGCACCGGCTAACTACGTGCCAGCAGCCGCGGTAATACGTAGGGTGCAAGCGTTGTCCGGAATTATTGGGCGTAAAGAGCGTGTAGGCGGTCCGATCAGTCCGCTGTGAAAGTCCAGGGCTCAACCCTGGGATGCCGGTGGATACTGTCGGACTAGAGTCCGGAAGAGGCGAGTGGAATTCCTGGTGTAGCGGTGAAATGCGCAGATATCAGGAGGAACACCAATGGCGAAGGCAGCTCGCTGGGACGGTACTGACGCTGAGACGCGAAAGNNAACAGGATTAGATACCCTGGTAGTCCACGCTGTAAACGATGGGCACTAGGTGCGGGGGGTGTCGACTCCCCCCGTGCCGAAGTTAACGCATTAAGTGCCCCGCCTGGGGAGTACGGCCGCAAGGCTAAAACTCAAAGGAATTGACGGGGGCCCGCACAAGCAGCGGAGCATGTGGTTTAATTCGACGCAACGCGAAGAACCTTACCTGGGTTTGACATGTGAGCGACCGCCTCGGAAACGAGGCTTCCCTTCGGGGCGCTTTCACAGGTGGTGCATGGCTGTCGTCAGCTCGTGTCGTGAGATGTTGGGTTAAGTCCCGCAACGAGCGCAACCCCCGTCGCATGTTGCCAGCATTCAGTTGGGGACTCATGCGAGACTGCCGGTGACAAACCGGAGGAAGGCGGGGATGAGGTCAAGTCATCATGCCCCTTATGTCCAGGGCTACACACGTGCTACATTGGCGCGTACAGAGGGTTGCGATACCGCGAGGTGGAGCGAATCCCTCAAAGCGCGTCTCGGTTCGGATTGCAGGCTGAAACTCGCCTGCATGAAGGCGGAGTTGCTAGTAATCGCGGATCAGCACCGCCGCGGTGAATACGTTCCCGGGCCTTGTACACACCGCCCGTCACACCATGGGAGTTG
>PKXY01000019.1:0-1380 GCA_003132505.1 Solirubrobacterales bacterium
CGGCAAGACCGAGGAGGAGGTGCTCGCCGAGGCGCGGCCCGACGCGGAGCAGGCGCTCCGGCGCGAGGCGGTTCTGAGCGCGATCATCGCCGCCGAAGCGATCGAGCCGAGCGAAGAGGAGCTGCTCGCGCGGCTCGTCGAGCAGCTCCCGCTCGAGCAACGCCCCACGAGCTCCGGCGAGCAGGCGAAGCTGCTCGAGCGACTGCGCAAGGCAGGCCGGCTCGGGGAGCTGCGCGAGGACGTCGCCGCGGACCACGCCCTCGATGAGCTGGTCGCCGCCGCCCACCCACTCGATCCAGGACTGGCCGCGGCGCGCGAGAAACTCTGGACGCCTGGTTCTCGATAAGTACGTTTTCTGGCGGCTTCCACGGCCGCAGGCGGGCACAGAATCCACCTGCCCGCGAATAGCCGATTGGTAGACTCGCCCTCGAGGCGGTGCGCCGTTGCACTTGCCAGGAGGAATCGAGCCGGGCAAGCGAAACACAGAGCGACGACGATGAGCCCACTGATCCCGATGGTTGTCGAGCAGACCTCGCGCGGCGAGCGAGCGTTCGACATCTACAGCCGCCTGCTCAACGAGCGGATCATCTTTCTCGGGACGCCGATCGACGATCAGATCGCCAACCTGATCGTGGCGCAACTACTGCATCTCGAAAGCGAGGATCCCGACAAGGACATCTCGCTCTACATCAACTCGCCCGGCGGCTCGGTCTACGCCGGTCTTGCGATCTACGACACGATGCAGTTCGTCAAACCGGACGTTCAGACGATCTGCGTCGGCATCGCGATGTCGATGGGCGCGCTGCTGCTCTCTGGCGGGGCGAAGGAGAAGCGGATGGCCCTGCCCAACGCGAAGATCCTCATCCACCAGGTCAGCTCGAGCTTCCAGGGACAGGCGACCGACATCGAGATCCATGCGCGCGAGATCATCGACATCCGGCGCCGCCTCGACGAGATCATCGCCGAGCACACCGGCAAGACGGTCGACGAGGTCAAGAACGACACCGACCGCGACTACTTCATGAGCGCCGACGAAGCGCGTGAGTACGGCATCATCGACCGCGTGATCTCGGAGCACTGACCCACCGCAATCGAGCATGGCCCGACCGACCGACTCCAACGAGCAGCTCCTTTGCAGCTTCTGCGGCAAGTCCCAGCGCCAGGTCAAGAAGCTGATCGCCGGGCCCGGCGTCTACATCTGCGACGAGTGCATCGATCTCTGTAACGAGATCATCGACGAGGAGCTCGTCGCCCCGCCGACCTTTGACATCTCGAGCCTACCCAAGCCGCGCGAGATCTACGGCGTTCTCGACGAGTACGTGATCGGGCAGGACAGCGCCAAGCGCACGCTCTCGGTCGCCGTCTACAACCATTACAAGC
>PKXY01000019.1:1404-15269 GCA_003132505.1 Solirubrobacterales bacterium
AAGCTGATCCAGGCCGCCGACTACGACGTCAAGAAGGCCGAGACCGGCATCATCTACATCGACGAGGTCGACAAGATCGCGCGCAAGGCCGACAACCCGTCGATCACGCGCGACGTCTCCGGCGAGGGCGTCCAGCAGGCGCTGCTGAAGATCCTCGAGGGAACCTCCGCTTCGGTCCCGCCCCAGGGCGGCCGCAAGCACCCCCACCAGGAGTTCCTCTCGATCGATACGACGAACATCCTCTTCATCTGCGGCGGCGCGTTCGCCAACCTCGACAAGGTGATCGAGCGGCGAATCGGCCACAAGGGCGTCGGCTTCGGCGCCGCGATCCAGCCCAAGCGGACCAAGGACGACGGTGAGATCTTCGAGTCCTGCCTGCCCGAGGACCTCGTCCAGTACGGCCTGATCCCCGAGTTCATCGGNNACGCGCTCGTCAAGCAGTTCCACCGCTTCTTCCACTTCGACGGCATCGAGCTCGTCTTCTCCGACGACGCCCTGGTCGCAATCGCCGAGCGCGCGCTCCAACGCGAGACCGGCGCCCGCGGCCTACGCTCGATCATTGAGGAGGTCCTGCTCGAGGTGCAGTTCGAGCTGCCCTCCCGCCGCGACGTCAAGAAGTGCGTCGTCACACGCGAGACGATCGAGAAGGGCCTGACCCCGACACTCGTCACCGAGGCCGTCGCCGACGAGCCCGACGTCGTCGCCGAGACGCTCGAAGAAGCCGGTTAGCGGGAGGCCTCGGCGCATGCGCCGAGGCAGCGATCGGTGCATGCACCGATCGCCGGGTGGGTGCATGCACCCACCCGTACAGACACTGGCCGCTACGCTTCCCCGTAGGTGCCTCCACGCCGTTCCGTAGACGATCTCGCGTCGCGCAAGCGCTTTGAGCCGCGCGAGATCGAGCCGCGGCTGATCGCCGAGTGGCTCGATTCGGGGCTGTTCCATCCGCAGCCGGAGGGGAGCGCCGTGGAGAACTACTCGATCGCGATCCCGCCACCCAACGTGACCGGCGTGCTGCACATGGGGCACGCGTTCGGCGGTGCGATCCAGGACGCGCTGGTCCGCCGCGCGCGCATGCAGGGGCGGCGCACGAAGTGGATCTTCGGTACCGATCACGCCGGGATCGCCACGCAGACGCAGGTCGAGCGTGCCGTGGTCGCCGGGGGGACGACGCGCGCGGAGCTCGGCCGCGACGCATTCCACGAGCGCGCCTGGCGCTGGCGCGAGGAATACGGCTCGGCGATCGTCGAGCAGTACAAGCGGCTCGGCGCCTCGTGTGATTACGAGGACGAGCGCTTCACGCTCGATCCGACCTACCACGACGCGGTCATCAAGGTCTTCGTCGAGCTCCACGAGCGCGGCTACATCCACCGCGACCACTATCTCGTCAACTGGGACCCGGGCAGCGGCTCGGCGATCTCGGACCTCGAGGTCGAGGAGCGCGAGGAGACCGACACCCTGTACTCGATCGCCTACCCGCTCGCTGACGGCGACGGCGAGATCGTGGTCGCGACGGTGCGGCCGGAAACCATGCTCGGCGATGTCGCCGTGGCGGTTCATCCTGACGACCCGCGATACAAGGACCTCGTCGGCGAGTACGTGATACTGCCCCTCGTCGGGCGCCGCCTGCCGATCATCGCCGACGAGTACGTGAAGGCGGAGTTCGGCACCGGCGCTCTGAAGATCACGCCCGCCCACGATCCGAACGACTTCGAGATCGGCCGCCGGCACGGTTTGTCGCCGGTGTCGGTGATCGGCGAGGACGGCAGGATGACCGCGGAGGCCGGCGCGCGCTTCGCCGGGCTGCCCGTGTCTGAGGCGAAGGACGCGGTGGTTGGCGCGCTGGAGGCCGAAGGCCGACTGCGCGGCAGCCAGCCGCTGACCCACGAAGTCCCGTTCTCGCAGCGCTCCGGAGTACGTATCGAGCCGCTGATCTCGCTGCAGTGGTTCATGCGCATGGACAAGCTCGCCCGGCCGGCGATCGATGTCGTCAAGCGCGGCGAGGTTCGCTTCCATCCCGAGCGCTGGACGGGCGTATATCTCGACTGGATGGAGAACATCCGCCCCTGGTGCGTCTCGCGCCAGCTGTGGTGGGGCCACCGCCTCCCGGTCTACTACTGCGACGCCTGCGAGGAGACCTACGTCAGCGCGAGCGCGCCGGAGCGCTGCGGCGCCTGCGACGGCCCGGTGCGCCAGGACGAGGACGTGCTCGACACCTGGTTTTCGAGCGCGCTCTGGCCGTTCGCGACGCTCGGCTGGCCCGAGCAGACCCCGGATCTGAGGTCTTTCTATCCGACCGATGCGCTCGTCACAGCGCGCGAGATCATCTATCTCTGGGTCGCGCGGATGATCATGATGGGCCTCGAGTTCACAGGCTCGGTCCCGTTCACCGACGTCTGCATCACATCGGTGATTCAGGCCCCTGACGGCAGGCGGATGTCGAAGTCGCTCGGAACGGGCATCGACCCGCTCGATGAGATCGACAAGCATGGCGCCGACGCGGTGCGTTTCGGGTTGCTGGCGATGGGCTCGAGCCAGGACGTCCGCTACAGCGACGAGAAGATCCGCCAGGGCCAGGACCTCGCGAACAAGCTCTTCAACGCAGCTCGCTTTGCCGTTCTCTCGATCGATCCAGAGGCCATTGCGGAGCCGCGGCCGGCTGCCATCGAGGATCGCTGGATTCTCTCGCGCTTGGTGGCGATCGATCGCGTTCTCGACGAAAGACTCGCCGGCTATGACTTTGCTCACGCTGCACTTGACCTTTATGGCTTCATCTATGGCGAGCTGTGCGATTGGTACGTGGAGCTCGTCAAGCCGCGCCTGAGGGGCGAGCAGCGCCTCGAGCTCAGCTCGACGCTGCGCTTCGTGCTGCGCGAGACGCTTGCGATCGCGCATCCGCTGATCCCCTTCGTGACCGAGGAGATGTGGTCCTACGTCCGCGACGGCGCCGAGGGGCTGCTCGCGGGTCACGTCCGCGAGCCGCTGCCCGACTCGCTCATCGATACCGAGGCCGAGTCGGCAATCGAGCGCATGATCGCCGCGACACAGGCTGTTCGCCGCTGGCGCGACAGCGTCAAGATCAAACCCGCTACGCCAGTGATCGCCAGGATCGACGCCGACGGCTACGGCGACACCGCCCACCTGATCGCCCAGCAGGCGCGGCTGGAGCTCCGCGATAGCCCATCCAACGGAAGCGAGCCGCAGGCGAGCATCGCGATCCCGGGCGGCTCAATAGCAATCCTCGAAGGCGTCGACACCGAGGCACAGGCAAACCGGGCGGAGAAACGGAAGGCGGACCTGCGAGCCGAGATCACCCGCGCGAAGGCCAAGCTCGACAACGAAGCCTTCGTCAGCAACGCACCGGCCGAGATCATCGCCAAGGAGCGGCAGAAGCTCGAAGCTCTGGAGGAGGAGCTCAGAAACGGCTGATGGACTCGCTCCCTCGATTCCAAGCATTGAGCTCCGACGGAGCGGAAGCCCTTCTGCTTCGACGAGAGCGCTTCGGGATGCGCTTCGGCCTCGACCGGATCCGCCGCCTGCTGAACGTCCTCGACCTCCCCGAGATCCCCTTCCCGACGGTCCACATCGTCGGCACCAACGGCAAGTCCTCGACCACGCGGATGACAGCTGCGCTGCTCGAGCGCCATGGACTGCGCACCGGTTGCTTCACCTCGCCGCACCTTTTGAGCTACCGCGAACGCATCCGCATCTCCGAGCGCGACATCGAAGGCGAGCGCTTCGCGGCTCAGATCGCGCGCACGGTGCACGCGGCCGATCTCGTCGACCGCTCGCAGGGCGATCCGTCCGACCGCGTCACGCAGTTCGAGCTCCTGACGGCTGCGGCGCTCGCGGAGCTCGCGCGCGAGCTGGTCGACGTTGGCGTTCTGGAGGCCGGTCTCGGCGGCCGCTTCGACGCCACGAACGTGGTCGGCTCGCAGGTCGTCGTGCTGACCAACGTCGGACTCGAGCACACGCGCTATCTCGGTCCGACTGTCGCTCACATCGCGCGCGAGAAGCTCGCCGTCGTCCGGCCGGGCGCGACGTTGATCATCGGCCCTCAGCTCCACCCTGATGCGCTCGCGCTCGCCCGGCAGACGGTCGCCGAGCAGGCGGCGACGCTCGTCGTGGCCGCCGATGACGCAGCCGCCGGAGTCAGCCTGCGAGCACGCGGCGCCTACCAACGGCGCAACTTCGCCGTGGCCTGCGCCGCCGCGCGCGCGCTGCTCGGCCATGAACTGGACGGCGCCGCGGTTGCCGACGCCGCCGCGACGGTGAGCGTCCCAGGACGGTTTGAGGTTCGCGAGGGAGCGCCGGCGATGATCCTCGATACTGCCCACAATCCGGGTGCGATCGAGGCGCTCGTCGAGTCGCTGCCGGAGGTTGTTGGCGCGCGCAAGCTCGTGACGATGGTTTCGATACTTGACGACAAGGACGCCGGAACGATGCTGGCCCTGCTGGCGGCCCATTCCGACGCGCTCGTCTGCACGGCGTGCACGAGCCGGCGCGCACTTCCGCCGGCAACGCTCAGCTCGCTCGCCGAGCAGGTTGGCGGTGAGAGTTCGATCGTCGAGCCCGATCCACGCAAAGCGCTCGCGTCAGCGCAACGGCTTGCGGGCAAGGACGGCGTTGTTCTCGTCACCGGGTCGACCTACCTGCTGGCCGATCTGCTGCGCGATCGGAGCCGCGGCCGGGGGTCCGAGCTCTGATGTGGGACGAGACGCCATCGCTGCTCGCGATGGTTGCGGTGGTGGCCGTCGTCGTGATCGTCGTGATCCTCGTGTTTGCCGCAATCGGGTACGCGTTCGGTCGCCTGATTCTGTGAGACCGGCCGATACACTCGCTTAAGAATGCCTGCACCGCTTGCATATTTCGGTATCAGCAGCAGCGGGGTGAACCTGTTCATAAACCTGCTGCTGCTGTTTGTCGCGATCGTGTGGTTGGCGCTCATCTACTGGACGCGGGTCGACGCTCGCCGTCGCATCGACGATCCGCTGCTCGTCCTGTGCGCGACCGCCGCGGCGCTCGTGCCATTCATCGGGACGCTCGTGTACATGATCGTTCGCCCGCCCGAGTACCTCGAGGACGTGCACGAGCGCGACCTCGAGGTGCAGGCAGCGGAGGCCCGCATCGCACAGCTCTCCTACCTCGCCTGTCCCTACTGTCACCAGGAGGTCGAAAAGGACTTCCTGCTTTGTCCGAGCTGTCACACGCGGCTGCGCGACCCGTGCGTGCACTGCCAGCGCCCGCTCGATCTGACGTGGAGCATCTGCCCCTACTGCGAGGCGGTCGTCTCGGATGCGGTCGCGACCAGCCGCCGTCGCGATAGCCTCGCGCGCGAAGCCCCGCCCCACTGACGGCGTCCCGCGCCGTCGCTGCGACGTTCGCACCCATCCGACTCCCAAGGAGAACGCCTCGATGACCGAGCGCACGCTCATTCTTGTCAAGCCCGACGCCTACGCGCGCAACCTGAGCGGGGAGATCATCGCGCGCTTCGAGCGCAAGGGCCTGCGCCCGGTCGCGCTGCGTGTCCTCACGGTTACACCCGAACTCGCGAAGCGTCACTACGCCGAGCATGCCGAGCGCCCCTTCTTCGGCGAGCTCGTCGAGTTCATCACCTCGGGCCCGCTCGTAGCGATGGTATTGGAGGGCGAATCGGCGATTCAGGCGGCGCGTCAGCTGATCGGCGCGACCAACCCGCTGGACGCTGCTCCCGGATCGATCCGCGGCGATCTCGCGACGCAGACCGGCGAGAACCTCGTGCACGGCTCCGACGGGCCGGACTCGGCGGCGCGCGAGATCGGGATCTTCTTCCCCGACCTTTCGTGAGGCTGGTGCTTGCCTCGCGCTCGCCGCAGCGCCGCGCGATCCTCGAGCGGCTCGGCGTCGATTTCGTCGTGCGCCCAGGCGATGTCGACGAGCTCGCGCACGGCGACCCGGACACGGTCGCGCGCGAGAACGCGTTGCGCAAGGCTGCTGCGGCGGCGCCCGGGGAAGGCGAGGTGGTGCTCGCGGTCGACACGATCGTCGCTCTTGACGGCGAGCTGTACGGAAAGCCGCAGAGCGCCGCTGACGCACGTCGAACGCTCGGCGCGCTTTCGGGTCGGACTCACACCGTGATCAGCGGTGTCGTACTGCTCGAGGGCGGTGGCGAGCCGCTCGTTCACAGCGCCGCGACCGCGGTGAGCTTCCGCGAGATCGATCAGCGGCTGCTCGAGTGGTACGTCGCGACCGGCGAGTGGCAGGAGCGCTCCGGCGGCTATGCCGTGCAACAGGCGGGCGGGGCGCTCGTGCGTCAGATCGAGGGGGATTACACGAACGTCGTCGGCCTGCCGCTCGCGCTGCTGCTCGATGTCTGGCCGTCGCTGCTGGACGCCGTGCCGAGCTCTCCGGCGGTGCGCTAGCCCCAGGTTTTGCAGCCATTCTTGCGTGCGTGGGCAGGTTGGACAAGCGCTGAGGCGAAAAGGGGGGTCAGTACAATCAGCTGAAGGTGGGGAACCCCCCTCCGCGATGGCTCGCCCGCACACGGGGGCCCGGAACGCGGCGCACCCGCCATGTTCAGCGCCTCCACGATGGGCATCTTTAGCCACATGACCGGTTTGGGCGGCCGCGATCTCGCGGTCGATCTGGGCACGGCCAACACGCTCGTCTACATGCGCGGACGCGGCATCGTGCTGTCAGAGCCGAGTGTCGTCGCGATCGACTCGCGCACCGGTGAGGTGCACGCCGTCGGCATCGAGGCCAAGCGGATGCTCGGACGCACGCCCGGCACGATCACCGCGATCCGCCCGCTCAAGGACGGCGTGATCGCGGACTTCGACGTGACCGAGGAGATGCTGCGCCACTTCATCCAGAAGGTCCACCAGAGTCGCTTTGCCCACCCGCGCGTCGTCGTCTGCGTTCCCTCCGGCGTGACCGGCGTCGAGAAGCGAGCGGTCGAAGAGGCCTGCCTGTCGGCCGGCGCGCGAGAGGCCTACCTGATCGAGGAGCCGATGGCCGCGGCGATCGGAGCCGGCTTGCCGGTCGGCGAGCCGACCGGCTCGATGATCGTCGATATCGGCGGCGGCACCTCCGAGGTGGCCGTGATCTCGCTCGGCGGCATCGTCGTCTCGGAGTCGATTCGCGTTGCCGGGGACGAGCTCGACAACGCGATCATCAACTACGCCAAGCGTGAGTACAAGGTGCTGATCGGCCAGCAGACCGCGGAGGAGCTGAAGCTCGAGATCGGCTCGGCCTATCCGCTCCCCGAGGAGCTCCAGGCCGAGATCCGCGGGCGCGACATCGTCACGGGGCTGCCGAAGACCGTTGTCCTGACAAGCGAGGAGATCCGCATCGCGCTGGACGAGCCGCTGCAGCAGATCATCGGCGCGGTCAAGGTGACGCTGGACCGCACGCCGCCCGAGCTCGCCTCCGACATCATGGACCGCGGCATGATGCTCGCCGGCGGCGGCTCGCTGCTGCACGGCCTCGACGCGCGGATGCGCGACGAGACGAACATGCCGACGCACATCGCCGAGTCGCCGCTTACCTGCGTGGCCGTCGGATCGGGTCGCTCGCTCGAGGAGTTCGAGGTCATCCAGCGCACGAACCGCTCCGGACGCAAGCGGACCCGCCGACGTTAGGAGCTGGTTTCGGAATGATGGTGCACGTCGCCTGTCGTTGCGATGCGCCCGGCCACCGGCTGCGTAACCTGTAACGCGGACGGCCTTCATCGTGCACCGAAAGCAAGTTCGTCGTCGCCGCGCAGTGCTTGCGCTGCTCGTGACGCTCTCAGTGATTCTGCTGAGCGCCTCGCTCGGCTCGTCCTCGGGCGGCCCGCTCGGCGCGGTCCAGTCGGGGTTCCTCGACGTGTTCGCGCCGATCCAGGAGGGGGTCAGCACGCTGCTGACGCCCGCGCGCGATGTCGTGAACGGCATCGACGATGTTGTCAACGCAGTCGGCCAGCGCAACCGCTACGACGCCGAGAACCAGCGGCTGCTGGCTCAAAACGCGCAGCTCCAAGCCGACCGCCGCCAATACATCGCGCTGAGCAAGCTGTTTACGCTCGACGCCGAGCTCGGCGTGTCGAGCTACGAGCAGGTGACCGCCCAGATCGCTGACGAGTCGCCGAGCATCTGGTACTCGCACGTCATGATCGACGCCGGATCCGGCGCGGGCGTAGGGGTCGGCGACGTCGTGATCGACGGCGACGGCCTGGTCGGCCGGGTGAGCACCGTCGCTGGCGACGCCGCCGAGGTGACGCTGCTGACCGACGCGAACTCGGCGGTCGCGGCACGCGACGCGAGAACCGGCACATGGGGCATCGTCGAGCCCGCCGCCGGAAGCACGAGCCAGCTGCTGTTCGAGTTTCCCAGCAGCACGAGCCTTGCGCCGGGCGACCTCCTCGTCACCGCCGGTACGAGCAGCCGCGGAAGCTCCGAGTTCCCCCCCGACATCCCGATCGGCCGCATCACGAAGATCGACAGCGCCGCCGCGACGATCTCGCTCGAGACGAACGCCAACGTGAGGCAGCTGGAGGACGTCCAGGTGCTGACGAGCCTCAAGCCACTCGCGCACGTCGCGGGCGCCAACGTCGCGAAGCAGGGAGCGGGCTGATGCGATTCCGTTTCCGGCGTCGCAAGCCTGCGCGAGCGTCCAACCCGCAGGCCGCGCACATTCCCTCGCGACTCACGTTCCGCCGGCGCCCGCGCACCAAGCAGGCAGGCGCGCCATCCGACCGGCGCTCCTCGCATCTGAGCTTCCGGCGCTCGCGCGCCCTCAAGGAGACGGCCGCCGCGGCGGGAGGAATGCCACGCGGACTCAGCTTCCGCCGCCATTCGACGCCGGCGACTGGCGGCGCCGATCGCCGCGCGAAGGGCTTGACGTTCCGGCGCGGGCGCGCCAAGCGGGTCGCCGCACCGCTGGACCGGCTGCCACGCTGGCTTACGTTCCGCCGGCCGCGCGCGAGCGCGCCGGCAGCAGCGTCTGATCGCCCGCCACGCAGACTGTGGCTGCGGCGGCGCAAACGCGCGCCAGCGCCGGGACCGCCGAAGCGACGAACATCGCCCGACGCGCTCGGACTGGCCCTTCGCCTCGCCGCACTCGGCTTCGCCGCCTGCATGCTGCAGCTCTTGGTCGTCTCGCAGATCTCGATCCTCGGGGTGAGCGCCGACGTCACGCCGCTCGTCGTCGTCGCCGCCGGCTTCCTCTGCGGTTCGCTACCAGGCGCTATATTCGGCTTCGCGGTCGGTCTGTTCATCGACCTAGCCTTCGTGCAGGTGCTCGGCGTCTCGTCGCTGCTGTTCACCGTGATCGGCTACGGCGCCGGCCGGCTGCGCGAGCTGCGAGCCCCGGCTGCCCCGCTCATGCCGCTCGCGCTCGGCGCCGGCGCGAGTGCCCTCGCGCTCACCGGCTATGGCGCGATCGAGTTCATGCTCGGCGTCAACACGCCGGTCAGCTACAGGCTCGCCGGCGCGATCGTCGAGACGACGCTGCTCAACTCGCTGATCGCCATCCCGGTCTACGCGCTGACGCGGCGCTCGCTGCTTGGCGCGCTGCCGACCAGTGAGCGCGCGGCGAACAGCACGCCGGCTACCAAGGGCGGGCTCAGCCCGCTCTCGCGCGTATGATCGAGCGTCCGCTCGAGCGCCGCGCGCCCCTACCGGCGGTCCTCGGCCGGCGCGTCGAACTGCTCGGTGTGCTCGCCTGCGTGTTGCTCGCGGTCATCGCCTTCCGGCTCTGGTACCTGCAGGTCTTGACCGGTCGCAGGGATGTCGCGCTGGCAAACGCCAACGTCATCCGCAAGATCGCCATCCCGGCTCCGCGCGGCCTGATCCTCGACCGCAACGGGCAGGTGCTCGCGGGGGTGCGCTCGGCCGCCGTTGCAGCGATCGCCTGCAACGAGCTACCCGGCTCCTCGAGCGGCCGCGCACGGCTCTACAGCCGGCTCGCTGCGGCACTGAACCTGGCGGTCAAGCAGATCACCAAGACCGTGACGCCGTGCGACAGCGTGGCGCCCGTCACGATCGAGGCCGACATCCCGAGCTCAGCGCTGATCTACCTTGCCGAGCACAAGGCGAACTTTCCCGGCGTGATCGAGGAGCAGACGGAGGTCCGCGAATACCCGCATGGCTCGATGGCCGCACAGGCCCTCGGTTATGTCGGCGAGCTCAGCACGCAGGACCTCGCGACCGGCAACTTCAAGGGCGTGCCGGCCGGCACTATCGTCGGGCAGGACGGGCTCGAGTACCAATACGACCGCTACCTGCTCGGCACCGACGGGATCCAGCGAGTCCAGGTCAACGCCGCCGGCGAGCCGACCGGCAAGAGCCTCCGCGCGATCGAGCCCGTCGCCGGCGAGAACCTCGAGACGTCGCTCGACCTCGGCCTCGAGCAGGAAGGCATGACGGCGCTAGAGGAAGGCATGAACCTTGCCCACCACTACGGCTACCCGGGCACCGCCGCCGCGTTCGTCGCGCTCGATCCCCGCAACGGCCAGGTCCTCGGGCTCGGCTCGCTGCCGTCCTACAACCCGAACGTGCTATCGCAGCCATTCATCTCGACGAGCGAGTACGGCGCGCAGGAGGCCGGCGACTCGTTCGTCGACCGCGCCACCGCGGCGGCCTTCCCGACCGGCTCGACGTTCAAGCCGATCGCGGCGCTCGCAGGTCTCGAGTCGGGCCTGATTACGCCCTCGACGCTGCTCGGCCAGACGCCGGCAAGCGGCTGCCTCACCATCTCGGCGCAGCAGTTCTGCAACTCGGGTGACGCTGATTACGGCGCGAACGACCTCGAGACGGCGCTTGAGATCTCCGAGGACACCTACTTTTACGACCTGGGGGCGCAGGCAAACGCGCGCGGAGACCTGATCCAGAAGGTGGCCAAACAGCTCGGTCTCGGAGCGCAGACCGGGATCGACCTGCCCGGGGAGACCAGCGGCGACGTGCCGGACGCAGCGTGGGTCAGCCAGCAGGACGCCGCATACCGCGCGGCGAATTGCGGGCAGCGCAAGCACGGCGCGTTCTGCCCGACCGGGCCCTATGAGCCGTGGACGATCGGCCAGAACGTCCAACTGGCGACCGGCCAGGGCTACCTCCTGGCAACGCCGCTGCAGATGGCGGTCGCCTACTCAGCGCTCGCCAACGGCGGCTACGTCGTCACGCCGCGCATCGGCCTCGCCGTCGAGACTCCGAGCGGGAAGCTGCTCCAGCGCCTCCCGGCGACGCAGAGGCGCGCGCTTCCCGCCGCCTATGACAAGTACCTGACGACGATCCTCGACGGACTGCACCTCGCCGCACAGGGATCCAGCGGAACGTCCGACGACGTCTTCGCCAGCTTCCCGCGCCAGGTGTATGGCAAGACGGGCACGGCGCAGACGAACACCAATCCAAAGGACGACCAGTCGTGGTACGTCGCCTACGCTCCCGACGCGAAGCGACCGATCGTCGTCGCTGTGACCGTCGAGCAGGGCGGCTTTGGCGACGAGGCTGCCGCTCCGGCGGCGCGTCTGATCCTTTCGAAGTGGTTCGGCCTGCCAGAGCGGGTCGTCCGCGGTACCTCGACCTCCCTGTGATGAGCGTACGCACACTCCAACCCTCGGCTCGCGCGCTGGGCCGCCAGGATCGCGCCATCTCGTTGCGGGCTCGGCTACTTACGTTCGACCCCCTGCTCGCACTCGCCGCCGCCGGTCTCGGCGCCTGTTCGCTCGTCGCGATCCATGGCGTCGCGCCCCAGTACGCGACCCGCCAGGCCGCCTACCTCGGCCTCGGCTTCGTCGTGATGCTCGCCGCGTCTCGCCTCGACTACTGGCGGCTGCGAGCGTTGAAATGGCCGATCTATGGCGCGCTGATCGTCGCGATCCTGCTCGTGATCGCCCTTGGGAGCCGCGTGAACGGCGCAAGTCGGGCGATCAGCCTCGGCGGCGTCTCCTTCCAGGCATCGGAGTTCGGCAAGGTCGCGCTGATCGTGTTCCTCGCCGCGCTTGTCGCTGATAGCCCACGGCGGCAGTCGGCGAGGGCGACGACCGTGCGCGTCCTCGGCCTCGCGCTGTTGCCCGCGCTGCTCGTGATCAAGGAGCCGGATCTTGGCTCGGGGCTCGTTTACCTGGTGATCGCCTTCGCTGTCCTCTACATCGCCGGCGTCTCGGCCCGTCAGCTCGCCGCGATCGCGGGAGCCGGCGTCGTGGCGCTGCTGCTCGCGCTCGTCGTCGCTCCGGCGATCGGCGTGCACGTCCTCGAGCACTACGAGGAGCAACGTCTGACAGGGTTTCTCAGCCCGTCGCAGAACCCCAATTCGTATGCCTACCAGCAGGTCCAGTCCGTCATCGCGATCGGCTCAGGCGAGAAGACCGGTCGCGGCGCGGGCGCCACGCAGACCTCGCTCGGCTTGGTCGGCAGCGAGGCGCCAACGGACTTCGTCTTCACAGTCGTCGGCGAGCGTCTAGGCTTTGTTGGTGCTGCAATCGTCATGTCGCTCTACGCGCTGATGATCTGGCGGGCGCTACGCATCGTCGCAAACGCCAAGAATCTTTTCGCCGCCCTCATCGCCGGGGGTGCCGTCGCAATGATCATGTGCCAGGTGTTCGTGAACGTCGGAATGGCGGTCGGCATCATGCCGATCACCGGCGTCACCCTGCCGCTGATGAGCTACGGCGGTTCCTCGGTCTTGACCACATTCCTTACCCTTGGCCTGCTGCAGTCGATCTACGGGCGGGCCCGCGCAGGAAACGCGTCCGGGGGACGCGAGCTGCGCTTCTAATAGAAATGGATAATTTCAGTGAAAAAACAACTCTTAGTGAGCGTCGCTCGCGGCGAGACGCGCGTTGCGCTGCTCGAAGCGACCGGCTCGCCCGGCGCATCCAAGCGACGCAGCGGCGCGAGCGTCGACCGCGCACGCGGATATCGCGTAGCTGAGCTCTACCTCGAGCGGCGCGGTGCGCGTTCGATCGTCGGCAACATCTACAAGGGCGTCGTCGACAACGTCCTCGTCGGCCTGGAGGCCGCGTTCGTCGACATCGGCCTCGACAAGAACGGCTTCCTGCACGTCGATGAGATCGTCCTGCCGGGCGTCGAGGCGCCGCGCCGCGGCCGCGGCAACGGCAAGGACGCGCAGGACATCTCCGAACTGCTGAAGCCGGGCCAGGAGGTCGTCGTCCAGGTCGTCAAGGACCCGCTGAAGACGAAGGGCGCACGCCTCTCGATGGATCTCACGATCGCCGGGCGCTACATGGTGTACACGCCGACCGGCGAGGGAATCGGCGTGTCACGCCGGCTCGAGGACCGCGAGCGTGAGCGGCTGCGCCGCGAGACCGCGGGCCTCGCCCTCCGTGGTGGCGGCGCGATCGTCCGCACCGCCGCGCACGGCGCCACTCGCGCCGATTTCGAGCGCGAGTTGCTCTACCTGTTCAAGTTGCACGAGGTGCTCGAGAAGCGCGTCAGTGAAGCGAAGGCCCCGGCCCTCGTCTTCCAGGAGGCGGATCTTTCGGTGCGCGTCGTGCGCGACATCTTCTCCGAGCATTTCGAGCGTGCGGTCGTCGACGACGCCGAGCAACATCACCGCCTTGTTTCGTTCTTCAGCCGCACTGCGCCAGAGCTCGTCGATCGCGTCGAGCTCTACGATGGCAGCGTCCCGCTGCTCGACGCCTACCGCGTTACCCCCGTGATCGAGACGATGATCGGGCGTCGCGTCGATCTGCCAAGTGGCGGCTATCTGATGATCGACTACGCCGAGGCGCTTACGGTGATCGACGTCAATACCGGGTCGTTCATCGGGCGCGGCAAGGGCGCGCGGTTGGAGGACACGATTACGAAGACGAACCTCGAGGCGGCTGACGAGGTGGTCAACCAGCTGCGCCTGCGCGACATCGGCGGGATCATCGTCATCGACTTCAT
>PKXY01000029.1 GCA_003132505.1 Solirubrobacterales bacterium
ACCTCAACGAGCGCGTCGGCGGACTTCCGATCGGGGCCCGAATGCTCGGTCAGCGTCTCACCTCGGATCCCGGACTTGGTCCGCGCGAGCGGGCGTTCATCGATCAGCTGGCGGGCGCGTTCAGCGACCTGCGCGGCGGTGGCGAGGACCTGCTCTACATCGACGGCACTTCGCGGCTGCTCGGCGCGCATCGCCTCGAGAGCTTCGAGGCGGTCAACGAGCTGATGGCGTTGATCGAGGAGCGCGTGGCGCTCGTCGAGCTGCTCCGTCGTGCGCTTGCCGAGCGTGGCACGTTCGTGCGGATCGGTCGCGAGAACGACGTGCCCGGGCTACAGACGCTCGCGATCGTCGCCTCGCCCTACGGCGTGACCCAGCAAAAGCTCGGGACCGTGTCGGTGATCGGGCCGGTTCGGATGGACTACGCGATCGCGATCGCGAGCGTTCAGGCGGTTGCGCGCCAGCTCTCGCGCTTCGTCGAGGACGTCTACAGCCAGTCGTAGTGGCCGCACGCGATCCGTATGAGGTGCTTGGCGTCTCTCGCCAGGCCAATGAGGCGCAGATCAAGAAGGCGTTCCGCCAGCTCGCGCGCGAGCTTCACCCCGACGTCAACACCGAGGATCCCGACGCGGGGGAGAGGTTCAAGGAGGCTGCCGAGGCCTACGAGATTCTCTCTGATCCGGAGCGCCGCGCTACCTACGACCGCTTTGGTCACGAGGGTCTGCGATCTGGGGGCTATCAGCCCAACTTCGACCAGTTCGGCTCGATCAGCGACCTGTTCGAAGCCTTCTTCGGCGCGGGCGGCGGCGGCATCTTCGGCGGCGGTGGACGGCGAGCCGCGGTCGGAGGAGACGTGGCGGTTGAGCTGCAGCTCGAGCTCGCGCAGGCGGCGAACGGCGGATCGTTCGAGATCACCTACGACGCGGTCGATCGCTGCGGGAACTGCAACGGCAACGGCGCCGAGCCGGGGACGCCGATTGAGACCTGCTCACGTTGCGGCGGCTCCGGGCAGCTGCAGAGCGTCGCGAGGACCCCCTTCGGCCAGGTCATGCGAAGCGTGGTGTGCGACGTTTGCGTCGGCGACGGGCGCATCGCCAAGCAACCATGCCACGAGTGTCGGGGGCGCGGACGCAAGGTCGCGAGCCGCACGATCCGGGTCGACATCCCGGCGGGCATTGCCGACGGACAGCGGGTGCGCGTCAGCGGTCGCGGCCACGTCGGCGAGTCCGGAGCGCCGCCAGGTGATCTTTACGTCCTCGTGCACGTAGTTGAGGACGAGCGGTTCTACCGCGACGGCGATGACCTGATCACGATCGTCGATATCGCGGCGCCGCAGGCCGCGCTCGGCGTCATGGTCGAAGTGCCGACTCTCGAGGGACCGACCGAGGTTGCGCTCGAGCCGGGCACCCAGCCCGGCGAGCGTATCGTGCTGCGCGCACGCGGCATGCCGCGTCTGCAGCGAAACGGCCGCGGCGACCTCGTCGTCGTCGTCAATGTCCAAGTACTGCGACACCTCACGTCCGAGCAGCGCGAGCTGCTCGAGCAGCTGAGCGCGACGGTCACCGATGAGAACCTGCGCGTTGACGAGACCGTGCGCGCGAAGCTGCGGCGCTGGCTGCGCCCGCACGCAGCGTGATCCGCCTGGCGGTTCGAGTCGAACGCGCCCACGCCGAGGAAGCGCTTGTCGAGCTGCTGGCGTTCTCGCCGGCGGGCGTCGAGGAGATCGAGGTCGACACCCGCACGATCGAGTACGTGATTTACGGAGCAGCCGGTGAGCTGCCCAGCCTGCCGGCGCTCGAGGCGAGCGTCGGGGACTGCCTGGTCACGGTGCGCACGAGCGAGATCGCCGATGACTGGCCCGAGCGCTGGCGCGAGTTTCACCAGCCGATCGATGTGGCCCAGCGGTTCCACGTGCGACCGCCCTGGCATCCTCCGTCGGCGACGCCGGGGCTGATCGACATCGTCATCGAGCCGGGGCGGGCGTTCGGCACGGGTGCGCACGCAACGAGCCGGCTCTGCCTTGAGCTACTCGTGGCGCTCGAGCGCGATGGTGCCCCTTGCGGCAACCTGCTCGATGTCGGCTGCGGCTCGGGCATCCTCGCGATCGCCGCCGCCAAACTCGGATTCTCGCCGGTCATCGCGATCGACAACGATCCGGCCTGCGTCGAGGCGAGCAACGCGAACGCGACCGCGAACCTGGTGTCGATCGACGTCCGCGCCTGGGATCTGCGGCGCGACGGGCTCCCGGCGGCGAGCACGATCGTCGCGAACCTGCTGTTAGCGCCGTTGCTCCTGCTCTCCGAGCGACTGGAGCACCGGCCAGAGCGGTTGATCGCCTCCGGCTTGCTCGCCGGACAGGCCGAAGAGCTCGAGCGCGAGCTGGAGGCGCGCCACCGGCTGCGCCGGGCGGTGAGCCTGCGTGACGGAGACTGGCTCGCGATGCTCTTCGTCGGCGCCGCCCCGCGCGTATCCTCTTACGAGGCATGAGCATCATCGATGACGTGAAGACCGACCTCACCACAGCGATGAAGGCGGGCGAGAGGGAGCGCGTGGGCGCCCTCAGGCTCCTGCTCTCCGAGCTGCAGAAAGCAGCCAAGGAGGGCTCGAGTGACGAGCTCGCCGTGCTGCGCCGCGAGCGCAAGCGCCGCGCGGAGGCCGAGCGAGCGTTTCGCGACGGCGGCCGCGAGGATCTCGCCGCGAGCGAGTCGCGCGAGGCTGAGCTGATCGGCGCTTACCTTCCGGCTGAGCTCGACGACGGAGCGCTGCGCGATATCGTGGCGCGCGCGGTCGCCCAGAGCGGTGCGAGCTCGCCGCAGGAGCTCGGCAAGGTGATGCCGATCGCGATGGCTGAAGTCGCCGGTCGCGCCGACGGGCGACGGGTCTCCGAGCAGGTGCGCGAAGCGCTCAGCGCAGCGTGAGAAGCCAGCTGGAGCTGCCGAACGATCTCGCGGCGGCGCTCGCCGGCAACCACGACGAACTGCTGCGGGCGCTGGAGCGCCAGCTCGCGTGCCGCGTCTTCCTTCGCGGCAACCGCATGACCCTCGACGGAGAGGCAGGCGATGTGGATGACGCAGCTCGCACCGTCGCTGAGCTGGTCAGCTTGAGCGAGCGCGGGTACAGCCTCTCGGAGGCGACGATCGCGACGGTTCGCGGTGCGATCAATTCCGAGGACTCGCCGGCGCAGATGCTCGACGACGTCGTCTGGAGCCATCGTGCGCGACGGATCGCACCCAAGACCGTCGGCCAGAAGCGCTACGTCGACGCAATCCGCGAGAGCACGATCGCCTTCGGCATCGGTCCCGCCGGCACCGGCAAGACATTCCTCGCGGTGGCAATGGCTGCGGCTGCACTGTCGCGGCGCGAGGTCAGCCGGCTCATCCTGACGCGACCAGCCGTCGAGGCTGGCGAGCGACTCGGGTTCCTGCCGGGTGATCTGATGGCGAAGATTGATCCCTATCTACGGCCGCTGTTCGACGCTCTGAACGACATGATCGACCCGGAGAAGGTCTCCCAGCACATCGAGCGCGGTGTGATCGAGATCGCGCCGCTCGCGTTCATGCGTGGGCGAAGCCTGAACGACTCGTTCGTGATCCTCGACGAGGCGCAGAACACCACTCCCGAGCAGATGAAGATGTTCCTGACCCGTCTCGGATTCGGCTCGAAAATGGTCGTCACGGGAGACATCACCCAGGTCGACCTGCCGCGCGAGCAGCAGTCGGGGTTGGTCGTCGTCGGCGAGATCCTGGCCGACGTCGAAGGCGTCCAGTTCGTCACGCTTGGCGGCGGCGACGTCGTGCGACACCGCCTGGTTCAGAGGATCGTCGAGGCCTACGACGGACACGCACTGCGCGCCGCGCCGGACCTTGCCACGAAGCGCGCGCGGACGTAGCCTGGATGCTGGAGGTCGACGTAATCGGCGAGCCGCCGCTGCTGCTGCCGGCGGCGGAGGTGCTGCGCCTCGCCGATCTGGCGGCCGCCAGTGCCGGCATCTATGACGGTCATCTCGCCGTGCAGTTCGTCGATGCTGTCGCGATCGCGGCGCTCAATCTGGAGCACCGCGGGAAGGCCGAGGAGACCGACGTCCTCTCGTTCCCGATCGATGGCGATACCCCGGTGACGGCCGGTCCGCGCGAGCTCGGCGACGTGGTGATCTGTCCGGAGCACACCGTCGATCTGCGCGAGGCGGTGGTGCACGGTGTTTTGCACCTGGTCGGAATGGATCACGAGGCTGACGCCGGGGAGATGCTCGCGCTGCAGGCTGAGCTCTTGAGCTGGTGAGCTCCGCTGGGGCCGCGGACTCGGGTGACGTCGCCCGGCGCGGGGCCGGCGCTGCGACGCGTGCCGGCTTTGTCGCTCTGGCGGGGAGGCCGAACGTCGGCAAGTCGACGCTCACCAACGCGATCGTCGGCAGCAAGGTGGCGATCGTGTCCGATCGCCCGCAGACGACGCGGCGGGCGATCCGCGGTGTCGCGACTGGTCCGGACTGGCAGCTCGTGCTCGTCGACCTGCCGGGCGTGCAACGGCCCCGCGATGCACTGACCGAGCGGATGGCGAGCAGCATCGAGCGCGAGCTGGCCGAGGCCGACGCCGTGTTGTTCGTGTTGAACGGCGACGAGAGGATCGGCGCCGGCGACCGGCGTATCGCCGCGCTGCTGACGGACTCCGCTGCCCCGGTCACAGTTGCCGTGAACAAGGTCGATCGCCTGACGCGAGAACGGCAGGCGCAGGCGCTGCTGCATGCGGCGGAGATCGCCCCGCCGCAGGCCGAGCTCTTTCCGGTCTCGGCCAAGACCGGCGCCGGCGTCGGGGCGCTGGTCGCGCATCTAGTGGAGCAGCTCCCGGCCAGCCCGCTGCTCTATGAGCCGGGTCAACGTTCCGATCTCGCGCGCGGTGAGATGCTCGCCGAGCTGATCCGCGAGCAGGTCCTGCGTCGCACCTTCCAGGAGCTCCCGCACGTGGTTGGCGTCGTCGTCGAGGACATCCGTCCCGCCGAGCGCAATCCCGACCTGACACGCATCGATGCGCTCGTGTGGGTCGAGACCGAGTCCCAGAAGGCGATCGTCGTCGGCCATGGCGGACGCATGATCAAAACGATCGGCACCGCCGCGCGGCGCGAGCTCGAGCGCGAGCTGGCCGGCCGCGTGTACCTATCCCTCAGCGTCCGAGTCCGCCGCCACTGGCGTAGTGATGACGCTCTCCTGGATCGTCTGGGAATCGACTAGTGGACGCCGGCGTTTAGGATCGGACGATGGACAGCGAGATCGTCTACGACGAGCGCGGGCTCGTCGCGTGCATCGTGCAGGATTGGAACACGGGCGAGGTGCTGATGCTCGCCTACACGTCAGCCAGCGCGATCGAGCGGACCCGCGAGACCGGCGAGCTTCACCTCTGGAGTCGCTCGCGCGATGAGCTCTGGCACAAGGGTGCGACGAGCGGCAACACGCAGACCGTGCGCGCGCTGCGCATCGACTGCGACGGCGACGCGGTGCTCGCCCTCGTTGAGCCCGCCGGTCCGGCCTGCCACACGGGCGAGCGCACCTGCTTTCACCGCGGCGAGCTCGAGCCGGCGGCTCCGCACGAGGTGCTGCCGTCGCTCGAGCGGACGCTCGCCGAGCGCGCGCTCGAGCGGCCTGCCGGGTCCTACACTGTCGAGCTGCTCGACGATCGAACGCGCGCCGGAGCAAAGGTTGAGGAGGAGGCCGCAGAGGTCGTGCGCGCGGTGCGTGAGGAGAGCGACGAGCGAGTCGACGAAGAGGCCGCTGACGTCATCTATCACCTGCTCGTGCTGCTCGCCGGCCGCGAGCGTCACTTGCGCGACGTCGAGCGGGTGCTGGATGAGCGCCGGCGCTAGCCGTACGCTCGAGGAGGTGCGCGCGCTGGCGCGCGACTACAACCTCATTCCGCTGGCCGTCGAGCTGATCGCGGACTGCGAGACACCGGTCTCGGCGTTCCTCAAGCTCCGTGGCGCCGGCCCGGCCTTTCTGCTCGAGTCGGCCGAGCAGGGCGTCACCTTTGGCCGCTACTCGTTCATCGGCTTCCAACCACGCGAGGTGATCCGCTGGTCGCTGGGTGAGGACGGCGATCCGTTCGCGGTCGCCGCGGCGGCCGTGGCGCGCTTTCGTCAGGCGCCGCTCGAGGACTTGCCGCCGTTTGCCGGCGGTGCGGTGGGGTTCTTCGGCTACGACCTCGTGCGCGCGATCGAGCCGCTCGGACCGGCGAACGAGGATCCGCTGGGACTGCCGGACATGGCGCTGATGCTGACCGATGTGCTCGTCGTCTTCGACCACCTGAAGCACACGGCCACGATCCTCGCTCACGTCCATGCAGACGGTGACGACGACCTCGATGCCTCCTACGAGCGCGCCCTCGCGACGATCGCTGGCGTTCGCCAGACGCTCGCCGGGCCGTTACCGCCCCAGGGCCCGCCGCGCGCGCCGCGAGCTCTGCCGGAGTTCAAGTCGAACATGTCGCGCGAGCGCTTCGAGGGCATCGTCGCGCGCATCATCGAGTACATCTTCGCCGGCGACGCCTTCCAGGTTGTGCCCTCACAGCGCTGGTCGGCTCCGGTCGAGGTGGATGCCTTCTCGATCTACCGCGGACTGCGCATCGTCAACCCGAGCCCCTACATGTACTTCTTCGACTTCGGCGACTTCCAATTCGCGGGGGCGAGCCCCGAGCCGCTGATCACGGTGACCGGTCGGCGGGTCGTTACGCGACCGGTCGCCGGAACCCGCCCGCGCGGTGCGAGCCCGCAGGAGGACGCAGCGCTCGAGGCCGAGTTGCTCGGCGACGCGAAGGAGGTCGCTGAGCACATGATGCTCGTCGATCTCGGTCGCAACGATCTCGGGCGCGTCTGCGAGTACGGCAGCGTCCGTGTCGACGCGCTGAAGCAGATCGAGCGCTACAGCCACGTGATGCACATCGTCAGCACCGTGTCGGGGAGACTGCGCGCGGGCGTCGGCGCGATGGACGCGCTGCGTGCGACACTCCCGGCCGGCACACTCTCCGGCGCCCCCAAGGTCCGCGCGATGCAGATCATCGATGAGCTCGAGCCGGTCAAGCGCGGGGGCTACGGCGGAGCGATCGGCTACCTCTCCTACAACGGTGACCTCGACACCGCGATCCACATCCGCACGGTCGTCGTCAAGGACGGCGTTGCGCACGTCCAGGCGGGCGGCGGGACGGTCGCGGACGCCAAGCCCGACAACGAGTTTCGCGAGTCGCAGGCGAAGGCGCGCGGCGTGATGCGCGCGATCGAGCTGGCCGGGCAGCAGCCGGACTGGGCATAATCGCTCGTGATGGCGATCAAGCTTCACCGCTGCAGCGGCACCGCGATCAGGGGATCGCATCCCTGCTGGAAGGTTCAGCGGGCGCTGGACGAGGCGGGCATCGACTACGAGACGGTCAAGCACCCGTCCTTCCCGCTCGGGCGCCGCAAGGAGCACCTCGCGCTGACCAGCCAGCAGAAGCTGCCGGCGATCGAGTTCGATGACGGTCACGTCCTCAGCGAGGAGTCCGACGCGCTGGTCGAGCGGATCAGGAGCGGTCGCCTGCGCGACTAGCCGCAGACATGCGCGCCTGCTCGACCAGCTCGCCTACGATCTCCTCGAGGACGGCCTGCAGCTCCGGCTCGACGAGCCGGCCGTCGGCGTCGAACTGCTCCTCGGCGTAGGAGACGGCCAGCTCGCGCCCAATGACGCGCGCCCCGGCCGCGCTGAGGACCTTGCGCAGCTCGGCCTGCGCCCAGACGGCACCGAACATCGAGGTGCTGGCTCCGATCACCGCGGCGTTCTTGTTTCGTATGACCGTTCCTTCGAATGGGCGCGAGGCCCAGTCGACGGCGTTCTTAAGCTGCCCCGGAATCGACGAGTTGTACTCTGGCGTCGCGAACAGCAGGCCGTCGGCCGCGGCGATCTCGCCACGTAGCTGCCCGACGGCCTGCCCCGGATCCTCTTCGTCGTCCTCGTCGAACGGCGGAAGTGCCTTGAGGCCTTCGAAGCGGACGTACTCGACGTCGGCTCCTAGCAGCCGTGCAGCTGCCGCCAGCAGACGTGAGTTGTGCGAGTCCGCGCGCAGACTCCCAGAGATTCCGAGGATGCGGACTCCCATTACGCGAGAGGCTTTACCAGCTCGAGCTCGACATTCAGCGTTACCTCGTTCGCTGCGATGGCCTCGCCACCCGGCAGCTTTCCGTCGAAGCTGACGCCGTACTCGGTGCGGTCGATCGTCGTCGACAGCTCGACGCCGACACGCGCATTGCCATGTCCGTCATCCGCCACGCTGGTCAGCTCGCCGGTCGCGTGAACGTTCTTGGTAACGCCCTTGAGGGTGAGGTCTCCATCGACCTCGAGCGTGTTGTCATCGGCGACGTTGAAGCTCGTGGACTTGAACGTCATCTCGGGGAAGCGCTCGGCGTCGAAGAAGTCCGGTGACGCCAGATGTCCGGCGAGCCGTGGCTCCTTGACCTGGACGCTGTCTACCTTGACGACACCCGTCAACTCAAGCGATCCGGCCTCGCTCGCTGTCAGGCTCGCGTCGAAGTCGTCGAAGGCCCCACGAAACTTTCCCGCGCCGAAATGGCGCACGCTGAACGTGACTGAAGAGTGAATCGCATCGCGCGTGTAGGTACCTGGGGTGACTGCGGTTGCTGTCTGTGACACGTGGATCTCCTTTGGAGGCGGTGGGGTGCTAACGCTGTGACTCCAATATAGCCCCATTAGCTTGCTTGTGCAAGCAAGTGCCCGGGGATCGCCGAAACGCTCAGGGCGCATGCGCGACACGGGTGCTCACAGCGGTTGGCTAGGCTCGTGTTGTGCGCGCGCTGGTGATCGACAACTACGACTCGTTTACCTACAACCTGGTGCAGTACCTCGGCGAGCTCGGTGCTCAGGTCGAGGTGGTTCGCAACGACCGTTCGAGCCTCCAGGAGCTGCTGGCGTCGCGCCCGGACCGCGTGATCGTGTCACCCGGGCCCTGTACGCCGAACGAGGCCGGTATCTCGCTCGACGTCGTGCGCCGTTTCCCGGAGGCGGGGATCCCGACACTCGGCGTGTGCCTCGGGCACCAGGCGCTTGCGCAGGCGTTCGGCGGCGCGGTGATCCGCCATCAGCCGGTGCACGGCAAAACCGGCACAATCGAGCACGACGGACGTACGATCTATAGCGGTCTGCGCAGCCCGCTCACCGTTGGTCGCTACCACTCGCTGATCGTCGCCGACGAGCTGCCTGCCTGCCTCGAGGTTTCGGCGCGCGGCGACGGCGTGGTGATGGGGATCCGCCATCGTGACCTACCGGCCGAGGGCGTCCAGTTCCACCCGGAGTCGGTCTTGACCGACGACGGAATGCAGCTGCTGCGCAATTTCCTCGAGGGTCCTTCGACCGATGAGTGAGGCGCCGAACGAGATCGCGACGCAGGCGCTCGACGTCCTCGCGGCGGGGCGCGACCTCAGTGAGGAGGAGGCCGCGAGCGTGCTCGCCGAGATCATGGCCGGGGAGGTCTCGCACGTGCAGATTGCGGGCTTTCTGATCGCGCTGCGCACCAAGGGAGAAACGATCGACGAGATTGCCGGGCTCGCGCGCACGATGCGGGCGCTCGCGCTGCCGGTCGTGGTCGCCCGCAACGACCTCGTCGACACCGCCGGCACCGGCGGCGGGCGTTCGACCTTCAACGTCTCGACGACCGCGGCACTGATCGCCGCCGCCGCCGGCTGCGCCGTCGCCAAGCACGGCAATCGCTCGGCGACGAGTCGCTCTGGCTCGGCCGACCTGCTCGAGGCGCTCGGTGCGCGAATCGACCTCGGCCCTGAGGATGTCGCTCACTGCATCGAGTCGGTGGGCTTCGGCTTCATGTTCGCTCCGAGCCACCACCAGGCGACGAGGTTCGTCGTGCCGGTGCGCCGGGACCTTGCCGTACGAACGATCTTCAATTTCCTCGGACCGTTGACGAACCCAGCCGGTGCGCGACGCCAGCTCGTCGGCGTTGCCGACCCGTCCTATCTCGAGGCGATCGCCGGCGTGCTCGCCCGCCTTGGGGTGGATCGCGCGCTCGTCGTCTCGAGCGAAGACGGCCTCGATGAGATATCCACCTCGGCTGCGACGCGGATCGTCGAAGTCAACGGCGAGCGGATCGACGTTTACACCGTAACCCCACAGGAGCTCGGCGTAGAGCTCGCCAACGGTGACGGCGTGGGGGGCGGCGATCCGCAGCAGAACGCCGCGGTCACGCGCGCCGTGCTGGCCGGTGAGCCTGGTCCGGCGCGCGATCTCGCGCTCGTAAACGCGGGTGCGACGATCTACGTGGCAGGCAAAGCGGCGACGCTCGCCGAAGGCGTCGAAGCGGCGCGCGAGGCGCTCGACCACGGCCGCGCGGCCGGAACGCTCGAGGCCTTCATCGCCGCCACCCAGGACGGCGCGTGAGCGTCCTCGACGAGATCATCGTCACGACCCGGCACGATCTGGAGCAGCGCAAGCGCGCGATGCCGCTCAGTGAGCTGGCGCTGCAAGGGAGCCCTGCGCGCCCGAGCTTCCGTGACGCGCTCGCGCGCCCCGGCCTGTCGATTATCGCCGAGCACAAGCGCAGCTCGCCGTCGGCCGGTCCGATCCGTCCTGGCTCGAACGTTTCCGAGGTTGCGCGCGCATACGAGGAGGGCGGTGCGGCGGCGATGTCTGTCCTGACCGAGGAGCATCGTTTTGGCGGCTCGCTCGACGACCTGCGCGAGGCGGCGGCCGCCTGCTCGCTGCCGCTGCTGCGCAAGGACTTCATCGTCGATGCCTACCAGCTGCACGAGGCTTCGGCGGCGGGCGCATCGGCGGTCCTGCTGATCGTTGCGGCGCTGGATCAGCAGGCGCTCGGCGAACTGTTGGACGTCGCGCGAGAGCTCTCGCTCGACGTGCTCGTCGAAGTACACGATGCCGCGGAGCTCGAGGTCGCCGCTGCAGCAGCGGCCGAGCTGATCGGCGTCAACAACCGCGATCTGCGCGATTTCAGTGTCGATCCGCAGCGCACCTACGCGCTGCTCGATGCGATGCCGGCGGGCGCGCTCGTGGTCGCGGAGTCCGGCATCTCGACCGCCGAGGAGTTGGCTCGACTGAGTGCGGCCGGGGTCGCGGGGGCGCTGATCGGCGAGCGACTGATGCGTGCTTCTGAGCCCGCTGCCGCGCTACGGGAGCTACGAGGAGGGCTCGCCAGCTCGCTTTAGCGCGCGTCGAGTGGGTAGGGGCCGGACGCTCGCGTAACCCTCGCAATGCGTCCCCGAGGCTGCCGATGTCCGGCTGAGCTTGCGTAGCGCGAGCCGCTACGGTGTGAGCAGTGCAATCACCGCGTATCAAGATCTGCGGCGTCACCCGGCTCGAGGACGCGCAGGCCGCGTTCGAGCTCGGTGCATGGGCCGTCGGGATGGTCTTCTACGAGCGATCACGGCGCCGCTGCGATCTCGCCGAGGCTGAGCGGATCGGCGCCGCGCTGCGTCGCCGCGGCGAGCTGGTCGGCGTCTTCGTCAACAGCTCATTGGAGGCGATCGCCGATGTCAACGAGCGCGTCGGGCTGACGCTCGTGCAGCTGCACGGCGACGAGGGCCCGGCATTCTGCTCGGAGGTCGCGCGGCGCACCGGCGCGCGCACGATCAAGGCCGCCGCCGTGCGCGGCGCCGCGAGCCTGCAGGACCTCGCGCGCTTCCACACGGACTTCCATCTCCTGGACGGCTACGCCGAGGGCATGCGCGGTGGAACCGGGGAGCGGTTCGACTGGTCGCTCCTCGCGGGACGCCGGTCGAAGGTGCCACTGATCTTGAGCGGCGGACTCGACCCCGACAACGTTGGCGAAGCGATTGCCGCAACGCGACCCTACGCCGTCGATGTCGCGACCGGCGTCGAGTCCTCGCCTGGGGTGAAGGACCACGAACAGCTGCGCGCTTTCATCGAGGCGGCAGCGGGAGTGACCGTGTGAGCGCCGTCGAAGCTCGAAAGAGCGTCCCGCATCGCTATGGACCGTACGGCGGCCAATATGTGCCCGAGACGTTGATGCCGGCGCTCGCGGAGTTGGAATCGGCCTGGCTCGATGCGTGGTCGGATGCCGCGTTTCGCTCCGAGCTGGCGCTTCTGGCCCGTGACTACGTCGGCCGTCCGACGCCGCTTTATGAGGCAAGCCGCCTCAGCGAGCGCGTCGGCCACGCCGTGTACCTCAAACGCGAGGACCTCAACCACACGGGCTCGCACAAGCTCAACAACGCCCTCGGCCAGGCGCTCCTCGCGCGTCGGATGGGCAAGCAGCGCGTGATTGCGGAGACGGGCGCAGGTCAGCACGGCGTCGCGAGTGCAACCGCCTGCGCGCTGCTCGCCATCGAATGCGTCGTGTACATGGGCGAAGAGGACATGCGCCGCCAGCAGCCCAACGTGCAGCGCATGGAGCTGCTCGGCGCGCGCGTCGAGGCAGTGAGCGCTGGCGCCCGCACGCTCAAGGAGGCGGTCTCCGCCGCGATCCGCGACTGGGTCGAGCATGTCGACAGCACCCACTACATAATCGGCAGCGCCGTCGGGCCGGCGCCCTACCCGGCGATTGTGCGCGAGCTGCAACGGACGATTGGGGACGAGTCGCGCGCCCAGCTGCTCGGGCGGGTCGGCCGGCTGCCATCGCGTGTCATCGCGTGCGTCGGTGGCGGCTCGAACTCGATCGGGATGTTCGCCGGGTTCGTCGAAGACGCGGAGGTCGAGTTGATCGGTGTCGAGGCGGCCGGCGAAGGGCTCGCGAGCGGACGTCACGGCGCGCCGCTGACGGCGGGGGGGCGAGCCGGGGTCCTACATGGGTCGCTCTCGGCGGTGTTGCAGGACGACGACGGCCAGATTCTTGAAGCGCACTCGATCTCAGCCGGCCTCGACTACCCGGGGTCGGGTCCTGAGCACGCACATCTGCGCGACAGTGGTCGCGCTCGCTATGTCGCGGTAACGGACAAGGATGCGCTCGTGGCGTTCCGCGAGCTGACGCGGCTGGAGGGGATCATTCCCGCGCTCGAGTCGGCTCATGCCGTCGCCTGGCTGCTGGCGAACTCCGTCGGTGAGCTCGATGTCGTTTGTCTCTCGGGACGCGGCGACAAGGACCTCGCAGAGGTAATCGCGCTCAGCGCCTCTCGATGAGCGCGGACGGCATCGAGCGGATCGCTGCGGCGTTCGCCGCCAGCGGCAAGCGCTCAGCGCTGATGCCCTACATGATGGGCGGCTACCCGGATCTGGAGCGCTCGCTCGCCGTGGGCGAGGCGTGCATCGCCGGCGGAGCCGACATGCTCGAGCTGGGTGTGCCGTTCTCCGACCCGCTGGCTGACGGGCCCACGATCCATGCCGCCGCGACGGCCGCGCTTGCGGCGGGAACGAGCGTCAGCGACGTGCTCGATCTTGCCGCCGCGCTCACCGGGCGGATCGCGGTGATCATGATGGCCTACGCGAACACGGTGCTGACGCCGGGGATCGAGCCCTTCCTCGACCGCCTCGCCGACGTCGGCGTGAGCGGCCTGATCGTGCCTGACCTGCCATTTGAGGAGAGCGACGAGCTCGAGCGTGCCGCCGAGCGGCGCGGCATCGCCCTGGTTGCGCTCGTCGCGCCGACGACCACCGACGTGCGCCTGCACGAGATCGGCGCGCGGACGCGCGGCTTCCTCTACGTCGTCTCAGTCACGGGAACGACCGGCGAGCGCTCTGGGGGACCGGTGTCGCTGCGGCCGCTGCTCGAGCGCGCCAAGGCCGCCACCAACGTCCCGGTCGCGCTCGGGTTTGGCATCTCTACGGCCGACCAGGCTGCTGCCGCCGCCGATGCCGGTGCCGATGGGGTGATCGTCGGCTCCCGCCTCGTGCGCGCCGCAGGCGAGGACAGCGACGGCGCGGCTGCGGTCGGCAGGCTCGTCGCTGAGTTCGCGACGGCACTCGCCGCGCCCGTCGCATAGACTCTCGCCGAGCATGGGCCTTGTCATCGCCGCCACCTTCGGGTTCGCGCTTTGGATCGTGCTCTGGGCGCTTGGCATCAGCGGTCTTGACGCATTCCTGCTGGCGCTGCTCGTAATGCTCCTTGCCGCCGCCGGGCGTGTCGTGATCGGTCACCTGCCGGGACGCGACGCTAGCGGCTCGCAGCCCTGAGGACTGCCACTACAATCCCCGACCGCTGGCGCGCCACGTCCGGTCGCGCTCGTTGAGGTAGACCTCGTCTGGAGCATCGCGTGCGCCATTCCCGAACGGCAGCAACCGTCGTCGCGCTCGCGCTCGCACTCGCCGGCTGCGGCGGCTCTGGCACACCCACCTCGGATAGGACCTACGGCAACGCGCTGACGATATACACGGCCCTGCCGCTGGACGGCCCTCAGGGCTACCTGATGGAGAGCATCGAGGACGGTGAGGCGCTCGCCGTGAGCGAGGCCGGCGCCATCGTTGACGGACATCCGATCATCTCGCTGCCGCTTAGCGACGCCTCCGGAACCGCCGGCGGGTGGGATTCGACCGACGCCGACAATGCGGCGAGCACGGCGACGCAGAATCTCGACGCGGTCGCCTACATCGGCGATTTCGATTCCGCCGCGACGGCAACGTCGCTCCCGATCACAAACGCCGATGACATGCTCCAGGTCAGTCCCGCCAGCCCTTACGTGGGCCTGACAAATGCAAGCGTCTACGACGTCAAGGGTGAGCCCGGGAGCTACTACCCGAGCGGCATCCAAACATTCGCGCGCCTGGTCCCGTCCGACGCACAGGAGGCGACCGCGACCACGAGCTTCATGCAGTCGCTGGGAGTAACCAGCCTTTACGTGCTCGAAGACAACGACCCGGGCAACACGCCGTTCGACAGCGTGATCGGGACGATGGTCGGAGCCGACGCCGCGCAAGCCCACATCACGCTCACCGGCACCGCGCAGACGGACACTGCGACCGACACCACACTCGCCCAGTACGCGCCGGTCGTCAAAGCGATCGCGGCCACGCACGCAGAGGCCGTGTTCGTTGCGAGCGCGGCCGACCCTGGCGTCGAGGCCCTTTGGCAGGAGCTCCAAGCGAAGCTCCCTGGTGTGAAGCTGTTCGCGCCGAGCACGCTCGCCACCGGTCCGTTCCTCGGATCGCTCGGTGCGGCCGCCGCGGCCACGTACGTCACGAGCCCGATCCTCCCGCTAAACCAGTACGGAGCCCAGGCTCAGCGTGTCCTGCGCAGCTACCGCAAGGAGTTCAGATCGGCGCCTACCTCGTGGTCGCTCTACGGCTACGAGGCGATGGAGTCGGTGCTGGCAGCGATCAAGAAGGCCGGCAAGCACGCGAACGACCGTCGCACCGTCGTCAGCGCCTACTTTCACCTTGGTTGGCGCGACAGCGTCATCGGCCGCTACAGGATTACCCCCAGTGGCGATACGTCGCAGGCGCGCTTCGTCGGCTACCGCGTCGGCGCCGACGGACAGCTGAAAGAGATTCGCCGACACCTCGGCGGCGCTTGAGCGTGCGCGGCTCGCGCGCGGCGGGACTAGTCGTCGTGGCGCTCGCCGCGGTACTGGCAGGCTGCGGCAGCTCGGGCACTCAGGCGGGCGGCTACACCTACGAGAAGACGTTGACCGTCTACTCGGACCTTCCGCTTCAGGGACCGCAGGGTGGGCTGATGACGAGCATCAATGACGGCGAGGTCCTTGCGCTCGAGCAGGCGCACGCGCGCGGACAGGACCGCAACGTCAGCATCGCCATGATCAACGACGCGCAGCAGACTGCGGGCGGCTGGGACCGGGAGACGACGTCGCACGCCGCCGAGGCGGCGGGCCAGGACATCGACGCCGTCGCTTATATCGGCGACTTCGACTCTGCCGCCACTGCCATCTCGCTGCCCCTGATCAACGAGAACGACATCCTCCAGGTCAGCCCGGCAAGTCCCTACGTCGGGCTCACCGACGCGAACCCGCTCGACCAGACGGGCGAGCCGGCGGTCTACTACCCGAGCGGCCACCGCACCTTCGCGCGGCTGCTGCCGAGCGACGTCGAGGAAGCCTCGGCGACGGCGAGCTTCATGCGCTCGCTTGGCGTCAGGCGCGTCTACCTGCTGAGCGATACGGCCTCGGTGAGCGCGCCGTACGACGGCGTGATCGCGCGGATGCTGGCCAGCGACGCTCCGAGCCGCGGCGTCGACGTGGCCGGGGCCGCCGACGTCGACACTGCCAGGAGCGCCCAGCCGTCCGCCTACGCCGCGATCGCCGCCAAGATCGCCCAGAGGCACGCCGACGCGGTGCTGCTGGGCGCTGCACCTGACGGCGGCGCGCAGGCCCTCTGGCAGGAGCTCCACGCCGAGCTGCCAGGCGCGAAGCTGTTCGCGCCGAGCACGCTTGCCACGGCGGCGTTCCTGGGCTCGCTTGCCACGGCGGCTGGTTCAACCTACGTGACCAGCCCGATCCTCCCGCTCGGCCAGTACCCGGCGGCGGCTCAGGTCGTGCTCGGTGAGTACCGGCACGCCTTCGGCTCTGCGCCGACCGCCTACAGCCTCTATGGCTACGAGGCGATGGCGTCGGTGCTCGCAGCGATTCAGCGGGCCGGCAAGAACGCGCACAACCGCCTCAGCGTCGTCGACTCCTACTTCCACCTCGGCGTCCGTCGCAGCGTCATCGGCGCCTACCGGATCAGCCAGAGCACTGGCGATACCTCGTTGGCGAGCTTCGCCGGCTACCGCGTCGGCAGCGCCGGCGAGCTGATCGAGCTGCGCCGGCTCAGCGGCTGAGAGTGTCGCGCAGGGCTTCATCGAGGTCTGCGTGCGCGTAGCTCAAGCCGAGCTCGCTCGCGCGGGCGGGCGCGACGTTCTGGCTGTCGGTGACGATGCTCGCCATGTCGCCGTAGAGCAGCGCCAGCGCGGCGCGCGGGACCGGCGCGAACGCGGGGCGGTGCAGCGCGCGCCCGAGCGCCTTCGAGAAGTCGGCGTTGCGCATCGCGTGGGGCGCGACCGCGTTGATCGGCCCCTCGAAGCGCTCGTCGTCGATCGCCGCGAGATAGAAAGCGACCAGGTCGTCGACGTGGATCCATGAGATGTACTGGCGTCCGCCGGCCACCGGACCGCCGACGCCGGATTGGAACGCTGGCAGCATCTTCGCCAGTGCGCCGCCGGCCCGATCGAGAACTACGCCGGTTCGCAGCACGCATGCGCGCAGGCCGAGCGCGGCTGCGGCCATCGCGGCCGCTTCCCACTCGACACAGACCGCTGCCAGCCACCCGTCGCCCGGATGCGAGCTCTCGCTGAGCAGCTCGTCGCCGCGGTTCCCGTAATAGCCGACGGCGTTCGCGCTGACGAGGATCCGTGGCTGCGGTTCGGTGTCCTCGCCCTCGCGGGCGCTGGCGATACCCGCTACGAGGTTCGCGGTTCCCGCCGCCCGGCTCGTGCGAATCCGCTCGCGCGCGCCCGCCGACCAGCGCTGCGCGATGTTCTCACCGGCCAGGTGCACGACCGCATCGACGGCTGCGAGCGTGTGCGCCGGTGCCGGCTCGCTTGCCGGCTCCCAGCGGATTGCGCCTCCATCGCCGCTGCGACTGAGCGTCACCACCTCGTCGCCGCGGGCCTCCAGCGCGCCCACCAACCTGCTGCCGATGAGGCCCCCGGCGCCGGTGACTGCGACGCGCATCACTGCTCATCGTAGGCAATAGCATCCGGTCGCGGTGCCGACGCTGTTCCTGATCGATGGCAACAGCCTTGTCTACCGGGCATTCTTCGCGCTGCCTGAGGCCATCGCAACCTCCGCCGGCGAGCCGACGAACGCGATCTTTGGCTTCGCCTCGATGCTCGTGAAGCTGATAACAGAGCATGGGGTCGAGCCGACGGTGGTCGCCTGGGACGCTGGCAGCTCCGGACGCAGCGAGATCTACGCCGACTACAAGGCCGGACGCCAGTCCCGCCCCGATCTGCTGCGCGAGCAGTGGCCGGCGTTCGATCCGCTGGTGGAAGCCTTCGGCTATCGCAACGCGCGCCTCGCCGGCTACGAGGCCGACGACGTGATCGCCACGCTCGCCGAGCGGGCGCGCAGCCAGGGGATCCCGGTGATGATCGTCACGGGCGATCGTGACGCCTTCCAGCTCGTCGACAAGGCCGGGCTTGTCAGGGTCATGGCGACCGCGCGAGGGATCACGGAGACGAAGCTCTACGACCGCACGGCGGTGCTCGAGCGCTACGGCATCGGCCCCGAGCTGATCCCGGATTTCTACGGGCTCAAAGGCGACACGTCCGACAACATCCCCGGCATTCCAGGGATCGGAGAGAAGACTGCCGCCGAGCTGCTGCAGCGCTTCGGCTCGCTCGAGGCGGTTCTCGATCGTGTCGATGAGGTCAGCGGCGAGAAGCGCCGCGCCAACCTGACCGCCCACCGCGCCGACGCGCTGGTCTCCAAGCAGCTCGCGACGATGCAGCGCGACCTGCCCGTCGAGCTCGACGTCGCCGAGATACACGCCGGCCAGCCCGACATGACGGCGCTGCGCGACGCGTTCCGGCGCTACGAGCTGCGCGACCCGCTGCGTCGCCTGGAGGAAGCGATCGGAACCGCCGGCGGGACTCCGATCGCGACCGAGCCTTCGCCGGTGCATACGCGAAAAGTCACGATTACGCAGCTGGCCGCGCTCGGTCAAGGCGCGTTGGCGATCGCGGTGCGGCCACCGGAGGTCCCCGAAGGCGCGCTCTTTGGCGAGGCGAGGACGTGGACGTTCGGCGTCGCGACCGACGACGAAGTGCTCGCCGGCGAGTGTCAGGAGCCCAGCGAGCTCGTGATTGCGTGCGAGGCGCACGCAATCACCACCCATGACGCCAAGTCGCTCGGGACTGTGCCGCCGCTGCTCGACCACGACACCATGCTCGCCGCCTATCTGCTGGACCCCGCGCGTCGCGGCTATCCGCTCGCGGAGCTCTGCGAGGACCGTGGCATAGCGGTGGCGCCGAGCAGCGCCGGCGACGCGCAGGCGGTGCGAGCGCTGACCGACCTGCAGCGCCCCGAGCTGACCGAGCGCGATCTCGACGGGCTGCTGGCGAATGTCGAGCTGCCGCTCGTCGGCGTGCTGCGCGAGATGGAGGTCGCGGGAGTGCGCCTCGATGTTGCCCGCCTGAACGAGGTGGGCGGACGGGCTGCCGAGGAGATCCGCACGCTCGAGCAGGCGATCTTCGCGGCGGCGGGGGAGGAGTTCGTGATCGGCTCGCCGCAACAGCTCGGTGCGATTCTCTTCGAGCGCCTCGGGCTGTCGCGCAAGCGCCGCGGCAAGACCGGCTTCTCGACCGACGCGCGCGTCCTTGCCGCGATCCGCGCCGAGCACGAGATCGTGCCGATGATCGAGCGCTGGCGCGAGCTCTCGACGCTGATCAAGACCTACCTCGAGCCGCTGCCGGGTCAGGTCGACGAGGAGTCCCGCCTGCACACGACCTTTCTCCAGACCGTCGCGAGCACCGGCCGGCTCTCCTCGACGAACCCCAACCTCCAGAACATTCCAATCCGCACGCCGCTCGGGCGCGAGATCCGCGCCTGTTTCGTGGCAGCCCCCGGCGGCTTGCTGGTCTGCGCCGACTACTCGCAGATCGAGCTGCGCGTGCTCGCACAGCTGGCAGATGAGCCGGTGTTGAAGAAGATATTCCGCCGTGGAAAGGACGTCCACACCGCCACCGCGTGCCAGGTTTTCCAGGTCGAGCCGGACGAGATCGACGCCGGCATGCGTTCCAAGGCGAAGATGATCAACTACGGCATCGCCTACGGTCTGACCGACTATGGGCTCGCGGACCGCCTGCAGATTCCGCGCGAGGAAGCGGCTGCGTTCATCGCCACCTACTTCGAGCGCTTCCCGGCGGTGCGCGTGTTCATCGAGCGGACGATCGCGCAGGCAATCGAGCAGGGCTACGTGACGACCCTGCTGGGCCGTCGCCGGCCGATCCCGGAGCTGCGCGCCCGCAACCGCCAGCAGCACGCACTCGGCGAGCGCCTTGCAGTCAACACGGTCATCCAGGGCACGGCGGCCGACATCATCAAGGTTGCGATGGTCCGCGCTCACGCGGCGCTCGCCGGTCTACGCTCGCGGCTGATCCTTCAGATCCACGACGAGCTGATGATCGAGGGACCGCCCGAGGAGAGCGACGAGGTGCGGAGCCTGATCACGAGCGAGATGGTCGGCGCCTGGGAGCTCGACCCGCCGCTCGGGGTGGACATCGGCGTTGGTGAGAATTGGCTGGCCGCGAAGTGATTTGCCGCTGGCACTTTGCACCGCCGCCGAACCGCCGGCCGTTTTCCTAAGCTGGCGCTCCCAAACGTCCGCGCGCGCCCGTGCCGACGAGCTCGGGCGAGTCGCTGCCTATGGCGGACGGGCGCGGCATGATCTGGTAGTAGTGGTCGAAGGTCCAGTGCGAGACGCGCCGAGCGCGGAGCGCGCCGACCAGCCAGCGCATCGGTGCGCTCCCGGTGGTACGGCCGGCGAGATGCTGGGCGCCCAGCATGCAGCTGTACTTCAACGCGTGCTTGCGGTTGAACGCGCGGTAGCGGGTCAGCGCCTGCTCGCGCGTGATCGCCCCGGCGAGCGCCGCCCGCAGCTCGCGGCCGAGCGCAAGCGCGAAGTAGAACGCCGGCCGGATCCCTTCGGCGGTCAGCGGCAGGCAGTGCCCGGCCGAGTCGCCGACGAAGAAGATGCCGTTCTCGGTCGCCGGGCGCAGCTGGTGAGGGATCCAGTTGCCTTGATAGCCGACCGGGTCGCGCGAGAGGTCGCGGGCCAGTGCGACAGTGCCGTCCTTGACGTGGTCGCGCGGCTCGAATGAGCCGACGCCGACGCGGACCTCGTCGCCGGCGGGGAACGACCAGCTGTAGCCGGCCCGGATGTAGTGCGGGTCGATCCAGCACTCGAGATCGTCGCCGGTGCCTGGGGGATGCACTTCGAGCCCGCGTGAAAGCCGCGCATCGGGCGGCTGGATCGGCTGCCCCGAGCTCGACAGAACGCGCCGCCAGCCAAGCGCGTCGATCACGTACGGAGCCCGCACGTCGCCCCGATCGGTGCGCACCGTGTGAGTCTGGCCGGTCTGCACCCCTTCGACGGTCGCGGTCTCGAACTCGCTCGAGGACGCCGCGGCACGCAGCAGGCCGCAGAGCTCGCGGTAGTCGAAGGTCGAGAAGCTTATGGGCAGCGGCCAGCGTGTGGTCGAGCGAGAGGTGTGCACGACGAGCTCGTCGAAGGTCTGGCGGACCGAGCTTTCGAGGCCGAGCAGCTCGAGCCATTCGGTCGGTACCGCACAGGCCGAGGTCTGGCGCTCGCCGACCTCGTAGCGGTCGATCAGCATGACCCTGGCACCGGAGCGCTCGAGCTCGCGTGCGACCGTCAAGCCGGCGAAGCTCGCGCCGCAGACGAGCACATCGCAGTCACGGTCGAGCGTGGTCCTCGCCGTTCCGCGCTTGGTTGCTCGCACTGGCATACGGCGGTGATCATACGCGCGCGGTGCGCGGCTGAAAGGCGCTGCTGCGCTACGCTCTTTGCCGTGAACACGGTGGTCGATACACCCGAGGCGAAGGTCGTCCCGGACTCCGACGGGATGCTGCTCGAGATAGACGGGCAGATCGTCCCCAACTACGACGCGACGCTCCACCCTTTCGAGGAAGGCGAGGTCGTCACCGGCCACGTGGTTCGGATCGACCAGGACGAGGTGTTGGTCGATATCGGCTACAAGTCCGAGGGCGTAATTCCGGCCAATGAGCTGTCGATTCGCAAGTCCGTTGACCCGCACGATGAGGTCGAGCTCGGCGAGGAGGTGGACGCGCTCGTCCTGACGAAGGAGGATCAGGACGGCCGCCTCATCATCTCGAAGAAGCGCGCCCGCTTCGAGAAGGCCTGGCGGCGGATCGAGGCGGCTGCCGAGTCCGGCGAGCCGGTCGAGGGCACGGTTATCGAGGTCGTCAAGGGCGGCCTGATCATCGATCTCGGCGTTCGCGGCTTCCTCCCGGCTTCGCTTGTCGATATCCGCCGCGTGCCGAACCTGGACGAGTACATGGGCACGCAGATCGAGTGCAAGGTGATCGAGCTCAATCGCTCGCGCAACAACGTCGTCCTGTCGCGCCGCGCGGTCCTCGAGGAGGAGCGCAAGGAGGTCCGCCAGCAGATCCTCGATCGGCTCGAGCCGGGGCTCGTCGTCGAGGGCCAGATTTCGAACATCGTCGACTTCGGAGCGTTCGTCGACCTCGACGGCATCGACGGCCTGATCCACATCTCGGAACTCTCGTGGTCGCACGTCAACCACCCGAGCCAGATCCTTGAGATCGGCGACACCGTTAAGGTCAAGGTGCTCGACATCGACCGCGAACGTCAGCGCATCTCGCTGGGGCTCAAGCAGACCCAGGAAGACCCCTGGCAACGGATCGTCAGCACCTACAACATCGGCGACGAGCTGGCCGGCACCGTCACCAAGGTCGTCACCTTTGGCGCGTTCGTCGAGATCCTCGACGGTGTCGAGGGCCTCGTTCACATCTCCGAGCTCGCGGCGCATCACGTCGAGAACCCGCGCGAGGTCGTCCAGCCGGGCGATGAGATCCGCGTCAAGATCCTCGAGATCGACTCCGAGCGCCGCCGCCTCTCGCTGTCAGCCAAGCGCATCGAGGACCAGATCCTTCCGCTGCATCCTATCGAGCTCAGCGACGACGACCAGCCCGCTGACGAAGCCGGTTTCGAAGACGCCGACGCAGCGCAGTCGGTGTTCGAGAACCTGGCGCCGGCCGAGGCTGCAGCGGAGGCGCCGGAAGCCGAAGCGCTGGCCACCGGGGAGGCAGTGCCGGAGGAAGAGG
>PKXY01000014.1 GCA_003132505.1 Solirubrobacterales bacterium
AGCATCACATCGAGCAGGATCACGTCGTAGGTCGTGCTGGTCGCGCGAACCAGCGCCGACTCGGCATCCGAGGCGATGTCGACCGCCATCCCCTCGCGCCGCAAACCCCGCCGCAGCAGGTTCGCCAGCTTCGCCTCGTCCTCGACCACTAGGACTCTCACGGGTTGATTATGTCGGGGCCTGCGGCCCCNNACATAATCAACCCGTTCGAGGTCTCCCCTGGACCGCCCGTCACGCCCAGCGGGTGCGCACCAAGCGGCCCCGCACACAAGACGCGTGAAGCCCTGCGGCGCGACGCCAGATCCCAGCACGGACCAGCCCAGCAGCTCGGTGCGAAGGCCAGCGAGGCCGGATCCCGCCAAAGGCGGGAGGCCGGCGAGCCCCCTGGGATCTGGCTGGTAGCATATTCCCAATGGAGGTCAAGATCGATGAAGTTGGCCGCATCGTTGTGCCCAAGCGGCTGCGCGACGCGCTCGGCCTCGTGGCGGGCTCGATCGTCGACATTTCGCGCTACGGCGCCGGGCTGCAACTGGTCCCCTCCGGGCGCACGGCTCGACTCGTCGAGGAGGCGGGCGTGCTGGTCGCCACCGGTGAGACCGAGATCGACGACGACACGGTGTTCGGCTTGATCGACGCCGGCCGGCGATGAGCGCACTCGCGCTCGACACGAGCGTTGCGATCCCTCTCCTCGTCCGGACTCACCGTGAACACGGCGCCATCGTGCGCTGGTGTGCCGGGCGCGAGGTTCGCCTCTGCGGACACGCGCTCGCCGAGACCTACTCGGTTCTGACCCGGCTTCCCGGCGACCTGCGGATGGCATCCGCCGACGGGGCCCGGCTGCTGCGCGAGCGCTTCGCCCCGCCACTGCTGCTCGACCCGCACACATTCGCGCGCCTGCCGGAGGTGCTCAGCGGGTTTGGCATCGTCGGTGGCGCCGTGTACGACGCGCTCGTCGCACTCGCCGCGACCGAGCACGACGCGGAGCTCGCAACGCGCGACGCCCGCGCCCGCGCGACGTATGAGATCGTCGGGGCCCGAGTGGTCCTCGCCGGCTAGATGGTTGGTTCCACGGCCAACGGCTGCTGTACCGCTCGCAAGGCGAAACGCGTGCGCATTACGTGACCACGCTGCGAACCGCGATCGGGATCGCCTGGGTCGCCTTCTGGGTCTACTGGCTCGTCTCCGCCGCCGGCGCCAAGCGCGGCACGCACCGCGGCCTCGCGGGCCGCCTTCCGCGCCTGCTGATCGTCGCCGTCGCCGTCGTGCTGCTGCACTTCTCCGGGGCCCACGGGTCGGGGACGGTCGACTCGGTCGGGCTCGAGGCGCTCGGCAGCGCGCTGTTTGCCGCCGGGCTCGGTCTGGCGATCTGGGCGCGAATCCACCTCGGGCGCAACTGGGGCATGCCGATGACGCGCAAGGAAGAGCCCGAGCTCGTTACCTCGGGGCCCTACCGCTTCGTGCGCCACCCGATCTACTCGGGGATCCTGCTGGCGCTGCTCGGGACGGCGCTCGCGATCAACCTCTACTTCCTGATCGTGCTCGCGCTGATGGGTCCGTACTTCATCCACAGCGCGCGCGTCGAGGAACGGCTGATGGCGGCCGAGTTCCCCGACGCCTACGCGAGCTACCGCGCGCGCTCGAAGATGCTGATCCCGTTCGTGCTCTGAGCCGCCTCGGCCACACGGTGCACGGAGCCGCATCCGAGATGCCGCGAAGCGTGTCGGGCGACGCGGGATCCCAGCACGGATCAGCCCGGCAGATCGGTGCGGGAGGCCGGCGAGCCGCGTTAGAGCTTCGGCGGAAGGAGCTCGAGCCCGCTCGCGCGAGCCGCCGAGTGCAGCCGTTGATCCCACGTGGCGAGCACGAGATCGTAGGCCGCCAGTAGCGTGGCCGCGGCAAGGTGCAGGGCATCGGGGGTACGCAACTCGTATTTGACCGCGAGCTCCGCGGCGTCCTCGACCAGACGCTGGTCGACCTCGACGACCGAGAACGACGGCCACTCCTGCTCGAACGCATTCGCCGTCCGCCGCCCACCGACGAACGTGGCCGCGCGGATCGTCTCCACATAGCCGACGCGGCAGATGAACCAAGCTTCCGCGCGGCCCATCGCATCGCGCACGAGCTCGCTCTCCGGTTCGGCGATATAGCGCTTGATCAGCGCGCTCGGGTCGAGGTACAGCTTCAGTGCTCGCCGTCCCGCTCGCCAAGCACGACGGGCGTCGCGACACCACGCCAGCGTGCGAGTGGGGGCGGTTGCGCCGGCAGAGTGCGTGAGGGCGGAGCGAGACGTCCGCTAGCCACGAGCTCGCGCAGCCGATCCTCATCGCTCGACCTGCGGGCCGGCACAATATCCGCAAGCGGCCGGCCATGAAGCGTCACGCGGACCTGCTCACCATGTCCTACGGCGTGCAGCGTCTCACTCAGCGACTGCTTCAGTTCGCGCACCCCGATTTCGCGCATGTGCGCACTCTATAGAGATGTGGACGCATGTACTAAACACATGTACGAGGGGCTCGGCGCAATACGCCGGATCCGGCGGCTCATGCTTTCCGGTTCGGCGACTGCGTGAGGGCGGAACGGGCCGGCCACCGGCCACAAGCTCGCGCAGCCGATCCTCATCACCCGAGCTGCGGGCCGGAACGGTGTCCGCGAGCGGCCGGCCGTGAAGCGTCACGCGGAGCTGCTCGCCGTGTTCCTACGGCGTGCAGCGTCTCACTCAGCTCGCACCCCGATTTTGCGGATGTGGGCACTCCATAGTGATGTGGACTAAACACCTGCATGAAGGCCTCGGCGTCTCCACCTAGCCGACGCGGTACATGAACCAATCTTCCCAACGGCCCATCGCATGCGTGGCGACAGCACGCCAGCGTACGAGTGGGGCGGTTGCGCCGGCAGAGTGCGTGAGGCCGGAACGAGGCGTCGGCTCGCCACGAGCTGGCGCGGCCGATCCTCATCGCTCCAGGCACGATGTCCGCGAGCGGCCGGCCGTGGAGCATCACGCGCATCTGCTCCCCATGTCCTCGCCATTTCCTACGGCGTGCAGCGTCTCACTCAGCGACTGCTTCAGCTCGCACCCCGATTTCGCGGATGTGGGCACTCCACAGTGATGTGCACTAAACACCTGCGTGAGGGCCTCGGCGCATGCGCCGAGGCCCGATCCGGTGCATGCACCGGATCGCCGGGGGGCGCATGCCTGTGCCCTCCGGGTGCGCCCCCCGGTCAGCTAGACAGCAGCGCCCGCAGCGACTGGCGCGGCGAGCGGCTCGTCGCGAGCGCCGCGGTCGGCTCGTAGCCGCAGTGGGCCATGCAGTTCTCGCAGCGCGGGTCGCGGCCGCGGCCGTAGGCCTCCCAGTCGGTCGTCTCGACGAGCTCCTTGTAGGTCGAGACGTAGCCGTCGGACATCAGGTAGCAAGGGCGCTGCCAGCCGAACAGCGAGTAGCTCGGGATCCCCCAGGCGGTGCAGCCGTACTCGACCTTGCCCTCGAGGAAGTCGAGGAACAGCGGGCTGTGGTTGAGGCGCCACTTGCGCCGGCGGCCGTCGGCAAACGCCGCAGAGAACAGCTCGTGCGTCTGCTTGACGCCGAGGAAGTGCTCCTGGTCAGGCGCCTTCTCATATGCGTAGGCGGGCGAGATCATCATCGCGTCGACGTCGAGCTCGTACTGGAGGAAGTCGAGCACCTGGCGCACGCTTTCGGGCGAGTCGTGCGTGAAGATCGTCGTGTTCGTCGTGACGCGGAAGCCGGCGTCCTTGGCCGCCTTGATCGCCTCGACCGCCTTGTCGAACGTGCCCTCGCGGTCGACCGACTCGTCGTGGCGCTCGCGCAGCCCGTCGATGTGCACGGCCCAGGCGAAGTAGCGGTTCGGCTCGAAGAGCTCGAGCTTCTTCTTCATCAGAATCGCGTTGGTGCAGAGGAAGACGTACTTCTTGCGCGCCACCAGCTCGCGCGCGATGACGTCGATCTCGGGGTGGATCAGCGGCTCGCCGCCGGCGATCGAGACCATCGGCGCGCCGCATTCATCGATCGCGGCGAGCGCCTGCTCGACCGGCATCCGCCGGCGCAGCGTGGCCTCGGGGTGCTGGATCTTGCCGCAGCCGACGCACTCGAGGTTGCACTGGAACAGCGGCTCCAGCTCGACCAGCAGCGGGAAGCGCTCGCGGCCGGCGAGCCTCTGGCGCATGATGTAGGAGCCGATCTTCATGCCCTGGCGTAGCGGAACGGTCATCGGTTCCTCCCGACCTGCGGTGGCAGCTTGAATTGGATCGACTCGGTCGCGACGACTCGCTCGGAGACCGAGACCGAGCCGAGAGCGTCGAGCGCTGAAACGACGCCCTCGACCAGCTCTTCGGGCGCCGAGGCGCCCGCCGTCAGCCCGACGCGGCGCACGTCGCGCAGCAGCTCGGGGCGGATGTCGTCAGCGCGTTCGATCAGCTGCGAGCGTGAGCCGGCGCGCTCGGCGACCTCCACCAGTCGCCGTGAGTTGGACGAGTTCTGCGAGCCCACGACGAGAACGATGTCACAGTCGCGCGCCAGTGCACGAACGGCGTCCTGGCGGTTCTGCGTCGCGTAGCAGATGTCGTCGGAACGGGGACCGGCGAGCGCCGGGAATCGCTCGCGCAACGCCTCGACGACCAGCGCTGTCTCATCGACCGCGAGCGTCGTCTGCGTCAGGTAGGCGACTCGCTCGGGGTCGGCGACCGCGACCGCCTCGACCTCCTCGACGCTTGAGATCACGCGCACGCGATCGGGCGCCTCACCGATCGTCCCCTCGACCTCCTCGTGGCCTTCGTGGCCGACCAGCACGATGTCGAAGCCGCGGCGGGCGAAGCGCCGCGTCTCGGCGTGGACCTTCGCGACGAGCGGACAGGTAGCGTCGATCACGTCGAGGTCGCGCTCGGCGGCTGCTTGGCGGACCGCGGGCGAGACGCCGTGGGCCGAGTAGATCACGGTCGCGCCCTCGGGCACCTCATCGACCTCTTCGACGAACACCGCGCCCAGCGCCTCGAGCTCGGAGACGACGTGGGCGTTGTGGACGATCTGCTTGCGCACGTAGATCGGCGCGCCGCGGTCGGCGAGCGCTTGGCGGACGATGTCGACCGCGCGCACGACGCCGGCGCAGGAGGCGCGCGGCGAGCCGAGCACGATCTCCCGCTCCCCCAGGACGTCCGCCCACTCGCCGAGCAGCGCCGACGCCTGGCGCAGGCTGCGGAACGCCGCGCGCACACCCGAGGCGACGCGGATCGGCCGGTAGATCTCCTGGTCCTGGCTGTCGCTGACGGCGCGGAGCGTCACGACCGGCCGGCCGTGGGCCTCGGCGAGCCAGGCCGATTCCATGTCGACCGCGAGCGCCCCGGTCGCGGCGAGCTCGCGCCGGCGGGCGCCGTGCACGATCCGGCGGCTCGAGACGATCGGCCCGACGTAGACGCGCAGCCCGGCCCGGCGCAGGACTCCGGCGAGGATCGCCGGATCGCCGCAGGCGACCGTGCCGTCGGGCCCGCGCAGCTCGCTCGCGAGCACGATGTCGCCCGGCTGGAGGCGCTCGTCGAGCGCGCCGGCGAAGCCGGCGATCACGACCGTGCCGTCGTGACCTGAGACCAGCGACGCGGCCTGCTCGGCGCGCGCCGGGCCGATGCCGAACTTCTCCACGCGGGCCCAGGGAGCGCCGCCGCGTACGGCTCGCGCCTCGATCCCCATCGCCGTCAGCACCGCGAGGCTCATCGCGTGTAGCGCCCGAGCGCCATGATCGGGAAGACCAGGCGGTAGAGGTGGTAGTTGATGTAGAAGTCCGACGGGAAGCCGGTGCCGGTGTACTGCGGCTCGGCCCAGGTCCCGTCGGGCAGCTGCGTGTCGACGAGCCAGAGCAGGCCGCGACGCACGCAGTCGGAGTGCTCGCCGGCCGCGTGCAGCGCCAGTAGCGCCCAGGCCGTCTGCGAAGCCGTGCTCTCCCCCCGACCGATCCACGCTGGATCGTCGTAGGAGCGCGCGTCCTCGCCCCAGCCGCCGTCGGGGTTCTGGTGTTCCTTGAGCCAGCGCACGGCGCGGCGGATCCGGTGATCGCCCGGCTTCACACCGGCTGCCACCAGCGCCGGCACCACGGCTCCGGTGCCGTAGATGTGGTTGACGCCCCAGCGCCCGAACCACGAGCCGGCGGACTCCTGGTTGGCGCTCAGCCAGGCGAGGCCGCTGCGAGCGTACTCGCCGTCGGCCTGCTCGAGCGCTGCGAGCATCTCCAGCACGTGCGCGGTGACGTCGGCGCTCGGCGGGTCGATCACCTCGCCGAAGTCGCAGAAGGGCAGCTCACGGATCAGCGGGCGCGTGTTGTCGGCGTCGAACGCTCCCCAGCCGCCGTCGGTGCTGCGCATCCCCTCGAGCCAGCGCACGGCGAGGTCGACCGAGTGGCGCAGCCGCTCGCGGTCCGGATGATCGACGCGCAGCAGGGCGAGCACGACCTCCGCCGTGTCATCAACATCGGGGTAGTTGTCGTTCGCGAACTCGAATGACCAGCCGCCCGGCGCGAGGCTCGGCCGGCGCACCGACCAGTCGCCGGGCACCATCACCTGCTCGCCGAGCAGCCAGTCGGCGGCCGCCACGAGCGCCGGATCATCGCCTTCGACGCCGGCGTCGGCGAGCGCGACGACGGCCAGCGCCGTGTCCCAGACAGGCGACTGGCAGGCCTCGAGGCGGCGCGTGCCGCCGGCCTCCCCTGAGGGGTCGTCGATCGTGAAGCGGTCGAGCCCGGCAAGTCCGGATCGCATCACCGGGTGCTCGAGCGGGTAGCCGCGCAGGTGCAGCGCGATCAGCGAGTAGACCCAGGGCGGCTGGATCCCGCCCCAGGAGCCGTCGGCCTCCTGGCGACGCACGATCCAGCGCTCGGCCCGCATCGCGGCGTGCTCGCGCAGGGCGCGCACGGGGCGGCGCTGGTAGAGGTGCAGCGCGCGGTCGATCGCCGTCAGCGTGCGCCCGCGCAGCGACGAGGCGCGCGGGCGCGACCACGGCTGCGGGCCGCGCAGCTCCTCGAGCGCGAAGGGCAGCGAGCGCACCGGCCGCTCGGAGACGACGATCGTCAGCGCGACGATCGTCTGACGCGCCCAGCAGGCGAAGTCGTAGACGTTGAGCGGCACCCACGGCGGCAGCAGCATCAGCTCCGGCGGCAGCGCCGGCATGTTGTCCCACGACCAGAGGCCGAACAGCGCCAGCCAGATGTGCGTGAAGACGCGCGTCTGCTCGAGGCCGCCGGCCTCGCGGATCATCGCGGCGGCCGCGAGCATGTGCTCGTCCTCGGGAGCCTCGCCGGCGAGGCGCAGCGCGACGTAGGCCTCGACGGTCGTCGACAGGTCGCCCGGCCCGCCGAAGAACTTTGCCCACGAGCCGTCCTCGCGTTGCTGGCCTCGGATCCACTCCGCCGCCCGGCGCGTCTCCTGCTCGGTGCGGATACCGAGGAACTCGCGCAGCAGCAGGTCCTCGGCGTCCATTGTCACGTTCGTCTCGAGCTCACCCTTCCACCAGCCGTCCTCGTGCTGGAGTGAGCGGAGGTGAGCGCAGGCCCGCTTCAGCGCGGTCCGTGGCGCGCCAAGCTGGACAACCGGCGCCTGCGTGCCGGCACCGGGCCGGATCTCAACCGTCCCGGCGAGCGTCTCGCCGGGCTGGGTGGCTGCACGCATGAAGGCCCGTATATCCGATCGAAGATGAGAGGAGGCTTAGAACGCTCCGCACGCATCCGACGCGGTTGATGCTCGGCGGTCCACCGCCACCGTCGCGCCATGGAAGTCGGGGCGCCGGCTGGTCCCTCAGAGCTCGGCCTCGAGCCGGGCGATGCGGTCGATGCTCGCGCGGTCCTCGGCCTGCTCGCTCGGCTTGGTTGCGAACCACGCATCGAGGATCTCCGCCAGCTCCGCGTCAGCCGTCGATCGCAGGCTGAGCGCGAGCACGTTGGCGTCGTTCCAGCGCCTGGCCCCGGCAGCCGTCACGGCGTCGCGGCAGAGCGCGGCGCGCACTCCACGCAGCTTGTTGGCCGCGATCGCAGCGCCGGTCCCCGTCCAGCAGCAGACGATCGCCTGATCGGCGATGCCGGCGGCGACGTCCTGTGCCGCGGCGAGCGACGCTCGGGCCCAGTCGGTGTCCTCGTCCTCGGCAATCGCCCCGTGCAGTAGCAGGTCGTGGCCGCGCTCACGGAGCTCGACCGGCAGGATCACCGCGACCCCTGTGAGCTCATCCGCGGCAAGCGAGATCCGCATCGACCGAGTATCGCGCATCCCGGCTCGCGGGAAGTCGCATCGTCACACCCGACGCTGCGGTGCTCGGACTCGAGACACTCGCCCTGGCGCCCCAGCGCTAAACCGCGACCGCCGTCGCCTGCTCGATCAGCCAGCGGTGGAGGCGCGTCTCGCCCGCGAGCTCGGGGTGGAATGCGACGGCGAGAATCGGCCCGGAGCGCACCGCGATCACATGCCCCTCGACCTCGCCGATCGACTCGAGGCCGGCGCCGAGCTCAGCGACCCACGGCGCGCGGATGAAGACCGCGTGCAGCGGCTCGCCGAAGCCGTCGAGCGTCACGTCCGCCTCGAAGCTCCTCACCTGGCGTCCAAACGCGTTGCGCTCCGCGCGCATGTCGAGGACCGCGAGGTGCTCGCGGTCCAGCAGGATCAACCCAGCGCAGGTCGCGAGGATCGGTACACCCGACGCTGCCGCCTCGCGCAGTGGCTGCGCGAGCCCCTCGCGCTCGATCCCAAGCGTCATCGTCGTCGATTCGCCACCCGGCAGCACCAGCGCACCGATCCCAACGAGATCTTCGGGCGTACGCACCTCGCGCGCCTCCCCGCCAAGTTGCTCGATCAAGCACCGGTGCGCAGCGAAATCGCCCTGGAGCGCGAGAACGCCGACAGGCGTTCTCGGCACCAGATTCACCAGCCGCGTGGCGCGAGAAGCTGCTCTTCGGCGAGCTTGCGCGTCTCGAGACTGGCCATCGCAGCGCCGAGTCCCTCGGAGGCCGCGGCGACCCGCTCCGGGTCGGCGAAGTGCGTTGTCGCTTCGACGATTGCGCGTGCCCGCGCCGCCGGGTCCTCCGACTTGAAGATCCCCGAGCCGACGAAGACGCCCTCGGCGCCCAGCTGCATGACGAGCGAAGCGTCGGCGGGCGTCGCGATGCCCCCGGCGCAGAACAGCACGACCGGCAGGCGGCCGTCACGTGCGACGCTGCGGACGAGGTCGAGCGGCGCGCGCAGATCCTTGGCAGCGCCGGCGAGCTCGCCGGGCTCGAGCGTCGCGATCCGGCGTATCTCACCGCCGATCGCGCGCAGATGGCGGACCGCTTCGACGATGTCGCCGGTCCCGGCCTCGCCCTTCGAGCGGATCATCGCCGCGCCCTCGCCGATCCGCCGCAGCGCCTCGCCGAGGCTCGTCGCGCCGCAGACGAACGGGACCTTGAACAGCCACTTGTCGATGTGATTGCTCTCATCGGCCGGCGTCAGCACCTCTGACTCGTCGATGTAGTCGACCTCGAGGGCCTCGAGCACCTGCGCTTCAGCGAAGTGGCCAATCCGTGCCTTCGCCATCACTGGGATCGACACGGCCTGCTGGATGCCGCGGATCATCGCGGGATCGGACATCCGAGCGACGCCGCCGTCGCGGCGGATGTCCGCCGGCACCCGCTCGAGCGCCATCACCGCGCACGCCCCCGCTTCCTCGGCGACCCTCGCCTGCCCGGCGTCGACGACGTCCATGATCACGCCGCCCTTGAGCATCTCGGCAAGACCCGCCTTGACGCGGAATGTCGCTTCGTCGCGCATGTGTCAACGATTCTACGCCAGCTTCGGAGCCGATCCGGTGCACGCGATCGTGCGCCAACAACAGAATGGGCACCTCGAGAGGCGCCCATTCATGCAGAGAACCTGCCGATGCAGGCGAGCCGCTATGCCTCGACGGCGCTGCCCCAGCGGGCGGCGTTGCGCATCAGCAGCGCGAGCCCGGTAATGATTGCGCTGCCGGCAAGAACGTTTGTGAGGGCGATGGCGAGGATGGTCATTGCGGTCCCTTTCGGAGGAGGCGAGGAAACTGACCCAGCGAGTGTCGGGCCGGCCCCCGAGCGGAGCCTGGGCCTTGGCCGGGAGAATCCTGAGAGCGCGGCGCCGCTAACGTCCCCGGCACCCAGACTGACCGTCATGCCTGTGCGCCGATGGGAGCGACCACGCACGCAGAGCCGGCCACGAGCTCACTCGCGCGGCAGCTCGAGGCGATGGGAAGCCGCGATCGCCTTCACCTCGTCACCCTCGACGCCGGCTTCGCTGGCAAACGACGGCCACTCGCTCACCGCGTCGACCACCTCGCCTGAGAATGCGCTCTGCGTCCCCACGGACCATCGAAGCCCCGCGCGCGCACTCGCGCAGGTCCGCGAGCGTGAAGCCGTCGCGCTTGCCGGCGAGTGACTAGGCGGTGTTGCAGCTTTACACCCACCGCAGGTAAACCGGCGCTGCTGCCCGTAGGCCGTCAGTCACGCCGTGTATTCGTGTTACTACGCCGTAACTGCTCTATTTCGGCGTGCAACACATCCATGTTGGCAGCGGCCGGCGCGACCTGCGGCTCGCCCTCAGTTGCCGCGTGAATCAGGCGAGAGTGCCGTCCGCAACGAACCACGCCTGAGCTTGCCCGCTGACGGCCGCGATCCGCTCGTAGTGTCGGTCGTAGTGGACCACCGGGACGCCCGCCAGCTCAGCGGCTGCCGCGATCAGCAAATCTGCCGGCGGCACGCGACGCTGATCCCCAGCCCGGCGAGCAGCAACTGCACCTCCCGCGCCCGGCGCCAGAGCGAACCGGGCATCGCGATGGACTCGAAGCTCGCGAGTCGCGCGGCCAGCTCCTGAGAACGCTGCTCGTTGGCCGCGAGGCGAACGAGCTCGAGGACGACCATGTCACAGACGAGGACGCGCCCACTGCGCACCGCGTCGTTGAACCAGGTTGCGAGCTGGGGAAACCGTCGGTCGCGTGCCCAGGTCCAGACTGCGGTATCGATCAGCACGCGCTGCTCGAGGCGGCGCGGCGCTGGAACGTCCTTAAGCGGCACTGATGGCGGGGCGCTCCTCCCTACCGGCAGCGACCTCCGCGGGATCGCCGTCGATGTCGCGACGGACGTCGAACTGCGCCAGGGCAGCTCGACGCGCTGTCTCACTGAGCGCCGCATTGACGGTCTCACTCAGGCCCACCGTGCCGAGCGCCGCCCGTGCCGCTGCCAGCGCCTGCGGATCGATGTCAACCGTGGTGCGCGCCATTTGCATCATTCTAGCGCATCGCTCGGATCGATTGCTGATGCGCGGGCCCTCGAGCCAGCACAGCAACGGCCGACCGGCCGGCCGACCGGCCGGCCAGGGACACGCTGGTGGCGTGCGAGCGCGCAGCCCGGTAAGGCCGGGCAAGCACTGCCGCGCCTACTTCAGGCGGAAGGCCTTGATCCGATCGACGTACTGCTCTTCGTCGCGCGAGTAGACGCCGTAGGCGAGCGCCTGGATCATGCTGAGCAGCGCGGTGTGCGAGCGCACGTAGGTGGGGCTGTTCGACGAGTAGTAGAGCTTGATCTGGGCGAGCTTGGCGACATCGGACATCGTCGCATCGGTGATCGCGATCGTGGCGGCTTGGCGATGGTGTGCGAGCTTCATCGCGCGGACGACGAGTGCGTGCGGCCGTCCGGCGGAGAGCGCGATGACAAGCGTCTCGGAGTCGATTCGGGCGAGACGGCCGAGGGCTTCCTGCGACGGGCTCGCAACGAGCTCGGCACGAAGGTCGAGCAGCATCAGCAGGTGGCGTAGGTACGACGCGAAGAAAGCCATCTGGTCGGTGCCGGCGATGACGATCCGACTGGCGGCGCTGATCGCAGCGATCGCCCGCTCGACGTTGGCCGGCGTCGCCTTGCGCGCGGTCTCCTCCACGTTCACGTGGTCGGCCGCGATCGCCGTCTCGAAGGCGCTGCGCTCGACGGAGAACAGCGGCGACTCGCCGACGCCCGCATGGGCGCGGCGGTACTCCTCGCGCGCGGCGCGCTGAAGTTCGGGGAAGCCCTCGAAACCAAGCGCCTGCGAGAAGCGCACGACCGTCGAGCTCGACGTGTTGGCGCGGCGCGCCAACTCCTCGGCGGTCTGGAAGGCCGCCTCGTCGAGGTGGTCGATGATGTACTGGGCGACGTCCTTCTGCGAGCGTGAGCACTCGTCGAAGCGCGACTGGATGTAGGTCGAAAGCGTGTGCGGCGAGCCGCCGATAATGCCGTTGGTGCCGTTGCCGTTCGTCTTGGCGGGCGCTTCCTTTGCTGGTGCTCGCTTGGTCATCAGTGTGGCGTTCATTCGACGATCGGCTCCTGACTTCCTCTAGGGCTCGTGATCCGTGCGGCCCGCAGGGCCGAAATAGGCTTCGCCCCGATGGTTCGCCACGCACGCTCCGCTCCCTTCCCATGAACATCGCGATCGTTGGCGGCGGCGTGTCCGGAATCGTGGCGGCGCATGCTCTGCACGAGCGCCACGAGATAACGCTGTTCGAGGCGAACTCCTACCTCGGCGGCCACACCAACACGATCAGCGTCGAACGCGACGATGGCCCGCCGCTCGCCGTCGACACCGGCTTCATCGTGCTGAACGACCGCAACTACCCGCGCTTCAGCGAGCTCCTCGCAGCAGCCGGCGTCCCGGTCCAGGCGACGCACATGGGCTTCTCGGTCAAGGGCCAGGACGAGGACTTCGAGTACGCGGGCACGCCCGCCGGACTCTTCGCACAGCGCGCGAACCTGGCCCGGCCGCAGTTCTGGCGGATGATCAAAGACCTCCTCGAGTTCAACCGCTCGCTCGCGAAGCTGCTCAGCGAAGGCGTCGAGGAGGATCGCTCGCTGCGCGCGTTCGTCGAGGACGGCGGCTACTCGCGCTGGTTCATCGAGCGCCTGATCGTGCCGCAGGCCTCCGCGGTGTGGTCTGCCGATCCGGCGGGTTTGTGGGACTTCCCCGTCCGCTTCCTCGCGGAGTTCTTCCAAAACCACGGCATGCTCGGCTTCCGCGACCGCCCGCAGTGGCAGACCGTCGTCGGCGGCTCGAAGCGCTACGTCGCGGCCCTCTCAGCGCGCTTCGCCGACCGGGTAAGGCTCAACACGGCGGTGCAGGCGATCCGCCGCGAACCGGACGGCGTCGAAATTCAGACGCGCGGCAATGGGGTGGAGCGCTTCGACCTCGCGGTCATCGCCTGCCACGCCGACCAGGCGCTCGCCGCGCTCGCCGACCCGACGCCCAGCGAGCGCGAGGTGCTCGGGGCTTTCTCCTACTCGGCAAACGAGGCGGTACTGCATACCGATGCGCGTCTCCTACCTCGCCGTCGCCGGGTCCGAGCGGCCTGGAACTACCACCTGTTCGAGCGGCCACGGCCACAGACAACGGTGACCTATTACATGAATCACCTACAGCGACTGAACTGCGTCGAGGACTACTGCGTATCACTGAACGTGACCGACCTGATCGATCCGTCGAAGGTGATCCGCCAGATCAACTACACGCACCCGATATATACGCGCGCGAGCGTCGCCGCGCAATCGCGCTGGGCGGAAATATCGAGCGACGGGCGCACGCGCTACGCTGGCGCCCACTGGGGATCGGGGTTCCATGAGGACGGCGTGGTTTCGGGGCTGCGTGCGGTGAAGGGGCTATGAGCAGCACAGCGCAGAGCTGTCTCTACGACGGCTGGGTTCGCCACCGTCGCTTCATGGGCGTGGAGCACGAACTGCGCACCCACTACTTCACTGCGTATCTCGACCTCGATGAGCTGCCCGAGCTGTTCGACCACAGCCGGCTCTGGTCAGCACGCGGGCGGGCGATCGCCGTGTTTCGCCGCGAGGACCATCTCGGCGATTCGACGCGTTCGCTCGCCGACGAGGTGCGCCGGCTCGTCGGCGCACGCAGCGGACGCGCGCCCGCCGGCCCGATCCGGCTGCTGACTAACCTCCGCTACTTCGGGCACTGCTTCAACCCTGTCAGCTTCTACTACTGCTTCGCTGCCGACGGCGAGCGCGTCGAGGCCGTCGTGGCCGAGGTGACAAACACGCCTTGGGGCGAGCGCCATGCCTACGTGCTCGAGCCCGCGGCGGACCGCCCGCCGGGCGCGGTCCTTCGTGGTCACTTCGCGAAGGAGTTCCACGTCTCGCCGTTCATGGGAATGGATCACACCTACTCCTGGTCGATGACCGAGCCGGGCGAGCAGCTCGTGGTCCACATCGAGAGCGCATTCACGGGCACGCCCGGCGACGGAACGGAGGGTCGGCGAACTGCGGAGCCTGCGGGCCAGCTCGCCTTCGACGCGACGCTCTCGCTGCGCCGCCGCGAGCTGAGCCCGGCGACGATGGGCCGCCTGCTCGCGCGCCACCCGATGATCACGCTGCGCTCGCAGCGCCAGATCTACACGCACGGGCTGGCACTGAAGTTGAAAGGCGCGCGCTATTTCCCCAACCCGAGCGGCGCACCCTTGATCGGCCGTTCGCGCCGTCGCCACGCACAACGCTCGCGCGAAACGGCCGTCGCGAGTGCCGATCGTTCGGCTCGTGGCGTACGCGCTGGAGGAGGTGCCTAGGTGTCACGCGCTTTCGTGCTGAGGCTGCTGGCGCTGACCCGTCACGGGGTGCTTGAGCTGGTGGATGGCGAGCGCACCTATTGCTTCGGTCGCCCCGCGGACGGAGATCCCACGGTCCGGGTCGTCGTTCATGACCGCCGCGTTTATCGCGCGCTGCTGCACGCTTCGCTTGGCCTCAGCGAGGCCTATGCCGAGGGCTGGTTTGACTGCTCGGACCTGCCCGAGCTGGCGCGCCTGGCAGCGCTCAACATGCCCGCAACCGACCGCTGGCGGCGTGCGCTACGACCCCTCGTCGCGCTGCCACAAGCTGGTACGCGCTGGCTCGCTCGCAACACCCCGGCGCGTGCGCGCCGCCAGATCGCGGCGCACTACGACCTTGGTAACGACCTCTTCAGCCTGATGCTCGACGAGACGATGATGTACTCCTGCGCGATCTTCGAGCAGCCCGGCAGCTCGCTGCGCGACGCCCAGATCACAAAGCTCGACCGCATCTGCCGCAAGCTCCGCCTCCAGCCGGGCGAGCATGTGCTGGAGATCGGCAGCGGCTGGGGCGGCTTCGCGATCCACGCCGCAAGCAACTACGGTTGCCGCGTCACGACGACCACGATCTCCGAGGCCCAGCACGCCCTGGCCCGGCAGCGGATCGCCGCTGCGGGACTCGAGGACCGCGTCACCGTGCTGCTCGAGGATTACCGCAAGCTCACCGGAACGTTCGACAAGCTCGTCTCGATCGAGATGATCGAGGCCGTCGGCTGGCAGTACTTCGACACCTTCTTCAAGCGCTGCGCCGCGCTGCTCGAGCCCGACGGCGCGATGCTCCTGCAGGCGATCACGATCGACGGTCGCGCCTACAACGTCGAGAAGGGAAAGAAGAGCTTCGCCAACACGCACGTCTTCCCTGGCGGCTGCCTCCCATCGCTCGAGGTGATCTCGCGCTCGGTCGCGCGCGTGACCGACATGCGCCAGGTCCACCTCGAGGACCTCACAGCGCATTACGTGCGGACACTGCGATGCTGGCGCGAGAACTTCCGTGCCCAGCTCGACCACGTCCGATCGCTCGGCTACGACGGTCGCTTCCAGCGCATGTGGGAGCTCTACCTCGCCTACTGCGAGGGCGGCTTCGGCGGTGGTCGGATCGGCGACGTGCAGCTCCTGCTGGCAAAGCCGCAGTTCGCCGCCGAGGCGAGCGCCGCAGACAGCTGGCCACCGGCTCGGTCTAGCCGGAGCGGCTTGTAGACTGCTCGGCGGGACCGACTCTGAAGGCAAGTCCGCGTCGGTTACACCCGTGTCAGCAAGCAGGGGAGCTTCCTACCCCGGTCGCGGCTTTGGCGAGACCTATAGTCGTAGCCGTCATCACCGCAGCCCCGTATTGACGGGACCATCACAAAGGAACTTTGCAGGATGCTCGAGCAAACGCCAGGCATGGCCCCCCCGATGCCCACCGATTCGACAGACGCGGACCGCCCAGGTCCAACGACGCCAACAATCTCGGTCGTGATCCCAACGCTCAACGAGGCGGCGAACCTGCCGCACGTGCTCACGCGGATCCCCGAATCGGTTGACGAGGTCGTCCTCGTCGACGGGCACTCGATCGATGACACGATCGTCGTGGCGCGCACGATCCGCCCCGACATCCGCGTGGTGCTCCAGGACGGCCGTGGCAAGGGCAACGCCCTGGCCTGCGGCTTTGCCGCGGCGCAGGGCTCGATCATCGTCATGCTCGACGCCGACGGCTCGACCGATCCAGCCGAGATCGACGCCTTCGTCGCGCCGCTGCTCGCCGGTCACGATTTCGTGAAGGGCTCGCGGTTCCTCGGCGCCGGCGGTAGCGAGGACATCACCGGCGTCCGCAGAGCCGGCAATCGCGCGCTGCTCGCCCTGTTGAACGTGCTCTACGGGACGCGCTACACCGACCTCTGCTACGGCTATAACGCGTTCTGGCGCACCTGCCTGCCGCATATGTCGGTGAACTGCGACGGCTTCGAGGTCGAGACCCTGATCACAGCGCGTGTAGCGCGCGCCGGCCTCTCCGTAGTCGAGGTCCCGTCGGTCGAGCACGAGCGTCTCCACGGCGTGAGCAACCTCAACGCGGTGCCGGACGGCATGCGGGTCCTTCGGACGATCCTGCGCGAGCGCGTCCGCCGCGTCGGGACCCGCCGGCGCGCAGCGAACACGTGGCAGCCGACGTTCCGCGAGTGCCCACCGGTCAACGAGGGCACCCTCGTCGCCGACCGCCGCGCATCCGAGGAGCACGGCGGCGCGTTCGCCAGCAACGCCGCCTGAGAGAGCCGCGCCCGGCCCGCGGTCCCGCCAGGCCTCAGCCACGCTGACTTATGGCTGCTTCATCTTGCCGTCTTAAGGTGGCGCTCGGCTGCCCCATGTGAGGCTGCCTGGGCGCGATCTTGACGACGACGACACCTAGCGACGCTGTAGTCGCCGAGAGCCGTGCTGGCGACTCGCCGATCGTGGCGTCCGCTCTCAGCAAGCGTTACAAAGAGGTGCTCGCGGTTGACGGCGTCGACATCGACCTCCCCGCGGGTGTCGTCGGCGGCTTTGTCGGACCGAACGGCGCCGGCAAGACGACGACGATCCAGCTGCTGCTCGGGCTGGTGCGCCCGACGAGCGGGGTAGCGAAGGTCCTTGGCGAATCGATCGCGCACCCCGAGCGCTACCTGCGCCGCGTCGGCGCACTGATCGAATCGCCGTCGTTTTATCCCGCTCTGTCAGGTCGGCGCAACCTCGAGGTGCTGACGCGCCTCGGACGCCTTGACAAGTCGCGGATTGACACGGTGCTCGCACAGGTCGAGCTGAGCGCGCGCGCCAACGACCGCGTCAAAACCTACTCGCTGGGGATGAAGCAGCGCCTCGGCGTCGCCGCCGCGCTGCTACCTGACCCCGAGCTCGTGATCCTCGACGAGCCGACCAACGGCCTCGACCCGGCCGGCATCCGCGAGATGCGCAGCGTCATGCGCGGCCTCGCCGACCGCGGCATAACGGTGCTCGTCTCGAGCCATCTGCTGCGCGAGATCGAGGCGATCTGCGACCACCTGATGATGATCGACCACGGCCGGGTCGTCTTCCAAGGTCCGATCAGCGGCCTGCTCGAGGCGCAGCACACCGGCATCGTCGCGCGAGCAGAGCACGCCGCGGACCTCGCGAAGCTGCTCGCGCTGTGCGCCGCCGCCGGCAAGCAGGCGCGGATCGATGGCGACGTCCTGCGCGTCAGCGCCCAAGAGGGCTGGGCCGCGGAGCTCAACCGCCAGGCATTTGCCGCCGGGATCACGCTGAGCGGCCTCGAGGTGACGCGCGCGTCGCTCGAGGACGCGTTCTTCGCGATCACCGACCAGGACGACACCGAGCGCGCGGCAGAGGCCCTCGCCTGATGTGGGGCGCGTTCTCGAGCGAGTGGATCAAGCTGCAGCGGCGGAGCCTCCTGCTCTGGGGCTTCGGTGCCGGCCTGCTGTTCCCGGTCCTCGCGACGATCTTCACGATCGAGCGCGCGACGCGCACGCCACAGCTCTTCAGCGGCCATGGCATCCACATCACCTACGCCGTGCTCGAGCAGCCGAACGGACTCGTCCACGGCGTCGTCGACGTCTCGAGCCTGATTGGGATCGTTTCGCTGTGCCTGTTCGCGGCGGCGTTCGCAACCGAGTACAGCCAGGGCACACTGCGCAACTTGCTCGTGCGCGAGCCGCGCCGGATCCAGTTCCTGATCGGCAAGTTCCTTGCGCTCGTGCTGTTCATCCTGATCGTCGTGATCGTTGCGGTCGGCGTCTCGGTCGCGCTCGCATTCATCCTCGCCCCCGGAAAGGGGATCTCGACGAGCGCCTGGTCGAGCAGCACCGGAATCACCGACATGTTCCAGGCGGTCTTCCACGCGTTCCTTGCGGCTGTGATCTACGGCCTTTTCGGCGCCGCGCTTGGCGTCCTGCTGCGCTCGCCGGGCCTCTCGATCGGAATCGCCATCGCCTGGGTCATCCCGATCGAGGCGATCATCGTCGGCGCGATCTGGTCAAGCGGCTCGAACTGGCTCCCGGGGCGCCTTCTCGCCGCGCTCGCCCACGGCGGCAACGGCGACTCGACCTACTACCACGCGCTCCTGATGCTCGCGATATACGCGGGGGCGACCGCCGTCGCCATCCTGGCGCTGTTCCGCCGCCGCGACGCCTGAGGACCCTCGTTGAGACGTCAGGCCGTCGGCAGCTTCAACTTCGGACTGCGAGCGAGGACGAAGCGCGTCGCTGCCCCGGCGAACCGCAGCACCCGTTCGTTCGCGCGGCTGTCCTCGTGCCGCATCGCCCGCGCGGCATCCGCCGTTATGTGCAGGTGTGCGCCCGGCCGCAGCCCGGGGGCATTGAGCACCTCGACCTCGACCGTTGAGCCACGCCTCGAAACCACGCGATACGCACTCTCACTGTTGAGCGAGCGACGGTGCAGTACCCGCCTCCGCCAGCCCATTGTCCACTTAGAAAAATTCACGGCAACACCTCTCTTTGAGGCCTACCGGGTTAGCTGACGGGCTCGCGCTGAGAAGTCGCGCTACTCGTGTTCGCCTGCCACGAGATTCGCCCCACCAAACATTTGGGTCCCCGGTTCCCCGACCCTTTGACGGTGGGGATTCGGCACTTGGCGTTGACCATATCATGACGAGACGTCATAACAACGCCCGCTCGCGCGCGCGGCTGCAGGCTCTGCGAGATCAGCCGACTGGACGTCTGTTCGATGCCCGGGCCGATGACGCCGCCCCTCTCACGCACTGTTTCGCAGGCCGCCGAGTCGCCGATCCACCGCTGGGGAGAAAACTCCCCAGCAACTCCACGGGACGTTGCTACGTTCAATGAAGATGAGACGCTCCGACGCTCCCAAAAGGCTGCGCTGTCACCCCCTGGTCCCGCGTACACTCCTCTCGTGGGTGAAGCTGGTGGCCCGATGACTGGAGCACGCGGGACTTTCGCTCGGCGCCGCGCCGCGACGCTGCTGCTGGCGCTCGCCGGCGTCGCCGGCTACGCGGCTTTCCAGACGAGTACCGCCCTCTCCTACCAGCCGTTTGCCAGCGCGGCCGCCGCCACACACAAGCCGTCGATCACCACGCACACGTCGCCGACGCGAACGAAGCTGCGCAAGTTCCACGTCTCGGCTTCGGGTAGCTACGCGATCATCGTGTCGCTCGCCGCGCTGCCGACGCCCGAGACTGCCGACGTGTACGTCGGCGGCGAGAGCGTGCACGGCGCGAGCGTGGGGAACGCGGGATTGAAGCTCGAGTTCATGGACACGGTCAAGCGACCGACCGACACGGTCAAGCGACCGACCTTCAGCGTCCGCGTCGTGAGCCACGGCCCTGCGGTCCCGTTCACCGTCGACAGCGCGCTGCAGCCCGCGTCGTCGGCGCCGCCCCCGGCTGTTACCTCAACCGGCGCGACCTCGCCGACCGGCCCGGTGAGCGGCCCTTACAACAATCTCGTGTGGTCCGATGAGTTCACCGGAGCGGCCGGCACGCCGCCCAACCCGGCCAACTGGGCGGCCGATTCTGGCGGGGGCTGCGGTCCGGGGACCCTGTCCACGAACACGCCGAACCTCGCCAACGCCCAGCTCACCGGCGCCGGGCAACTCGCCATCACGGCGTTCGGACCGACGGCTTTGCCGGCGTACAGCACGGCCCAGCTCGAGACCGGCGGCCTTTTCTCGTTCACCTACGGTCGGATCGAGGCTCGAATCGACGTCGCCGCCGGACAGGGCATCTGCTCCGCCTTCTGGCTGTACTCCGACGACGGCGAGCAGCTCGGATGGCCTAACGGCGGCGAGATCGATGTCATGGAAGCGATCGGCCAGTACCCGAACCAGACCAATGGCTTCCTCCACGGGCCGACCGGCAGCACCGCAGCGGACGCCAACTTTCAGCAGTGGAATTCCGACGTGAACTCGGTCACACCGCTCGCCGGGGGCTACCACACCTACGGCCTGATCTGGAGGCCGGACTTGCTGACCTGGACGCTGGACGGCGTGCCGTTTGCGACCGCGACGCCGGCGACGCTCGCAAAAGGCTCAACCTGGGTCTTCAACGGCCACCCGTTCCACATCCTGCTCGATGAGGCGATCGGGGGCTGGCCGGGGAACCCCAACGCGGCGACCGTGTTCCCCGCGTCGATGCTCGTCGACTGGGTCCGCCTGTATCAGTAGGACACGAGCGAGTAGGACACGAGCGGCCGGGTGGAGCCTGGTAGACCGCGTCGAACCGGTGGCGATCAAGTCGCCCCTGTCACGCACCGATGCATCCTTGATGTCCAACACGATCGTTCCCCCGGGGTCCCAGCGAGCGGCTCGAGCCGTTGGGAGCAGTGACGGCCACGCCCTTCACGCCACCGCAAACGGATCCCTAGGCTACGGCCACATGGGCAGTTACCGGGCACGTGGCATGACAAACGGCTTTCTGCCCGAGGAGGCTTTCCTCCATCTGGCTCCGACGGCGACGGGCTACCTGGAGCTCGACGGCCCGCTGCGAGCCGAGCGTCCGGGTGGCGAATCAGGTGCGTCCGAGTGTCGCGACACCCTGCTCATGGTTCGCCTGCATGCCCAGCCGCTCGCAATCATCCATCTCGATGAGCCCATCGAGCGGACGTCGCCTGCGACGCTTGCGGCGGCGGTCTGGGAGCAGTGCGCACACGAGGTCCGCGCTCACTGCGAGCGCTTTGGCTGTAGCGAACAACCGAGCAGCGCGGACGAACTCCTGCCCGGCCTGGTGGCGGGCCCCAGTGGCTGTCCGGGAGCGCAGCCCGCGAGCGAGGGCGTGTCGGTGACGGTGGTGATCCCGACGCATGGCCGCCCGTACGAGCTTGGGCGTTGCTTGCGCACGCTGTGTGCCGTCGATTTCGCCAGCTTCGACGTGGTCGTGGTCGACAACCGCCCAAAGACTCCCGAAGCTCGTGATGTGGTGAGTTCTTTTGCCGATCGTCTGTCTGTTCGCTACGTCGCCGAGCCGCGGCCGGGAAGCTCAGTGGCGAGAAACCGCGGCGTCGCCGAGGCCGGCTCGGATCTTGTCGCCTTCGCGGACGACGACGTGCTCGTCGACCCGAGCTGGCTGGGCTGGCTGGTTGACCCCTTCACCGATCCGGCGGTGCGCGCCGTGGCCGGTATGATCCTGCCACTCGAGCTGCGGACGGAGTCGCAGAAGCGCTTCGAACAGTACGCCGGGTTCTCCAAGGGCGTGGTCCGGCGCACATATGACCTCGCCGAGCATCGCGCCCGCAACCGCCTGTTGTACCCGTACTGGGGTGGGATGTTCGGCTCCGGAGCAAGCATGGCCTTTCGGCGCGCCGAGCTCCTCAGCGCTGGCGGCTTCGATCCAGCGCTTGGCGCTGGCAGTCCCGCGCGGTCCGGAGCCGACACCGAGGCTTTCACGGCTGCGATCCTCCGCGGCGGACGGGTCGTCTATCAGCCGCGCGCAGTCTGCTGGCACGAGCACACTCGAAACCCCGATGCCCTGCGCCGGACGCTGTTCGATTACGGCGTCGGGTTCTCAGCGGTTCTGACGAAGTATCTGACGCACGACGCGCGCTTTCTTGCGGCGCTCGCGCGCAGCTTGCCGCTCGCGTTCGCGAATCAGCGGCGTGGGGCATCTTCGGGGCCCTCGCACCTGCCGCGCTCGCTGGCCCGGGTCGAGCGCTACGGAATGCTGAGCGGTCCGCTGCTTTACCGTCGCAGCCGACGGTGGGCGCGCAAGCTGCGCCTGAACGACGTCATCGAACGGCGTTGAATTGATGATGGCGACCACGGAGCGCTGCCGATGGTGAGGGCCGCCCCGGATATCGAATACCGCCCGGTTGAGGCTGAGAACGGCACAGCGACGCTTTCGCACGAGTCGCACGAACTCGACGTCAATGTAGCCGAGCTCTGGCGTGCTGCTACAGGTCGTCTCCTGGTCAGCGCGCTGGCGATCCTATTCCTGCTCGTGTTCGCTCTCGGGTTCGCGTGCAGCAGCGAAGCGCTGCGCCTGATCGGCGTGTTCGGCGTCTCCCTGCTCGGCGTCGGCGCGGCTCCGTGCCAGCTGGCTGATGACCTCTCCTTCGGCGAGCGCTGCGGAATCGCCGTGATGGCCGGCTTGAGTGTGTCGGTACTGGTCGGGACGATGATGGTCCTGGCGCCACTCTGGGACCCGGTGGTTTGGGCCACGATCATCGCCCTCGCCGCAGCAAGCGCGCACGTCGTCGGCGTCCGGCGCAGCATGATCGCGCTGCGGCGAGCGCATCTTCGCGTGATCCCGCAGCTGCCCCCGCTGCGCGACCAAACGCGCGCGGCCCAGATCTCGAGCGGCCTGACCGTCGTTGGGACCGCACTCTGGCTTTTCGGGGCGCTCCAGCTCGGGCACGTCACCCCGGGTCTCGGCGGCTTCCTGCCCGATATCTCCTACGCCTGGTACGCGGGCCTGTTGATGCTGGTGGCGGCGATCGCGCTTGCCCGCGACGGCAGCGAAACACAGATCGCGGTGCCCGTGCTGATGCTGATCGCGGCGGTGACGCTGACGCCGTCGATCGTCTACGGCGAGCCGAACTCACAGTCGGCGATCAAGCACGTCGCCCTAGTCCAGCAGATCCTGCAAGTCCCGAAGCTGCACCCCGACCAATCCATCTACTACACGTACTCGGGTTTCTTCAGCGCCATCGCGTGGTTGTGCCGGATCGCACGCGTCGCCAACCCGATTGGCCTCGCAGCCTACTGGCCCCCGCTTATCGCGCTGCTCGGCGCGATCGAGCTGCGCTTCCTGCTCGGGCGCGTCATCCGCTCCGGTCACCGCTGCTGGATCGGCGTGATGATCGCGACGCTCGCCGACAGCGTCGGCCAGAACTACTTCTCGCCGCAGTCGGAGGCCTTTGTCATCGCGCTCGGCGCGTTTGCCCTCGTCATCGCCGGCAGGCGCGGTCTTGGTATCTCGCGCGGCGTGACGCTGGCGCTGTTCGTCCTTGCCGGGCTCGTGCTTGCAGTCACGCACGAGCTCACCCCTTACATCGCTGGCGGTGTCCTCATCGTGCTCGCAGTCTTTCGCCTCGTCAAGCCACGCTGGGCGCCCGTCGCGATGCTCGTTCCGGCGGGCGCCTGGGCGGCTCTTCATCAGCGCGTGCTGGCTGGCTTCGTCAATTTCAACAACCTTGGCGACCTTGCGAACTTCAAGCCCGTCCCGACCCTCGCTTCGCCTGGGCTAGTGCGCGAATCGATCGTCGGGCTGACCACGGATGCGCTAGTCCTGGGCATGCTGATGCTTGTTGCGCTCGCGTCGATTGGCTTCGTCCGCAATCGCCGCCGCGGCAGCGCCTGGGGCTTCATCATCGCGGCCGGCGTCGGCCTCGTGTTCATCACCGTAAACCCCTACGGCAACGAGGGTGTCTTTCGCGCAACGCTGTTTGCGATTCCGTGGCTGACTTTGATCGGCCTGGCTGCGGTGCGCAAACCGCGCTGGCGCTGGCCTGTGCTGGCTGTCGTCACGACCGCGTTTGTGACCTGCTACCTGGTCTCCTCGTCCGGGCTGGACGCGAGCGACGTCGTGCGGGCGAGCGATGTTCGCGTGCTCGATACCTACATCCACGACGCCCCTCCGGGCTCCTATCATCTCGAGGTCGCCGCGAGCGGCGACCTTCCGACGAGTCTCAATCCCGACGTACACAACCTCATCTGGAACGCCCTCTGGGACGGGACGAACCTCCACCAGGTCGAGCTGCATGCGACGCTGAAACCGACGCAGGCCGACCTCGCGACGCTGACGGCCGCCTACATCGCCTACGCCACAAAGTTCGGGCACACGCCGCCGGCGAATCTCTTCGCCGTGTACTCGCCGGCAGCTGCGCAGTCGTCAGATGAGTATGGGGTCGAGTCGATCGCGAACTCGCACGAATGGCTGCAGCTCTTCGTCAAGAGCCCACACTGGAAGCTGATGTACGCCTCCGAGGGGTCCTTCCTCTTCCGCTACAGGCCGGTCACGCCGGCCCACCATCGCACCGCCAAGACCAAACCGACCTAGACCGGGCGCCAGACGCCCACCACTTTGCGCGACATCAGCGCCGGCCATGGCTTCTCAGACGCTCGTGCGCGTGGCGTGAATATCGAACCAGTCCTGCAAGGGGGCGACTTTCGGACGCTCCTGCAGAGTTTGCGAACACACCGCCTTCACCTCCGCTGCGCTCCACCATCGACCCGGCAGCTGCCACGGGAGCGGCCCGGAGGTGCCCCTCGCGAACGTCTGCCCCGCGATCCGTCGCGGGTGATGGTACAGACCGCGCAAAATTCGGAACGGAATCGAACCGGCCGGGAAGCTCGCGATCGCCGCGCGGATCAGGTCGTGACGGCCGAGGTTGCGCGGCGTGATCTCGCGGAAGTCGTTCTGGCGCAGGAACTTGAAGCCGCCGTATCCAGCCCCCGCCAGCACGTCAATATTGGCCGCCGTCTGGTCGTCGGACCACTCGAACGAGACGGACCACTCGAACGAGACATACGCCGGCGGCAGCTCCGAGGCGCTCAGCTCGCGGACGCAGAGGCTGTCAGCGCCCTCGACGTCTAGCTTCACGAACACGGGCGTTCGATGGCGCGACAGCAGCTCGCCAAACGTGATCGTGGGCACGGTGACCAACGCGGCAGTCGCGCCCAGCTTGCTGGCGTTAGCGCGATCGAGCGAGCTCCATTCGGAGCGACTGGAGACCCAGAACTCCGCGACCCCCGGGGCCTCCGCGATCGCGACGTTGACGATCTCAAGGCGCCCAGCGGCGAGCTCGTCCGCGAACCGCTGCGCGGCCGCCTCGCACTTCGCCGGATTCGCCTCGATAGCCACCACGTCGTAGCCGGACGCGAGGTAGTAGGCCGTGTCCTCACCATCGTGCAGACCCACGTCAAAAATCAGCTCAGCCAGCCGGACCACCCACCCGTGGCGAGCCGCAGCGCGACCCGCGCTGGGCGACCGTCGGCGCGCCGCCGAGGCCTGGCCGGGACCGTCTAGCCACTGCTCCAACCCGATCGAAACGACCCCGAGATAAGGAGGTTAGTGACGCCAGTGCGCCTGGCGCGCCAGCCAACCCGAACAACGCCGTTGGCGCGCGCTGGGGCAGCGGGTAGTGCAGCACAAGCAATCCACGGGACAGCAATGGGGAAAACCCTACCCGGTCCAATGCGCGTCGCGCCGCGACGACCAACGAGCGTTTCGGGACGTGACTTTCCCATCTGGCATCCGTTTTCGCCGTCAATGGACACGTTCTCCGCACAAATGGATGGTCATGGTGAAAACGAGCTCTGGCAGGTGATCTTCCTGCCGGATCGCCACGAATCGGCGAGACGACGGTGTTATGTCTCGACCCGAGGCGCGGGGACGTCAGCGTCGTGATTCCAACGCTCGACCAAGCAGCCGCACGTCCTGACGCGGATCTAGGAGATGGTCGACCACGTGCTGCTTGTCGTTGTCATTCAGTCCGACGACACGAGGCCCAGCAGGGCGATCTCTCCTCCGACTGCTCCTATCTCTTCCGCGATGCGACGCGCGTCCGAAACTCAAACGCGCAACTCCTGGTCGATCAGGTCCAGTAGCTAGTTGACGTGCCTACATACGTTGTG
>PKXY01000040.1 GCA_003132505.1 Solirubrobacterales bacterium
GCGGAGTTCTCGGATGAACTCTTAGCGCCGCCGCCCGCTGCCGAAGCTCTGCACCGGTGGAGCGACCGCGCGGAAGCCGGCGCCGGCAACCCTCTGCTCGGCCGGTTGCGTGGGCGAGTGGACCTCGCGTGCGCCTAGGTGGGCGATCGGGGCTGCGGCGATCCCGGCCAGCTCCTGATCGAGCGTACGCAGGTCACGCACGAGGACGTTGATCGCGCCACCGCCGGCCGGCGGTCGTTCGAGGCGGCCGTGGGCGAGGATCAGCGGCTCGGCGCGCACAAGGTGCCGGCGGCGTTCGTAGAGAGCGGGGGGGACGATCAGGTTGACCGTGCCGTGCTCGTCCTCGAGCAGCATGAAGACGACGCCGCTCGCGGTCTCCGGGCGCTGGCGTGCGACGACGATCCCCGCGACCGAGACGGCGGCACCGTGGCGCAGGCGCGCGAGCTCGGAGCTCGTCGCGACGCCGTGCAGGCGCGGGCGCAGTATCGCCAAGGCGTGGTCGTCGAGCGTCATGCCGCTCGTCGCGTAGTTCGCGAGCAGTCGCTCCCAGCGGCCGAGCTCGCGGAGCGCCGGCGGCGGGCCGAGGTCGAGCGGCAGCGCGAGCTGGGTGCCGCCGGTGACGCGCCGTCCCCCGATCGCCACGCCAAGCGACCAGAGCGCGCTGCGACGAGAGCCCGCAAGCGCGTCGCAGGCTCCGGACCAGGCGAGCTGCTCGAGCGAGGACAGCGCCGCCGGCACACGCGCGACCAGCTCACTGAGGCTCGTGAACTGCCCATCTGCATTGCGCGCTCCGACGAGCGCCTCGACCTCGTCTGCGCGCACGCCGCGCACGTAGCCAAGGCCAATCCGTACGGTGCCGCCGTCCTCGACGGTGCAATCGGCGGCGGAGGCGTTGACGTCGACCGCACGCAGCTCGATGCCGCGGCGCTGAGCCTCGTGGGCGAGACTGTCGGGTGGGTAGAAGCCCATCGGCTGCTCGTTCAGCAGCGCGCAGAGGAACTCGGAGCCGTGGTGCACGCGCAGCCAGCTCGACTGGTAGGCGAGCAGGCCGAATGCGGCGCTGTGCGCCTTGGGGAAGCCGAAGCCGGCAAACCCGGCGACCATCTCCCAAACCTGTTGGGCGAGCTCGGGCTCGGCGCCGACGTGTGCCCGCGCGCCGGCAATGAAGCGCTCGCGGTAGCGCTCGATCGCGACGCGCGCACGCTTGCGACTCATCGCGCGGCGTAGGCCGTCAGCCTCGCCCGGGCCGAAGCCCGCAAATGCCTGGGCTACCTCGAGCACCTGGTCCTGGAAGATGATCGTGCCGAGCGTCTCACGCAGCACCCCCGAGAGCGATGGATGCAGGCAGGGCGGCTCGTACCTCGGGTCCTCGCGCAGGCGCTGGCGACGCTCGATGTAGGGGTTGACGGCGCCGCCCTGGATCGGGCCGGGGCGGATGATCGCAACCTGCACGGCAAGCTCCTCAAGGTTCTCGGGACGCGTGCGGCGCAGCGACTGCATCTGCGCGCGGCTCTCGATCTGGAAGACGCCGGTCGTCTCGGCCTCCTGGATCGCGGCAAAGGTCGCGGGATCGTCGAAGGGGATCCGCGAGAGGTCGATCCGCTCGCCGCTCGTGCGCGCGATCAGCTCGACGCAGCGCTCGACCGCCGAGAGCATTCCGAGTCCGAGCAGGTCGATCTTGAGGAAGCCGGCGTCGGCGCAGGAGTCCTTGTCCCACTGGACGAGCTGGCGTCCCTCCATCGCCGCCGGCACGACCGGGCAGCAGTCGATCAAGGGTTGCGTCGCGACGATCATCCCGCCGGGGTGCTGGGAGACGTGACGCGGCAGCCCGAGCGCCTCGCCGGCGAGCCGCTCCAGCCAGGCCCAGCGGCCGCTGGGCGAGCGTTCGCCGAGCGCGCTCCGGAGGTCCCTGCCAACGTTGTGGCCATAGCCCTCCGCGCCCCGCGCGGCGCGCTCGATCTCGCCCGGCGGCAGGCCGAGCGCCTTGCCCAGCTCGCGGATCGCGCCGCGCGCGCGGAAGCTCGGGAAGGTCGCGACGAGCGCCGCACGGTCACGACCGTAGCGGTCGTGGACACGGCGAATCAGGGCCTCACGGATGTCGCGCGGGAAGTCGAGGTCGATGTCGGGCAGCGAGCTCAGCTCCGGATTGAGGAAGCGCCCCATCGCGAGGGCGCTGGCGAGCGGGTCGATGTGCGAGAGACCGGTCAGGTAGCAGACGATCGAGGAGACCGAGGAACCGCGGCCGCGCCCCGGCGGCAGCAGCGCCCGCGCCGAGTCGGGCCCGCGGATCTCGGCTGCGACCTCGCGCGAGAGCTCGAGGATCTCGTGGTGGAGCAGGAAGAAACCGGGCAGCGCAAGCTGCCCGATCACGCGCAGCTCCGCTTCGAGCCGGGCGCGCGCCTCCCGCAGTGCGACGCCCTTGTAGCGCTCGTGCAAGCGCAGCGCGCAGAGCTCGGCGAGCCTTCTTCCGGCATCGGCGTCCTCGACGCCGGGGTAGCGGTAGCCGAGGTCGGCGGCGAGGTCGAAGCGCAGCTGCTCGGCGAGGACGCTGCTCTCGGCGAGCGCCTCCGGATGATCGGCGAAGCGAGCGGCCATCGCCGCTGGGGACGCGAGCACGTGGCTGCTGTTGGGGCGGCGCAGCGGCTCGCTCGATTCCAGCGTCAGATGGTGGTGCAGCGCGACGAAGGCGTCCTGGAGCGGGACGCGCGAGTGGGCATGAGCGTGCACGTTGCCGGTCGCAACCGTGCGCAGTCCCAGGCGGCGCGCGCGCGTGACAAGCAGCGCATTGCGCTCGCGGTCACCGGCGAGAAACGGTCGCTGCAGCTCGACGCGCAGACGCTCGGCTCCAAATGCCTCGAGGAGCAGGCGTAAGCCTGCGATGTCGTGCACGCCGTGCTCGGCGCAGCCGCTGAGGCAGACGAGCCCCTCGGCGTGAGCGCAGACCGTCGTGAGCGCGACGGATGGGGGAACTGGATCGCGAAGTCGCTCGCGCGTTGGAGCGTGAGCGATCGTCAGCAGGCGACAGAGATTTTGCCAGCCGCGCGTGCTGGCGACCAGCAGCGTCAGGTGACGGCCGTCGTCGAGGCTCAGCTCGGCACCGTGGAGCGCCCGCAGGCCAAGCCCGCGGGCGGCTTGGGCGAACTCCATCGAGCCCCAGACGCCGTCGTGGTCGGTCAGCGCCAGCGACTCGTAGCCGAGCTCGAGCGCGCTCGCGGCGAGCTCCTCGGGCAGCGAGGCGCCATCGAGGAAGGAGTAGGCGGAGTGGCAATGCAGCTCTGTGTACACGGCCGGGCGTGCTCAACGCTGACGCAGCCAGCGTCCGCTGGCGAGATCGTGATAGACGACGAGGTCACGCCCCGCCTCGCTGACGAGCTCCCAGTAGCGCCGGCGTAGGGGCTGCTCGGTCCACCAGCGGTCCTCGACGAGCCAGGATTCGCGCACATGGGCGACCCGCTGGCCGTCGACCGTCAGCGGCGTCCCGTCATCCGTGGTCCGCACGCGCGCGGCATGCGCCATCGCCAGGCGCCGCTGGCCGCCTGCCTGCTTTGTCACGAGTCGAACGGGGTGAGCATCGCGCGCCGCTCAGGGACGCGCGATGACAGCTCGGCCCAGCAGACCCGCAGGGCGGCGTCGGCTCCCGCAGCGACGCGCATCTGGTGGATCGCCTCGCGCAGCCGGGCACGGCGGCGCTGTGCTTCCTGCCTCGCGAAGAGGGCTTGCTGATCGCCGCAGGCCGCTCCGAAGCGCTCGGCGGTGAGCACGAGCGTCACTGCCGGGGCGGGCAGCAGCGCGAGTCGGGGCGTTAGCACGAGTCGCATCCGCTGTGCCTCGGCCAGGGCCTCCCGGAAGGTGACGGCGCTGCGCCAGCTGCCGCCGTCGACCAATCGGGCGCTGAGCGTCGCCGCGCGCAGCGTGCGTCCTTGCCGCTCGGGCTGGGCGAGCAGCCGATCGATCAGCACGCCGAGCGCGTGCTCGAGTGTCTGACCGCTGGCGGCCTCGGGCAGCTCGAAGGACTCCTCGAGAGGCTCCTCGGAAGCTCGCGGGCGAGGCTGTTCGTCCTCGCCGCAGGCCAGCAGGTGTGCCTCGATGCCGGGGCGCCCAAAGCGGTCTGCCAGCGCGGCGCGGCCCAGCGACGTGAGCTCGCCGAGCGTCGTGATCCCGAGCCGCTCGAGCGTCGTGACCAGCGCCTCGGTCTGCGCGCGGTTTCGCAGCAGAGCGACCGGTTGTGGTGCGAGGTACTCACGAGCGCTGCCACGGACGATCGTCGTGCGTCGCGGCCGTGTGAGGAGCGCGGCGGCGTGGGCGCAGAAGCGGCTCTGTGCAGCCGCGAGCCGCGCTGGGCGATCGAGCGCGCGCCTGGCCGCGGCGAGCACGAGCTCATCCGAGCCGCCATGGATTCCACGCAGCCCGTCGAGCGCAAAGAAGGCCAGCCCGGGACGTTCGGATTCGACCGCTGCACCGATCTGCTCGAGCGTTCGCAGCGTCTTCTCCCAGCAGTCCACGACAGCAAGAGGATCGGCGCTCACGAGCTCGAGCGCGGGGCAGCGCGTGAGCGCTTCACCGAGCTGCATGCCGCAGCGCACGCCAAATGCCTCGGCGCCTCCCGACGTCTCGCCGATCGTCCCAGCGCCGCCATGCCGGCCGTCGGGGGCGATTGCCAGTGCCCGTCCGGCGAGCGCTGCCGGTCCGCCGGCGGCCACTGCCAGTTCGAAACGGGGGGCCAGGACACAGGCGATCATACGAACAGATGTTCGCATGAGATGGGGCGTTGCGCAAGCGAGCGTTCAACGCGCCACTCCGCCGGACGCTCCGCCGGAGGATCAGGGACACTGAGCGGCTACATATGTGGAACCAGGCCGCGATCTACAGGCGGCGTCGGCGCACGTTCGCCGTGTCGGTCGTGCTCGCCCTGCTGCTGCTGATCATAATCATCGCCTCCGCCGGTGGTGGAGCACCAGCGAAGCGCATTGTCACGGGCGTAATCACGCTACCAGTGAGCGCGGCGCCGCTCACCTACCGCCCCGCCGCCGCGCTGCTGGCGCCGATCCTCGCAAGCGCTGCGGCACCGATCCCCGGCCAGACCGCCTTCACGTTGCTCGGCGGCCTCGACGGCAGCAACGACGCGACCAGCGGCGTCGCGACCGTTGACTCCAGCCAGACCAAGGTCGTTGGCGAGTTACCGGCATCGCTGTTCGCGGCTGCCGCCGTGACGGTCGGTCACACCGAGTACCTCTTCGGCGGCGCCGAGGGAACGGCCAAAGACCCCATACCCGAGCCCTACATCTACAGCTATGCGGTCACCAGCACCGGCACGGTCGCCCAGGACGGCAAGCTTCCCACCGCGAACTACGGCCTCGCTGCCGCAGTCATCGGCCACACGGTCTATCTGGTCGGCGGCGACAGCGGATCGGCCGCGCTCGACGGAATCCTCACCTGGACACCGGGCGCAGCGAGCCCGGTCAGCGTCGGCCTGCTGCCGGTCGCACTGCGCTATGCCGCGGTCGCCGCCGTCGGCCAGCAGCTCGTGATCGCTGGCGGCATGCTCGCCAGCGGCAGCGCGAGCGACGCGATCTTCATCTTCGATGCTGCAACGCACAAGCTGCGCGAGTTGAAAGCGAAGCTGCCGGCGGGTCTCTTCTCGGCGTCGGCCGTGACGCTCGGCAGTCTCGCCTATGTGCTCGGCGGAGCGAAGGTAACGGGCGTCGGATCGGCGGCTACGGTGGTCCCGGTGAGCACGATCTACTCGGTCGACCCGGCGACCGGGAAGCTGGCGACTGCCGGAAGTCTGCAATATGCGCTTGCAGAGGCATCCGCGACGGTCGTCAGGCAGACGATCTACATCGCCGGAGGCCTCAGCGGCGGCAACGCGGTCTCCTATGTCGGCACACTGACGGCGCCGCCAGCAACGACAAAAACAAAAACAAAATCCAAGACACACTGACCGATGACCGACGGCGACGACGACGACACCACACCACCCGGCGAATGGCCGCCGTCGGAGGAGCACGCGCTGGACGGCGGAGACGATTCACCGACGCCGGAGGAGGGTAGCGAGGCCACGCTTTGGGGTGAGGAGGAGGGCAGCTCGGGCAAGGAGGACAGGCTCCCGGCCGAGGAACGCGCGCCAGACGAGGAGGAGCAGGAGGAGGAGAAGGCGCCGTCGGCGCAGCCCGACGAGGGCGACGGCCTGCCGCCGACGGGCGTGCACCAGGTCGTGTTCCGCGATGACGACGCGGACGAGGAACGCCTTGCAGAGCACGTTCCCTCGTTCGAGGAATACCGCCGGCTGCGCGAGGAGGGGGCGGCGGCCCGCGGCGCCGGTGGCGAGCCGGAGATGGAGAGCGGAGCGGGCGGCGAGCCGAGTGGGGAGGAGACCGGCGGGACGTCCGACCCGGGCGATGCCGAGCCCTCCGTTCCGACGGACAGGCCCTCAGTTTCGAAGGACATCGGGGCGCCTGGCGCCGACGCAGCGGATGACGTGGCGGACACGCTCGGCGACGGCGAGCCACGCGACGACACCTATGACGGGGGCGACACACTCGATGGCGCCGAACCGCTCGAGGGCATGTCGTTGCCCGAGGATGACGCGCCGGACGCCATGACGGGGGATCGGACCTATGAGGAGGAGCTCGCGCGTGAAGCTGCGGACCTCTTCCCGACGGGCTACGAGCACACGGCCGAGGAGATCCACCAGCGTCGGCTCGAGACGCACCGACGCCACCGTCGCAACGGGCGCATTCGGCTGCTGATCTTGATCGCCGCGCTGGCGCTGATCGTCTTCGTCATCGTGGAGGCGGTCGGTGGTGGCGGCACGCCGGCGAAGCCTCCACCGAGGGGCCCAATCACGCCGACGTCGACCGTCAGCGGCAGGAGCTTCCTGGCGAAAGGCCTGGATGCGGATGTCCTGCCGGGGAATCTGCTGATCTCGGATTGGGGATCGCGCAAGCTGCTCGTGATCTCGCCGAAAGGCCAGATCGTCTGGCACTACGACCAGACGAGTCCGGTCCTGAAGCCGTTCAACCCCGACTACGCGTTCTTCACGCGCTCGGGCAAGCAAATCGTGATCAGCGAGGAGGGCAATGCGCGCATCGACGTGCTCACGGTCAAGAACAGGCAGATCGTCTACCACTACGGTCACTACGGCCAGCAGGGCACGGGCAAGAACTACCTGAGCGACCCCTCGAACGCGCTCGAGGAGGGCAGCGAGATAGTGATCGGCGACGTCCGCAACTGCCGCATCGTGCTCGTGAAGCCGCCGCACCACAGCGTCGCCAAGAGCATCGGCCGGACCGGCGTCTGCAAGCACGCGCCGCCGCGCGAGCTGGACAGCCCGACGAGCGCGTTCCCGATGCGCAACGGCGGCACCGTCATCACGGAGACCGGCGACGCGCACGTTGACCTGCTGAGCGCCGCCGGCAAGCTCGTGGGCTCCCTGAGGGTGCCGGGCTTCAAGCTCCCGGAGAGCGTCAACGAGACCAGCGCGGGCGACCTGATCGCCGTCGATCACACGCACCCGGGGGCGGTCGAGATCTTCACCACGGCCGGCAAGGTGCTCTGGAGCTATCGCAAGCGAAGCGGAGCCGGCGAGCTACGCGATCCAGCCGTCGCCTACGTCCTGCCTGACGACGAAGTGATCGTCAGCGACGAGTACCACGACCGCGTCATCGTGATCGACCCCAAGACAAACAAGATCGTCTGGCAATACGGCCACACCGGCGTTCCCGGCGGCGGAAGCGGGTATCTCGACGTGCCCGTCGGGCTCGACTTCGTCACGCCCAACTCACTGCTCGATCACTACGCGGCGGCCAACCCGCCGCGCTGATCGGGGCTGGGATTCTCGATCAGGGCCGCTCCGGCGAGCCCGCCGAGCGCGAGCAGCGATGCGGCGATCACGATCGCGATATGAAAGCTCGCGAGCGAAGCCGCGTTCGTCGCCTCGACCAACGCACGGGCCTGAGCCGGCGGGAGGTGCGCGACCGACGCGCGCCCCAACACGAGATGCTTTGCGGCGAGCTCGGCGGCGCGCGCCGCCGAGCTGAGCTTCACCCCTGCGAGCCTGCTGTCGAGCGACGCCGCGAACGTGCCCGCGAGCACCGAGCCGACCCCCGCCGTGCCGACGAGCGCAGCGACTCGGGCGACGGCGTTGTTGACCGCTGAGGCGATGCCAGCCTGGTGCGGATCGACGCCTGCCAGCACGGTGGCCGTCAGCGGCGCGACCGTCATCGACAGTCCGAGGCCGAAGACGATGATCGCTGGCAGCAGGTCGGCGACATAGCTCGGGTGGACGCCGACGCGCAGCAGCAGCAGCAGGCCGCACGCGCCGATCAGCGGTCCGCCACCCATGAACGCACGCGGCCCGAGCCGGCCGGCGAGCGCGCCGAAGACGCGTGAGCAGACGAACATCACGCCCGTCACGGGCAGCATCGCAAGCCCGCTGCTCAGCGGCGAATAGCCGGCAACCTGCTGCAGGAAGAGCACGAGGAACAGGATCAGCACCGCGAGCCCGGCGTAGACGACGAGCGTCTCTGCGTTGGCGACGGCGAAATTCCGCCGCGAGAACAGGCCGAGCGGCAGCATCGGGTCGCGCGCGCGGCGCTCGGCGACGACGAACAAGCACAGCGCGAGCGTCCCGCCGGCGAGCGGTGTCAGGACGGCGGGGCTGCTCCATCCCAGACGCGTCTCTTCGATCAGTGCGAAGACCGTGCCGCCCAGTCCGAGGACACACAGCAGCCCGCCGCGCAGGTCGACGCTGCGGCGCGTGGTGGTGGGGGTGGCGAGCGGGATGACGCGCAGGATGAGGCCGAGGCAGATCGCGACGAACGGGACGTTGATGAAGAACAGCCAGCGCCAGGAGGCGACGGCGAGCAGCGCGCCGCCGGCGAGGGGTCCAATGACGGTCGCGACCGTCGTGAACGCGGTCCAGGTCCCGACGGCTCGGCCGCGCTCGTCCTCGGGAAAAGTTGCGACGATCACGGCGAGCGACGAGGGCACAAGCAGCGCGCCTGCGACTCCCTGGAGCGCGCGGCAGGCGACGAGCAGACCGATCGACGGGGAGAGCCCGCAGAGAATCGACGCGCCGCCGAAGCCGAAGACGCCGAGCGAGAACACGCGGCGGGCGCCGAAGATGTCTTCCAGCGAGCCGCCGATGAGGATCAGCGATCCGAGCGTCAAGAGGTAGGCGTTGACGATCCATTGCTCGCCGGCGAGACCGCCGCCGAGGCTGCGTTGGATCGTCGGCAGCGCGATGTTGACGATCGTCGAGTCGAGCAGGCCGATGCCCGAGGCGATGATGCAGGCGAGCAGCGTTTCCCGCTTCAACCGCGCCGTCGCGCCGCCGGTCTGCGACCACCGCACGACGGGCGATGTTAGCCGCCGACCGCCGTGTTGCTACTCGTCGGCGGGAATCCGCGTCAGGGCATCGCCGAGCACGGTGCGGCAGGTGGCCGCCTCCCTGGCCGGCAGCGCACATGTCGCGGTGAACGCGTAACCATCGAAGTCACTGCTCGCCGCGACGAACACCATCAGGCCGCGGGCCGGATCGGACCCGCCGGACGGCCTCCCGTCGCCGTGCACGTGCGGTGGGTCCGTGAAGTCGACGATCCGCGTGCTCACCATTGCGGTGTTCTCTGCGCGCGGCGTGTGAACGGGACAGCGCAGGCCGGCCGGCAGCTGATGGGCGGCGGCCGCAAACAGCGAGCATGCAAGTGATGCGGCCGTGCCGTAGGTGTCGGCAAAGTTCGCCGTGACCGCGGGCTGCTTGACATCGCTTGTGCCGCCCGCCGCGACCGTGATGCTGGCCGAGCCGTCCGCGCCGACGAGCGCGTGACAGTCCCAGCCGCGCGGCGCCAGCACGAGGAGCACGCCGTTGGAGTAGGCGCTCAGTCCGGCCGTGGCGCTCCGGCTGGCCGAAACGCCGACGCGCGCGGGTAGGCGCGGCGGCGACTGGTGAACGCCGTAGGTCGTCGGGCATTGCGCGACTGGAATCTCGCTGCCGGCGCTTGACGCGCTCGAACCAGAGGCCGCGGCAAGCATCGTGAAGAGCACCAGCGACCCGCCGCAAAGGCGTCGAAGCATCGCCCTGAGCCTACCGCGAAGGAGCGCGGCCAGCCTGCGGACGTGGCCGGTTCGCAACAATCGCTGGATGACGCAACCGAACGTCGATGGTGCTCCCGGTCCGCATCGTGGCGGCGAGAGTCGCAGCGTGGCAGTACTGATGGCGACGACGTTAGCCGCGGCGGTCAGCGTCGTCATTGTCGCGGTCCTGATCAGCGGGACATACGGCCGCTCCGCGCCCGTACTCCCGGTGACCGTCGTCAGCGATCCGGTGGTCACGCGCGTTGACACCGAACTCGTCGACATCGACACCAGCATCGACGGCGGCACCGGTGCGGCCGCGGGGACCGGCATGGTCCTGACGCCGTCCGGGCTGGTGCTCACGAACAACCATGTGATCGCGCAGGCGACCAGCATCGAGGCCGTCGACGTTGGCGATGGCCAGACCTACAGCGCTCGCGTGCTGGGCTACGACGAGCGTCGCGATGTCGCCTTGATCCAGCTCGAGGGAGCCTCCGGGCTGGCCGCGGTGACGCTCGGAGACTCGGCGCGCGTTCACGTCGGCGGGCGGGTCGTGACAATCGGCAACGCCGGCGGTGTGGGCGGGACGCCGGCGGCGCGCAGCGGGACCGTGCTCGCCCTGAATAGGGCGATCGTCGTCTCCGACGAGTTCGACGGTAGCTCGGAGCACCTCAGTCAGCTGATCCAGATCCACGGCGACCTGCAGCCTGGCGACTCGGGCGGCCCGATGGTCAACGGCGCGGGTGCCGTCATCGGGATGGACACGGCCGCCTCCACCGACTTCGCGCTGAGTGGGCCGACGACCGGCCAGGGCTTTGCGATCGAGATCGATGCGGTGAAGCGGATCGCGACGCAGATCCGCGCCGGCGAAGCCTCGAGCGCGGTCCACCTGGGGCCGACCGCGTTCATCGGCGTCCAGATCGAGTCCGCTTCGGGGGGCCCTGCCGGCGCGGCCGTCTACGAAGCGCTGCCTGGGCATGCCGCGGCGAACGCGGGACTCAGCGCTGGTGATGTGATCACCGGCCTCGGAGCGCGCAGCATTACCTCGGCCAACGCCCTGACGCAGGCGCTCGTCGGCTACAGGCCGGGTCAGCGGGTCATGCTGTCCTGGCTCGATTCGGCAGGCGTCAGCCACAGCGCACTCATCACCCTCGGCACAGGCCCGGCGGCGTAGAGCGTCAGGCGTTTACTGCTGTCGTCCTGCGCTCACGCCAGCGGCGCGGCGGCCGTCGCGACGTCGATCGGGTAGCGACGACGCGCGCGGGCGAGGAAGACACCGGCCGCCGCTAGGGTCGCGAGCATGATCAGGAAGGTGATCTCGAGCCCCGTGCCCTCGCTCGCCTTCTTCGTGACGTTTACCAAGTGGTGCGTTCCGACACTCTGCTGCGGCGTGAAGTTCGCAATCAGATCGGTCACCCCACCAAAGATCAGCGGTGCAAACGCCTGTGAGACCGAGCGCAGGAACGAGCGTACGCTCTCGGCGCGTCCCCAAAGGCGCGCCGGGACGATGTCGAGGCGCGCCGCGTCGAGCGGCGGGTTCGCGGCGGACAGCAGCGCAGCGCCGCCGACATCGAACCAGATCGCGCCCCCCAGGCTGCTCGCGAGGATCCCCGGGATCAGGAGCGCCGCAGCGCCGACGTAGCAGACCGCGGGGATCAGTACCCGTGCTTCGATGAAGCCACGCCGCACGAGGACGTCGCTGATGTGACCACTCGCGAGCGTGCCGATCAGAGCACCGATCACGAGCAGGATCAGCACGAGCTCGGCGCTCGCAAGGCCGACGTGGTAGTGGTCCTCGACGAACAGCAGCACGAACGTCGTCAGGCCGGCGAAGTAGAAGTAGCCGAGCGAGGAGCCGAGGATCAGCATCACGTTGCTCGGGATGCGCAGGATGTAGCGAATCGCCTCGCCAAGGCTCATCCGCACGGGATCCTTGCGGAGCACGAGGTTCTCGTCCGCAGTCACGCCGCGCTTACGCACGGCCGCCTGCGCGATTCCTTCGGCAGCGGCGCTGGGAGCCCCCTCGGGATACGGTTCTGCGGCGCGCAAGCGGACTGCGGCGATCGCTTCGTGCAGGTCTGTAACGCCGGGCTCGAGATGACTCTGGCCGCCCCGTAGCGGTTCCGGCACCGTCCGCCACAACGCCCGTGCGAGGAAGAATCCAGGGATCGCCATCAGCACGAACGCTGCGCGCCAGGAGATGACGCTCGAGACGGTGCCGCTGACGATGAACCCGGCCGCTGTTCCAGCGACCTCGCCGGCGAGGATGTAGGAGTAGACCCGGCCGCGTTCGCTCGCCGGAAAGTAGTCGCCGGTCAGCGACGCGATTGCTGGGCCGGCAGCGGCGCTCGCCGCGCCGAGCGCAAGACGAGTCAACAGCAGCGTTCCGTAGCTACCGGCGAAAGCGCTCGCGAGCGACGCCAGGCTCCAGAGCACGATGCTGGCCGACAGCAGCGGAATCCGCTTGACGCGATCGACGAGCATTCCCACCGGCGCGACGAAGACCGCCCCGACCAGCAGCGCGACCGTGCTGAGCAGGCCGATCTCGGCGAAGTCGATGTGCAGCTCCTTCACGAGTTGCGGTGCGATCGCGCCCACGGTCGCGGCGTCGGCGGTGGCGAGCGCGAGCACAGCGCCGAACAGCGCGATCACGCGCGCCCGCGCCGGACCACCGACGTGCCGGACGACACGACCCTGGACGATGCGGCCCGCTTTTCCGACTACGCGAAACGGGGCGCGCCCGGCGCGCCCTGCGTTCTCACCGCTGCTCATCGCTCCCACGCGTTCATCGGGCACAATCATCGCGCTCCGACGCTTTGCTGCGCGCGTGGCCCCGGCGGGCGGCCGCGAAACGCGACGCTAGCCGAGGCTTCAGTTAGCGAAGCGCAGCTGCAGGTCGTGCGGCTGCGAGGCATAGCGCAGGGCGTCGTCGACCGCGACGTCGCCCGAGCGCACGGCGGCGTAGAGCGCCTGGTCGAACGTCTGCATCCCGTAGTACTCGCCCTGTGCGAGTACATCGGCGAGCTGCCCTTCGCGCTCGGGGTTGCGAATGAAGTCGTGAACGCGTCCGGTCATCGTCAGGACCTCGGTGATCGCGACACGGCCGTTGCCGTCGATGCGCGGCACGAGCCGCTGCGAGACGATGCCCTTCAGCGTCGAGGCGAGCATCGCCCGAGCCTGCGCATGATGCTCCGCCGTAAAGAAGTCGAGGATCCTGTTGACCGTCTCGGGGGCGTCGAGCGTATGCAGCGTCGAAAGCACGAGATGTCCGGTCTCGGCGGCGGCCAGTGCGGTGCGCACGGTCGCCTCGTCGCGCATCTCGCCGATCAGGATCACGTCGGGGTCTTGGCGCAGCACGCGGCGCAGCGCCGCCTCGAACGAGCCTGTATCACTGCCAACCTCGCGCTGTTCGATCACGGACTGCTTGTCGCGGTAGACGAACTCGATCGGATCCTCGATCGTGACGACGTGGCGGAACGCGGTGTTGTTGATGTGCTCGATCATCGCTGCGAGCGTCGTCGACTTCCCGCAACCGGTCGTGCCCGTCACGAGCACGATCCCGCGCTCCTCCTCCGCGAGTCGGCGCACGACATCGGGCAGGCCGAGCGCCCCCAGCGAGAGAATCTCATCGGCGACCAAGCGGAACACGAGCGAGACGTACCCGCGCTGAACGAAGGCGTTGACCCGGAAGCGGGTCAAGGGGTCCGGCAGCGTGTACGCGAAGTCGACTTCATGCTCGGCGTCGAACTCGCGCATACGCGACTGCGGCAGAACCCTCTGCAGCATCGCGAGCGTGTCGGCATCAGTCACCTCGGGCAGCGTCATATCGACCCATCGCAGCTCGCCATGTACCCGCATCACAGGTCGGCTGCCAACCTTGACGCAGAGGTCTGAGCCGGCCGCGACGATCAGCGCTTCCAAGAGGCTGGTCAGGTCGAGAGTGTGGCGCGCGGTGTTTTCGCTCACTGAGGGCGAGATACCCGCGCGGTTGGGCAGATCGCGGGGTCACATGGACGATCGGCAGCGCCGCGCGGCACTTGAACGCGGAATCCCTGGATGATCGCGCGGTGCGGCGCCCAGTCACTGCCCGACAGGGGCTGGCGCTGGTTGGCCGGGCGAGTCCTCCTGCACGATTCGGTTCTCGATCGCGCCGATGCCGTCGATTTCCACTCTGACGAGATCGCCGGGCACGAGGTAGCGGTCGGATGCCATTCCGACGCCGCTCGGTGTGCCGGTGGCAACGACATCGCCGGGTTCGAGGGTGCAGACGGCGGACAGCAATTCGACCTGATCGAAGCAGTCGAAGATCAGGTTGCTCGTGTTCGACTCCTGACGGATCTCGCCGTTGACGAGCGTTCGAATCGGAAGCGCATCTGGGTCCAGCTCGTCGCCGGTGACGATCCAGGGTCCGATCACGCCATGGGTGTCGAAGGACTTGCCGAGTACCCACTGGCTGGTGCGCAGCTGTATGTCGCGGACGCTGTAGTCGTTGATCACGACGTATCCGGCGATCACCTCGTGCGCCCGACCGCGCGGCACGTGTCGGCAGCGGCGGCCGATCACGAACCCGAGCTCGCCCTCGTAGTCGAGCTTGTCCGAGATGTAAGGACGCTGCACATCGTCGTAGGGGCCGGCGACGCATGTCGGCATCTTCGCGAACACCGTCGGGAACTCCGGTGTCTCCTGGCCGGTTTCGGCGATGTGGTCGGCGTAGTTGAGTCCCACGGCGAGGAACTTGCCGGGCCTTGGAATGGGCGGAGCGAGCGAAGCCAGATTCAGCTTCTGGCGGTGCTCGCCGCCCGCGATCACCTGCTGAACGCGCTCCAGCACAGCGCCGCCTTGCGCGAGCAGCTCGCTCATCACGCCGGGCAGCTCCGGCGCCGCGCGCCCGAGATCGATGACCTCCTCGCCGACAAAGGCAGCGGGCACCGTCCCGCGTTCAGTTCGTATCGACCCCAACCGCATCTCGCGCCGCCTCGCTCGGTTCTCCTAAGCCAAGTGATGCTATGCAAAAGCTCCAGACTACGAAGCTGTTGAGCCCCGATCCCGGAGCATTGCAATGGCTTTCTCGATCCGCCGCACGCGCGTCTCGGGTTTCTTCGCGCCCTCGATCGCGCGCACGTGCTCCCGCTTGTGGGTGTAGGCCAGGCGGTCGTATGCGGTCCGGGCGAGCGGGTTGGCGTCCAGCGCGTGGGCGAAGTCCGGGGGCTCGACCACGACGCGGGGCTCGGCATCGAGTTCCAGCTCGACCTCGACCTCGTCGCCGATCGTGACGCCCGCGGCCTTCCGGTTGGCGTTGCTCAGTCCAAGCAGATAGCGACCACGCATGATGGCGACCCTGCTCTTCCATGAATGCCCGTTGACCGTGATCGTCACCGGCGGCCGCGCGCCTCCACTGAGCGCCTCCACAGCCTCTCGCGGAACTTCCAGCCCCCGCATCGGCTCCGGGGGCTCGACGATGGCGCGAAACCTCATGATCTGCTCCTGCGGCTGTGTGTCAGCGCGCTACGGGTCCAGTCCGGTTCGCTCATCGCTCGCTTCAGGGCGCTTTCTTCTAAGCGGATGAAGGGACTCGAACCCTCGACCTTCTGCATGGCAAGCAGACGCTCTAGCCAACTGAGCTACATCCGCGGGAGACGGCGATTATAGATCGTGATGGAGGCGTCGCCTGCGGCGGCCGGCGCGGAGCGCGGCGACCGTGCCGGAACACCGCACGGCTCCCGGGGCCTCCGGGAGCCGCGGGCGCTGTCCTGGTTGTGCGGTGCTCAGAGCCTCACATGCCGGGGCAGTGGTGGCTGCCGGTTGCGCCCGACATTCCGGTGACCCCGCGTACCGCGTGGTAGCGGGCGCCCCAACCGCACGCCCGTGGTGGTGGGTCCCGGCAGCGTACGCTGTCCCGCCGCCAGCGACTGCTCCCGCAGCAGCGAACGCGACAAGCGTGCGCAGGATTCGATATCGCATGCTCCACATCTCCTTTCAGGAATGAACCAACGAGCCGCGAGACCATCGAAGCCCTGCGACCTAAGCCAGTCTTTATCGGCGGCTGAGAGGCTTCCGAGCGTGCGGTGGCGGAGCGCACACAGCTAACCCACAGCCTCGCCAAACCTCGCGCTGAGCGGGCCCTCGCGAGCCTCTGGACGATCCACGGCGAGCGAGCTGGCGCACCGAGCATGGCGATCTTCAAGCAGAGACTCCGGCCGCGTCCCGCGGGGCCGAGCGAACAGGAGCTCCCGCCGACCTCGGGCGGTTGGGAGCGCGCGCGCTCGCTGACCGTTGCCAGGGTCGCGCCTGAGCTGATCGTCCTGATCGGTGCGAGCGCGACACTCAACTTCTGGGATCTCTCGATCAACCGTTGGGCGAACACCTATTACGCGGCTGCCGTCCGCTCGATGAGTACGAGCTGGCACAACTTCCTCTATGCCTCGCTCGATCCGAGCGGGGTGATGAGCGTCGACAAACCGCCGCTCGCGTTCTGGATCCAGGCGCTGTCGGTGCGCGTATTCGGCTACCACCCGCTCAGCATCCTGATTCCGGAGGCTTTGATGGGGGTGGCCACGGTCGTGCTGATCTACGACCTGGTGCGACGCCTCTTCGGTCGACCGGCCGGATTCATCGCGGGAGTCGCGCTCGCGACGACGCCGATGACGGTCGCGATGTCGCGCCACAACAACCCCGACGCCCTCGTCGCTCTGTGCTGCGTGGCTGCGCTGTGGTTCTTCGTCCGCGCGGTCGGGGACGGCCGTACGCGCTGGATTGTGCTGAGCGGCGTCATGGTCGGTCTGGGCTTCGAGGCCAAGATGGGCATCGCGCTCGTTGTGGTGCCCGGGATCATTCTCGCCTGGCTCTTGCTGCGCCCGCGCGGCTGGCGGCGCGCGCTCGATCAGCTGGTCGCCGGCGGTATCGCGATGACCGTGGTCGGTGGTGCGTGGCCGCTGCTCGTGGCGCTCACCCCGGCTGACGAACGCCCGTGGCTCTCCGGCACGGCCAACAACGGCATCCTCTCGCTGATCTTCGACTACAACGGCTTTGGCCGCGTCTCCGGTCAGAGCGGCGGTCCGCCACCGGTCCCACGCGGCGTCAGGGCCGGCGTCTTCGGCGGCGCGACGGGCCCGTTGCGACTGCTCAACTCCGAGCTCGGAGGGCAGGCCGGCTGGCTGCTCGGCGTGGCGCTGCTCAGCGGGCTGGCAATCCTCGCCGTCACGCGCCTGCGCCGCAGCGACCCACGGACCCCCTGGGTCGTTGCCGTCGGCGGCTCGTTCGTCGCGACGGCGGTCGTGTTCAGCGTCGCGCACGGGATCTTCCACCCGTACTACGTCTCGCTCCTCGCCCCGTTCACCGCCGCCCTGGTCGGCGCCGGCGCCGGGCAACTGCTGAGCGGCCGGCTCGGAGCCCGATTCGTGGCCGCCGGGGTGCTGGCGGTCGGAGTGCTCTGCGAGCTCGTCGTGCTCGGCGACTACCGCGGGCAGCTCACCTGGATGCAGCCGTTGCTGCTTGTCGTCGTTGGCGCCGCGTGTCTCGCGTGCCTCGTCATGAGCAACCGGCCGGCACGTGCGGTGGCGATCTCGGCCGCGGTCGCTGCTCTGCTGGTGGCGCCCTCGATCTGGGCAATCGACACGCTCGGCTATCCCACGCAGGGGACGTTCCCGGCCGGCGGTCCGGCCAAGGACAACGCGGCGGGGATGAGCCACAAGCTCCCGAGCGGCGCGTTCGGACCCGGTGGGGGTAGCCCTCGCATCATCGCTGGGTCGCCCGCCGCGTACGCCGGCGGCTCCGGCGCTCGAGGCGCCACCGACGCGGTCGGCTCGCTGTTCGGCAACCGCGCCCGACGCGCTTCCCGTCCGGGCGGTCCGCGAGCGGGCTTCGGCGCCAGCCGGCCCGGTTTCGGTGCCGCGACCACCGCCATAAGCCCGAGCGCGATCAGCGATCCTGCTCTGGCACGGATCGTAAGGTTCGTCAAGCGACACGGCGGCGGGACGATCGCGGTCTCGAGCCAGTCGGACGCCGCGAAAGCGATCATCAAGCAGAATGCCAATGTCGCAGGCCTCGGCGGCTGGTCCGGTCGCGAGAGCGATCCCACCATCGCCTGGTTTGCCTCGGAGGTCAGCAGCGGCCACGTCCGCTGGGTCTACAGCCAGGGCCTGGCGAACTTCAACGTAAAGGCGGACGGGCGAACCGGCGACACCGCAGTGCTCGAAGCTGCGACGCGGACCTGCGTACGCGTCGACACGACCAACGGCGTCAGGATTCTTGGTCGGTTCGATCACGCTGAGTTCGAGTACACGCCGGCGCTGTTCGACTGCGCAGGCAGGGGAGCGGCACTCGCAGCGCTCGCCGGCTGAGCTCGCTCTAACTGCTCTCTTCGGCGTCCTTCGCCTCGGGCGGGAGCGGCACGACGAGGATCGGTCGCGTCGAGTGGTGCACGAGCGGCGTGGTGACGCTGCCGAGCAGCATCGACTGGAGCGCCGACAGCCCGCGGGCGCCGGCCACGATGAGCTGCGCGTCGGCCTCGTCGGCGACGTCGAGGATCGCCCGCCAGACCGCGCTCGTGCTGCGCTCCAGTCGACCCTCGACTGTGAAGCCGGCGTCGCGTGCTAGTTCGACGCCGTACTCGACGGTCCGGTTCGCGCGTTCGAGCGCCATCGCTTCGAGCTCGACGATCTGTGGGCCACTCCAGGTCTCGATGCCGCCAAAAGGGTCTGGTCCGAGGTAGTTCGCCGGCGGCTCCCAGACGTGCAGCAAGAGCGCTGGAGACTGCCCGACGATCCCGTGCGCGGTGGTGATTGCGTGCTTAGCTGAGACGGAGCCGTCGTAGCAGAGAACGATCATCGGCTCTCTACGCTACTGCCTGCGGCGCTCGATCGTGCTTCAGCGGCTCGCACTGCACCGCCGGCCGATGTCATTTATGCTGCTCGCGATGTTTCGACGTCGCATGCCGGCCGGCGATTGGCTTCTGCCGTTGATCAGCGGTCTCACGGTCCTGATCCTCGCCGCCGTCGCGGTGTACGTACTGAGCAGCATCTGGCGCGCGCAAACTGAAGCCAGCGAGGACGACGCGACGCCCGTGCCGGCGCCGGATCACACGGGCCTCTCGGCAGTCGAGATCCTGGATTGCCGGCTGGCGTCCGGCGAGATCACGATCGCCGCGTACGAGGAGCTCGTCGAGGTGCTCGGTCGCCGCCACGCTGCAGCGGCAGGCACCGCGGCCGCCGTCAGCAACGGCGCCACCAGCAACGGCACCGTCACGGCCGTCGCCTAGCGCCGCCTGCGCTCAGCCGGGCAGATGGAAGGGAACCGTCGCGACCACGATCCGCGGTTCGTTGAGGAGCGCCCGTCGCAGGCGGGAGGCGATGCCGGCATGCAGCACGCGCTGCCACTGGTGGCGCGGAATCAGCTCGGGCAGCACGACCGTCACGGTGACGTCGGTGCGCTGGCGGTGGAGCGCTTCGATGTAGCGAGCGAGCGGGACAACGATCGCGCGGTACGGAGAGACCACCACCTCTAGCCGCAAGTGGTCGCCCCAAGCGTTCCAGTACTGCTCGAAGCGCTTGGCCTCGGCCTCGTTGGGACTGATGTGGAGCGCCAGCACGGGTGTCCCGAGAGACGCCGCGTAGGCGAGCGCCCGCATGCTCGAGCGGTCGAGTGCCGCCACCGGGACGACGGCGAAGTGGTGGATCTGATCGGGGCTCTGCTCGCGTTCGCCTGGCGTTGCGGAGTCGGCCGAGTCGCCGGCAGGGGCCTTCGCCTCGTGCACTGGCGCCCGGGCTTTGCTGGCGGCGTTCCGCCGCGGCACGGAGAGGGCTGCCTCGTGCAACGAGCCTTCTGGGACCGGCCCGAGCGCGACCGCGCGTGCGACCATCGCGTAGTAGCTACGGCAGCGCACGAACAGCATGACGAGGAGCGGGACGGCGATCACGACGACCCACGCGCCATCGGTGAACTTCGTCGCGCCGCTGATCACGAGGACGATCGCCGAAAGCACGCAGCCGACGGCGTTGAAGGCGATGCTGCGCTTCCAGCCGGACTCGCGCGTGCGCAGCCAGCGCACCACCATGCCGGCCTGGGACAGGGTGAAAGCGAGGAAGACGCCAACCGCGTAGAGCGGGATCAACGCGTTCGTGTCCCCGTTGAATGCCACATAGACGACGACGGCGAGCAGAGCGAGCAGGACGATGCCGTTGCTGAACGCGAGCCGATCGCCCATGCGCAGGAAGAGGGCGGGAGCGTGCCGGTTGCGCGCCATGAAATAGAGCAGTCGGGGCAGCCCGTTGAACGCCGTGTTGGCCGCAAGCAGCAGCACGAGCGCGGTCGCTGCCTGCACGAAGCCGTAGAGGATGCCGCTGCCGACCGCGTGATGCGCAAGCTGCGACAGCACCGTCTGGTTGGGGACCGGCACCACTGCGTCGAGCTTGGTCAGCGCCACGACTCCCGCGAACATCGTGACGAGGAGGAAGATCATCCAGCTGAGCGAGGCGCGCGCGTTGCGCCAGGCGACCGGCTTGAAGGCTGGAACCGCGTTGGATATCGCCTCGATTCCGGTCATCGCGGTCGCACCCGAAGAGAAGGCGCGGAGTAAGAGCAGGGCGTCGAGCGTCTCCGTGGCGTGCACGGCCGGCGGCCGGGGGATCGAGAAGCCGTGCGCGGCCGAGTCGACGATGCCGACGATCACGATCATGTAGATCGCGACCACGAAAAGGTAGGTGGGGGCGGCGAACACGAGACCGGCCTCACGCGCGCCGCGCAGATTTCCGCCAACCAGCGCAACGAGCACGACGACCCCGATCAGGACGGTCTCCGAGCCCAGTGACGGGATCGCGGAGGTGACGGCCGCCACGCCGGCGGCGATCGACACGGCCACCGTCAGTACGTAGTCGACCATCAGCCCAGCAGCCGCGAACAGCCCCGGTAGCTCACCGAGATTGTCGCTCGCGACGGTGTAGGAGCCGCCGCCGCCGGGGTAGGCACGAATCGTCTGTCGGTAGGAGAGGCCGACAGCGAGCATCAACACCCCGATCGCGATCGCGATCAGCACCACGTGCGAGAGCGCGCCGCTCCCGGCGGCGATCAGTACGACGAGGATCGCCTGCGGTCCGTAGGCGACCGAAGAGAGGGCGTCGGAGGACATCACCGGCAAAGCGACGAGCTTGCGCATCCGCTCGTCGCTGACGGCGGCGCTTAGGAGCGGTGGACCGATGATCGCGCGGCGCAGCCGGAAGCCGAGGCGGCCGAGCTGCGTCTCCGGTTCGGACGCGGAAGGCGTGGCGAGCACCTCATCGGGCGCGTCGCCGGGGGCGAACTGGACGTGCATGTAGCGGCCCGCCCGCCGGGGCGCCGGGACGAGGTCGGTCCGGACCGGCAGCTCCTCGCTCCATTCGTCGTGGTGGGGCACGATCTTGGCCCAGTGCCTACCAACCTGGCAGAGGTGGTCGAACTGCTCGGCACTCAGCGGCGGGACCGTCGCAGCCGGGTCGAAGCCCTGTTCCTGGTGGGTGTCGTCGTCCGTCATTGGCTGCTCACGCTCGGCTCGGGGCGGGCAGCGGCAGGGCGGGGGGTAGGCGCGCGCGCTGGAATCCAGACCATCCTAGGGGTAGGCGTCACGGCACACCGTCGCTAGGCTTGAGCGGTGGCCGCTACGCGTGTACAGGCGGGCGGGGCGGGCCTCGTGTCCGACCTGCGCAAGCTAGTGGGCGCCGCCGGTGTCGAGCAGCCAACCGCGCAGTACCTGGCAGACGCGACCGAGTGGCGCGGCCTCCACGGTCGCGCCGACGCGGTCGCTTTCCCCGAGAGAACAGACGACGTGGCGCGCCTGCTCGCGTGGTGCTCGCGTCACGACGTGGCCGTGACTCCGCGGGGCGGCGGCACCGGTCTGGCCGGCGGCGCCGTTCCGATCGGGGGCGGCCTGGTGATGGCGCTTGAACGCATGTCGGCGGTGCGCCAGTTCGATCCACATCTCTGGCGGATCGAGGTCGAGGCCGGCCTTCGCACGGCAGACCTGCACCGTCTCGCCCGTACGAACGGGCTGCTCTTCGCGCCCGACCCGGGCGCCTCCGAGCAGTCGCAGATCGGTGGCAACATCGCGACCAACGCCGGCGGGCCGCACTCCTACAAGTACGGGACGACGCGGCGCTCGGTCAGCGGCATCGAGGCGGTGCTCGCCGATGGAGAGCCGATCAAGCTCGGCGGCTGGGCGCGCAAGGACATCGCCGGCTACGACCTGCTCGGCCTGCTGGTCGGCTCCGAAGGCACGCTCGCTGTCATCACCGCCGCCTGGCTGACGCTGCTGCCGGCGCCCGAGGTCGTGCTGCCACTCGTCGCGATCTACCCGGACAGCCGCAGCGGCTGCGCGGCAATCGAGCGCGTCATCGGCTCGGGTCTTCAGGTGGCCACGCTCGACTATCTCGACGCCGGCGCGATCGCGGCAGCGGCAAGCGGTTTTCCTGGCGAGCTGCCGTCGGGCGCCGGCTTCATGGTGATCGCCGAGGCTGATGGTAGCGCGAGTGAGGCGGAGCGCCTGAGTGACGAGGTCAGCGAGGCGCTGGGCGAGCAGCTGCTTGCCCTCCACGCGCCGCGTACACGCAAGGAGGTCGACGCGCTCTGGCGCTGGCGTGATGGCGTCAGCGTTCTGGTCGCGGCGCAGCGTCACGGCAAGGTGAGCGAGGACATCGTCGTGCCGGTCGAGCGGCTTGTCGATGCGGTCGAGGCGACGATCGCGATCGGTGCGCGCCACGATCTCCCCGCAGTCAGCTGGGGTCACGCCGGCGACGGCAACCTCCATTCGAGCTTCCTGCTCGATCCGGGCGACGCCGCTGAGGTCGAGCGCGGCGAGGCGGCGGCAGAAGAGCTGTTCGCGATGGCGATCAGCTACGGCGGCGCGGTCACGGGCGAGCACGGCGTTGGATGGGTCAAGCGAGGTCAGCTCGCCCGCCAGTGGACGCCGCCCGCGCTGGCCCTCCACGATGCGGTCAAGCGCGCCTTCGATCCGAAGAACATCCTCAACCCGGGTAAGAAGCCGGGTCTTGACGGCGCGCGCTCGTAGACGCAGGGCGCTAGTCTGATCAGCGGGATGTCGCTGCCTGTCGAGGGCTATCAGCTCAAACGGATCTCGCCGAAGTCATACGAGCATCCCGCCGACCGCGCCGCGACCGCGGCGCTGCAGTCGATTCCCTACCTCGACACGGTGGTGCGCAAGCTGATCGAGCTCGGCTACGAGCGGGCGCTGCGCCAGTACTACCTGGGCGCGTCGGTTCGACTCGGCGAGGACCAGCTCGCCGACGTCTGGCACGCACACGCGCGAGCCTACGCCACGCTCGACCTGGCGCCCGTCCCGGACCTTTATATGACGACGATTCCGCCGGTCGACAACGCGCTGGCGATCGGCGCCCAGAAACCGATCGTGGTGGTCCACTCGGGGCTCGTGAAGCTGCTCGACTCCGAGCACCAGCGAGCACTGTTCGCCCACGAGGCCGGGCACGTCCTCTCCGACCACATGCTCTACCGCACCGCCGTCGTGATCCTCCTGCGCATGGGCTCGGTGCCTGGCATCCCGCTGCCGCTGCTGCCGCTCCGTCATGCGCTGCTCGAATGGTCGCGGGCCGCTGAGCTGAGCTGTGACCGGGCTGCAGCGCTCGTCACCCGAGACCCGGTCGCCGTATGCCACCTGCTGATGGTGATCGCCGCCGGCGCCGAGGCCGATCGTCTCGATCTCGACGTCTTCATGGCGCAGGGCAGCGAGTACAACGAGAAGGGCTCGGGGCTCGAGCGCCTGACGCGCCTGACGATGAACCTGAACCTCACCCACCCGATGCCGGTGCGTCGCATTCACGAGTTGATGGAGTGGGTGAAGTCGGGAGAATACGATCGGATCATCAACGGATCGTACGTCTCTCGCGACGAGCCGTCGCGCCCGCGCGCCGAGGCCGGCGACGCAGCCGCTCACTACGCGGATCGCTTCCGTAGCACGTTCCGCGACGCGGGCGAGTCGATCGGGGACATCGGCAAGCAGCTCAGCGACTGGCTGCGCGGAACGGACGGCGACTAGCCCGCAGGGCGCCGCGGAGCTGAATTCTCCGCAACTTGCGCAGCCGACGCACACGCCTTTCGTGCGCTCTGCAACATTCGGGCTGCCTTGACTGGGCGGAGCGTCAGCAAGACGTCGGTGGCGATCACGATGGCGGTAGTCGTGGGCTTCGGCTTGGCTCTCGGGCTGGGATTGCTCGGGTCGCCATGGTCGTGGGCGTCCGCCGTCGCGCTGCTCGCGGGCGCCACGGCGGGAGCGGTCGTTCGCGGCGCCCGCGAGCTCCGCGACACGCGCTCGCAGATCGTGCGGCTGGCCGCGGGCTTCAGCGAAACGCAGGAGCGCGCGTTCAGCGAGCACGCGGCGACGACGGCCGAACTGATCGAGGAGGTTCGCCGGCTCCAGGACCGTCTGCGGGTCGCGGAGCGCGTCGCCGGTGAATCATGGGTGCGTTTGCAGCGCTACGACCTCCTGCAGCGTCCGGGCGGCTTTGAGATCGAGCTGTTCTGCGACGCCTGCAACGCCTGGCGCCCGTCGGGCGTGATCAGCACCTGGGAGCACTTCACGCGCGACGAGCCGTTCGTCGGCGCCGAAGGAAGGTTCATCCTCTCCTGCGGCCACGAGGTACGGGCGGACAATTACAAGGCGCGGCCGGGAGCCAAGGTTGCTCCGAGCGTGCGTCGCGCGCTGCCCGCCATCGACGGCGAGCCGGTCGGCCGCTCACCGGTGTCCGTGGCCCGCTGAGCCTGTGCCCGTGAGGGTAAGCTGGGGGTGGCGGCTACTTCTCCTCTTTGAAGTTCTCGCGCGCGGCGCGACCCTCCATCGTGTCGACGAAGTGGCGCCAGCGGCCGGGCTTGACTCCCGGCTCGTTGTCGCGGTAGACGGGCGCCCCGCCATGTGGCTCGGGAAGCGCTGACGCCTCCGCCTCGTCGATCCGCAGGTCGACGCCGTGCTCGTGCAGTGAGGCCACTTGGTCGGCCGCGACAAAGCGGCGGCCGCTGCCGGTGCCGATCACGATGCCGTGGAAGATGTCCTGCTCGCGTGCGGCGACGACGTGATCGACCGTCCCGACCAGCTCACCACCCGACGCATACACGGGCACGTTCCGCTCGAGGACCACGTAAGCAATCGGTAGGCCTTCGTCCATGCTCATCAACCATAGTGCCTATGCCGGTAGGGCAGGTCACTCGGCGGCCGCGACCGGGGAGGCGACGTCCTCCGGGCGGCCCGCAGCAGCGATGGCGCCCCGGCGCACGTGTCCTGACGGGTCTTAGGCACCTGGTTGTGTCCGTCTGGAGGATCGGGAAGGAAAGCGTGTGGCGTGGCGTCTTTAGTTGCGCAGACCACTGCGTACCCCATCGACAGGAGATTCTCAGTGTCCAAGCCGTCATTCCTCGCGCTCGCGGGTACCGTTCTCGCCGTCGCAGCGCTCGCCGCGGCAAGCGGCAGCGCCGCTGCGTCAACGCGCGCCGCAGATGCCAGCGCAACGCCGACCGCGTTCCTTTCCTCGCTGCACACGATCAGCACGATCGGCTCCACGGTCCCGTCAAACGGTGACGCGAACCCGTACGGGCTCGCAGCGGTACCGACCACCGTCGGCTCGCTCACGGCCGGCGATTACCTCGTCAGCAATTTCAACGCGAAGTCAAACAACCAGGGGACTGGGACGACGATCGTTGAGCTAACTCCGAGTGGCAAGCTGTCGCTGTTCGCGACGATCAACGCAAAGAAGCTCCCGGGCGCTTGCCCGGGCGGGGTAGGGCTGACGACCGCGCTGAGCATCCTGCCCGGCGGATACGTCGTGGTTGGCAGTCTGCCGACCACAAACGGCATGTCAGCCACAGCGCAGTACGGCTGCTTGATCGTTCTCAACAGCAAGGGACAGCCGGTCGAGACGATCGCCGGCAACAACATCCAGGGACCGTGGGACATGACGTCCGTGACGAATGGCTCGACCACGACGCTGTTCGTTAGCAACGTGCTCAACGGCGGCGCCGCAGCGGGCTTGGTCACGATCAACAACTCGACCGTCCTGCGCATTCGCCTCAGCGCGACCGCGGGACACGCGCCGAAGGTTCAAAGCGAGCAGGTCGTCGCGAACAAGATCCCGTGGCGCGATGACAAGGCGGCGCTCGTGATCGGCCCGACCGGTGTCGCGCTGGGCAAAAACGGGACGCTTTACGTCGCCGACACGCTCGAAAACCGGATCGTCGCCATCCCTGATGCGATGACGCGCACCACAGCGCTCGCCGACAAGGGCATCACGCTCTCCTCAGGTGGGCATCTCAAGCAGCCGCTCGGGCTAATTCTCGCTCCGAACGGAGACATCCTGACAACGAACGCGGGTGATGGAAACATCGTCGAGACGACCCCCTCCGGACACCAGATCGCCACCGCGGCTGGCGACGCGAAAACCGGCGCCGGATCACTGTTTGGCCTCTCAATCGCCCCCGGCGGCAAAGGACTGCTCTACGTCGACGACGGCCTCAACACCCTACGACTGCTGCACTAAGCCGACCGAACCGCTGGGTGCGACGCACGGCCGAACGCGCTGTGCGTCGCACAGCGCGGCATCGGATGCCGATCGTCGCCGCAGTGGGTCGGCGTCGCAGCTCGACGGTCGCACGCAGCCGGGAAGGAAGTGAGCGAGCGATAGACGGTGAGCTCCGCCACGATGGGTGGCGCCAGCTCGTCTGTCCCGCCGAGCCGGTCGCGCTACCAGCTGCCGTTGACGCAGCCTCCAGATGTGACGCTGGTCACCGTGTTCGACACGGCGGTCCCCGTTGTGATCGGCCAACCGCTCGGATACGTGCTGCCACCGGTAGTCGTCGGCACCGCGCAGAAGCGATAGATGACACCGTTCGACGAGCGCTCGATCTCGAACTGGTCGCCGGTGCTCGCCGCCTGAGCGACGATATAGAAGTCCCCGCTGGTGGCGCTCGAGCCGGGGCCCGCGCTCACGATAAACGCGTTGTTGCCACCGGCAGCGGTCTGAATCGTCGACTCATACGAGTTCAGGGTCGTCTGGCTGAGGTCGCTGCTCGTGAAGTTGTTTGCGTTGTCGGTACCGATCGTGAGGGCAGTCGTCT
>PKXY01000015.1 GCA_003132505.1 Solirubrobacterales bacterium
TCGGCGTTGCAGACGAGGTACTTGTCCATGTCGCCCTTTGGCAGGAACGAAGCTTTACGGCCCGCCGGGAAGCCGGCGCCGCCGCGCCCGCGCAGGCCCGAGGCCTCGAGCTCGGCGATCACCGCGTCCTGGGTCATCGCGAGCGCCTTGCGCAGCGCCTTGTAGCCGCCGCGGCGCTCGTAGACCGCGATGTCGTTGAGCCCTGGCTCGTCGATGTCGGCCAGCAGCAGTGGCTTGCCGGCGGCGCTCACGTCTGCTCCTGGGGCAGCTCTGACGCCGCGGTCGCCCGCAATGCGAGCGCAAGCTCGGGAATCGGCTCGCGGCCGGCGCGCAGGTCGCCGACGAGCCGCTTGGCGTCGCCCTCGCCGAGCGGGCCGTAGTAGACGTGGTCGACCGAGACCATCGGTGCGATGTCGCAGGCTCCGAGGCATTCGAAGCGTCGCAGCGTGATGTCGCTCTCGCCGTTGACCGCGGCCTCGAGCAAGTCGTACAGCTCGTCGGCGCCGCGCAGCGAGCACGTGATGTTCGTGCACACGTAGACGGTGTGCTCGCCGGCCGGCTCGAGCTCGAACATGTCGTAGAACGTGGCGACCGAGGTCAGGTAGCCGGGTGTCACGCGCATCACACACGCGGCCTCGAGGATCGCCTGCGGCGAGCACCAGCCGTGGTGATCCTGCGCCGCTCGGAGCGCCGGCAGCGCCGCGGAATGCCGATCGGGGTAGCGGCTCATCGCCTCCTCGATCTCCGCGCGCAGCTCCGGCGGGACGTCGACGAGCGCTCGGTCCGGTACCTCGGCCGGATCCTTCTCGAGGTCGGCCGGCTCATCCCATCCGGGCGTCCGCGAGCCGTGGCGGCTGCGCGGTATCTCGCGGCCGGCCAACTCCTGGCGATACTCGAACCCCGGCCCGCCGCCGTCAGTTCCCGGAGTCATCCGACGACCTCGATGCAGCCCCACGCGACTACGCCAACAGGCCCCCGAGTGCCGCGAGCCAATGGCCACTCCGCGGTCAAGGAGCAAGGCGAGGACAGCCGGCAAAGCCGGCTCTCGCAGCTATTCACCGGTCGATGCCTCCGAGGATCGGATCGAGCATCGCGAGGGTCGCGATCAGGTCGGCGATGTAGCTGCCGCGCGTCATCGCAGCGGTTGCCTGCAGGTTGACGAAGCTGGGGTCGCGCATGTGCACGCGCGCCGGCTTGGCGGAGCCGTCGGAGCGCACGAAGCAGCCGAGCTCACCGCGCGGGGATTCGATCGGGTAGTAGACCTCGCCCGGCGGCACGCGAAAGCCCTCTGTCACGAGCTTGAAGTGGTGGATAAGCGCTTCCATGGAGGTCGCAAGCTCGTGTCGCGGCGGCAGCGCGATCTTGCGATCGGCGGTGATGTGTGGGCCCTCAGGCAGACCGTCGAGCGCTTGCTCGACGATCTTCACCGACTCCTTCATCTCGGCTACGCGCACCGCGTAGCGGTCGTAGTTGTCGCCAACCGTTCCGACCGGGATCTTGAACTGGAAGTCCTCGTAGGAGGAGTACGGCGCGGCCTTGCGCAGATCCCAAGGGTTGCCGGCGGCGCGCAACAGCGGACCGGTCACCCCCAGCCCGAGCAGCGATTCCTCGTCGAGCGTGCAGGTGTTGCGCAGGCGCTGGAGCAGGATCTCGTTGCGCTTGAGCAGGTCGTTGTACTGGTCGACGCGCGTCGGCATGATCGCGATGAACTCGCGCAGCTTCGCCTCGAACCCGAGCGGAATGTCCTCGATGACGCCGCCGACCTGGAAGTAGCGCGTGTGCATGCGCTGGCCCGAGGACTGCTCGAACAGGTCGAGGATCATCTCGCGCTCGCGGAAGCAGTACCAGAACATCGACATCGCCCCGAGGTCCAGCGCGCTGGTGCCGAGCCAGACGAGGTGGGACATGATCCGGTTCAGTTCCAGGTGGATCACACGGAGGTATTGGGCGCGCTTGGGCACCTCGCATTCGAGCAGCGTCTCCACCGCGCCGCAGAAGGCCATCGCGTTGAAGTAGTAGGAGAGGTAGTCCATCCTCTCGACGACCGGGATCACCTTCCAGTAGGCCTTGTCCTCTGCCGTCTTCTCGATCCCGGTGTGGACGTAGCCGATGATCGGCTTGATGTCGCGAACCACCTCGCCCTCGAGCGTCACGAGCAGGCGCAGCACGCCGTGCGTTGCCGGGTGGTGGGGACCGATGTTGAGCGTCAGCAGCTCGGCGGTCGGTCCGCCGCGCTGCGCGGCGACCTGCTCCTCGAGCGGCGCCAGCGTGATGCTGTCCTCCATCCGGCGGTAGTCCGCACGCGTGCTCATCGCGTCCACCCTGGCGAGGTTGCGTCGTTGTGGGTGAAGAGGACCGGCTCGCCGCCGAGTGGAAAGTCCCGCCGCTGCGGGTGGCCTTCGTAGTCCTCCGGCATCAGTATCCGCCGCAGGTCGGGGTGACCTTCGAACTCGACGCCGAACATGTCATAGACCTCGCGCTCCTGATGGTTGGCCGTCGGCCAGTCAGGCGTCACCGACTCGATGCTCGGGGCGTCGAGGGTGACGCGCAGCTTCACCGCGATCCGGTCGACCCGGAACATGTCGAGGAGCTGGTAATGGACTCCGAGGCGCGGCTCGTGCGGGTAGTAGTCGACGCCATGAACGCTCATCAGCGCGCGGTAGCCGTGGCTCTCGCGCAGCGCTGCGAGCACCGGCCGGACAGCGCTGGGCGCGACCTGCAGGCTCGCCTGTCCGCGGAAGTACTCGGTGTCCAGCACACTGCCTGGTATGGCCTCGCCGAGCGCTGCTGCGATCAGCTCCAGCCCGACCTGGTCAGGCACCGGCGCTCCCCGCCGGCGCCTCGATGACCTCTTCGGTGCCAACCGCGCCGTAGCGCTCGCGCCAGCTGAGATCAGGATCGTCCTGGATCATCTTGCGCAGCTTGAGGATGCCGTGCATCAGCGCCTCGGGCCGCGGCGGGCAGCCCGGGACGTGCACGTCCACCGGCATGAACTTGTCGGCCGGCACGATCGCGTAGTTGTTGAAGATCCCCATCGACGACGAGCATGCCCCCATCGCGATCGCCCATTTTGGCTCGAGCATCTGGTCATAGATCCGCCGCACGACCGGCGCCATCTTGATCGAAACGCGTCCCGAGAGGATCAGGAGGTCGGCCTGCCGCGGCGACGCGCGGAACGCCTCGAAGCCGAAGCGCGCGACATCGACGCGGGCCGCGACGATTGACATCATCTCGATTGCGCAGCAGGCGAGCCCGAAAGTGGCCGGGAAAAGCGAGTTCGACCGCGCCCAATCCACGGCCTTCTCGAGCGTCGTCGTCAGGATCGACTGCTCGACGAGGCGCTCGAGCTCCAGTCCCTCGAGATCGCCGCGCAAGAGGTCGCGGGCCAGCAGGCCGCGGGCGCGGAAGCTGTTCGGGTCGCCGACGCTCTCGCGCGTTACCGCCACTCGAGCGCTCCACGTCGCCACACGTACACGAACGCGACGAAGAGCAGCACGACGAACGTGATCGCCTCGAGCAGCGCGAAGCTGCCAAATGCGCGCAGCTCTGCGGCGATTGGGTAGAGGAAGATGGTTTCGATGTCGAACAGGATGAAGAGCATCGCGATCAGGTAAAAGCTGATCCCGAAGCGGAAGCCGTATTTGACCTCGGACGGGAGCCCGCACTCGTATGGCTCGATCTTCGCCGCGATCCTGCGTCGCGGCCCGATGACCGTGTTGAGATAGGCGAACGTGCCTCCGACGATTCCCCCGAGCGCGAGAAACACAATCGCGGGCAGGTAGCTGCGAAGCACGAAAGCGTTATATCACTACCCCGGGAAGCCTTGTGCGCGACTGTTACTTAGTGGCAAAAGGGACGAGTGGCAAACGGGGGAGCCTGATTTGAGCCACCGCACGATCATGCTCGACGCCGCGCTCGTGCTGGCGGCGCTCAACGCCCTCGCCGGGCTGCTGGGGGCGTTGCGCTGGCTGCGCTCGGAGTCGAGCGCCAGCTTCTGGATCGCTGTCCGTGTCGGTCAGGCTGCAGCCATCGCCTACGCCGTGCTGACCGGCGTCGCCTACCTGGCGAACTGGCAGCCGTCGAACAAGCTCTTCTATCTCTACGCCCTGCTGCCCGTCGCTATCGGATTCGTCGCCGAGCAACTTCGAGTCATCTCCGCCGACCACGTTCTCGCCGCGCGCGATCTGGAGGACGCGGCCGCGGTCGGTCGCCTAGAGACGGTCGAACAGCAGGGCGTCGTGACCGCGATCCTCCGTCGTGAGATGGGGGTCATGGCCGCCGCGGCGCTCGTCGTCTGCTTCCTGGCGCTGCGGGCATACGGCACCTATTAAGCGGCCTCGCCGCTGCGTGGCAAGCGGCCCAACGCGCCGCAGTTCCTATCGCGCCACAACCGCGAGCGTCCCATAGGCCCCAAGGTCGGCATAGTTCGCGCCCGGGTCGTAGACGCGATACGTGCCGGGGGTCAGCCGGAACGGGCCAGTGGTCACTCTGCGTCCCGGAAAGACAGCGCCCGTCTGTCCGATGATCTTGCCGTCGCCGTTTGCGACTGCGACCTCGTGCACGAGCACGCCGTCGTTGGTCAGCCGGATGCGGACCACACCGGCTGACATGTGGACCGATTCCGGCGAGATCTCATACTCGCCGACGTGGAGCGCCAGCACCGACGAGTGGTAGTTGGCGCTGCTCTCGCCACAACCGCATACGGCAAGGCAAAGCGCGAGCGCGAGCACCATCCCGGCGGCTCGCGAGCCGGCCACGGCGGCACGCATTCGCGGAAGCGGCAGCATTCCCTGGAGCATTATCCGTATCATCTCCGCCCGCATGAGCCGTGTCGCGAAGATCGTCGCCAGTGGAGCCGCGGCGCTCGCGGCCGCCGTCGCCATCAGCGCCTGTGGCTCGCAGGGAGTGGATGTGTCCACCGCGAGCCCGTATCACCAGGGAGCGGTCATCTTCCTCGACCACTGCTCCGGCTGCCACACGCTCTCGGTCGTCGGCGCCGAAGGCTCCGCGACCTCTGTTCAGAATCGTCTGCGCACCAACGCACCGAACTTCAACTTCCGCGCAGAGACCGTTCAGCAGGTTCTCTTCGCGATCGAGAACGGTGGCTTCTCCGGCCAGATCATGCCCGAGAACATCGTCGTCGGCGAGCAGGCTCAGGCGGTGGCGAGGTTCCTCACCCACTATGCCGGGCGCGACGCGCCGAAGACGCCGACGTTGCCGCAGACGCCGTCCTAGATCTAGCGGGCCGGCGGTTCTCGAGCTCAGGCTGATCCGCGAGCGACCCGACGCGGTCCGCGCCGCACTCGCGCGCCGCGGCGGCGGCGTCGAGGCCGGCGTGGCGGAGGTCCTCGACCTCGATCAGCGGCGCCGCACGATCCTGCCAGAGCTGGAGTCGCTGCGAGCCGCCAAGAACGCAGCCTCGGAGGAGATCGCCGAGGCAAAGCGGGCGGGAGCCGACGCGGGCGAAGCGATCGAGGCGATGCGCGCGCTCGGCCAGCAGGAGAAGCAGCTCGCGGCCGACCTCGCCCAGACCGACAGCTCGCTTCAGGAGGCGTTGAGCCGACTCCCGAATCTGCCGAGCGAGGACGCGCCGCAGTCCGACACGGTGCTGAAGACGGTCGGCGAGCCGCGCACCGCAGGCTCGTTCCTCGACCACCTCGAGCTGGCGGGTCCGCTGATCGACATGGAGGCCGGCGCCCGCCTCTCCGGTGCTCGCTTCGCCTACCTCCGCGGCGAGCTCGTGATGCTCGAGCTGGCGCTCGTTCGCTGGGTGCTCGAGCGCCTCTTGGCCAAGGGGTTCGAGCCGGTGATCCCGCCCGTGCTCGTGCGCGAACAGGCCCTTTACGGCACCGGCTTCCTACCCGACACCGAGCAGCAGATCTATGCCGTCCCGGAAGACGAGCTCTACCTCGTCGGCACCTCCGAGGTCGCGCTCGCATCGCTGCACGCCGGCGAGATCCTGGCCACCGAGACGCTGCCGCGCCGCTACGCCGGCTTCTCGTCCTGTTTCCGCCGCGAGGCCGGCGCGGCCGGCAAGGACACGCGGGGGATCATCCGCGTGCACCAGTTCGACAAGGTCGAGATGTTCGTCTTCGCGACCGCCGAGACGAGCACCGACGAGCACGAGCGCCTGCTCGCGATCGAGGAGTCGCTGCTCGGTGAGCTCGCGATCCCCTACCGCGTCGTTGCGATCGCCGTCGACGACCTCGGGGCGTCAGCGGCAAAGAAATACGACTGCGAGGCCTGGTTGCCTTCCCAGCAGCGCTATCTCGAGCTGACCTCCTGCTCGAACACGACCGACTTCCAGGCGCGGCGACTCGAAATCCGAGTGCGCGACGCAGGCGGCGACCGACCAGTCACCGCGCACACGCTGAACGGAACCGCCGTCGCCGTCGGTCGCACGATCGTCGCTCTGCTCGAGAACGGCCAGCAGGGGGACGGCTCGGTCGTGCTGCCGGAATGTCTTGTTGCCTATGGCGCTCCCGCCGGAATCGCTCAGCAGGCTCCCAGGAAAGACTGATCGTCTGCTCATCGGCCGGGGCGATGCTCGCGCTCATGAGCACGCACCACAGCACCCCGGCCCCAAGCGTCGAGATCGTGATCCCGGTGTACAACGAGGCCGCCGGCCTCGAGCGCAGCGTCACCCGCTTGCGCGGGTTCGTAGCGGACGAGCTTCACTACGCGACGCAGATCACCATCGCCGACAACGCGAGCACGGACGCCACACTGGAAACCGCGCTGCGTCTGGCTGACTCGCTCGACGGGGTCGGGGTGCTGCACCTCGACGCGAAAGGTCGCGGTCGTGCGCTGCGCGCGGCCTGGGGCCGCAGTGGCGCGGAGGTGCTGGCCTACATGGACGTCGACCTGTCGACTGACCTTCGCCACCTACGAGAGCTGGTTGAGCCATGCCTCGACGGCGACGTCGACATCGCGATCGGCTCGCGCCTCGCGCGCGGCGCTCGCGTATCGCGCGGCGTCAAGCGCGAGCTGATCTCCCGCAGCTACAACGCGATCCTCAAGGGCGCCCTGACCACCGGCTTCAGTGACGCCCAATGCGGCTTCAAAGCCGGCCGCCGCGAAGCGATCCACGCGCTGCTCCCCCAAATCGAGGACCAGAACTGGTTCTTCGACACCGAGCTCCTCATCCTCGCTGAACGGCACGGCATGCGGATCCACGAGATCCCGGTGCACTGGGTCGAGGACCCCGACTCCCGAGTCAAGATCATCCACACCGCGCTTGAAGACCTCCGAGGCATCCAGCGCCTGCGCAACAGCCACCGCCGAACGCTTCACCCAGCGAGCAGACGTCCTGCGCCGCAGCCCGCACCATTCGCGGAAAGCCACCAACCACAAGGCCCACTCACTGCTCGCTGACTCCCGTGGAATCACCGCCACCGCCACCGGCAGCGATTCGCGCCATCTCGATCACGAACACGGCGCCACCGTCGACGGCATTGCCCGCGCTCACCCGACCGCCGTGCGCCTCGACGATCTCCGCGACGATCGCCAGCCCGAGCCCGGCCCCGGCCTTGCCCCGCTCGCGCCCGACCTCCGCGCGCCAGAACCGCTCGAACACCGCGTCCTGCGCATCTTCCGGCAGGCCGGGGCCGTGGTCGCGCACCTCGATCCGCTCGAGCCCGTCGTCGGCTTGCAGGCTGAGCTCGATCGGTGTCCCGGCCGGCGTGTGCTTGATTGCGTTGGCCAGCAGGTTCGCGAGGACCTGGCGCAGCTGGTGGATGTCGCCGCTCACAACATGAGTCGGCGCCGCGGAGCGCGCGTCCGGCCCGATCGAAACGCTGATCTCGCGCCCCGGCGACACCGCTCGCGCGTCGCGTCCTGCGTCCTCCACGAGCGGCGCGAGATTGACCGGCTCGCGCACGGTCACCGGCATCTCGTCGAGCCGGGCAAGCGCCAGTAGTTCGTCCACAAGGAGGCCCATGCGCGAGGCCTCCTGCTCGATCCGCGCCATCGCCCTCGTAATGTCCTGTGGGCTCGTTGCCGCTCCCAACCGGAACAGCTCCGCGTAGCCGCGAATCGACGTCAGCGGGGTGCGCAGCTCGTGCGAGGCGTCCGAGAGAAAGCGCCGCAGACGCTCCTCGCTCTGCTGGCGTTTTGCGAAGGCCTGTTCAATCTGTCCGAGCATCGCGTTCAAGGCAAGGCCGAGCCGCCCCACCTCGGTGCGCTCGTCGGCGGGGCTGACGCGGCGCGACAGGTCGCCTGCGGCGATTGCCCCAGCGGTCGCACCGATCCGATCGAGTGGCCGCAGGCCGAGCCGGATAACGAGCCAGGCAAGAATCGCCAGAGCGACAAGCACCGAAGCGATGACGATCGCCTCGATCTCCTGTAGGCGCGACAGCGACGCGCCGACATTCCCGAGCGACACCGCGGCCACGGTCAGCCCGCCGCCGACGTTGGCGGGCTCGACGAGCACGACGTAGGAGAGTCCCGGATCGCCGATCGCCGGGACCGTGAAGGTCCTCGGCTTGGCGGGGTCGTGGCTGACGTAGGGCTCGAGGTCGGCCGGGAGCTTCGGCGCGTACTGCGCCGCGAAGCCGTACGCGACCGGGTATCCGACGCGCTTGCCGGAGCGGTTGAGGTGCTCGCCAAAGGTCCCCGGCGGATCGATCTGATTCTCGACGGGCGGCCCTTGGTGGCCGATCGGTCCTCCCGCCCCGCCGTTGTCGCCATCGCCGCCGAACAGCCCCCCTGTCGCTCGCGGCGGTACTCCTCCAGCCTGGCCCAGATGGTTTTTGCCGTTGACCTGCGCCTCGACGGTCGAGAACGACTGTCTGACCTGCGTGTTGACCTGCCCGAGCAGGAACGAGCGCTCCGCGCTATAGGTCACCACGCCCGCAACCAGCAGCCCGGCGGCCGTCAGCACGACGAGTCCGACGAGTAGCCGCGTTCGCAGCGACACGAGGCTCAACAAGGCTCAGCCTCGCGGCAGCCGCAGCGAGTAGCCGACCCCGCGCACGGTGTGGATCAGTGCCGGCGCCTCCACGTCGATCTTTTTGCGCAGGTAGCTGATGTAGGTCTCCAGCACTCGCGCATCACCGCCGAAGTCGTATTGCCAGACGTGGTCCAGCAGTTGCGCACGCGTCAGCACGCGCCGCGGGTTTGCCATCAGGTAGCGCAGCAGGCGGAACTCGGTTGCCGTCAGCTCGATCGGCCGCGCGCCGCGCGAGACCTCGCGCGTGTCCTCGTCGAGCGCGAGGTCGGCGAACACGAGCTGTGAGGACTCGGGCTCCGTCAGCCCGCTGCGGCGGAGGATCGTGCGGATCCGCGCGACGAGCTCCTCGAGGCTGAACGGCTTCGTCATGTAGTCGTCGCCGCCGAGCGTCAGGCCGCGGACGATGTCCTCGGTCCCGTCGCGTGCGGTCAGGAACAGAATCGGCACCCCTGCGCGCGCACCGGCGAGACGCCGCGCGACCTCGAACCCATCGATGTCGGGCAGCATCACGTCGAGCACCATCACCTGCGGCTTGCTCGCCGCGACTGACGCGATCGCGTCGGCGCCGCTGCCCGCCGAGTCGACGCTGAAGCCCTCGAAGCGCAGCGCCATCGAGATCACATCGACGATGTTCGGCTCGTCGTCGACGACGAGCACCCGGACCTGCTCGGTGGACTGCTCGTTCCTCTCGTGCGTCGCTTGCATTGCAACATGATCGCGCGCCAGGCTGTGAGTTGTCTGAGAGCTTCCGGGGGAAATGCAGAGGCCAGGCACGCTGTCCGCCGCCTCCGCGAACCGCCGATATGCTGGCCGCGTGGCCTCCACATACCCCACGGTGGATGGCGCTGGGATCAGGCTTGATGGGCTGAGCAAATCGTTTCGCAGTCCCGAGGGACCTGTTCACGCCGTGCGCGAGATCGATGTTTCGATCGAGCGGGGCGAGACGGTTGCGCTGCTCGGTCCGAACGGCGCCGGCAAGTCGACGACGATCGACATGCTGCTGGGCCTCCAGCCGCCCGACAGCGGCGGCGTGTCGCTGTTCGGCCGAACGCCGCGCCAGGCTGTCGACGGCGGACTCGTCGGCGCGATGCTGCAGACCGGCTCGCTGATCCAGTACCTCTCGGTGCGCGAGCTCTTGACGATGATGGCGTCGGTCTACCCGGCGCCGCTCGGCGTCGACGAGGTGCTCGAGCAGACCGGCCTCGAAGCGATCGCACGACGCCGGACGCAGAAGCTCTCGGGCGGCGAGACCCAGCGCGTCCGCTTCGCGCTGGCGATCGTCAGCAACCCCGACCTGCTCGTGCTCGACGAGCCGACCGTCGCGATGGACGTCGAATCGCGCCACGAGTTCTGGAAATCGATGCGCTCCTTCGCGGCGCGCGGCAAGACGGTCGTCTTCGCAACCCACTACCTCGAGGAGGCCGATCAGAACGCCGACCGCGTCGTGCTGATGGCGCACGGGCGGATCGTCGCCGACGGATCGCCGACCGAGATCAAGGGGCGCGTCGGCTCGCGCACGATCCGCGCCACGCTGCCCGACGCCGATCTCGGCGAGCTGTCCGGGCTTCCGGGCGTCGCGAACGCTGACCGCCACGGTGAGGCGGCCCTGCTGAGCTGTGCCGACTCAGACCAGGCGATTCGCGCGCTGCTCGAGCGCTTCCCCGCGGCGCGCGACATCGAGATCACAGGCGCCGGGCTCGAGGACGCGTTCCTGGCCCTGACCGCCGATCCCGACAGCGACGCTCCCGACGCGGCGGTCGCGCTGTGAGGGGCCTCGTCTACACCCGCTACGAGCTGCTGCGTGCCTTCCGCAACCGCCGCTTCTTCTTCTTCTCGATCGGCTTCCCGCTGCTCTTCTACTTCGTGATCGCCTCGCCGAACCGCGGCGTCCACGATTTCGACCGCAGCGGCATCTCGCTGCCGCTCTACTACATGGTCGGCCTGACCGCGTTCGGCACGATGGTCGCGATGATCTCGACCGGCACCCGTATCGCATCCGAGCGTCAGATCGGCTGGACGCGCCAGCTGCGGATCACGCCGCTCAGCACGCGCGCCTACTTCCGGGCCAAGCTGCTCGCCGCATACATGATGTCGGGCCTCACGATCGTCCTGCTCGGTCTCGCCGGCTCCTCGCTCGGCGTCAGCCTGCCGGCCGGGCACTGGCTCGCGATGGTCGGGCTGATCCTCGTCGCGCTGCTCCCGTTCGCCGCGCTCGGGATCATGCTCGGCCACCTGATCAACGTCGATTCGATCGGACCCGCCACCGGCGGCGGCGCTTCGCTGCTCGCCTTCCTCGGCGGCACCTGGTTTCCGCTCGGAAGCCATGGCTTCCTCTTCGAGCTCGGGCGGCTGCTCCCCTCATACTGGCTCGTCCAGGCCGCCCACACCGGGCTCACCGGGCACGGCTGGCCCGTGCGCGGCTGGGTCGTCATTGCCGTCTGGTCGGTCGTGCTCTCAGCCGGCGCGCTCTACGCGTTCCGCCGCGACACCAAGCGGGCGGGTTGATCCCACGGCCACGCGCGCGTCTCCCAGCGTGTGCGCGCAATCAACCACCGGGCGCCGGCGAGCTACCACCATCCGCCTTCGCGCGCCGCGTCGGTGCCGCCGGTACGGTCGAGCGCGTCTAGCGCCGCCATGTCCTCGTCGGACAGCGCGAAGTCGAACAGCTGCCCGTTCGCCTCGATCCGCTCGCGGTGGGTCGACTTCGGGATCACGAGCACGCCGTGCTGCAGGCACCACCGCAGCAGGACCTGGGCCGCACTGCGTCCGTTGCGCTGCGCGATCTCCGCGACCGTCCTGTCGCCAAGATGGCGTCCGGTGCCGAGCGAGCTGTAGCCGACGATCGCAATGCGCCGCTCCTCGCACGCCTCGAGCAGCCCGCGCCGGTACTCGAACGCGCTGAACTGAGCCTGGTTGACCGTGGGCCTGCTGCTCGCGACGCCAAGCAGCTGGTCGAGCTCGCCGACCGAGAAGTTCGAGACGCCGATCGAGCGGGCGTAGCCGCGTCGCTGCGCCTCCTCCATCCCCGGCCAGGCCCAGGTCGGCCCGCCCTCCGGCCAGTGGATGATGTAAAGGTCGATCCGATCCACGCCGAGCCGCTCCAGGCTCCGCTCCGCTTCAAGCACCGGGTCCTTGCTCCGCGGATGGAACTTCGTCGTGATGAAGACCTCCTCGCGTGGGACGCCGCTGTCACGCAGCGCCCGTCCCACGCTCGCTTCGTTGCCGTAGGCCTGGGCCGTGTCGATGTGGCGGTAGCCGAGCTCGAGCGCCCAGCGGACCGCCTGCTCGCACTCAAGGCCGTCCGGCGTCTGCCAGACGCCTAGTCCCAGAGCCGGCATCCGCGAGCCGTCGGCGAGGACGCGAATTCGATCGCCGTCGCCACCTGTCACCCCGAGTGCATTCCCGTCAGCTGACATATGAATCACCTGGCGGTGGATCATCGCGCATCGCCGCGACCTGCTGCACGAGCGCCGGCCCGCTCAGCGTCGGGTGCACCTCGAGCCGCGGTAGCGCGTAGGGGTCGTCGCGCACGCTCGCCCAGCCGTAGTACTCGCTGCTCGAGCCGCGGAACCCCGCGGCCTCGAGAGCATCGATCACCGTCGGGTCGTACTGCCCGGACGGGTAGCAGAACCAGTTGACCGGGACGTGGAACCAACGCCGCAGCTTGCGCCGTGCGTCGACGATCTGCAAATGCAGGCCCGACGCCGTCTGGGTGACCAAGTCGGCGTGGTCCCAACCCTGGGTGTCGAGCTCCCACCCTTGCTTGACGAGCTCGCGGATCTCGTGATGGGAGATCCCGCCGTTTGCCCAGTCGAGCCCGTAGAGCTGGAGGTTCTCGACCCCGGCCCAGCCGAGCTTCGCGAGCACCGGCGCGGCGTACTGGAACTGCGTCTCGTAGCCGTTGTCGAAGCTGATCACGATCGGCTTGCCGCACGGCAGTCGCTTGTGCCGATGCCAGTTGTCCCACAGCTGATCGAGCGTCACGGCGTGATAGCCGGCGGCCGCGAGCGCCTCCATCTGTGCCGCGAACAGCTTCGGCGACACGTAGAGCAGCGGGTAGGGCGCGCCGGCCGGCGCCTGGGAGATCACGTGGTACTCGAGGATCGGAGCCGACTCGACGTGGTAGGGCGCGAGGCAACGCTCGCGCTTTGCTGCCGGCTTGGCTGTGGCCTCCTTCTTTGCGGGCGTCGGATCCCGCGCCTTCGGGGCGCCTCCGCCGAGTCCGACGATCCCCGCGATCGCCAAGGCCAGCACCGCGACGAGCCCGCTCAGAGCGACGCGCCGTCGCCGCTTCACGGTCCGCGTGTGTGCCGCGCGTCGCGCTAGCGCGCGTTCGCTGTCAGGTTGCGGTGCTCCAGCTTCCATCCCGGCTCCCGCGTTCACTTTCGCATGCCGCGGGTCCGGTTGCTTTTGGGGTGTGGTCGGCGTGAGCCGCCGCGCACCTCACGACGTGAGCGCGCGTCAGCTCTTCTCGTGGCCGGCGAGTCGCCGCTGGAGCCAGTCGCGGGTCTCCGGCCATTCGGCCGCGATGACGCTGTAGTACGCGCTGTCTCGGATCACGTCGCCGCGGACGATCATGTGGCTTCGGAAGATCCCCTCGAACTTTGCACCGATGCCCTCAAGCGCCTTGCGCGAGCGCTCGTTGCGCTCCTCGGTCTTGAACTCGACGCGGATGCATTCGAGCTCGTCAAACGCGAAGGCGAGCAGCAGCAGCTTCGTCTCGATGTTCGCGCCGCTCCGCCAAGAGCCGGGCGCAAGCCAACTCCAGCCGATTTCGAGACCGCGGTGCTCGGGCCGCAGCGCGAGATAGCTGGTGTGACCGATCGCCGCGCCGCTCTCGCGATCGACCGTGACGAAGCTTGCCTGCTTCCCGGCCGCGCTGTCCTCGAGCATCTGTTCGAGCCAGCCGTGGAAGTGCTCGCGGGAGGAGGCCGCGTTCAACGGCATCCAGCGCCAGACCTCCGGATCGCTGCCGGCTTCCCAGAGTGCCGCTTCGTGCGCCGCCGTGAGCGGCTCGACACGAACAAGCGTGCCCTCCAGCACAGGCCTGAGTTGTTGCCAGTCCGCCATCCGGCGGACTCTACGACCTCGCCTGAGCCTCTGTCACTCGCTGCTTGGACTCCGCGACCGACCCGAGCGGAGAGGGAGGGATTCGAACCCTCGGACGAAGTTTCCCCCGTCACGCGATTTCCAGTCGCGCCCGTTCAACCGCTCCGGCACCTCTCCTGGAATGAATGCGGCTCTAGGCTACGCGACGCGATAGTCTGCTGCGCGGTGGGCTGCGAGCCTGCCGCGGAGACCAAAGGACCGCTCAAATGCTCGCCTTCAGCAAAGCATTCAACGAAACCTTCGGGCTGCTGGCGACGTTCGGCGGCATCGGCGTCGTAGCCAACGTCCTGATCGTCTACATCATCATTCAGGTACGCGGCGAGCATCAGAAGAACGAGGAGTACCGCGCCGAACGCCAGCGCCGGTCTGGTTCCTAGGCGTTCTCAGCCGCCGGCGTCGGACGTTGCTGGCCGGTTGTCGAGCACGACCTTGTAGATCGTCGAGTTGGTCTCACCGCTTGGCTCGACACCGCCGGCAACCAGGACTTCATCTGGCAGGCTGACCGCCATCGCGCCGGCGAGCCGCACGGGCAGCAGGCCGATCAGCTTCACGCGGGCCGTTGCAGGCGAGAACGAATAGATGGCGCTGCTCTGGTTCACGCCGACGGCTCGGTAGCCGCCGAGGACGATGATCCTCCCGTCTTCGGCTACAGCGGCTGCCTGAGTCAGGGCGATTGGCAGCGTGGCGACCTTGGTCACGCTGTTCGTCGCGGGATCGAAGCGGTAGATCGCAAAGATCGCCACGCCGTCGTCTGCGCCGCCGATCACGTACACGGAGCCCGCGTATGCGACCGCTGCCGCATCGACCACCGGCTGCGGCAGGCTCGCAACCGTGCTCGCGCCGGCGCTCGTGCTCCAGGACACGATCGAGTCGAGGTCGCTGGTCCCGTCGTAGCCGCCGATCACGTAGGCGGTGGTGCCGCTGGCAGCGATCGCGGCGCCCTCGGTCGGTTGCGGGAGCGAGCCGGCGATCGTCGAGCTTGAACCGCCCGTGCCGACCGACACGATGTCTGAAGTGGGCCCGGTGGTCTCGCTACCGCCAAACAGGTAGACGGCGCCGTCGAGGACAGCAGCACCAGATGCCGCGAGCGGCACCGGTAGCGTGCCCACAGAGCTCGTCCTGCTTCCGTCGAAGCTCTGGACAGTCGTAATCGGCGTGTTCGCCGTGTCAAGGCCGCCGAACAAAGTCGCGCCCCTGGAGCCGTCGGTGACGACCGCCGTGCTGCTGACCGCGCTCGCGAGCTTGCCGACAGGCGTCACGTCCGCGGCAGGCCCGATGCCAGTCGTGGCGTGCCGCTGCGGTTTCACCGGAGTGCGCAGGGCCGGAGTGTGGTGTCGCAGGAGGCCGAGCGTCGCGATGACAACAGCAGCGATCGCGAGCAGTGAGGCCAGCAATGCGCCGACCGCGCTCGCCCGCCGGCGTGCTGAAGCTCGTCTCGGTGATCGACGCTGACGTTGCAGCACGCTGGGCGGCGTCTGGGGCCGCAGCTCGCTCACGCCGCTGCCATCGCGCGCTCGCACCAGCCGGCCGCGCGCGCTCGCCGGGAAACTTTCCGCCGAGCCTGGGTCGTTGACTGCTGCTGGTCCCGCGCGCGGTCCATCAAATGAAGTTGTACCCCGAATCGCCGCGGGTCCAACCCACCCGAGCGGTGGGCTGACAAAAGTTCAGACCGCTCGTCCGCCAGGTAGCCTGCCTCGATCTGCGGCCGCTACACAAATATCGCCGATCCGGCAATGCTCGAGCAGCGCTTTGGTGTCGCGGTGCCGTTCAGCGAGGGGTCGCGACGCTACAACATCGCCCCGACCGAGACGGTTGTCGCGATCGTGCTCGGCAAGGACGGCGAGCCCGTTGCGAGGCCGCTGAGCTGGGGCTTGATTCCACCGTGGGCCAAGGAAGCGAAGATCGCCCACAAGATGATCAACGCGCGGTCTGAGACCGCGGACCGCAAGCCCGCATATCGCGGGCTGATCGCAACCGCGAAGCGCCGGGCGCTGTTGCCAGCCGACGGCTTCTACGAGTGGCTGCGCCCAGAGGATCGAAAGCAGCAGCGGATCCCGTTTCGGTTTTCGCGTGCCGACGGCTCGCTGTTTGCGATCGCGGGGCTGTGGACGCCGGCGTACCTGCCGGCTGTCTCCCCTGGCGAGGAGGGCGAGCTGGTGGCGAGCGTCACGATTCTCACGACGGAGGCGAACAGCATCGTTGCGCGATTGCACGACCGAATGCCGGTGATCCTTCGCGACCGCGACAGCGAGCTCGCCTGGCTCTCGCCCGAGCTCGACGGCGCCGGAGCAAAGGCTCTATGCGTGCCGCTGGCGAGCGAGCTGCTGGTGGCTGCGCCGGCGAACCCGCTGCTCAATAAGGCTGGCCGCGAAGCGCTCGAGGGGCCGGAGCTGCTCGTCGCTCAGGCCTCGTAGGGCGCCGCCGCGTCAGCCGCGAATGCGCTCGCTGGACGCTTCGATCCAGCGCACAACGCTGGCCCAAGCCGCGCTGTCAGGGTCGATGTGGCACCGGTGCGCGCCCTCGCTTCCGGCGAGCTCGACGAGCTCGACCTCTGCTCCCGACGCGCGGGCCGCGGCGGCGTAATGCCTGCTACGACGCACCGACACCGTGGCGTCCTCGGTCCCGTGGACTAGCAGCACGGGCAGCGCCAGCGGCACGAGGGCGATCGGATCGGCTACGGCGTAGCGCTCCGGGTGGCTCTCGGGCGAGCCACCGAGCAGCCGGCCGACGGCGCCACCGGGGTGCTCGCCGTAGGTCATTGCAAGGTCGTTGACGCCGGCCTGCGAGATCGCTGCGACCGGGGTGATCGCGGGATGAGCGCCGGGAGCGCCGTCAGGCAACGCCGAGCGGGACGCCGCCCAGAGTGCGAGCTGACCGCCGGCCGAGTGGCCGAGCAGCGTGACGTGCTCGAGGTCGAGCCGCGCGTCGAGCGCGTGCAGATGGTCGACCGCCGCCGCAACGTCTATGAACGTCGTCGGCCAACCGCCCCCCTGCCCGCGTCCGAGGCTGCGGTATTCGATGTTCCAGACGGCAAAGCCGCGACGCGCGAGATCGCCCGCGACTCCTCGCATCACGACCTTGCCGTAGCCGGCCGTCCATGCCCCGCCGTGCACCGTCACGATGACCGGATGCGGGCCGCGTCCGCGCGGGAGCCACAGCTCGCCGCACTGGCAGCGGTGCTCCGAGCCGTAGCGGCGACGCCGCCGTGGCGTGACTAGGTCCAGCAGCAGTCTGGGTCGAGACATGGTCAGGGCAGTGGTTCGTCGTTGGCGGGCGCGCGGATCATTACGTGCCGCGGCGGCTCATGTGATCAGCGGCCTGGAGGGACGACGCTTGCGTGGCCTACGGCCCGCTCACCAGGCTGAAGGTCCAGGTTGAGGAGTAGCTGCCGGCGCGGCTGTTGGGTGGGACGCTGATTTTGGCGGTGAGCGTGACGGTTGACGCGCCCAGACCGGTGGCTGCGGCGGCGTCGTAGAGCTTGACTGCGGTCGGCGCCGTGCTGGCCGCGGGGAGCGTGACCGGGTAGGTGATCGAGTTGGTGGGGAGCCGGCAGGTGCCGGAGGTTGCGGCTACCGATGCCGCGGTGACCGTTGTGGCCGTCGTCGGGAGCGTCTTGCCGCCGCTGTTCGTGAACGTGGTCGAGGTGCCGGTCAGGTTCCAGCCGTGGGAGCTCGCGGTGCTGTCGGTCGGCGTGAACGCGAGATTCGTCGTGACCGACTGGTTGGTCCCGTTGAGCGTCAGACTTCCGAACGCTGCAGTGGCTGGGGAGGCGAGCGACAGCGATCCGCCGCCGCAGCTGCCGTAGAAGGTCGCGATCGCTCCGGCCCACTTCGCGCTCGTCGCGGCGGTCTCCGTCTCACTCACGCTTCCTGAGCCGACCCCGCTGTCGTAGTCGGCGGTGTCCGAGACGCTGTGCGCAGGCATCAGATTGGTCCACCCGCTGGCGGGAGTGAAGGTGTTGCCGGTGCTCCCGGTGCTCGCGCCGAAGCTCGCGATTCCCAGCTCGTTGGCGGCGGCCGCGGTCGCCGACACGACGAGCGTGGTCGAGTTCGTCGTCGCCGTGGCGGTACCGCTGCCATTGAGCGGGGTTGTGATCGCCACGCCCGACCACTCGCTCAGCTGCGCGACCGCGTTGTCGGACGCTGCGAGCGTGAACTTGACGCTCGAGATCCCACCGGCGTTGTTGGCGTCATACCAGATCTGCGTCGTCCCGACACCCGAGGTGAAGATGCTCGTGGCCTTGACCCAGCCGGCGGGCGCCGTCACGGTCGTGTTGGCGGCCGTGGCGACGATGCCGACCAGCATGTTGCCACTGGTGCTGGCATCGGGCAGCGTCGGCGTGATGCTGGTCACGGCGCTCTGCGAGAGGTACGTGCCGGCTTGGACCTTCACGATCGCCGCAGATGCGCTCGCTGCCAGGAGCGAGAACACGAGCATCGCCGCCGCGCAAACGACGACCAGGAGTGCGCACACTGATGCTGCCGAGCGAGGGTCGAGCGTGGCGTTCGCGCCACTGGTGGTGCCCAAGCACCGCGCATGCTTCCCGGGCACGGTCAGCAGCTTACCGGCCCTGCCCGGCGTATCGATCGATGCCAGTGCGTCATCGAATCCGAAGCCCGCGCCGGTTCGGCAAGCGCCGTTGCGCGCCTAAGGCGGCGGGCGCTGGTGCCGATCTGGCTTGAAAAGCTGAGGCGCATTGGGCGCAGCGGCACCACATATGGCGAGATGGTCCTGAGCAAGGACGGCCCGGGGTTAGTAAAACTGGATGCCGCAATGCCGCGTCGGGCCTTCGATTCGCACGAACAACAGCGGAGGCATTGCAATGGGCATCTTCAGGAAACGCAGACTGTCGCTCGCAGCGCTGGCAGCGGTCGCGATCGCCGGCGTCACGGTTCTTCCGGCCACTTCGCAGGCCACAACGGCGGCGTCGGTGACCCTCAGCGCCGGAGGCCTCACATTCCTCAACAGCACGCCGGCAGCGACGATCACGTTCCCGGCGACGACGCTGAACGGCGCCAACCAGACGATCACCGCGCCGCTGGCGGTCGACATCGGCGACGACACCGGCTCCGGCGCGGGCTGGAATGTGACCGCGACGTCGACCACGTTCACCTCGACGACCCATACCCTGCCGACCACGGCGGCGACGATCCAGGCAGCTCCGACCGCCTCGTGTGATGCTGGTGCCGCAGGATGCACGCCCGCCACAACCACCGTCACCTACCCCTACACTTTGCCGGCCGCAGCGACGGCACCAACCGCGACCAAGCTCTTCAACGCCTCGGCTAACACCGGCATGGGCAACCAGACCTTCACGCCCACTTGGACGCTGGCGATCCCGGCCAACACCGTAGCCAGTGCCACCGCCTACACCTCGACCTGGACCTTCTCGCTGGTCAGCGGTCCGTAGGAGGATGCCGTCAGGGGAGGCAATCCGGCTCCGGCTCGCCAGCGTGGCGACCGTCGCGGCGCTGGGCTTGGGTCTTGCGCCTGGCCTGGCGTCCGCGGCGTCAATTGGCGGCTTCGGCGTCCGGCCGGCCCATCCGAACCCGAGGATTCCGGCCACGCGCGCCTACTTCATCATCCACGCACGGCGCGGCGGCTCCCGAAACAAGACCGTCGTCGTGACCAACAAAGGCTCGAAGGCGCTGGTTCTCGACGTCGACCCAGTCGACGGGCTGACCGGCGTGACCTCAGGCCTCGTCTACGCAAACCGCGGCGTACCGATTCACGGCGCTGGGGCCTGGGTCACGCCCGACGTCCGAAGCGTCACCGTGCCGGCCAGGAGCTCCATCGACGTCGGCTTCACGGTCAAGATTCCGCGCCATGCGCGCAAGGGTGATCACGTCGCCGGGATCGCCTTCCAAGGGCTGCAACCGACAAGATCCGGCGGCGCCTTCTCGGTCACCGTTGCGGTGCGAACGGTCGTCGGCATCGAGGTCATCGTCCGGGGCCACGCAACCCGACACCTGCGGATGTTCGCGCTGGCGCTCGCACCGCTACCCGGGACGACCGTCCCTTCCGCCGTCGTGACGCTCGAAGACGATGGCGGCAAACTCTGTAACCCGCACCTCGCGGTTGCGATCACCGGCCAAAACGCCACCACCAAAGCCACCCAAAAGCTCGGCACGATCCTCCCCGGCGACCGCATCGCCTACCCCTTCTCCTGGCCCGGAGCACTCAGCCAAGGACGCTACAAGGTCAGCGCCAGAGCGACCCACTGCGGTCCGCCAGCCGCCATGCGCACGGTTGCCGTCTACTCGCTCAAAGCCACGCCCGGCACCGCTGCCAAGCCGGGCGAGACCGTCGCGCCGACCACGCCGCTCGCCAGTGCATCGACATCGACCGGCTGGTCGTGGTGGCTATACGCCCTCGTCGGACTCGGCGGCATGCTCGCCGGTGTCGCCCTCGCGCGGATTGCCGTTCGGCTGCGCACCCGCCCGCGACGCTGATCAGGGATTGGCGGTCACAGCCGCTCTGTCGTGGGGTCACTCCTTCTGCCCGGGTGAGCCATCGCCGCGTGCGGACGCCTCGTCGAGGCGGCGATGGAGCCGCCCGCGCAGCTCGTTGGGGTCGTAATTCTGCGTCGCCCGGCGCTTGCGAGCGATCACGACCCCTGTCGCTGCCACGCTCGCGATACCCGCGAGACCGACGATCTTCCAGCGTGCGCGCATCGCTCGCGTAGGGTAACGCGGGGTGAGCGACCCGACCGCGACCCTGACGCTCGACGAAGCCGTCGCAATCGCCTCGACCGGCGATCTATGGCTGTTTCGCGGCAGATCGGCGGCAGACTTCGCGATTCGCGCCGCTACCAACAGCCCGGTCAACCACGTTGGCATGGTCGTCGCCATCGACGACCTGCCGCCGCTTTTGTGGCATGCCGAGCTTGGTCGTTCGCTCCCGGACGTCTGGACCGGCCAGCGTCAGCGAGGCGTCCAGCTACACCACCTCGCCGAAGCCGTCACGACATGGAACCAACGCTACGGCCAGCGAGCTTGGGTTCGCCAGCTCGAGGGCACGATCGAACACCGCCACGAGGACCGGCTCATGGAAACGATCGACCGCTTCGATGGCCGGGCGTTTCCCACGATCCCCGGAATCATCAGACAGTGGGTCACAGGCCGCGTGCGCCGCACGTCGTCACTGGAGACGATCTACTGCGCGGAGCTCGTCGCAACCACCTACCTGCAGATGGGCCTGCTCCCGAATCGACTCCCTGCGAGCTGGTACGACCCGGGGCGTTTTTGGAGCGGCGACCGCCTTGCATTGATTCCGCCATTCGCTCTGGGTAGTGAGATCGCAGTGCTTTGACTTTCGCGTGGGACCGGTCGGAACGCGAGCCTGCTTGCTGCGACCGGCTCGTCAGTGACGTGTGCATCGATGGCGGGGTCGCGTGATCACGTCTTTTTCGCGTGTGCCGCAGGATGCACGATCGTCGCCCCGTCGGTCGGATAGAGGAGAGACTCGTGCTCTTCGTCCCAGCGGACACGGAAGTGGACGTGCTCACCTGCACCGAGCACCTCGACGATTTGACCCCGCTTGGCAGGCCTGCCCGGAAGACCATTGACCTCAATGAAGTCTCCGACACGCGCGGCTGACGTTGTGACGGTGTCGCTCACAGTGTGCCTCCTTGAGTGTTTGCGGAGAGCCAACCACGCCGGAGCAGCGCCCACAACGGGGTTGACTCCCGATCAGCCGTGTCGAACTACGTAACGCGCGAGCACTCCGTGGTATTCACCGACGTCTCACCGGCAGCCTACGGATGCCTCGCCGGCAAGCGGGGCTTAGTGTGCGGGCCACACCCACGATCGAATCGGCTCAGGTTCTGAATGGCTGCGTACACCAGCACCCTCTCGACACCCCGGCGCAGGCCGCGTGCGGCGCTGCGGGTTGCAATGCTCGCACCGCCCTGGATTACGGTGCCGCCCCCAGGCTATGGCGGGATTGAGGCGGTCGTCGCGCTGCTCTGTGACGAGCTCGTTGCGCGCGGACACGAGGTGACACTGTTCGCAGCGCCTGGCTCGCACTCGGCTGCAGACGTGCGAGCGCCGCTCGCGGGGACCCACGCCGATCAGATCGGCTCGTCGCTCTACGAATCCGATCACGTTTCCACAGCATTTGACGCTGTCGAGCAGGCCGCAGTGCGGGGTCGGCCGTTCGACATCGTGCACGACCACTCCGGCTTCACTGCGGCTGCGATGGCAGCGCGTCTGTCGGTGCCGGTGGTCCACACGCTACATGCTCCGTTCAACGATGAGACGCGCCCGTTCTACGCCCGTCACGGCCACAAGGTGCGTCTTGTCGCGATCAGCCACTCCCAGCTCGAGCAGGCGCCACCAGGGGTGCAAGTCGCCGATGTCGTGCCGAACCCGATCCGCGTGGGGGACTGGCCGTTTTGTGCCGACAAGGACGACTACCTACTGTGGATGGGGCGTATGGATCCAGACAAGGGCGCACATCGCGCAATCGTGGCTGCTCGCAGCGCCAGTGCGCGGCTCGTCATCGCAGGCCCGGTGCAGCCCGGACAGGAGGAGTACTTCCGCAGCGAGATCGAGCCGCATATCGACGGCCGCGACGTCTCGTATGTTGGCGAGGTTGGCGGTACGCGCCGCAAGGAGCTCTTCGCGCACGCAAAAGCCTTCCTGATGCCAATCCACTGGGCCGAGCCGTTCGGAATGGTTATGGTCGAGGCGCTCGCCTGTGGCACACCCGTCATCGCCTTCCCCGAGGGTGCCGCAAGCGAGATCGTGCTCGACGGCGAGAACGGCTTCCACGTCGCCGACGAGCAGGGAATGGCCGACGCCGTCGGCTTGCTCGACACCATCGACCCACTGCGCTGTCGCAAGAGCGTCGCCTCGCGCTACGACGTCGCGCTGGTCGCCGGCGCCTACGAAACCGTCTACCACAAGGTGATCAACACAAACGCAGGCCGAACCGCGCGCTCCGCTCGCCACAGCCCGCCGTCACGCCACAGGGGTGTCCTAGCGGGCCCGCGTCGCCCGCCACGCATCCAACACGCCCGCTAAAACAGGCCGCCCTGGGCGCCGTCAGTCAGGCAATCGTCTTGGTCGGGAGCAACGAAAAGGCGGTTGTCGGCTCAGATCGCCCGTGTTAGCGGAGGGGGAGAGATTCGAACTCTCGGTACGCCAATAAGACGTACAACGGTTTTCGAGACCGCCGCATTCAACCGCTCTGCCACCCCTCCGGATGACCGCCGCAGCCTAGACATCATCGCGCACGAGCGCGCGTTTCCCCTGCGCGTCTGGTGACGTCGAGCCGGTGGTCGGAGTGCTCGCGGTCCCACGTCGCCGGCGAAACGCCGCGTTCGCGCAACTCGCCCCGACGAACCACGCCATAGCCGGTCAGCGGCAGCGTGTCGACGAACTCGATATAGCGGGGGATTGCGAAGCCTGCGATGCGCTTCTCGCAGAAGCGCACCAGCTCAGGCGGTTCCGCCTCGCTCCCCCGCTCCAGCACGATCGCCGCCATCACCTCATCCTGGCCGAGCGCCGAGGGTACCGGGAAGACCGCTGCGGCGGCGACGGCGGGGTGCTGCTGGAGGGTCCGCTCAACCTCAACACTGGCGATGCTCTCCCCGCGTCGGCGGATCGAGTCCCCGTCGCGGTCAGTGAGCCGATACCAGCCTTCGGCGTCGCGGGCAACGCGCTCGCCGGTGTGAAACCAGAGGTTGCGCCAGGCCGCGACCGTTGCCTGCGGCATGCCGTGGTAGCCGCTGGACATGCTGAACGGATGGCGTGGACGCACGACCAGCTCGCCGGGAACGTCATTCTCCACTGGAACGTCTCGCTCGTCGACGACCGCCAGCTCGAAGTCCTCGACCGCGCGTCCAAGCGAGCCTGGACGCGGCGGATCGCCGGCGACGCCGGTCACTTGATTTGTCTCGGCCGACGCGTACGCGTCGTAGAGCTGGACGCCGAAGCGGTCCTTGAAAGGCTCATGAGACGCCGCCGGCGTGGCCGGGGCCAGCGCGACCGCCACTGCGTGTCCGCGGTCGTCCTTGCTTGGGGACTGCGCGAGCAGGACGGAGGTCATGGCGCCCGTCAGGTAGGCGCGCGTCGCATGGTGCTCGGCCGCGAGCCGCCAGTAACGCCCCGGCGTGAAACGCGGTGCGATGACCCAGGCTGCACCCGCCGCCAGCGCCTCGCAGAGGCTGTTGATCGCGCCGGCACCGAAAAGCGGCAGGCTCGTGAAACAGACGTCGTCGGGGCCGATCCGCAGGAACTCGCTGCCGATCACACCGTGCCAGAAGAACTGCGCCTGCGGGCAGCAGACGCCCCTTGTGACACCGATGGCGGGCGAGTCGTAGAAGATCGCGAGCGTGTCTCCCGGCGAGACTGCTGCCGGCGCCGCAGGCTCAACCGGCGCGGGCAGCGGCTCGCAGCGGTAGCCGTGCGCGCGGTGCGGTCGCTCACGATCGAGCAGCCAGACGTGTTCGAGAGTGGCCGGTGGGGGAACTCGCGCGAGCGCGTCGAGGTACTCGGTCTCGATGATCAGCGTGCCGGCAGCCGAGCTCGTCAGCGCCTGCCGCAGCCGCGCGCCGCGGATCGCCGGATCCAGGGGCACGGCGATCGCGCCCATCCAGGCACAGCCAAGCAACAGCTCGACGAGCTCGATCCGGTTGCCTGCGATCGCGGCCACCCGCCCGCCGCGCTCGACGCCGATCTCGCTGAGCAGCCCGGCCCAGGCGCCGGCGCCGTCGCGCAGCTGCGCAAAGCTCCGCCGCTCGCCGCTGGTCGTGCTGACGCACACCTTGTCGCCGAAGCGCTCAGCCTGTCGCTGCAGCAGATTCGGCAGTGTCTGCTCAGGCAGCGGTAGATCGCGCAACGGCGCTCGCAGCACCTGGGAATCGCTCGCTTGATTGCCAGTTGCCACGCTCCTATCTTGACGTAGCGGCGGGGCGGGCGAGCTTGATCGATCTGCGTTAGCGACGCGAGGCGAAGAACGCGCGCAGCAGCTCGGACGCGGGTTCGCTGAGTAGTCCGCTCGAGACCTGCGGCCGGTGGTTCAGGCGGGGTTCCCCGAGAATGTCGAAGACGCTTCCGGCGGCGCCGGCTTTTGGGTCGCTGGCGGCGAAGACGACGCGCGGGATGCGTGCGAGCACGATCGCACCGGCGCACATCGCGCACGGCTCGAGCGTCACGTAGAGCACGCAGTTCAGCAGTCGCCATTGTCCGCGTGCCCGCGCAGCCTCCCTCAGCGCCAGCAGCTCGGCGTGAGCCGTCGGGTCGGCTCGCAGCTCGCGCTCGTTGTGCGCGGCGCCCAGCACTTCGCCTTCGTGCACGACGACCGCGCCGACGGGCACGTCGTCGTGCTCGAGCGCACGCTCGCCCTCGCGAATCGCGAGTCTCATGAAATGCTCGTCGAGAGGGAAGTAGCGCTCTGTCATGCCTGCTTAGCTAAGCAGGCATGACACCGCTACGGATGCGCAGTCTTGATCGTTACGCTTAAGTTGCAATTGCCTGCGCACATTCCTCGGCTGCCCCGGCTGTGACAGCCGACTCAAACCCAAGCGCGCGGCTGCGGTCGGCACTTGGCGCGCTTGCGGCTTTCTTGATCGCGTTGTGCTCGCCAGCTGCCGCGGTGGCGGCTGCTGGCACGGCGCCGTACGAGCCGGGCGTCGTGGTCGTCGGTTTCGCGGGTCACACGGCCACCGGCAGCCGCAACGCCACGCTCGCTCGCGCCGGGATCATCAGCTCACAAAGCGAGGTCTCGGGCATCCGCGAGTTAGCGCTACGCCGCGGGGTCAGCGTGGCTTCGGCGCTCGCCCGCCTCCGCGGTCGGCGCGACGTCCTCTGGGCGGTACCGGATTACATCGCGCACGCGGCCGGGGCAACGACCACGCCCTCGGTCGAGCAGCAGTTCCCATTCGATCCAATGGCTCCCGTCGGCGACCAGCTGCTCGGGTCGTTAGGGTCGCCCTTCGACCCGAACGATCCTGGCAGCGCCGGTACAGCGGGTGGCTGGCAGCAGCTGCAGTGGAACTTTGCCGGGCAATGGGGTGTCGGTGCGATGCAGGCCTGGGGCAACCTGATCGCGGACGCCCACGCCGGCGGACGCGGCGTGATCGTCGCCGTGCTCGACACGGGCGTGGCCTACGACAACCATGGGCGCTACATTCGCTCCCCCGATTTCAGCGCGTCGGAGTTCGTCGCCGGCTACGACTTCATCTCGCGGTCGCGTTATGCAGATGACCGCAACGGGCACGGGACGCAGGTGGCCGGGACGATCGCCGAGCAGACCGACAACGGCGTCGGCGTCACCGGCCTCGCCTACGGCGCACGGCTGATGTCGGTGCGCGTCCTGAACGCTGCCGGCACCGGCAGTGCGAGCACGATCGCCAAGGGCGTCTACTTCGCCGTCAACCATCACGCGCAAATCATCAACCTCAGCCTCGAGTTCGAAGCCGGCACGATCACGGCCGCCGACATCCCGCAGCTGATCCAGGCGATCGCCTACGCGCATTCCAAGAACGTGCTCGTGGTCGCTGCCGCCGGCAACGACGCGATCGGCCAGATCTCCTACCCGGCCAAGGCGCCGTACGTGCTCGCAGTCGGCGCCACCACGATCGACGGCTGCCTCGCTCAGTATTCGAACTTCGGCGCCGACCTCGCGCTCGTGGCGCCCGGCGGCGGAGACGATGCTGCGATCCCCGGCGACGGCAACTGCCAGCCGGGCGTCATCGCGGGACCGAACGCCGACATCTACCAGGAAACCTACGCCAGCGTCGGCAACCCGAACCCGCGCGTCTTTGGGTTGCCGAGCGGCTACTTCGGCACCTCGATGGCAGCGCCTGCGGTCAGCGCGGCTGCCGCGCTGGTGATCGCGAGCGGAGTACTTGGAGCGCACCCGACGGTCGCTGCGATCACCGCGCGACTCGAGGACACCGCGACGCCGCTCGGTCCCGGCGGCATCAACGATCCCAAGTACTTCGGTGCGGGCCTGCTCAACGCCGCCGCGGCGACGGCGCCGATCGGCTCGACCGGAACCACCGGGGTAACGGGTACGACGGGCGCCAGCGGCTCGACGTGAGCCGCGCCGTCGCTGTGTGAGCTCACCGCTGCAGCGTGCGGATGATCAGCACGGCACACGGCGCGTGATGGGAGATCTTGTTCGGGACGGAGCCGAGCACGAAGCGGCTGGTCCCGGTCGTGCCGCGGTTGCCGACGATGATCAGGTCGGCCGAGCGCTCTTCAGCGACGTCGAGTATCGCGTCCGCCGCATCCCCGCGGCGCGGGTAAAGGTCAACCGGGATGCGGGCTGCGCGAAACGCCTCAGCAGCCTGGGCAAGCGTTGCGTCAACAGCTTCGCGCGGGGGACCGAGCGCCCAGTCGACCGCCGCCGGACCGTCTTCGCCCGCATCGCGCAGGGCGATGCTCGGTGCTGGCTCGTACGCGCACACCACGTGTACGTGGGCACCCAGGAGCTTGGCCAACTCGGCAGCTTGGCGCACTGCTTCGCGCGCCGTGTCCGAGCCATCGGTTCCGACCACGATCGATTCGAACATCGCCCGCGCCGATGATAGCCGCGGTTCGCTGGCGCTCCGCCGCCGCGGCTCAGCTCAGCTCAGCTTGACGATCGCGATGACCATGCCAACGAGCACGATCACGACGATCGCGCCCTGGAGCCACAGCCAAGTCGGCGACATCGGCGCCTAAGACTAGAGGGCGCTAGCTCGAACATCACATGCCGCTGCGTAGACTGGCGAGCGTGTCGGGGTCTGACGCGCGCCCGCGGGCCAATCGAAGCCGCCGCGCGCGGCTCGCAGCTACGACGGTCCTGCTCGCGGTGGGCGCCTTGGTGGTGCCTGGCGCGGCGCACGCGGCGCTTAGCGTCACGTACTACGCGGCGCCGGGCGCAGGTGGCGACTGCTCATCCGTGGCCGAGGCGTGCTCGCTCGCGACGGCGCTCAGCGATGCCACCAGCATGAGCGGCGGTGACAACGTGACGATCGACCTCGCCGCGGGCACCTATTTGGGAGCCAGCACGATCGCCAACGGGAGCGAGGCGTCGTTGACGCTCGACGGCGCCCCTGGCGCATCAACCATCCTCAATGGGGGCGGCAGCACGACGGTGAAGGTGAACGCATCGACCGCTCCCGCGACCGTGACCCTCGACGACCTCACGCTCGACGGCGGAGGCTCGGGCTCCGACGGCGGCAACCTCGATGCCGTCGGCGGCGCGACAGTCGACGCCTCCGATGACACATTCACCGCTGGCACGAGTGGCGCGATCGCGGTCACCTCTGGCGCTCTCGTCGTCACGAACTCGACGATTGCCAGCAACTCCGGCGGTGCCGGTGTGGTCGACGACAGCGGCGCAGCTGTGGTGGTCTACGGCTCAACGATCACGGGCAACTCGGGCGGCGGGGTCGTCGTGGACGCCGGCACGCTCACGCTCGGCGCCGATCTGCTCGCTTCCGACGGCAGCGACTGCGAGGCGCCCGGCGGCACGATCATCGACGCCGGCTACAACTACAGCGACGATGCGACATGCCCGTGGACTGGCACAAGTCACAACGGTGAGTCTGCCCTCGCGCTCGGGGTACTCGCCTCGAACGGCGGCGGAACGCAGACCGAGAGCATTACCCCGGCGAGCGTCGCCTACGACGCTGTGCCGATTGGCGCGACGGTGGGAGCTGGGGTCTTCTGCTCCGGCACAGACCAGCGCGGCGTTCCCCGCGCGCAGGGTCCGGCAAGTGGCTGTAGCGCCGGGGCCTTCCAATATGCACCGCCGGTCGTGACCGGCGTCAGTCCCACCGCGTCGGTCGAGCTCGGCCTGCCCGTCACGCTCAGCGGCTACGGGCTCGTGGATGTGACGAGCGCCGACGTTGGCTCGACGGCCGCGACGATCACGAGCGAAACCGCGGGCTCGCTTTCGCTCGACGTTCCGCTATCGCTGTCACTTGGCTCGCAGCCGATCACCCTGAAGAACCCCGACGGCAGCACGGTCGTCTCGTTCAGCGCCGTCGCCAGCCCCGGCGTCAGCACGTCGCTGCTTCCGCCAGGCCAATACGAGATCGCCTACTCGCAGGCGCTCGCGGTCTCCGGCGGCGCTGGCCCCTACACGTACGCGCTCACATCGGGAGCGCTGCCCGTCGGGCTCAGCCTCGCTAGCTCGGGTGTCGTCTCCGGCACGCCGACCAGGGCTGGCGGCGCCGCGTTCGGCGTGAAGGTCACCGATGCGAACGGCGTCAGCTCCTCTAGCTTCACCGTCTCGCTCGTGATCGCGACGCCGGTGATCTCGATCGACTCGGCGAAGCTCAAGCTGATCGGCAGCTTGCTGCCGGTGACGCTGAGCTGTGCGGCAGCCCCGTGCAAAGGCACCGCAAGCCTGACCGAGTCGGTCAAGACGCGCGTGAAAGGCAAGGTCAAGGCGACGACGGTGGTCCTGGCGTCAGCGCGCTACAGCCTCACGTCCGCGCAGCGCGGCAGCGTGACGCTTGCGCTGACGCCTGCCGGGGTGAAAGCGTTGAAGCACGTCAAGAAGCATTCGCGCAAGGAGACGCTCAACGTCACCGCCGCCGCAGCGACGACCGAGACGAGCGCGGTCCTCGTCATCTGACTCCGCCCTTAGGAGCGAGCAAGGTGCTGTGCGCGCGCGACGCGCACAGCGGCGGTGAGCGATTCGATGTCATAGGCGCCGTGGTGCCGCCGGCCGTTGACGAAGAAGGTCGGCGTGCCGGACACGCCGCTGAGGTCGGCGCTATCGACATCCTCGGCCACTCGGGCGGCCCGAACGTGCTTGCGCAGCTCCTCGACGAAGCGATCGAGGTCGAGGTCGAGCTGCGCGGCGTAGTCGTGCAGGTTCTGCGGTCGCAGCGCGTCCTGGTGTTCGAACAGCAGGTCGTGCATCTCCCAGAATGCTCCCTGGTCGGCCGCAACCTCAGTCGCTTCCGCCGCGAGCTGGGCGTGCGGATGGACATCGGTGAGCGGAAGGTGGCGCCAGACGTAGCGGAGGTCGCCGAAGTCGGCGAGCAGCTCGCGCAGCACTCCCTCGGCCTGCCCACAGAACGGGCACTCGAGATCGCCGTATTCGACGAGCGTGATCGGCGCCTCGCGTGGCCCCCGGATGTGGTCGCGCTCGGGATCGACGTCCACGACGAGATCCACGAGCAGTTCGAGTTGGCCGGTCAGCGCCCGCGCACGGCGGCGCGCCGGCAGCATCGCCACGAGCCGGAAGATGAGCCAGCTCAGTGTGGACGCGCAGACGGCGGCGCTGAGGATGCCGAGCTTCGCCTCGTCGAGGCTCACGCCGGTGAATGCGATCGACGCGATCAGCAGCGCGACGGTGAAGCCGATGCCGGCGATGACGCCGCCGCCGAGCGCCGCACCCCAACCGACCGGTAGTCGCAACCTGCCGCCGGAGAGCACGCGCGCGGCCTGCGAGGCAGCGAGGATTCCGGCCGGCTTGCCGACGACGTAGCCGATCAGGATCCCAAGCGTGATCGGTGAGCCGAACGCGCGCGAGAGGAACGCTCCGCTGATCGGGATGCCCGTGTTGGCGAGCGCGAACAGCGGCACGACGACGTAGCTCGACCACGGGTGATAGATCTGCTGCAGGCGCTCGTTCGGCGAGATTGCCGACTCGAGCGCGACCCGCGCCGAGCGCGCCAGCGCAGGCGTCGGCTGCTCGCGGAACGAGCGGAAGCTGTCGGTCGCGCGCTCGAGATCGCCGCGCGCCGCGGTGAAAGCGACGGTCAGCAGACCCATCGCCAGCCCGACGATGACGGGGTCGATTCCGGACTCGAACACCGCAACCCACATCACGAGACCGAGCGCCGCATAAACGATTCCAAAGCGGACGCCCAGCGCACGCACACCGAGGGTCACAGCGAAGGCGCCGAGCGCCACGAGTGCGGCCACGAGCGCGACGTGGTGGGTGTAGACCGTCGCGATGACGACCAGCGCAACGAGGTCGTCGACGACAGCGATAGTGAGCATGAAGGCACGCAGCCGCCCGGAGATTCGCGGGCCAACCAGCGCCAGCATCCCAAGCGCGAATGCGGTGTCGGTCGACATCGCCACGCCCCAGCCGTGGGCCGAGCGCGTGCCGGCGTTGAAGGCCAGATAGATCGCGATCGGCACCAGCATGCCGCCGATCCCGGCCACCAGCGGCACTACGAAACGCCGACGCTCGCGCAGCTCGCCGATGTCGAACTCGCGCCGCGCTTCGAGTCCGACGACGAAGAAGAAGAAGACCATCAGACCGTCGTTGATCCAGTGCCGGAGGTCCTGCGAGATGCCGTCCGACCCGACGCGCACCGACAGCTGTGTAGCCCACACGCTGCGGTAGGAGCCGTAGTCGATGTTCGCCCACGCGAGGGCTGCGACAGCCGCGGCGAGGAGAATCACCGCGCCACCCGTCTCCGTACGAAGCGTCCGCAGCAGCGGCGTCGCAGCGTTGCGCGACCACGCGGTGCGCGCGCTGTAGATCACCCCGCCTTGATCCTCGCCGGCCATGATCGGCTCATTCTCTCCGAACCCCGGCGCGAACCAGGTACAGCGACGAGCTACCCCTCTGGCGCTCAGGCGCCGCCGCGCAGCGGCAGCTCACGAGCGTCGCGGCGGCCGCTCGCGATCTGCGTCGCCTCGCGCACCAGGTCCTGGTTCATCAGGGCGAGGAACAGCAGCGAGCCGAAGATGACGACGGCGTCGATGCTCTCCCGACCCTCCTTCGTCCAGTAATCGTCCTGGAGGTTGAGCCACAGCGCGAACTCGTCGAGCGTGAGCGCGGAGGCCATCCCGTAGCCCACGGCTGAGGTCCGCGATGCCCACCGCCGAGCTGGATCGCTGCCAATGCCGAGCTGCGCATTCCACGCGTATCCGGTGGCGAGCAAGCCGAGGATCCCGAACGTCATGTGATGGATGTGATGTCCACCGGGGTTGATGTTTCGAAATGGCCCGCGATTGGCGCGTATCGCGTGTGTGATCCCGCGAACCGTCGCGAACGCGGCCAGGAAGCCGACGTTCCCGAGGAACAGACGCTCCTGTCGCGTGTCGGACAGGTGCTTGCGGTAGAGCGCGCCGAGCACCTTCGGCGCCAAGAGCGAGCGTGACAGCGGGGGAAGGGGCATCCCGGGTCACAATACCCCGGCCGCGCCGCTCGCCCGATGGCGCGATCGTCAGGCGGCAGCCTGCTCGACGCCGTCGAGCAGCCACCAGTTGGCCCGTAGCACTGCGTCAGCCTCGCCGAGCAGAGCGTCCTGATCGGCGTCGGCCAGGCGCGCATCGATCAGCTTCCGTCCCGCGGCCGCGTGCTCGACGTCGAGGCGCTCGTGCAGCTCGAAGTAAGCGGCTCCCGGCCCCTCGATCCCGTAATGCGTGGCGAGACCCTCGCGCTTTGTCTTCGAGATCTCAGGCTGGGCGGCCTCGATCGCGTACACGGCGACCAGCGTCGCGAGCTGTGAGCGCCCATGTTCGCCGCTCCACGCGCTGGCGCAAGCGGTCGTCTCGGGTCGCGGCGCCGCCTGACGATCACCGCCGACGGCGTCGACGAAGCGATCCCAGAGCGCGACGTGGCGAGTCTCCTCGGCGGCGTGCATGGCAAGCTCCGCGCGCGCATCCCCGTCAGCATCGGCGGCGGCAATCGCGGTCGCCCGCGCGAGCGCAACGACCGCGTGGCGGTACTGCCCCGAGTAATCGGCCAGCTCGGTGGCGCTGAGCTCGCCGGCGCTCCAGCGCACGTAGAACGGGTGGCGCAGTACATCGTGCTCGCGGGCGATCGCGTCAAACCGGGACCAGAAACGCATGAGTGACATCTCCTGCTCGAGGGGGAGTGGCCGGTGATCCTACTTCGCGCCGGGGATCGTTTGAAACCCGCCTTGTCACAAATCGCGCTGTTCGCGCCCATTAACACCCAGACACATGGCGGCCTACGAGGACACCGGTGCGGAAGGCGGCTCGTGGCTCGACAGCCTCGCGCCCGAGTGGGGCGGTCGACGACGCTCGTTGCGTGCCCAGCGAGTCGCCCGTCAGCTGGTCGAGCTCTCGCGCCTGAATGACGGCGTCGAGGTCGCGGAGCTGCGGACGATCGAGCTGATGACGTTCCTGCGCACCCTGCTGCGCGACTATCCGAGCGTCGCGATCACGAGCGCGCCAGTGGAGGCCGAGGTGCTGACCGACTCTCGCCGCCTCGCAGCGGTGCTGTTCGCGGTGCTCGATAATGCGCTCGTTCACGGCGCTCCCCCGGTTGAGCTCAGCGTCACCGCCGATGCGATCTCGATCAAGGACGGCGGCTCCGGATTTGCGCCCCAACTGCTGAGCGAAGCGACCCGGCCGTTCAGCACGGGCTCGCGGGTGGCCGGTCGCGGCGTAGGCCTGGGACTAGCGATCGCCGCCGCCCAGATGCGACTCCTTTCGGGAGCCCTGCTGCTCGACAACTGTCTGCCTTCCGGGGCATGCGTCACGGTCACTCTCGGCGCGCAGGCCACGAGCAGCGAGGGTCAAGTTCACAGCTGAGTGGCGCCGCGGGCTGAAGGCGTGCAGTTTCCGGCGCTACTCGTCGGGCCAGCGACCGGTCCGATCGAACTCCTCGCGCGCCCGTGCCTCGGATTCGCGGTCAGATCCCGCCCCTCCTCCCAGCAGCTTCCCCAACAGCCCGAGCATCGCGAGCAGCGCAAAGACGAGTAGCGCCGTTCCGAAATCCGCGAGCACGCCGCTCACCGGCGTCGAAAGGATTACGAAGCCCCCGAGGAGTGCGGCACAGATCAGCCCGTAGGTAACGCGTCGCCACATCGGCTCAGGCTATGTGACTGTGCGCGCTCAGCCGGCGCGCTCAGCCGACATCAGGCCGCGTCGAGCCCACAGGCCCATCACGACGACGCCGCCGGCCAAGAGGGCGAACGCGAAGGCGACGTGGACCGGGGAGTTGGCGAGCAGGCCGCGCGCGGCTTCGAGCACGAAGGTCGCCGGATTGACCGAGGCGACGGCGTGAATCCAGCCCGTGAGCAGCGACAGCGGGACGTAAATCGGTGCGAGGAAGATGATCACGAAGACCGGCATCTGGATCAGTGCGCCGGCCTGCTCGGTGCGCAGGAACATCGCGACCCCGCAGCCCCAGAGCGCGGCGACTAAGTTCACCATGATCCCGAGGCCGACCATACCGATGAGCTCGCCGGGGTTCGCCGGGACGTGCATTCCCGCGAGCAGCGCCGCGATCGTGACCACGGTGCCGGTGACGCACCAGCGCATCAGCGCTCCGCAGGCGTACCCGGCGATGATTCCGCTGCGCCGCGGGGCGCTCAGCAGGAGCCGCCGCGCGAAACCGGAGTCGAAGTCGCGCGCAACAGCGAACCCGGTGAACACCCCGCCGAACGCGGCCGACTGCAGGAACACGAACACGAACTGGAAGGCCGTGTAGCCGGGTGGGTAGTTGAAGTTCGGGACCTGCGAGATCTTCGACAGGCCGCCCGCGAACGCGGCGAGAAAGAACAGCGGGAAGACGATCGAGGGAACGAGGATCGCCGGGCTCTTGAGCGTGTTGTGGATCGAGCGCCAGGCGACGCCGCGAGCGACGTAGGTGAAGCGCTTCATGTCCGAGCCAGCCTGCCTTTGACCACGGCACTCGCAAAGCCGAGGCTGAGAACCGAGAGCGCAAGCGCAAGACCGAAGCCCAACGCGAGCGCTCGCGCATCCCAGCCCGTGATGACGAGGCTGCGGACGCCTTCGATCATGTAGGAGACGGGGTTGTAGGTCGCGACGTCGCGAAACCACGTGACCTGGATCAGCGGGCGCGGGAGGAAGGCCGAGCTGAGGAACAGGGTGACGAACAGCAGCGGGAAGATCGCTTGAACGGCCTCGCCGCTGCCGGTACGCAGCGCGATCAGCGCGCCGAGCCCGGCGAATCCGAGCGCGATCAGGACCGACAGCCCGATCAGCACAAGCGCGCCACCGACGCCGCTCGCGATCCCGACGCCACTGGCGACGCCGACGAGCAGGTAGACGGCGGATTGCGTGCAGCCGACGACGAGTGCGCCACCGAGCTGGCCGGCGAGCAGCGCAGGACCGCGCAGGGGCGTCAGAGCGAGCCGGTTGAAGAAGCCGGACTGAATGTCGCGAGCGAGATCGACGCCGGCCGTAACGGCGATGAACAGCGCGCCTTGCATGAACGGCACTGCGAGCACGAACGCCCGGTAGCTGACCGGCGGGAACCCCGGAATCCGCGTGGCGGAGGTCAGCGCGCTGCCGTTGATCGCAAAGAGGATCAGTGGGAAGAGCATCGGGAAGATCAGGAGACTGCGCTGGCGCAGCGTCCGCGTGACCGACCGACGGCCCACGGCTCCGATCTGGGTCGCGAGGCTTGGCGCGTGCGGTGACTCAGCGGCCACGGCGACTCCTCCGGCCGGGCGGCGGCGCGTCGACGGACTGCGCTTCATCCGAGTCCTCGGCAGCGCCCTCGAGCTTGCGTCCAGTCTTGGCGAGGAACACGTCATCGAGTGACGGCTGGTGGAGGTGCAGCGACGCAACGTGAAGACCGGCCTGGTCGAGCATGCGAACGAGCTCCGCGAGTTGTGCCTCGCCGCCCGGTAGCTGCACCGTGAGGCTCCCGCGCCCACCGCGGATCGGCGAGCCGAAGCGGGTCAGCGCCTCGGCAACGGCATCGCCCTCGGCGAGGTCGGCGGGAAGCACCTCCACGGTCGGGCTGCCGATCTCGGCCTTGAGATTCGCGGGTGTGTCTTCGGCAACGATCTTGCCGTGATCGATGATCCCGACACGGTCGGCCAGCGCATCCGCCTCCTCGAGGTACTGGGTCGTCAGGAACACCGTCATGCCCTCGTCGTGCGCGAGCCGCGCGACCTCGCTCCAGAGAGCGGTCCGGCTCTGCAGGTCAAGGCCCGTCGTGGGCTCATCGAGGAACAGGATGCGCGGGCTGTGCACGAGTGCGAGAGCGAGGTCCAGACGACGCTTCATGCCGCCGGAGTAGCCGCCGACCCGGCGGTCTGCGGCTTCTGTCAGCCCGACACGCTCGAGGAGCTCCTGAGCGCGCTGTTTGCGCGTCGCTTTCGGAATGCCCTGAAGCGTTGCCTGCAGCAGCAGGTGCTCACGGCCGGTGAGGATCGCGTCGAGCGCGGCCTCCTGAAGTGCGGCACCGATCGACGCCCGCACCTGCGAGCCCTCGCGCGCGATGTCGAAGCCGCCGACCGTCGCACGCCCGCTCGTCGGCGGCAGCAGCGTCGTCAGCATCAGGACGGTCGTCGACTTGCCGGCGCCGTTGGGACCGAGGAAGCCGTAGATCTCGCCCGGCGAAACCGCGAGGTCGATGCCATCGACGGCGCGCGGTCCCTTGCGGAACTCGCGCACGAGCTGTTCAACCACGATCGCCGGAGAGTTATCGGTCACCGGCCGCAGGTTACCCACACGCCTCGCTCGGTCGCCAAACATAGACTGCGCCGCGTTGGGGCTCTGCATCCTCTGCGATCAGCTGCGGCCGTGAATTTGCCACGCTGCGGTGCATGACCCCGCTTGAGCAGCGTTGCCGCCAGACGCTCGAGGCGAGCTGGACCGTCGGTGAGCGGGACGGCGTGCCGTTCTCCTATACGCGTCCGAGCCCTGGGCGCTATCGCTGGCAGTGGTATTGGGATTCGTGCTTCGCGGCGATCGCCTGGCGCCATTTCGACCCCGCGCGCTCCCGCGCCGAGCTCGAGACGCTGCTCGCCGCGGCGCGCCCCGATGGCTTCATCGGTCACACGATCTTCTGGGAGCATCCGGTGAGCGGCCCGCGGGCCCTCTACTACAACGTGATCCACCACGACGACGCGATGACCGCGACGATCCAGCCGCCGGCGCTGGCGTTCGCCTGGCTCGTGGCGGTCGGCGATCCGGCGCTCGAGCCGCGAATCGTCGCCCACCACGCAGCGATCAGCGCGCAGCGCGACCTCGAGGGTGACGGTCTGTTGTGGATCCTCCAGCCCGACGAGTCCGGCTGTGATGCCTCGCCGCAGTTCGACCCGATCTGGCAACATCGCGCACAGGGCCTTCCCGGCTTTGTCGAACTGGTACGCAGCAACCGCAAGCGCGGGTTTCGGATCGACGCGGTTCGCGCCGACGGCGACCCTGTCGTCTGCGAAGTACTGACGAACGTGCTGCACGGCCTCTCGCGTCTCGCGCTCGGCCTTCCGTCGATCACGCCGGCGCTGATCGCACGTCTCTACGACGAGCCGACCGGGCTGTTCCTGCCGGCGGTGATGCCGGCGATCGACGCGCGGATCCCCGTCACCTGGACGGCGCTCGCCCCGCTCGCGCTGCCCGACCTCCCCGAGGCGGTCGGCCACCGCCTGGCGGCGCACCTGTTTGACGAGCGACGCTTCTGGACGCCCGTCGCCCCACCCGCCGTCGCGCTCGATGAACCGGCGTTCTCGCTACGGGAGCACTTCGGCGGCTTGCGGCGCTATTGGCGGGGACCGACGTGGGTCAACAGCACGTGGCTCGTCTGGCGGGGCCTCGTGCGACTCGGCTACGAGCAGCAGGCGATTGAGCTCGCCCGGGCGATTACCAAAACGGTGTCGCGGGAGGGACTGCGCGAGTTCTACGACCCACACGACGGACGCGGCATGGGCGCCGAGGGCTTCGCCTGGTCTGCCCTCGCGCTCGAGCTGGCGGACCGACGCAACGCGACCGCCGGAATTCGCGTCGCGCACGGGCAGACGCAGCCCTTGGCGTAGCAGCGAGTGACGTGCCGTGATCAAACGGCCAGTGCCGTGTCCACCGCTCCAGTCTGGCGTGGCGCTCCTCACGGTCCGCCTGGCGGCAGCGCGCGCGGCAGCTTGCTGCACGCCCGTAGCGCGCGCTGGACGATCGAGGAATACGGGTCGATGGCGCTTCCGGTTCGCAGGTTCACGCCGCCGCCGCTCGTCGTCGGGTCGGGGAAGTCAGGCACGCCGTGGCTGCGCACGCACTGCGAGAAGGCGACCAGCTGCTTAAGGATCTGCCGCTTCTGGGCGGGGCTGTGCGTCTGGTCGGGCAGGTACTTGCCGCATTTCTGCGACGCCGCCTGCAGCTCCGGCGAGTCCGGGGCTATGCCGACGAACACGCCCTGCGAGTTCGGGTCGGGGAAGTCGGGCAGGCCGTTCGCGCGCGCACACTCCGCGAACTTGAGCAGCTGCGCACCGCTCACGCCGATGAACTTAACGGCGGCGTAGTTGCCAAACTGGTTCGAACCGCTGCCGGCGGAGGACGACGAGCCACTGTACGAGCTAGAGCTGTTGGCGTTCGAGCCGAGGTGCGACTTGCCGAGGCTCGCGACGCCGGGCGAGCTTCCCCCGCCGCAGGAAGCCAGCAGCAGCGTGGCCGCGACCCCGGCGAGCGTTGCCACCAACGCGCGTGCATGTGCGCGAGACAACCGATCCATCACCGTGCTGGCAGCTGACATCTGAGCCGGCCCCTCTCTGGCCTGGCGCCGACTGTAGCGCGCAAAAGCGTCGCAAGACGGTCGCGCCGCGGCCAACCCCAACCCAGCCAGAAAACGCAGCCCCGCTGCGTTCCCCTACGCGCCCGGAGAGATTCGAACTCCCGACCTTCGGTTCCGTAGACCGACGCTCTATCCAGCTGAGCTACGGGCGCAGTGAGCTGGCAAGTCTAGAGGGCGAGCTGCGCCGGACGGGCGCCGACCAGCGCCTGCGCGATCAGCCGACGGGGCCTTCGCGCTCGCGACGCAGCACGCGCTGGAGCTCCTCGTATGGTCCGGCGAGGTAGGCGTCGTCGCCGGCGAGCAGGCGCGTGTCGCGGCGTGGCGGGTACTCGAGCTCGCCGTCGCTGCCCGCGCGGCCGATCGCGATAACGCGCATCCGCCCGCCGAGCTCGTTCATCGCGAGCCCCTCGAGCCCGCCGCCCGCCCCGACCCGCAGCCGCGCGAGCAGGAACGGGTGGTTTCCGACGTAGAAGCTGAACAGCACGTCCATCCCGAGCACCGAGCCGACCAGCCATGGCGCGCTGATCGCCGCGGTCGACCAGACATGGCGGAAGCCGAAGCTTTGCTGGAGCCGCGCACCAAGTTCGCGATCGAACACGCGCAGCACCACGGGCACCTCGCCCCAGCGCTCGCCGAGGCGGTCGCGCACTGCCAGCCCGACCTCGATGTTGACCATGTCGTCAGAGGTCATGATCGCCACCGCCGCAGCCCGTGACAGGTTCACCGAGTCGAGCGTCTGGGCGAGCGTCGCGTCTCCAATCACGAGCGGCACGCCGTGCTGGCGGACCTGGTTGAGGTAGCGGTTGGTGTCGGCGCGCTCCACGACGACCAGCTCGAGCCCACCAGCGAGCACGCCCTGGATCACCCCCATGCCGACCGAGCCGAGCCCGACGATCACCACGTGGCCCGCCATTCCCGGGATCTGCGCGTGGCCGAGCGAGCGCTCGATCCGCCGGCTGACGAGCGCGTTTGTCACCAGCGCGAAGATTGCGGTAACGACCGTCGTCCCCGCGAGGATCAGCACGATCCCGAAGACCTCCATCCAACCGGGTTGTCCCGAGAACGAGAAGTCGCCGAAGCCCACGGTCGCGACGGTCTCGACAGTGAAGTAGACCGAGTTGAGGATCCCCAGCTGCCCGCCGTGTGTCGTCCGGTAGGCGAAGTGGAGCACGAGGGTCGAGACCACGAGCAGCGCGAGGCCGAACCAAAGCGCAACTCGCAGCGCGCGGTCCGTGCTGTGCGCGATGTTGGCGGCGAGCAGGCCGACCGCGCCCCAGCGTCGCCCTCGCGTCGCCCGCCCGCCTGCCGCCGCCGGCCGCGCGCGCAGGCCCGCTTCGCCGAGCGCCTCGCGCGTCCCGAGCAGCGTCACGCGGTCGCCGGCTTCGACGCGCTCGTCGCGTCCGGGGCAGACGACCGGCTCCTGTTCGCGATCGCTCACTACGCCGAGCGGCACGAGGCTCCCGTAGAGCTCGCGCAGCGTCGCCTCGCGTGGCGCCACGACCTCGACGGTTGCGAACTGCGTCGAGCCGGCGGCGATCTCGTGCACCCGTCGCTGCAGGCAGACCTCTACCACCGACGGCGCGAACAGCGAGGGGATGTCGAGCACGCTCTCCGTGCCGGTCACCTCCTCGACCGCATGCGCGACCGCGGGGTTGTCGATATGCGCGACGACGCGCACGTCGGGGCGCAGCTCGCGCACCAGCAGCACGGTCTCGAGGGTGCGCAGATCGCTGGATTCGACGCAGATCACGGCAGTCGCGCCCTCGATCCCGGCGTCGAAAAACGGCTCGGCGAGATGCGCCTCGCGCACGATCACTGGAATCCCCCAACTTCGGACGATTCGCGCGAAGCGCCCATCGCGCCGCTCATCGAGCACCGCAACCCGCGCGCCCGCGCTGTGGAGCTGCTCGACGGTCCGGAGGCCGACGTCCCCGAGCCCACAAACAACGATGTGCCCGGTCCAGTCGCGGCAGCTCGCGCCGGCTCCGTCCGGTGCTGGGCGTCGCGTCGTCTCTGCCACGCGCAGCATTTTGCCTTGTCGGCGGCGGCGTGGACGCAGGCTCTCAGGCGCGGTGGCCGCCGCCGTGCGAGACCGCGGAGCGGACGGCTGCGATCATCCGGGCCGTGCCGCTCCCGATCGAGCTGTCCCGCAACGACTACGAGGAGGAGATCGAGCGGCTTCAGACCGAGCTCGTGTTCATGCAGGAGTGGATCGTGGCCAAGCAGCGGCGGCTCGTCGTCCTCTTCGAGGGCCGCGACACGGCCGGCAAGGACGGCGTGCTGCGGCGCATCACCGCCCCCCTGAACCCGCGTACCTGCCGCATCGTCGCGGTTCCGACACCGACCGAGCGCGAGCAAACCCAGTGGTTCTTCCAGCGCTACGTCGCTCACCTCCCGGCAGCGGGGGAGATCGTCCTGTTCGACCGCAGCTGGTACAACCGCGCCGGCGTCGAGCACGTGATGGGCTACTGCTCCGACGAGCAGTACGTCGAGTTCCTGCGCTTCTGTCCGCAGTTCGAGCTCGCGCTGCAAAACGACGGGATCCAGGTGATCAAGTACTGGCTCTCGGTCAGTGACGAGGAGCAGGAGCGTCGCTTCCAAGCCCGGCTGAGCGATCCGCGCAAACGCTGGAAGTTCAGCCCGACCGATCTGGAGGCGCGCGCCCGCTGGGTCGACTACGCCGAGGCCAAGGACCGGATGTTCGAGCACACCGACAGCGAGCACAGTCCGTGGTGGGTCGTCGAAGCGGACGACAAGCGGACCGCACGACTCAACCTGATCCACCACCTGCTCTCAGAGGTGCCCTACAAGCGCCTCGATGCCGGGCACGTGAAGCTGCCAAAGCGTCAGCAGCGCGACTATCAGCGCCCGCCGAAATCAACGCAGCGCTTCGTGCCCGAGCGCTACGCGGTCGACTCGCACTGATCCTGCCACTCGCGCGCCAACGGTAAGCGCATCCACGCCCGGACCGGGAAGCGGCTTCGAGGCGACTCCGGGGCTCGCTAAGTCACCGGGCTTGGCGCAGCGCCTGCCGTGACCTCGGATCGCGGTCGCGGCTTCACGCCCCACGCCAGGAGCAACATCAGCAGCCCGTAGATGATCACGATGATGCCGATGATCAGAACGAGCGGCGCGAGGAAGTTGATGTCCGAAGTCGAGACGAGGTGCCAGTAGTTGGCACGCTGGGTCTCGAGCACCGGTATCAGCTCGCTTGAGAAGTACGTGCGGACCGCGGGCAGCGTCCTGACCGGGGCGCCGCTGTTGTTGGTGAAGTGAGCTGTGCCCGGCACGTCATCCCAGCCGGTCACGACCGGCGTCAAGTAGACGATCGCCTGCGTGATCGCCGGGAAGTTGGTCTTAAGCGCGGCTACGAGCTCGGTCGGCGTCACTTTCAGCGCCTTCTCGAGGAACGCAAACAGGCCGGGGATCTCGGCATTGACCGATGACAGCGGCAGCATCTGCAGCAGCGCGAGCGTGTGTGGGAAGTTCGTCTTGAGCGCGGCGAGCACCTGGGCCTGTGAGAGGCCGGTCTGCTTCGAAACGAACGCGATCAGCTGCGGCACTTCAGCTGCCGCACCACCCCGGGCGTTCATGATCGGGTTCTCCAGGTTGACGATGGCGGAGACCATCGTGATGCCCGCGCGATCGCCGTGAACGCGTGCGGTGGTGTTGAGCGGCGCAAGGGCGTCGAGCAGCTTCTGGCCGTGAGTCAGCCGCGGCAGCAGCGAGAGGACGAGCACGAGAACGACGACCGCGACGCCGACCACTGCGACAACCGACGCGCTGCCGATCCGGACCGCGCGCGTTAGGCGAACCCGGAGGTTGAGGGCGATCATCACCAGCGCGAACACGATCACGACGATCCCGATGATCAGCAGCAGCGGCGCGATCCAGTTGACCGTGGAGGTCCCGTCGAGACTCTCGAAGTCGGACTGCTGATGCTGGAGGACCGGAATCACGTCGGCGCTGAAATAGGTCGCCAGCTGCGGCACGCTCTGCACGGGGCTGCCGTTGAATCGCGTGAGCCGGCCGATGTTCTGGATGTGGTCCCAGCCGTTGGTAACGCTGGGCAGATTGATCAGCGCCTCCGCGAGCGCCGGGAAGCTCTTCGCAAGTGCGCCACCCAGCTGAGCCGCCGAGAGGTGGAGCGTTTTTTCGAGGAACGCGAGCAGACCGGGTTCCTCCGCCGTCACCGCCGAGAGCGGAATCGTCTGCAGCAACGCGAGCGTGTGCGGGAAGTTCTTCTGCAGGGCTGCGACGACGGCGGCCTGCGAAAGGCCGGTCTTCTGCGAGACGAACGCAACGAGCTTGGGCACCTCGGCCGCCGCGCCGCCCTGCGCGTTGACGATCGGGTTGGCGAGGCTGGCGTCGTCGGCGATGATGTTGATGCCGGCCCGGTCACCGGCGACCCGCTGAGCGACAAACGCCGGCTGCGCGCCGTTGAGCACCTTCTGCCCGTCGTCGAGGCGCGAGATCAGGTTCAGCCCGAGGACCAGCGTCACGACGAGCACGCCGACGACGAGCACCACAACCCACTGCAGAACCCCTGACCGGCCTTCGCCTGTGCTGCGCATCACGAGCCTCCCACGGTGGGCTGCGGGCGCACGCCGGCCACGAAATCTCGCGGCGCTGCTCACGCTCGCGCCCTGATCGGGCTCCGGCCTCTCCTCCGGATTCGAGCTTGCCGGCGCAGTATTACCACACCGCGATCGCTGGTGACGATTGAGACGAAGTCGGCTGGACGCCTCGCGGGCAGCGGAGTATGCTGGCCGGGCTTAGAGGACGGAAAGGCCCGGGCCAGCACGGCCGAGCTGTCTGATTTGCGGCAGGAATAGGCGGGAGAGGTCAGATGACCAAACCGGCGCACGTCCGGAAGTCAACCGATGACGGTGTCTCGTGCTGACGCTGGCGTCCGCGTCGGGAACCTGGACGCTCGGGATCGTCATCGGCTCGGTCGTGATCGCCGTCGCCGCCGCGATCGTGGTCACGATCGTCTGGCTGGCGATGCGGATCGCCAAGCAGGCGAGGATCGCCGACCAAGCGGTTGAGGTGGTGCGCCAGCAGACCGCGGAGCTCGGCGGCGTCGCACAGATCAACGATTCGGGCGGCCGCATCCTGCATTCGGCCCGCGCGCTGCGCAAGGTCGCGGTCGGCAAGTGATGTTCACGCTCGCGTCGATATCGGGAGACACCTACTGGGCGATCGCGATCAGCATCGGCTTCGGCGCGGCGGTCGTCGTCGCGATTCTGCTGACCCTGCTGCTGCACTCGGTCGCCAGCATCGAGCGCTCGGTCGATGGTCTGCTCGAGACCGCCGGCAAGGTCGCCGCAAATACTGCATATATCCCGCAGCTCAACGCGACCGCGCCCGTGCTGTCACTGATCGTCACCGAAGCGGTCGTCCAGGATGGCTACATGAACGCACTGACCGACGGATTCGGCGGCGGATGAGCTCCGCGCACTTCCTGATCCTGCTGAGCGTCGTGCTGGCCGCGGGCGTCGTGCTCGTCCTCGCAGCGGCGCTGATCGGAGTCCGCATCGGCCTGTCGCGGATCTCGGACGGGCTCGCGACGCTGGCCTCAGCGCTGCAGGGCGTCGAGGCCGAGCACCTCAAGCCGCTCGAGGGTGCGGTCACCGCGATCAACGAGCAGTTCGACATCATTCTCGGCGCGCTCCCGGGGATCGCCAGCAAGGCAGCGGTCGTCGCCGAGCGGAGGCCGCGATGATCCTCTGGTGGATCGGTGACGCGGTCCTGCTGCTGGTCGTGGTCCCCGTGGTCGTCTACCTGCTGCGCGGCGTGCTGAACGCTGCGAAAAGCATCGTCCCGAGCGTGCAGGCGATCGCCACGGTCGCCGCAGCCGGGTCCAAGGATCTCGACGCCGGCGCGCTCCTCGTGCGCACCCAGGAGCAGTCGATCGAAACGATCGCCGGGGTCGCCAACTACGGCGGCTCGCTCGACGTGATCCTGGACGACGCCTGATGGGCGGCTACGTGACACCAGTGCTCGCGTTCGCGCCGGCAGCCGGGGTGATGCTCCTCGCGGTCCTGCTGATCGTGCTCGCCCTCGTCTACTACCTCGTCTCGGTCATCGTGGCGCTCTGGAAGATCACCAAAGGCCTCGACGAGGTGATCGTCGGTGTCGGCGAGATCATCGCCAAGAGCGCGCCGGTGAACGACATCGTCACGACGATCAACGCTCACCTCGATGCTGGCGTCGACGCGCTCGAGGGCCTCCTCGTCAAAAAGGCCGGCATGGAGGACGCGGTCGGGCTTGTCGACGGCATGTACCCCGGAGCCGCGGCTGCCGGGTTCCGCAATTTTCCCGAAAGTAACAGCGTCACCCCGCCGCGCATCGGCGAGGTCTACACGAGAGGCACGCTCACGCTCGCGCGCCTCGGCCGCGAGGCGCCAGTCGCCGCCGCAAGCCCGAAAGGCCCCGTGCTTCGCCACGTCGAAGCCGGAAGCCTCGCCGCGCGCGAGCTCTACCCGGAGCGTCGCCAGAGCCGGCCGAAGTCCCTCTCGCGCTCGCCCGTGATCGGCACCGACTCGCCCGAGCAGTACGAGCAGCGCGACGACATCGGCGCACCGCGAAAGCGGATGCCGACCCCTTGACCGCGGTTCGAACCGTGCTCAATCAAGCGAGAACTGCGGCGAGCCCATCGACCAATCTTGTCAGCCACGCGCTGCCTGGCAGCCCTCGCGGACGCCGAAAATCGACTGCTACCCTCGATGAAGCGATGGATCGCGTCGTTTCAGTGACCCGATAGGAGCGAGCCCCGTTGCAGACCCCGGCTTCATTTGAGTACGAGCGCGCGACCAGCGTCGACGGCGTCATCGCGGCGCTCAAGAAGCGCGGCTCCGGGGCGCGCGTCATCGCCGGCGGCCACAGCCTGATGCCGATGATGAAACTGCGACTCGCAAAGCCCGAGTACCTGATCGACATCAACGATCTGACCGAGCTCTCCTACATCCGCGAGGAGGGCGAGGAGATCGCGATCGGAGCGCTCACCCGCCACGTCGAGCTGTTGAACTCGGAGCTCCTCGCTGAGCACTTCCCGCTGTTTCGCGACGCCGAGCAGGTGATTGCCGACCCGGTGGTGCGCAACCGCGGCACGATCGGCGGCTCGCTCTGCCAGGCCGACGCTGCGGAGGACCTTTCGGCCGTCTGCTCCGCGGTCAAGGCAAAGGCGGTGATCCGCGGCGCAGATGGCGAGCGCACGGTCTCGATGGAGGAGTTTCACGTCGGTCCGTACACGACGGCGGTGGGTGCGGGGGACCTGCTGATCGAGGTCCGCCTGCCGCTTCGAGCGGGCGCCGGCAGCGCGCACGAGAAGGTCGAGCGGCGAGCCGGAGACTGGGCGATCGCGGCGGCGTCGGCCGCCGTCTGGATGGATGGTGGCAAGATCGCGGAGGCCGGTATCGCGCTGAGCGCGGTCGGGCTCACGACGATCCACCTCTCGCGGGCCGAGCAGCTGCTGAAGGGCAAAGCGCCGACCGACGAGCTGTTCGTCGAGGCCGGCGAGATCGCCTCGACGGACTGCTCCCCGAGCGCCGACGGCCGCGGTCCGGTCGACTACAAACGCCATCTCGCCGGCGTTCTCACCGGGCGTGCCCTGCGCCGCGCGGTGTCACGCGCCCTGCATCAGGAGGCCTGAGAATGAAGGTTTCGATCTCGATCAACGGCGAAAACGTGTCGCGCGACGTCGAGCCGCGCCAGCTGCTCGTCCACTACATCCGCGAGACCCCGGGCCTGACCGGCACCCACTGGGGCTGCGACACGTCCAATTGCGGCGCCTGCGTCGTGCTGATGGACGGCAAGCCCGTGAAGTCGTGCACGATCCTCGCGGTGATGAGCGAAGGGCACGAGATCGCCACCGTCGAGTCGCTCGAGGTCGATGGAGAGCTGGATCCGATTCAGGCGGGGTTCCACGAGCAGCACGCGCTGCACTGCGGGTTCTGCACGCCCGGGATGATGATGACGGCACGGGCGCTGCTCGACGAGAACCCGGATCCGACCGACCACGAGATCCGAACCGCGATCTCCGGCGGCATCTGTCGCTGCACCGGCTACAAGAACATCGTCGCCGCAGTTCGCTGGGCGGCCGACCACCAAGCCGCCGCGAAACAGGAGGCATGAGCATGGCAGTCGTCGAGCAGAACCTTCCGAGCCCCGAGACCGAGCGTCCGATCGGCTTCGGCCGCCTCAAGCGCAAGGAGGACGCACGCTTCATCCGCGGCCAGGGCACCTACCTCGACGACATCCGCCTGCCCGGGATGGTCTACGGCGCGATTCTGCGCAGCCCCTACGCGCACGCCCGGATCGTCTCGATCGACACCTCGAAGGCGCTCGCGCATCCGAAGGTCGCGGCTGTCGTCACCGCCAAGGACCTCGAGACGCTCGGTCTGGCGTGGATGCCGACGATCTCCTACGACACGCAGGCCGTGCTCGCAGGCGACAAGGTCCGCTTCCAGGGCCAGGAGGTCGCGTTCGTGATCGCGACCGACGAATACTCCGCAAACGACGCACTCGAACTGATCGACGTCGAGTACGAGCCGCTGCCGGTGGTCGTCAACGCGCGCAAGGCGCTCGACCCGGACGCGCCGCTGATCCGCGACGACAAGATCGGCCAGCGCGACAATCTCGCGTCCCCGACCTGGGAGGCCGGGGACGAGGCCTCGACCGACGCCGCCTTCGCGGAGGCCGACACGGTCGTCGTGCGCGACATCATCTACCCGCGCTGCCACCCGGCTCCGCTCGAGACCTGCGGCATGATCGCGGACTTCAATCCGCAGACCGGCCAGCTCGACATCTACAACGGCAACCAGGCGCCGCACGCCCACCGCACGGTGTACGCGCACGTCGCCGGGCTCGCCGAGCACATGATCCGGATCATGTGCAACGACATCGGCGGCGGCTTCGGCAACAAGGTGCCGGTCTACCCCGGCTACGTCTGCGCGATCGCGGGCTCGATCGTGGCCGGCGTGCCGGTGAAGTGGGTCGAGAACCGCACCGAGAACCTGACGTCCACCGGGTTCGCCCGCGACTACATCATGCACAGCGAGATCTGCGCGAAGGACGGCAGGATCACCGGCCTGCGGGTCGACGTGATCGCCGACCACGGCGCCTTCGACAGCACCGCCCAGCCGACGAAGTTCCCGGCCGGCTTCTTCCACATCGTCTGCGGCTCCTACGACCTCAAGGCATCCCACGTGAAGGTCAAGGCGGTCTACACGAACAAGGCGCCCGGCGGCGTCGCCTACCGCTGCTCGTTCCGGATCACCGAGGCCGTGTACCTCGTCGAGCGGATGGTCGAGGCACTGGCGGTCGAGATGGGCGTCGATCCGATCGACCTGCGGATGAACAGCTTCATCGCGCCGGAGCAGTTCCCCTACGAGACGACCACCGGCTGGACCTATGACTCCGGCAACTACGCCAAGACGATGCGCGTCGCGATGGACATCGCGGGCTATGAGGATCTGCGCCGCGAGCAGCTCGAAAAGCGCAAGAAGGGCGAGCTGATGGGCATCGGCATCTCGTTCTTCACCGAAGGAGTCGGCGCCGGGCCGCGCAAGCACATGGACATCCTCGGGCTGGCGATGAATGACGGCGCCGACCTCCGCGTCCACCCGTCAGGCAAGGCCGTCGTGAGCATCAGCGCGCAGACCCAGGGCCAGGGCCACGAGACGACCTTCGCGCAGATCGTCGCCGAGGAGCTCGGCATCCCGCCGGAGGACATCGAGGTCCGCTACGGCGACACCGATCGCTCTCCCTACGGGCTCGGCACGTACGGGAGCCGCTCGACGCCGGTGTCCGGCGCGGCCGTCGCGGTCGTCTCGCGCAAGGTTCGCGACAAGGCACGCCTGATCGCCGCGACGATGCTCGAGACGCGGCCCGAGGATCTCGCCTGGGAGAAGGGCCGCTGGTACGTCAAGGGTGACCCCGAGAAGGGCGCGATGATCGAAGAGATCGCTTCGCGGGCCTACAGCGGCGAGCCGATGCCGGCTGACATGGAGGGCGGGCTCGACGCACAGGTGATCTATGACCCTCCGAACCTCACCTATCCCTATGGGGCCTACATCGCGGTCGTCGACATCGATCCGGACACCGCTCAGGTGACGGTGCGCCGTTTCATCGCCGTCGATGACTGCGGCGTGCGGATCAACCCGATGGTCGTCGAGGGCCAGATCCACGGCGGCCTTGCCGAGGGCATCGGCATCGCGTTGATGGAGCTGATCTCCTTTGACGAAGAGGGCAACTGCCTCAACTCCTCGTTCATGGATTACCTCATCCCAACGGCGCTCGAGTGCCCGGACTTCGAGCTCGGCGAGACCGTCACCCCGTGCCCACACCATCCGCTCGGTGCCAAGGGCGTGGGCGAGTCCCCCAACGTCGGGTCCCCGCCGGCGATCGTCAACGCGGTGATCGACGCGCTGCACGAGACCCACGGCGTCGATCACGTCGACATGCCGTGCACTCCCGCTCGCGTCTGGGCTGCGATGCAAGGGCACGCCGAACCACCACAATGATCAGCGCCGCCCTGTCCAGGCGGGCGGAGGAGCTCGCCGCGCAGGGCCGCGCGTGCGTCCTCGCAACCGTCGTGCGCGCACAGCACCCGACAAGCGTGCGGGCCGGCGACATGGCGATCGTGCTCGGCGACGGCACGATCGAGGGGTTCGTCGGCGGCGTCTGTGCCGAGCACAGCGTCCGTGTCTATTCGCTCAAGGCGATCGAAGCCGGCGAGGCTGTGCTCCTGCGGATCCTTCCCGATGCGGAGAGCGACGTCGAGCTCGACTCGGACGAGGACCTCGAGCAGGTGGCCGCGATGGCTCGCGTGATCCCCAGCGAGGAAGGCTCGGTGACTGTCCAGAACCCGTGCCTGTCGGGCGGGGCGATCGAGGTGTTCCTCGAGCCCGTGCTGCCCGCGCCGCGCGTGCTCGTCGTCGGCGCCACGCCGATCGCGGAGGCGCTCCGCAAGCTCGGCGGCGAGCTGAGACTCAACCTCGTCGGCTTGAGCTCCGAAGTGACGGGCCCGGCCTTCGGCGATCTTGCGCTTGTCGTCGCCGCGCATGGACGCGACGAGCTGCACGTGCTGCGGCTCGGCCTCGAAGCCGAGCTGCCCTACATCGGCCTCGTGGCAAGCACCAAACGTGGCGCCGGCGTGCTCGCCGAGCTCGCCGCGGACGGCGTGTCTGATCAGCAGCTCGCACTGATCGATGTGCCCGCCGGCATCGACATCGGTGCCCAGACACCGGCCGAGATCGCCCTGGCGATCCTCGCCAAGGTGGTCGCCGTGCGCCGCGGAGAGCGCGCCGCAGGACGTGCGCCGACAGTGGCGGATCGTGCGGCGGGGGCGGGCGACACGCCGCCGCCGATCGCCGTCGACCCGATCTGCGGGATGACCGTCGCGGCTGTTGCGGGCACGCCGTCGGTCGAGCTCAACGGCGAAACGGTCTACTTCTGCTGCGAAGGCTGCAAGACCAAGTTCGAGGCCGAGCATGAGCATGCCGCCGCGCAAGCCTGAGCCCTTCGTCTCCGGGCTCGTCCTCGGCGCCGGCGGTTCGAGTCGATTCGGGGCGCCGAAACAGCTCCTCGCCTACCGCGGCGGCACGTTGCTCGGGCACGTCGTCGCGATCGCCAGAGCCTGCCGCTTCGACCAGCTCGTGGTCGTGATCGGCGGCGCCGCTGAGGACGTTCGTGCGAAGGTCGACCTCGCGGGCGCGGATGTGGTCGTAAACGACGCCTACGGCGCCGGCTGCGCGTCGTCGATCGCGGCGTCGCTGGAGGCGCTCGATCCACGCTGCGAGGTGTTGGTGCTGATGCTCGGTGACCAGCCCGGTGTTGCCTCCTCGAGCGTCTCGATGCTGCTCGCCGGTCGCGGCGATGCGCCACTCGCGATCTGCCGCTACGACGACGGTCGCGGGCATCCGATCGCGTTTGCGCGCAGCATGTTCGGCGAGCTCGCGCAGCTCCATGGCGACAAGGGCGTCTGGCGCCTGCTCGATCAGCACGCCGCCGAGGTCGCCGAGGTCGCCGTGGCGGGTCCGGTTCCGCGCGACGTCGACACACCGGCGGACTACGAGGCGGTCATCGGCGAAGCCGCCGGCGGCGTGGCGGCAGGTCGATGAGCGCAGCGCAGCCAGACGGCGGCGAAGCGGCCGAGGAGCTCCGCCGACTCGCGCCCGATGTCGAGACCCTCGCCAGAGCTCTGGCGGCGGTCGACTATCTCGTCGATGAAGGGCTCGCCACGTCGATCTTCCTCAGCCTGCGCCTGCCCCAGCCGTTGCTGCTCGAGGGCGAAGCCGGCGTCGGCAAGACCGAGGCGGCGAGGTCACTGGCGCTCGTGCTCGACACGCCGCTGATTCGCCTGCAGTGCTACGAAGGCATTGACGTCGCCGAAGCGCTCTACGAGTGGAACTATCCGCGGCAGCTGCTCAGCATCCGCCTCGCGGAGGCCGGCGGATCGACGCTCCGCGAGGAGGATCTGTTTGCGGCCGACTATCTGATCCGCCGTCCGTTGCTCCAGGCGCTCGAGCATCCCGGTCCCCGACCGGCGGTGCTGCTGATCGACGAGATCGACCGCGCCGACGACGATTTCGAGGCGTTTCTGCTCGAGCTGCTGGGGGAGGCGAGCGTGACGATCCCGGAGATCGGCACGATTCGTGCCACCCATCCGCCCGTGATCGTGCTGACCTCCAACCGCACGCGTGATCTGCACGACGCCGTCAAGCGCCGCTGCCTCTATCACTGGATCGACTACCCGAAGCCCGAACGCGAGGTCGAGATCGTGCGCCGCCGGGTCCCGAGCGCCGCCAAGACGCTGGCCGTGCAGGTCGCCGACGCGGTCTCGCGGATGCGCGATAGCGACGTGCAGAAGCCCCCTGGCATCGCCGAGGCAATCGATTGGCTTGCCGCGCTCGAGCTGCTCGGGATCAAGACGTTGGACGCAGCCGCGATCGAGCGCACACTCGGATCGGTGCTCAAGTACAGCGAGGACCAGGAGGTGATCCGTGCGAGCGGCCTCGAGCAGCTCGTGCGCAGCGGTGCCTAGCGACCACGGGCCGGAAGCGGCCTTTCGCCTGGAGACGATCGACATCGACCTCCCGCCTCTGGTCGCTGCCCTGAGCGAGCGGCTGCGCGATGCGGGCTTGCCCGTGACGCCCGCTCACGCGACCGACTCCGCGCGTGCCCTTGCACTGGTCGCTCCGATCACGCGACGGCGCCTCTACTGGACCATGCGCGCCGTCTTCGTCTCCGATCAGGCGCAGCTCAAGGCCTTTGACGCCGTCTTCTTCGCGGTCTTCGCCCAGCGCCTCGACGCTGAGGACTTCGAGGCGCAGGACGCTCAGACCGCCGCCGCGCCGCCCGACGAGCGGCCGAGCACGGATCACCACAGCTCGCCGCGTGACCCCTCTGAGCAGGCTCCGCGACGTGTGCCCTCCACTTCAGCGCCTCGCGATCGCGAGTCGGGCGAGCAGGCCGAGGACGAGATCGAGCTGCCGGTTGCGATCGCGCACGACGAGGAGGTGCTGGCCTCCAAGAGCTTTGACGCGCTCTCGCCCGAGGAGCTGACGCAGCTCTATCGCCTGATGTCGCGCCTGGAGTTGGCGACGCCGCTACGGCGCACGCGCCGCTCCGAGGCCGCTCGCCACGGGGAGCGGATCGACCTGCGCAGAACCCTCCGAGCGAGCCTGCGCAGCGGTGGTGACCCGATCCGCCTCGCGCGCCGACGCCGGCGCACCGCGCGGCGAAGGTTGGTGATGTTGTGCGACATATCCGGATCGATGGAGCCCTACGCGCGTGCCTATCTACAGTTTCTGACCTGTGCCGCGGGCAGCGGTCCCAACGCGGAGGCGTTCGTCTTCGCAACCCGCCTCACGCGCCTGACCCGCGCGCTTGCCCTGCGAAATCCGGAGCGGGCGATCCAGCGCGCCGCGGCCGCCGCGCCTGACTGGTCGAGCGGCACCCGGATCGGCGACGCGCTGAGGGCGTTCAACGATCGTCACGGACGGCGCGGGATGGCTCGCGGTGCCGTCGTCGTGATCATCTCCGACGGCTGGGAGCGAGGGGATCCGATGCTGGTCGGACGCGAGATGGAGCGCCTGTCGCGCCTCGCCCACCGGATCGTGTGGGTGAATCCGCGTCTCAGCGCGCGGGATTTCACGGCGCAAACCGGTGGCATGCTCGCGGCGTTGCCGTACTGCGACGCGATCGTCAGCGGCCACAGCTACGAGGCGCTCGGCGAGGTCGTCGAGGCGATCCGCCAGTGCGCTGCAGCGCCGCCCGTGTCCCGGCTGCGCTCAGCGGACGGCGCCGACGACGATCTGCAGGAGCCGTGGGGCAGCGCGACCCCGGTGGCGGGCAGCTCTGTCGCGATGCCGAGCGGGCACGGCCCGAGCCGCGGCAACACGACCTCGGGGTGGGTTACCGATGAGCCGGCCTGAGCGACTCGCCCAAGCAAGAGGAGCAGATTCACGATGAGCGACACAACAACGCGGATCTGCATCTACCCGGGATGTGAGCGGCCTGCGATCCCGCCGCACCCGCTCGGGGGCCCGCCGGGCTCGTTCTGTGACCTCGAAGAGCACAACGCCCTGAGTGCTCACCAGGAGCGCCAGCGCCGCACAGCGGCGCAGCCGGGCGGCGGCGGGCCAGAGCCGGGCGAAAATCAGTGACCAATCACAGAAGGAGGTTTCGCGGTGAGCGATGAGGCGTATCGAGCAGTCTTTCTTCGTGTGCATCCAACCGGCAAGATGGTGCTCAGCCTGACCACCTCGCCCGACGGGCACGAACCGCAGTACGCGCAGATCGTCGCCGAGCAGCTTGGCGTGCCGGCGCTCGACGTCAAGGTCGTGGCGCAGGACACTGATCGCTTCGGCGTCGGCCACGGCTACAACACGAGTCCCTCAAGCGGGATCGAGGCGGCGATCACGAGCGTTGCGGCGAAGATCCGCGACAAGGCGCAATTGCTCGCGGGTGCTGCCCTGGAGACCTCGCCGGAGAAGCTGGCGTGGCTCAACGGAGCGTGGGCCGAAGGCGACGGCAGCGATCCGCAGAAGGTGCGGACGATCGAGAGCATCGCGCTCTACGCGCACGGCACCGGCGCTCTGCCGCCGGGCGTCGAAGGTGGGCTGGACGCCCAGACGGTATACCGCGACTGACAGCGAGGCTCAGCGCGCCGGTAGCTTCGCCTTGAGCTCGACGACAACATCGTCGGCGACCTTCAGCGCTCCAAACAGCGCCGTGTAAGGCGCCATCCCCCAAAGGCTCTGCTTGACGACGGCCTTCGCGCTCAGCTTGCCGCCGGCGCCGACCGCGAGCTCGAACGCCACGGGACGGGCGGTGCCGCCCAGCGTGAGCTCGCCTTCGACGCTGAGCCGTCCGTCTGCGGCAGCGCCCTGCACCGTCGTTGCGTGGAATTCGATGCGCTGGCGCTTAAGGACCTCGTCGTTGATCGTCTGCTCGATGTTCTGCTTGTCATCGTTACCGAGCGGCTGCATCCCGCCGATGCCCTTGCGCACGCGCAGTGAGCTGGCGTCAGCCGTGAGGTCGAGCTTGGTCCGTGCTGGATCCTCGGCGAGCTGGACAGTCGCCGTCCACGCGGTGACATGGATCAGGAGGTCGTGGCCGGCCTTGGCCGCCGCGCCCTCGCGCTTGGTCCGCACGGCGAGTGTGCCGTCCTGTGGTCCTAGCGTGTAGTGCACGGCCGCATCGATCGGCGCGGCCGAGGTTGGTTCGTTGTCTTTGTCG
>PKXY01000008.1 GCA_003132505.1 Solirubrobacterales bacterium
CCGACCACCGGAGCACTGAGCGTCGTCCTCAGGTGATGTCAACCGGGGTGCCGATCGCGATCATGTGCCAAAGCCGAGTGATATCGCCATTTCGCATGCGCACGCAGCCGTGGGAGGGGTCGCCGGGGATGAGCTGAGGCTGGTTTGTTCCATGGATGCCGATGATGCCTCCCCCGGGCCACTCGCTCAGCTTTGGCGAGGCGTAGGCGCTCGTCGCAATGGCGTAGGGCCCATACACCGGGCTGCCAATCGCACGCAGCTTCTCGCGCACATAGAAGTGGCCGGCCGGGGTGGGCAGCGAAGGTCGGCCGATGCCAACGCGGGCGCTCCAGACTACGTTCCCCGCTTGGTTGTACAACGTCGCGCGTAGCCGCGAACGAGATACCACGAGGCGGCCACCAACGACGTGAAGCGGCCCGAGCGCGCTCGCCGGGACCCAGCCGGTGACGCCGTTGGGGCGCTGCGGCAATGAGACATCGATCCAGACCGCACCGGTCTGCGCGACACGCGTCTCGCGCAGGGCCATGTAGACCTCGGCCTGACCGTCCTCGGTCAGGAAGTGGAGCCGCCCGACCGCAGGCGCTCGCTCCGAAGCGCTTCGCCGGACTACGGTAGCCGTATTCGCATGCGCCCAGCGCGAGATCGTGCGCCCGTTTGAGAGCGAGATCGTGCTGCCGGCGGCAAGAGCGACGCCTTCCAGGCCAGTCTGGGAGGTAGGCGGCCTCGAAGCGCTCGAGGCGCCGGCGGCATCGACACCCGGCCCCAGAGCCAGGGCACCGATGGCGAGACCGACCGGGAGCAAGCGAGTGACGTGGATGTCAAGACGCCACATGGCGGCAACATCAGCCCTAACCTGCGAACGTCGGGGAAAGCGAGTCGGGCTTGATGCGGATGAATGACCCCATCGCCTCGGTCGCGCAGCTTGAGCTGAGCATCGTCACCTTCGCGCTCAGTCGATGGATTCCGTAACTGAGCGTCCGCGCGTCGATCTCGATCGAGAAGCGCTGGTGCGATGGCTTGGTCAGCGTCACGAGCCTGCGGCTGTCGAGATAGAACGTCACGCTCTTGACACCGGCCGCGGGAACATAGGCGGACAGCGAGTTCCTGACTGTCTCCGGGACGCCGCGTAGGGCCGCCGGCGAGCGAACGCAGAGCGCCGCTGTGACCGCCGACCGCTCGGTCGGGTCGTTGCACGAGCCGGACACGCTTTGGTTATTCGCGTCGCCGCCGTAGCTGGCTACCCACTGATAGGAGCCGGTGCTCGTGGGCATGACCGGCGGCGAGAGGTAGCTCCCATCGCCACCGACCGCCACGGTTGCCTCGTGGAGGACCGTCGAGCAGGTGGCGTCGCTCGCCGAATACAGCGCGAACGTGATCGTGCCCGTGGGCGAGGATCCGCCGCTCAGCACAGCCGTATCGCGAATCGTGCCGCCGAGCGTCGCACGCGGCGATCCGGCCGTCGATAGCGCCAGTGTCACGGGCACATTGGCGGTCTCAACAGGATGCAGCGATGCGACCGTTGGGGCCACGGTCGTCGGGGCCGGGCGCACGGCGGGAGCCGCTGGCGTGATGATCGCCGCTGGGCAGTCCGCGATAATGAGGGTCGTCGACCCCGAGTTGGAGTTGCCGTCGCGCGTCTCGGCCGAGGACCAGGACGACGACGCGGTCACGACGCCGTCGTCGCCCGGGGTCGCGACCGTCAGCGAGGACGTGCTCCCGGCGAATGACGCGATGCCTTGCAGCGTGGTAGTGGAGCCGCTGGTGGGTTTGAACACGATCGTCCACGCTGGCGTGTTCAGACCTCCGTTTCCGTTTCCGGACGAGCTAAAAAGTGCCCAATCGAAAGTCACCGACTCACAGGTCGCGGTCGCATTGACCGTGTGCGCCGCTGCGCTTGCGGCGGAGATCGCCAGCGTCGCGGCAGCAAGCAAGATGATGTAAAGCGAGCGATGGAATATCGCGCCGCGCCTACGGACATGAATCGAAGTCGGGGTAAATCGCTCGCTTCTCATGCTGCAAGTCCTCTTGTTCGCCAGAGTTCGGGATCTGCGAGGCCTTGAGCGGAAAAGTCCGCGCGAGGCTTCGAGCGACGAGGATTTGTGCCGCTAAGGGGCCGCCAACTTCGGCGAGCGCAGGATGGTTTCCTGGCGCGAGCTTCCTGTGATCGAGACCGTTTGGGCCTCAACACTGCCGGCTGGATGCATTACAGCCGGTGTAAGCTCACCCGCCCATGTCTAGGGCAGGTGCTGCCAGTCGGTATACCATTCCGACCGCTGGCCGCAGCCCGCCGCAGACGGATGTACGAGGCGCAGCGCGGTCGCGTGCGACAGCGTCAGCCAGCGGCGAAGCAAAGCTGAACCGCATCAGCGCCGGAACACTGAATCACCACCGTGGTTTGCGGCCGCTCCGGTTCCGAAACCAGCGCACCGACGCTGCGCCCCGCAGCCTTTGAGGACCCCGAACTCCGCTGACGCCGCGCTACCGGCCTGAGCCGGCCGTCAAGATCCGGCGGAGCAGGTACAGATCAAGGACCAGGGGCACGACGAACACCAGGCCCCACCAACGTCCCGTGGCGCAGAGCACAACGATGACGACGGTGATCCAACCGGCCAGCAGCACCCGGATCACCAGCGATGACTTCCGGTGTCGCAGATCCCAGCTCATTCTTGCCGCACGGTACTCCCAGCGAGCGCCGGGTCGCGAAGAGACCGCGTGCGCGCCAGGCAGACCGCCTACACAGCGGTGCTACTCGCAGATCAGCCGGGTTGCAGCGCGGTCGCCGCGAGAGCGAATGGGCTGCCCTCGCTGTCGCGGCACACGGCCCAGCGCTCGCCGGGATGCACGACGCTGCCACCGAACTCGCGAACGCGCGCGAGGGCTGCGGCGAGGTCCGTCACCTCGAAGTAGGGGAGCGACACGGAGTCGCCGGGACCACGGCCGCGGGCGTGCACGCCGAGCGCCGGCCCGGTGGTTGGGCTTTGCCAGCCGCTCCCCTGATCTGGGGTCCTCGGCGCGAGATCGACGCTGAGGACGCCGCTCCAAAAGCGCAGGGCGCGATCGGTGTCGTCGGCGGGGAACTCGATCAGCCCGAGCGGGAGGCGGTCCATTGGGACACCGTAGCGCGCTGGCGCAACTGCCCTTGAGTGAGTCGCGGGCTGGACGAGCGAGTCGCCCGCCCTCGCTTATAGACAATAAGAGCGCCACCTAGGCGATTCCAAGAGCGAGCGGGCACCAGCGGGGCTACTGCGGGAACGGCTCCAACGGCGTGCGGTCCCCCACGGACCATCGATGCCCAGATGGGTCAGTGAAACCTCCTTGCCGATGAATTCCCCAAGGCGTTTCGTGATCCGTGGCAGGCTCTACCGCGGTTGCGCCCGCTGCGCAAGCGCGATCGATGAAGCGATCTGGTTCATGGACAAAGACCTCGATCCGCGTGGTGGTCAAATCAACGTCGGTCGGGCTCTGCTCTGCCTTGCGGCCCGGCACGGCCTCGTGAACGAAGAACGGGGCGCCGTCGATATGAAGTCCGGCAACTCCGCCGAGATCCCAAAGCTCGGCCGCGCCGAGCGCCGCCTTGTACCAAGCGATCGCTGCAGCGGCGTCGGAAACGATCAGCATCACCGAAACAAGCGGCCTGTCGCGTTCGCTAGCCATCAATCACGCTCGAGCGACACGTTATCGGCAGCTCCCCCATTCACCTACGGGCGGACGCTAGGGATCGCTATTCGCGCTCGGTACGGGCTTGGTGTGACTCGCGGCGTCAGCTGTGTGCCCCGCGGGCCAAGAACTTCTCTTCCCACGTCGATGGCGTGAACGCGACGCCGGGTCGCGCGCCGACGGCGAGGACCAGCGTGCCGGCCTCGAGCGCGACCGCTTCACGCACCAGCGCCGGGTCGAGCACCGCGACGACGCCGCCGTGGGAGACATCGAGGGAGGTGCCGTCCACCGTGAAGCGCGCTGCACCGCGGACCACGACGTAGATCTCTTCGGAGCCACCGGGGTCGTCGTCCCCGGCGAGCTCGTCGTGGCGCTCGATGAGTAGGTCGCCGACCTGCTCGGCGACGTACGCGTTCGTTCCGAAGGCGGTGATGCCAAGCTCACGTCGCAGCGGCTTCCAGTCCGGGAGCGGATCGTCCGGGAAGCGGACCGTGTCGATCTCGTCGAGGTGCGTCACGCGATAGCCGGGCTGCATCGGGCGACTGTACACCGCCCGGGCCGCCGCGCACAAACGACCGGTCGCCCTTGGCGCACCGGTAGCGATTACCTCGCAGGGAACCCCTCGCACACATTCATCACGACCCAGGCGGCAGACGCTCCCACCGGACGAGCTGCAGCACTCGGTGCCGCGCGAATTGAGACGCTCGCTTTCCGGCCGCGAGGAGCTGCGGGACTCGCGCACCACCTTGTGCCTGCTTCCGCGCGTGATTCCGGTCGTCTCGGACCTGCCTGTCGTCTGATCCCGCATCGGGCGAAGCACGCGACCACGTCCTGGTTCGCGCCGACGCTCAGCCCGGCGAACTGGGCACGTAGGCGTGGACCGGCCCGTCAATGTCGGGCACCACTGCACGGCACTGCGGACACGCCTTCGATTCGTGCTGCTGCATGCCAGCATGCTGACAGCAGCCCGCTAACGACCGACACGACTCGAAGTCGCGCGTAGGAGGCGCCAGCGATTCGTGCGGAGAGCCGTCGGGTCGCGCTCGCTTTCTGTGAACGGGGGCGTCTGCCGTCACAGATTTCTGGCTCGCGGCACTCTATGAGCGATGGACGATGCCGATGCGTTCTCGGGTCTTTACGAGCGTGAGGGGGAGGCGGTGTTGTTCTTTCTAGCGCGGCGATCTATGGAGCCTGAGGTGGCGGTGGATTTGACTGCGGAGACGTTTGCGGTGGCGTTGCGCTCGTGGGGCACGCTGTGTCCGCTCGGGCCTGAGCAGCGTCGGGCGTGGTTGTTCACGGTGGCACGGCGGCTTTATGGGCGCTACGCGCGTCGAGCTCGTGTCGAGCGCCGCGCCGTCGAGCGATTGGGGATCCAGGTCCCGCCTGTTCACCGCGACGATCTTGCATTGATCGAGGAGCGCTGCGGGCTTGGTGAGCTGCGTGCTGCGCTCGGGTTGGAGCTGGCGCGGCTCAGCAACGAGCAGCGTGAGGCGTTGCGGCTGCGGGTCGTCGAGGAGCGCCCATACGACGAGGTAGCGCGCCGGCTTGGCGTGAGCGAGCAGACAGCGCGGGCCAGGGTTTCGCGTGGGCTGCGCGCTTTGACGGCAGCGCTCGAGCCGCGCTTTGGACTGGGAGAGGAAGCGTCGTGAGCCAACGGCCACGTGTACTCGTAGAGCTGGGAGTAGAGCTCGATCGGGCCGCCCGCGAGGTTCTGGTCGACGTATCTAAGAGCGGTCGGAGGACAATCGCGGGTCGCCTCCGCTGGCGTTGGCGGGCCGTGCCCGTGTTGGCGCTACTAGTGCTCGGCGGCACCGCTGTCGCGTTCGCGAGTGGCTTGTTCTCGTTTGGCGCGCCGGTGCCGCCGACGCCGATCTTCTCGAGCGCCGACGTGGGTTTGGGTGCGGTAATCCCGGGCAGCGTGAAGCTGCTGCCGATCGCAACGCCTGATCCTAAGGGTGGGCCGCCGTGGGGATTGCGTGTGCTCACCACGACTCGCGGCGCGGGCTGCGTACAAGTAGGGCGCCTCGTCGACAGCAGGCTCGTGGCGCTCGGCCAAGACGACGCGTTCGCCAACGACGGCCGCGCCCACGAACTGCCGGTGAGCGCTGCGGTCACCTCGTTCGGCTGCACGCCGCTTGACAGCAACGGCCGGTTCTTCAACAGCATCACGATGCTCGGCCAGACAGCCAGTGCCGCCTGGTGGTTCAGGTCTACCACGTGCGTCCCGACCGGCACTCCCCAGTCGACGAGCCGCGCTCACCCCGCGTGCCCGCTCGCCGACGAGCGCGACGTCTACTACGGGCTGCTCGGACCCGACGCCAAGAGCATCACCTACACGCTCGCCGGCCAAACACGCACGCAGGCAACCACGCGACCCGACGGCGCTTATCTCATCGTTGCCGATGCGTCCGCGCACCAGCGCATCCCAGGTGCAGGGGGCGGCACCGCCGATGATGTCCCGGTGTTCAGCCCGATCACCTCGATCCAGTACACCGACGGTGCGACATGCCACCTGCTCACAGCCCACAAGTGGATCGCCGGCTTCCACGCCTGCTCGCCCCCGCTCAAGGAACCGATCGGCTACGCCCCCGCCATCGCACCGACACCCGCACAGGTCACGGCTCCGATCACGGCGCGCGTTACCTACACGCACGTGATCCGGTTCCCCGCGCGAGTCATTCACACGGGGACGCGAGTCATCCACATTCGCGCACAATCGATTTCGATCCCCGCGCGACACGAGATCACTGTCAGCTTCAAGTCGCGCATCGCGATCAGAACCCTGCGCGCCCAATACCAGCTGGAGTGGCACAACCCACGCGAGCCGGCCAGGGTCGACAGCTACACCTCGATCGGCGACTCCAACGGGTTCGTGACACGCGCCGAGGCCGATCTCGGCGAGGCCGGCGCCGGCGCTGACATCGCCGCCGGCCAGACCCTCACAGCGAACATCGGCCTGCTCGGACCGCCGCTCACACACGGCATGGTCCACGGCACGATAACCCTCTACTACTCGACCGGGCCCTCGGTCGACGGCGAGCTCCCCACCAAGAAGATCCCCGTCGGCAGCTTCACAGCGACGATCCCCTAACAAGCCTCCGGCACCGGATAACCGAGCTCAACCCACCGGTCCTACGGATCAGAGTCGGAGCAGTCATACGCAGCAGCAAGACGCTGTCGCTCTCCACGGAGGCTGTCGCACAAACCCCTTTACGCGACAGCCTCACATGAAAGGAGCAGCAGCAGACACGCTCCAGGCGCTTTTGCTTCCAAACCACTTCCAGACGGCACCTGACGCTGGCCCTGCAGTACCTCGCTGATCGTCCGATCCGGGGCCAACGCCCTGCGAATGCTTGCGATCCGATCAGCGGAGAGGGCGGGATTCGAACCCGCGATGGAGATTTCGCCCCATACTCGCTTAGCAGGCGAGTGCCTTCAGCCACTCGGCCACCTCTCCGGGAGGGACGGCTCAGTGTAAAGGGCGCCTACGGCGACGTGGACCGGCGGGCAGCCCCTTGCCGGCGTGCGATTATCTCCTGCTCCTCTGGAGGGGTGGCAGAGCGGTTGAATGCGACGGTCTTGAAAACCGTTGTACGGGTGACCCCCGTACCCAGGGTTCGAATCCCTGCCCCTCCGCTTTGGCAGGCTGCCCACGAAAAGCGTCGCTCGCGGGCGTTCGCGACGAGCTAGCCTGCCGGACCGTGGCACAGCAAATCGCCCTGCTGCGGGCGATCAACCTCGGGCCGAGCCGGCGCATCGCGATGGGAGAGCTACGCGCGCTTTTGAGTGAGCGCGGCTACGGGCCGGTGCGGACCCATCTCGCGAGCGGTAACGTCCTGCTGCACAGCGAGGCGGTGGGGGAAGAGCTCGCCCGCGAGCTGGAGCAGCAGCTAGCGGACGCGTTCAAGCTCGATGTGCCGGTCGTTGTGCGCTCGCCCGAGGAGCTCGCGGACGTGGTGTTGCGCAACCCGCTCGGCGCGCCGGCAGCAGCCGATCCGCGCCGCTACCAGGTCACGTTTCTCTCGCAGACGCCGTCAGTGGATCTGCTCGCGCGGATCGATGCCGCGGCGATTGCGCCCGAACAGGTCGCGGTTTCCGGTCGCGAGGTCTTTGCCTGGCACCCGGATGGCATCGTCAGCTCGCCGCTCGCCAAGCTGCTCGGCGGCCCCCGCCTCGGCGTCACCGCCACTGCGCGCAACTGGAACACCGTGACCGCACTGCTCCGGCTCGCGGACTCCGAGCGGTAGCCGTTTAAGCCGGCATTGCCGGCGAGCTAAGCTGGGGAACGTGCCGGTGATGAGCAGCGCTCAGGCGGCAGCGTGAGCGCTGCAGCAGGCGCGTCAAGCGAGCAACTGAGCGGCGAGCAGTTCGATCGCGACCGCTACAAGTGGATTGCTCTTTCGAACACGACGCTTTCGACCCTGATCGCGACGATCGACGGAACGATCGTGCTCATAGCTCTGCCGGCCATCTTCCGCGGGATTCACATCAATCCGCTGCAGCCGGGCAACACGGTGTTCCTCCTGGGCGTGGTGATGGGTTTCCTGATCGTTACGGCGGTGCTCGTGGTGAGCCTCGGCCGGCTCGGAGACATCTACGGACGCGTGCGGATCTACAACCTCGGTTTCGTCGTATTCACGATCTTCTCGATCCCGCTCTGCGTGACCTGGCTGCAAGGCGCGGCCGCCGGAATCTGGCTGATCGTGTTCCGCGTCCTCCAGGCTCTGGGTGCAGCGATGCTGATCGCCAACTCCGCTGCGATCCTGACCGACGCCTTCCCAAGCAATCAGCGCGGGCTCGCACTCGGAATCAACAACATCGCGGGCATCGTCGGCTCGACGATCGGTCTCGTCGTTGGCGGCCTGCTGGCGCCGATCTCCTGGCGGCTCGTGTTTCTCGTGTCGGTCCCGGTGGGCGTGGTCGGCACCGTCTGGTCCTATCGCAGCCTGCGAGAGATCGGGGAGCAGCACGCCGCGCGCATCGACTGGTGGGGGAACCTCGCGTTCGCGGCCGGGCTCGTGGTGCTGCTCGTCGGAATCGCGACCGGCATCCAGCCCTACGGTCACCACGACATGGGCTGGTCGAGCCCGCGCGTGATCGTCGAGCTCAGCGCCGGCGTCGTGCTGCTCCTCGCATTCGGCGTCATCGAGCTGAACACCAAGGAGCCGATGTTCGAGCTTCGCCTGTTCAGGATTCGTGCGTTCCTCGCTGGCAACGTCGCGAGCCTGCTCGGCGCGATCGGCCGCGGCGGGCTCCAGTTCATGCTCATCATCTGGCTGCAGGGCGTGTGGCTGCCGCTGCACGGGTACAGCCTCGCCACGACGCCGCTGTGGGCTGGCGTCGCGATGCTGCCGCTGATCGGCGGCTTCCTCATCGCGGGGCCGATCTCGGGGATCCTCTCGGACCGCTTCGGGGCGCGTCGTTTTGCCGTCGCAGGCCCGCTGCTCGCAGCCGTATCGCTGGCACTGCTCTCGCTGCTGCCGGTCGACTTCTCCTACCCCGAGTTCGCGGTGCTGCTGACGGTGTTCGGGATCGGCAACGGCATGTTCGCCTCGCCCAACCGCGCCAACGTGATGAACAGCCTGCCGCCGTGGCGTCGCGGCGTGGGGTCCGGGATGGCGGCGACGTTCCAGAACTCGGGGCAGGTGCTCTCGATCGGGATCTACTTCTCGCTGATGGTCATCGGGCTGGCCTCGAAGCTGCCGCATGCGCTGTTCACGGGGCTCGTAGCGAAAGGCCTGCCCGCCAGCGCGGCCTACACGGTCGCCCACACCTCGCCGGTCGCCACGCTGTTCGCCGCGCTGCTCGGCGCGAACGCCGTCACCGCGCACCTGAGCCCGCACGTGCTGCACTCGCTAAGTCACAGCACCTACGTCGCGATCACCCGGCGAACCCTCTTCCCGCACCTGATCTCGCCGGCCTTCGCCGATGCGACGACCGACGCGCTGCGCTTCTCCGTGCTGGCCTTCGTCGTCGCCGCGGCCGCGTCGTGGCTGCGCGGCAGCTCGCAGCGCTGGGGGGAGAACGAGACGGTCGCGAGCCCGGCCGAGGACGAACCCGTGCGTGGGGCGCTGGTCAGTCGTTGACGCCGAGCGGGCGGTCCTGCTCGCGCGCTTGCACGACCTCCATCACGCGGCGCGCCTCGCCGAGCGGCAACGGCTCGTTGCGCTGCTCGCGGACGATGTAGAGCGGACGTCGCTTGACCTCGTCGTAGATCCGCCCGACGTACTCGCCGATCACGCCGATCGCGATCAGCTGGATGCCGCCCAGCATCAGAATCGCGATCGTGATCGAGCCGAACCCGGGCAGGTAGGAGTGGGCCAGGCGCAGGCCGAGGACAACCGGGATCGCAAGGAACGCGATGCCAGAGATCAGGAAGCCGAGATAGGTCGCGAGTTGGAGCGGCGTGTGCGAGAACGAGAGGATCGCGTCGAGCGAGAAGCGCAGCATCTTGCGCAGCGGGTATTTCGTCTCGCCGGCGTAGCGGGCGTCGCGGTGATAGGGGATCGCGCTCTGCGTGAAGCCGACCCAGACGGTCATGCCGCGCAGGAAGCGGCTGCGCTCGCCCATCGAGAGCAATGCGTCGAGCGCGTGGCGATCGAGCAGTCGGAAGTCGCCGGAGTTCGGCGCCAGATCGACCTGCGCCAGCGTGCGAAACAGTTTGTAGAACCAGCGCGCCGTGGTGAGCTTGAACATCGACTCGCCGTCGCGCTGCTCGCGCACCATGTAGACGATGTCCGAGCCCTCGCGCCAGCGCTCGATCATCGCGCCGATCAGTTCCGGTGGGTCCTGCAGGTCCGCATCGAGCATCACCACCAGATCGCCGCGCGCCTTCTCGAGACCGGCGGTCAGCGCTGGCTGGTGGCCAAAGTTGCGTGAGAGGTGAACGACGCGCAGTCGCGGGTCGCTCTCAGCGAGGCGATCGAGGATCGCCGGGCTGTTGTCGCGCGAGCCGTCGTTGACGATGATCAGCTCATAATCGAACCGCTCGCGGGCCGCCACCTCCGCGAGTGCGGCCGTCGTGCGCGCGTAGAACTCTTCGAGGAGAGCCTCCTCGTCGTAGACCGGCGCGCAGACGCTGAGGAGGTCGAGCACGCGGTTGTTGGTCGATGCCGTCACTGATGTTTCCTTCGGCGAGCGCGCGGCGCGCGGAACGCCCTGCAAATGGTAACCGCGCCGCGAGGCGCCGCTGGTTCGGATGATCGAATGTAACAGGGGAGCTTCAACCCCAGCTGAGCCTGTCCCGCGGACGGACCGGGACCGCTTCGTTCATGCTTTAGCGGCGATGGAGCCCGCTCCGCCCCAGCGGTCGTTCGATGCCGCGCTCGTCCGGCAGTTCGTCAAGTACGGCGTCGTCGGTGCAAGCAACACCGCCTTGACGGTCGCCACATACAGCATCGGGGTCTGGATCGGCGTGCCCTACCTGATCTCGCTGCTCGTCGGCTACATACCGGGAGGGCTCAACAGCTACCTGCTGAACCGACACTGGACGTTCGACGCGGGCCACCTCGCGCACTCCCGCTCGGGCACGCGCTTCGCGATCGTCCAGAGCTGCGCGATCCTCGCGAACCTCGGCCTGCTCTACCTGATGGTGCACCATCTGCACGTCGAGAAGATCGCGGCGGAGGTAATCGTCATCGTGCCGGTCGTCGCGATCACCTTCTTCATCAATCGCACCTGGACGTTTGGCCCTCGCGCGGGCGATCCGATCGCGAGCCCGCCCGCCGCGCGATGAGCTTCGCTGAGGCGCACGCGGCGCGCCCCGGCGGTCCAGCTGAGAGCCCTCCGCGGCGCGATCGGCGTGCGCTGATCGCGCTGCTGGCGATCACCCTGCTCGGCGCAGCGCTGCGCCTGGTGCGCTTGCGCTACGTGCCGGAAGACGACTACTACGACGCCGCTGTGCGCTCGATGTCGCTGTCGCTGCACAACTTCCTCTACGGCGCCTTCGAGCCGGGCGCAAGCGCGTCGATCGACAAACCGCCGCTCGACCTCTGGCTGCAGGTGATCTCGGTCAAGCTGTTCGGGTTCGGCCCGGTCGCGCTGAAGCTGCCCGAAGCGCTCGGTGGAACCGTCGCCGTGCCGCTCATCTACGACCTGGTGCGCCGCGTAGCCGGGCGGCTTGCGGGGCTCGCAAGCGCCGTCGTGCTCGCGATCATCCCGCTCAGCGTCGTCACGTCTCGCAGCGACACGATGGACTCCGTGATGATGGCGCTGCTCCTGGCAAGCGCCTGGCTGCTCCTCGCCGCCGTCCAGCGACGCCGCCTCGGCTGGCTGCTCGCCGCCGCCGCGGTCCTCGGTCTCGCCTTCAACGTCAAGCTGTTCGAGGCGCTCGTNNGCCGCGGTCGCGTGCGCCTGGTTGGTGTTCGTCTCGCTGACCCCGGCACACGACCGTCCATGGCCGATCGGCTCGACGAACGGCAGCGTCTGGAACGCCGTGTTCGTCTACAACGGCTACGACAGGATCGCCGGAGCGCCCGCCGGCACCGTCAGCTCGCTGGTCGCAGACCTTGCCAACCCGCCTCCGGCTGCTGGCGTCACTGCCGTGATCTCGCCGGCGGGACCGCTGCGTCTCTTCGCCCACAACGAGATCGACTACGGCGGCCTCGTC
>PKXY01000042.1 GCA_003132505.1 Solirubrobacterales bacterium
CAAAACGACGCAAACGAAGCACGAACTCGGGCATCAGCGTTGTGCCTCCCGGGAAGTGTCGCTGGCCACTAGTACTTCCTCTCCTCGGGCTGCCACTGCGTGATCGTCACAGGCGAGTAAGACAGCTCCGGCGTGCCGCCCTCGCCGAGCGTGACGTCGATGTGCTTGAGCCATTCGGCGTCGTTGCGCTCCGGGTAGTCGGTGCGGAACTGCGCGCCGCGTGACTCCTTGCGCTCGATCGCCGACAGCACGATCGTCTCCGCCGTGTCAAGCATGTAGCCGAGCTCGATCGCACCGAGCACGTCTTGGTTGAAGACTCTGCCGCGGTCATCGATGTACGCACTCGCGGCCTCCTCCTTGAGTCGCGCCACGGTGTCGGCGGCCGTCTGCAGGCCCTCCTCGTCGCGGAACACGGCGACGTGACGGTTCATGACGGCGCCGAGCTCATCCTTGATCTCCGAGACGCGTCGTCCCTTGCGCGGGCGCGCGATGATCTCCTTGATGTGCTTGGCGTCGGCACGCAGGTGATCGCCTGACACCGTCGGCATCGGCGTGTCACGCGACCGCTCGGCGGCGTGCTCACCCGATCGGCGCCCGAAGATCAGCGTGTCGAGCAGCGAGTTGGCGCCGAGACGGTTGCCGCCGTGGACCGAGACGCAGGCGACCTCGCCAGCGGCGTAGAGCCCTTCGATCGGCGTCTGTCCGTCGATGTCCGTCTTGACGCCGCCCATGATGTAGTGCTGGCCGGGCTGGATGATGATCGGCTCGCGCGTGATGTCGACGCCCGCGAAGTCGCGACCGATGTTGACTATCTCGCGCAGCGCCTCGAGCGTGCGCTTGCGCGGCACGACGGTGATGTCGAGATAGATCCCCTGTCCGTCGGGACCGACGCCGCGGCCCTCGTTGATCTCGGTCTGCTCGGCGCGAGATACGATGTCGCGCGAGGCCAGCTCCATCTTGTTCGGCGCCGCCTTCGACATGAAGCGCTCGCCGTCCTTGTTCAGCAGGTGGGCGCCTTCGCCGCGCGCACCCTCGGTGATCAGGAAGCCGTTCTCGGCGAGCGTCGTCGGGTGGTACTGGANNCCGGCGCCGCCCGAGGCGAGGATCACGTTCTTTGCCACGAATGTCTCCATCTGGCCGCTGCGGATGTCTCGTGCGACGACACCCACACACCTCCCGTCGTCGTCAACTATCAGCGAGGTAACGAACCACTCCTCGAAGCGCTCGACCGAGCCGGAGTGCTTCATCAGCTGCTCGTAGAGCACGTGCAGGATGGCCTGCCCGGTGATGTCGGCGACGTAGGCGGTGCGGTTTATCGACGCGCCGCCGAAGGCGCGCAGATCGAGCTCCCCCGCGTCGTTGCGATGGAATGTGACACCGATGTGCTCGAGGTGCATCACCTCCCCCGGGGCCTCGCGGCACATCACCTCGATCGCGTCCTGGTCGCCGAGGAAGTCTGAGCCTTTCACCGTGTCGTAGGCGTGAGAGCGCCAGTCGTCGGAAACGCTGATCGCCGCGTTGATCCCGCCTGCAGCCGCCACCGAGTGCGAGCGCACCGGGTGCACTTTGCTGATGATTGCAACGGAAACGCCGCCCTGGGCGGCGGCGAGTGCTGCGCGCTGGCCGGCTAGACCGGCGCCGATGATCAGGACGTCGTGTTGGGGCATTTCCGGTTGCTGCCCGGGACTCTATACGCCAGCTGGGGCGCCGAGCGCAGCCCGGATCGCTTGCAGCGTGACGACGCCCTGCAACACGCCCTCCGAGTCGACCGCAACCACCGCCCCGAGCAGCCGCAGCCCCTCCGAGCCGAGCAGCGACTCGAGGCTCGCCGATGTGTCGATCCGCCAGGGCGGAGCGTCGTCGCTGGCCTCCGCGGCCGTGAGCGCCGGTCGTCCACCGGCCAGCTCCTGCGTGACGCGCTCGCGTCTCAGCAGGCCAAGATAGTGCCCGGTCTCGTCTACCACGGCAAACCAGGGCCAGCGATGTCGCACGAAGAAGTCCTCCTCGACATCGAGCAACGGCGTCCGTCCCGGGATCGTCAGCGGGTGCGTGTCCATGATGTCAGTGACCTTCACGTCGCGGAGACGCTCAGCGAGCCTGCTCTGCACGACAGCCCGGCGAGCGGCCTGCTCGAGGAACAGCCCGATCAGAACCAGCCACACTCCGTCAAGCCACGAGCTGCGTGCGGCCACGAAGACGCCGGTGGCCATTACCAGCAGGCCGAAGGCTTGACCGGTCCGTGCGGTGGCGCGTGCGGCGCGGTTGCGGTCACCGGTGGCGCGCCAGACGAACGCCTCAGCGATCCGACCGCCGTCGAGCGGGAACGCCGGCAGCAGGTTGAACACGAGCAGGAAGCAGTTGATCAGCGCGAGCCAGCTCAACAGGGCGACCGGCGCGCTGACGTGCAGGTTGGTGTTAAACAGCGCCACGTCGACGAGCCGGCGGAGGCTGGTGAAGAGCAGCCCAGCGAGGATGCACAACACGGTGATCGCGGCTGTGACCGCGGGACCGGCAGCGGCCAGGCTTGCTTCGCCCAGCGGTGTGTCGATCTCGCCACGAGTGCGCGTGAAGCCGCCCAAGAGCCAGAGGTCGATGCCGTCGACCTGCAATCCGAGCCGGCGCGCAACCAGCGCGTGACCCAGCTCATGCGCAAGCAGTGAGACGAAGAACAGCAGCGTGCTGAGAACCGCGACGATGAACGCCTGCGAGCTGCTCGGAAGGATCTGCGCGAAGTAGTCGCGCAGAACGAAGATCACGACGAACAGCACGATGAACCAGCTCCACTCGATCCCGACGCGAATGCCGAAGACCCGCGCGAGCTGGACGTTGTCGCGACGCTGCACGTCCTAATGGTAAGGGCGGCCGGCGGACAGTGGGCGCTCCGCGCCTGCTCGGGCGTTGCGGCGCGCCGGCGTCCAGGTGGGTAGCATCGCGCCTGCCGATGGAGCCAAAACGGGCGAACGAAAGGAACCGCAAGTGGCGCATGATGTGACGTTCATCCCCGGTGACGGGACTGGCCCGGAGCTGGCGGAAGCGACGCGACGCGCGCTCGAGGCGACCGGCGTCGAGTTCAACTGGGACGTGCAGCAGGCCGGGATCGACGAGTTCGAGCGGACCGGAAATCCTTTTCCGCCAGAGACCCTCGCATCGGTCCGGCGCACGAAGGTCGGCATCAAGGGGCCGACGACAACGCCGGTCGGCTCCGGGTTTCGCTCGGTCAACGTCCAGCTCCGCAAGGAGCTCGACCTGTACGCCTGTCTGCGTCCGTGCAAGGCCTATGAGGGGGTTCGCACCCGCTACCCGGGCCTCGACCTCGTGATCATGCGCGAGAACACCGAGGACCTGTATGCCGGGATCGAGTACGAGCAGGGCACTGCTGAAGCGGCGCGCATGATCGAGGTGATCGCCGAGCTCGGGTCTAAGGTGCGACCGGACTCGGGAATCTCGATCAAGCCGATCTCGATCTTCGGCAGCGACCGGATCGTCGAGGCCGCGTTCGAGTACGCGAAACACAACGGCCGTCACAAGGTGACCGCCGTGCACAAGGCGAACATCATGAAGTTCACCGACGGACTGTTCCTTGACGTGGCGCGCCAGGTAGCAACGCGCCACCCCGAGATCGAGTTCGAGGATCGCATCGTCGACAACCTGTGTAACCAGCTCGTGTCGCGCCCCGAGGAATACGACGTGTTGGTGCTGCCGAACCTCTACGGCGACATCGTCTCGGACCTCGGCGCAGGCATGATCGGCGGTCTCGGCTTTGCCGGCGGCGCGAACATCGGCGATGAGGCGGCGGTCTTCGAGGCGACCCATGGCTCGGCGCCGAAATACAAGGGCCTCAACAGAGTCAACCCAACTGCGCTGATGCTGTCGGGTGTCTACATGCTGCGCCACATCGGCGAGGTCGACGCTGGTGACCGCCTGGAGCACGCGATCGCCGAGGTGATCCGCAAAGGCGAGAAGGTGACCTTCGACCTCAAGAAGGACCGCAACGACCCGTCTGCGGTGGGCACGGCCGAGTTTGCCGACGCCGTGATCGAGGAGCTGGGACGCTGATGGCGAGCGGCCCGGTCAAGGTCACCGTTACCGGCGCCGCCGGTCAAATCGGCTACTCGCTGCTGTTCCGCATTGCGAGCGGCGCGATGCTGGGAGCGCAGACTCCCGTCGCTCTGCGCCTGCTCGAAATCACCCCGGCGCTGAAGGCGGCGGAAGGCACGGCGATGGAACTGGGCGACTGCGCCTTCCCGTTGCTCTCCTCTGTCGATATCAGTGACGATCCGAAGGTCGCCTTCGATGGCGTCAACGTGGCGCTGCTGGTCGGCGCGCGCCCGCGCGGTCCTGGTATGGAGCGGAGTGACCTGCTTGAGGCGAATGGCGGCATTTTCAAACCGCAGGGGCAAGCGATAAACGCGCACGCCGCGGCCGACGTTCACGTTTTGGTCGTCGGCAACCCGGCCAACACGAACGCGCTGATTGCGATGTCACATGCGCCCGACGTCCCGCGCGAGCGCTTCAGCGCCATGATGCGTCTCGACCACAACCGTGCGAAGGCACAGCTCGCAGCGAAGCTTGGCGTCGGCGTCGGTGATGTGACGAATATGACCGTGTGGGGGAACCACTCGGCGACCCAGTACCCCGACATCCTGCACGCAAAGATCTCCGGTCGCAGCGCTTCGGAGATGGTTAACGATCAGGCCTGGCTCGAGGGTGAGTTCATCCCGACGGTCCAGAAGCGCGGGGCGGCGATTATCGAAGCCCGCGGGGCTTCCAGCGCCGCATCGGCGGCGAGCGCAGCGATCGACCACGTGCGCGATTGGCTCGCCGGCACACCCAGCGACGACTGGGTCTCGATGGCGGTACCTTCGGACGGCTCATACGGCGTCGCCGAAGGCGTGCTGAGCGGCTTTCCGGTCACCTGCAAGGACGGCCAGTACCAGGTCGTTGAGGGACTCGAGATCGACACGTTCTCGCGCGAGCGGATCGACCGTTCGGTCACCGAGTTGCTCGAGGAGCGGGCGGCGGTCGAGGGACTCTCGTTACTCGGCAGCTGAGTGCCGCCGGCAGCCCTCATCCCCACCGTGCCAGGGATGAGGGCGGTCATTACGGTCGTGTCAGCTGGGGAACCAGCCGCGGCCGCGCTTGGCGATCTTGCTGTCGCGCTCGAGGCCGGGGAGCACGCGGTATAGGTAGTTCTGCTTGATGCCCATCGCGCCGGCGATCTCACTTGTCGTGATGCCGGGGCGTGCCTTGACCAATTCGAGCGCCTGCAGCGCCCGCGTACCGCTTCCGCGCGGGCGTCCGCGGCGGCGCGGCGGCGCGGAGCTTGCCGCAGCGCGCGTCGTGCGTGTGCGTCGAACCGTCGTGCGCGACCTGCCCGGCAGGCCGGCGAGCGCCGTCTGCGCCGCCTCGAGCTGGCGATACTCAGCTATCAGCGGTTCGAGCTCGCGCATCCTGCCGGCGATCTCCTTCCGCTTGGTGTCCAGAAAATCACTCACGAAATCAACCTTTCTTGTGCCCTCGGGGAGGCGTGAATTTCACTACTGACATTATACGATGTGTCCCTCTGATTCGCCCCCTCGGAGAGGAATCTTGCGACAGCCCCGTCGAGCGGGAGGGATCCGCGCGCCAGCCGTTTGATTGAGGTGCGACGAGGATCGCTCTTTGGCCGCCGTGCGTGGCGCATTGGCGGATCCTGTGATTGTGCACGCCCCGGTCTGACGGTCCGTCAAACACACGCTAAACGCGTAGATTCTCTGTTTGCGTACGACGTACGCTTACGATAGGAAAGAAAAGAACCAGTCTATTTGCAGGTGATTCCGCGGCCTGAAATCGTTTTCTTCGGCATTTGCGGGAAGCAGACTTGTGGCCGTCGCGGCCTACTGGTTTGATGCCCGCGGTCGTCGTTCGAGAAGAGATCCGGAGGGAAGTACGTGTCGCGTAGCGCTGCCCGCAAGCCGAGCTGTGAGGATTGCTACTTCGGTCGCAACCTACTCTGTGCGCTGCCGGAGCCGCAGCCCTGTGCGACATTCCGGCCGAACCATCCTGACGGCCTGCGCCCGCCGCAGCAGCTCCGCTTCGTCTTCCGCAGCGAGCGGCGAACTCGTGCGGTCTGGGCGTTTCCGACCGCGCAGGAGCAAGCCGCGCTACACGCGTAGCGCGGTGCTCGCTCGACAGCCTCAGAGTCGCGGGCAACCGAACCATGCCGGCGTTCGCGGCGCGAGGGACTGCCTAAGTGTCTGTGTCCTCTTCAGGTGCGCTGAGCGCTGCCGATGATGCCCTGAGTGCGGTGGCGGGCGCCGCCTCGCCACGCCATCAGGAGGATCTGCACTTGAAGGCCGCACGGATCAACAGGCGCAACACGCTTTCGCTCACCTCCGCGAGCGGCTCGGTGGCGCTCGCCCTCGCCGCCGAAGCCGAGCAAACGCGATGAGCGCGCCGGAGAGCACGCGCCAGATCGTCGTCGTCGGCCTCGGCGAGGAGGCTGACGTAACGGAAGGGGGTGTTCGATGGCAAGAGTGCTCGTAGTCGACGATGCGCTGTTCATGCGCAAGGTCGTGTCCGATGCGATCGTCGCCGGCGGTCACGAAGTGATCGGCGAAGCCTCGAACGGCCATGAAGCGGTCGCCCGCTTCATGGAGCTGCGTCCGGACCTAACGACGCTTGACATCGCGATGCCGGAGAAGGACGGACTGACGGCGCTGCGCGAGATAATCGCGCTCGATCCGTCTGCGCGCGTCGTCATGTGCTCCGCGCTCGGCCAGGAGAGCAAGGTGCTCGAGGCGATGAAGGCCGGCGCGAAGTACTTCGTCGTCAAGCCATTCGAGGAGTCGCGCCTGATCGCCGCGCTGAACAAGGCGATCGCCTAGATGGTTGACTCTGCAACCGCAGTCCGTTGCTGCGCCCGCAGTCAGCATGCCTTGCGGACTCGACCAGGGAGTCAGCCATCTCGTCAGCCTGATCGCACGGATTTCAGGTCGGACGGGAAACGGCAGCGAGCTATAGTGGGCGGGGATGTCAGCTAGCGCTGATCCGGAGACGGAGTCCGACCAGCCCGCTCCGCGGACGCGGCGCAGCCATCGCCTTTTGAAGGTCGCCGCGCTTGGCGGCGCCGTTGTGCTGCTGCTCAGCGAGGATCTGCGCAACCAGCTCCTCGATGTGCTGTTCGGCGCCGAGGAGGAGTTCAGCTACAGCTCGGTGACGGAGCCCCCGGCGGAGGAGACCCGGCCCGACGACGTCTCCGAGCCCTGGGTCCGAGCCGCCGCGCCCGAGGCTCCGGCCGCGCCCGCTGCGGAGCCCGCGGTCGACGAGGCGGAGGACGCAACGACGCTTGACGATGACTCCCCGTGGATCGAGGGCGTTGGTCGGCCGGCGTCAGTCTCTCCTTCGCCCGCCGCCTGGCGTGCCGCCGCGGAGGAAGCCGAGAGTGCGCAGGCCGAGGTGGAAAGCCACGCGTCGGAGCCGATCTCCGGAGCGCCGGCCGAAGCTGAATTGGACGAAGCTGCGTATGCGACGCCGGGCCGCGAGCCTGTGACGACCGAGCCGGAGCTCCAAGGCACGGAGCCGGAGCCGGACACATTCGAGCCTGAGCCGGCGGTGCAGGACTCCGAGCCTGTGGCGACTGAGCCGGAGCCGGAGCCGGAGCCGTACGCGTTCGAGCCTGTGGCGACTGAGCCGGAGCCGGAGCCGGAGCCGGAGCCGGAGCCGGAGCCGGAGCCGGAGCCGGAGCCGGAGCCGTACGCGTTCGAGCCTCTAACGACTGAGCCTGAGCCGAAGCTGCACGCGTTCGAGACCGACCCTGATTCCGAGCCGGCCGCCCAGGACTTCGAGCCGTACGCGACGACCGAGCCCGAGGGGAAGGCGTTCGAGCCGGAAGCCACGGAGTCCGAGACTGAGGCCGATCAGCCGGGGTACGAAGCAGCCGAACCGCCGAGCCCGCCACCGTACCGGCCGAACCCGCAACAGGACCGGCCGAGCCCGCGATCGGACCGGCCGGGTACTCCGCCTGATGCGCCACACGGCTGGTGGTCGCCGCGCACCGCCGACGGCGACCAGCACAACAGCTGAGCCCGCCCTAAGCTGCGAGCTTCGGGGTACTCCACGGCGCGGCGAGTCGGTGCTCAATCTGCTGGGCGAGCCCCTCGATCGGGACGCGCTCCTGCTGGAGTGAATCGCGCTCGCGCAATGTGACGGTCTTCTCAGCGATCGACTCGTGGTCGATCGTCACGCACCATGGCGTGCCGATCTCGTCCTGGCGGCGGTAGCGGCGGCCTATCGATCCGCCCTCGTCGTACTCGGCCTGAACGCTGCCGCGCAGCGCATGGAACACGCTGGTCGCCAGCTCGGGCTGGCCGTCCTTGCGCAGCAGCGGCAGCACAGCAACCTTGATCGGCGCGAGTCGCGGGTGCAGCCTGAGCACGGTCCGGACCTCGCCCTCGATCTCCTCCTCGTCGTAGGCGTCCGCGAGGAACGCCAGTGTCGCCCGATCAGCCCCCGCCGCAGGCTCGATCACGTGCGGGACGTAGCGCTCCTTTGTCTGCTGGTCGTAATACTCGAGCGTCTCGCCCGAGAACTCGGCGTGCTGGCGCAGGTCGAAATCGCCACGGTTGGCGATTCCCTCGAGCTCGGACCAGCCGATCGGGAACAGGTACTCCACGTCGCTCGTCTGGCTCGAGTAGTGCGACAGCTCGCGGGGCTCGTGCGGGCGCAGGCGCAGATGGTCGCCGCGAATCCCCAGCTCGAGGTACCAGTCGCGGCGCGCTGCCGTCCAATAATCGAACCACTTCGACGCCTCGCTCGGCGGGACGAAGAACTCCATCTCCATCTGCTCGAACTCGCGCGTGCGAAAGATGAAATTGCCGGGCGTGATCTCGTTGCGAAACGACTTGCCGACCTGAGCGATCCCGAATGGCGGCTTCTTGCGCGCGAACTGCAGGACGTTCTTAAAGTTGACGAAGATCCCCTGCGCGGTCTCGGGTCGCAGATACACGGTCGCCCCGCTCTCCTTCACCGGCCCGATCGTCGTCTCGAACATCAGGTTGAACTCGCGCGCCTCCGTCAGGTCACAGTCGGGCGTCTCACCGGGGTGCTTCGACGGGCGCTGGCCGCACGCGAGCTGCTCGAGATGGTCGGCGCGGAAGCGCTGCTTGCAGAAGCGGCAGTCGACGAGCGGATCAGTGAAGTTCGCGAGGTGACCCGAGGCCTCCCAGGTTCGCGGGTGCTGGATGATCGCCGAGTCGATCGCGACGATGTCGTCGCGCTCCTGCAGCATCGCGCGCCACCAGGCGCTCTTGACGGCCGTCTTCAGCAGCACGCCGTAATGGCCGTAGTCGTACGTCGATCCGACCCCGCCGTAGATCTCCGAGCTCGGAAAGATGAAGCCGCGCCGCTTGCACAGCGAGACGAGCTTGTCCATCGTGACGGCGTCCTCCACGGGCGCGCATCGTAGCCCGCCACCCGCGCGGACGCCCGCGGCGCCGCCGGCCACGGCCGCGGCGCCTCCTATGATTGACGGCAGTGCCGGTCTACGAATACCGCTGCAGTAAGGGCCATCGCTTCGAGGCGATCCAGAGCATGAGCGACGCGCCACTCGAGCTCTGCGAGGTCTGCGGCGCCCCGGTGCAGCGCGTCATGCACTCGCCGGCGGTGCATTTCAAGGGCAGCGGCTTCTACAACACCGACTACGGGACCCGCAACCGCCAGCGCGAGAAAGCCGGGGCCGAGGCTGCCGCGAGCGACGCGAAGGCCACCAAGGCCGACGGCGGCGGCGAGAGCAAGCCCGCCGACGGCAAGCCCGCCGCCGACAAGCCAAAGACCGAGAAGGTGGCGACCAAGAAGAAGGACGACTGACCGGGTGTTCGCATCGCGCGCCCGCTGCACGTTGCCGCATCTCAGCCGTCGAGGAACTTCGCGACGTCCGCGTGGATCGCCGTCGGCGTGATCGTCAAGTAGTCGCCCTGGCTCGGCGAGTACCCGCTCCCGGTGGGATAGAGCACGGTCGTGCTGCCGGTGCCGAACATCGTTAGCGACGCCGCGACGGCCGCGAGCGTTGGCGCGCCCATGTCGGTCTCGAGTGTCTGTGGCGTGTACCAGGCGATCCACGGCAGGTGAATGAACCCAGTGAGCGAGAAAGCCTGACTCTTCATGTCCTCGAGCAGTGCCTGCTGGTTCTTCTCGCGCTGGATATCGGTCCAGGCCGGGTCGCAGAGGTTTTCGCGGGTCTGTGCCAGCAGCAGTGCCTGCTCGCCGTCCAGGTGGTGAGTGCCGGCGGGCAAGTCGAGTGTGTAGCCGCCGTCGGCCGTGCCGCCGTCGATGTTGGAGTCGACGCATCCGCCCGTCCAGGTCACGCCACCCATTCCGTTGACGAGCGCCGAGAAGTTCGTGAAGTTGATCACGATCACGTGGTTGATCTTGATTCCGAGGAAGCTTCGGACCTCGCGGATCGCGAGTGCAGCCCCGCCGTAGTAGTACGCGGCATTGATCTTCTGCAGGCCGTACCCCGGCAGATCGACGAGCGTGTCGCGCGGAATCGACATCCGCGAGGTGTGCCCGCCGCCGGTACGGATCAGCATCATCGTGTCCGAGCGGACCGGGCCGCCCGACTCGCTGTCCTGTGACGCGCCGGGCTCCTTCAGACCTGGCGGTCGACCGTCGGTGCCCATCACGAGGATTGTCGTCGCCGAGAACGGCGGCAGCCCGCCGCCGTTGAGCGCCGCTACCGCCGAAGCCGGCACGCCGGTTGCCGTCAGCGAGCTGATGAGGAACAGCACGATCGAGAGCCCGATCCAGACTCCGGCCAGCGCGGCCAGCAGCGTCAGCCAGCGCACCCAGCGCGGGCGCGACGTGCGGACGCGCCGTCGCCGCCACCGTCTGCGAGGCGGTTTCGCGGGGCGGCTCGGGTCGGGCCGGGGGAGGGCGGCCGTCGCGTCTTGCAGCTCGGCAAGGCCGGCCTCGGGGTCCTGTCGAGGGCGCGCGCGCAAGCCGCGCGAACTGCGGTAGCGCTTGTACTTCCCGCGCCCGGGATCGGGAGCTTCGACCATCAGAGCGCCGTCTATAGTGGCGGAGGTGCCGGCTGAATGCGTCATCGGGGTCGATCTCGGCGGCACCAAGGCGATCGCCGGAGCGGTCGACGCGAGCCTCGGTGTCCACTATCGCGCGCGTCGCGAGGTGCCAACCTCGGATCTCGCTTCCCTGCTTGAGACTCTGACCGAGCTCGTCGACGAGGTGCGCGCGGCGGTTGCGGGAGAGGTCGAGGGCGTCGGCTTCGGCATTCCCTGCCTGATCGACCAGGACCGTGGGCTTGCGGCGTCGTCGGTGCATCTCCCGATCAACGGCGTCGCGTTCGCCGACGTAATGGCTGAGCGCATCGGGCTGCCGGTCTTCATGGACAACGACGGCAACCTCGCGCTGCTTGCAGAGCATCGTGCCGGGGCGGCGCAGGGCGAGCGCAACGCCGTGATGCTGACGCTCGGGACCGGCATCGCCGGAGCGATCTTGATCGGCGGGGAGCTCTACCGTGGCTCGCAGGGAGCGGCCGGCGAGCTTGGCCACATGGTCGTCTGGGCCGACGGGCCGCCCTGCGGTCCCGGTTGTCCGAGCCGCGGCTGTCTCGAAGCGCTCGTCTCCGGTACGGCCCTGACGACGGCGGCGCTGGCGTTGGCGAGGCGCAGCCCGGCCAGCAGGCTCGGGCAGGCGCTCGCAGACGGGCGTGAGGTGAGCGGACCCCTGGTGACGGAGCTGGCATTCGACGGCGACGCGGACGCGCTTGCGTTGCTGGCGGAGCTCGGCGCGTGGCTCGGGATCGGGCTCGTCAACGTCGTCAACATCTTCGACCCCGACGTCGTCGTCATCGGCGGTGGCGTGATCGCTGCGGGCGAGCTGATCCTCGCCCCCGCCCGACGCGTGCTGGCAGAGCGCGCGCTTGCTCTGCCCGCGCAACACGCGCGGGTCCTCGGCGCATCCTTCGGCGCCGAATCCGGGATGCTCGGCGCTGCGGTATTCGCCCGCGACCGGCTGGACGAGCGGGTCCGAGCGTGACGGCTGGAACAAGACAGGGCAGCGAACGCCGCCCGGAGGCGATATGAGCGCCGGACGCCTGGTCGTCTGTCCGACACCGATCGGCAACCTCGAGGACGTCACGCTACGGGTCCTTGCTGCGCTGCGTGAGGCCGACATCGTCGCCTGCGAGGACACACGGCGCACACGAACGCTGCTCGAGCGCTATGGGGTCACCGGCACGCTCGTCAGCTACCACGAGCACAACGAGCGCGAGCGCGCTGCCGAGCTGGTCCCGCGGATGCGCTCCGGTGCGATCGTTGCGCTCGTCTCGGACGCCGGCATGCCGCTCGTCTCAGACCCCGGTTTCATTCTCGTCCAGGCGTGCATCGCGGCGGGCCTCTCGGTCGAGGTGCTGCCCGGGCCAAGCTCCGCGATCGCTGCGCTCGTCGCCTCCGGTCTCCCGGCCCAGAGCTGGCGCTTCATCGGCTTCCTGCCGCGCAAGAAGTCGGAGCTCGAGCGGTTGCTGTTGACGAGCGCCGACACGCTCGTCGCGTTCGAGTCGCCCAAGCGGCTGCCCGGGACGCTTGCGCTGCTGGCCGCCGCCGATCCGACCAGACCGGTAGCCGTCTGTCGCGAGCTGACCAAGCTCCACGAGGAGGTGCGTCGCGGCAGCGCCAAAGAGCTTTCGGATCACTATGCGGCCGAGCCTCCGCGTGGCGAGGTCGTGCTGGTCGTCGGCGCCGCGGCACCCGGCACGGGCGATGAGGACCGCGCGATCGCGGCCGTGCGCGCGCTCGTTGCGGCCGGAGCCAAGCCGCGCATCGCGGCGAAGGTCGTCGCCGAGCTGACCGACATCGGCGCGAACCGGCTTTACGCTGCGCACACCGAGCGCTGAGCGCCGCTCGGCTAGCCTGGGGTGGCGATGACCTTCTACGTCACCACACCGATCTACTACGTCAACGCGGCGCCGCACCTCGGCCACGCCTACACCTCGATTGCGGCCGACGTCCTCGCGCGCCACGCGCGGGAGTCAGGCGAGGAGACCTTCTATCTGACGGGCGTCGACGAGCATGGCGAGCCGGTCGTACTGGCCGCCGAGCGCGAGGGTGTGACACCGCAGGTGCTCGTTGATACCAACGCCGAGCGCTTCCGCGCGCTGACGACGCTGCTCGAGCTGTCGAACGACTTCTTCATCCGGACGACCGACGCCGGGCACATCGTGCGCGTCCAGGAGATCCTCCAGCGTGTCCACGACGCGGGCCACGTATATCGCGGTACCTATCAGGGCTGGTACTGCCCTCGCTGCGCCGACTTCAAGAGCGAAAGCGAGATCGGTCCCGACAACAGCTGCCTCATCCATCGCATCCCGCTGATCCGCGAGAGCGAAGAGAACTGGTTCTTCCGCCTGTCGGCTTTTCAGGAGCCGCTCGAGCGGCTGTATGCCGACCGCGCCGATTTCGTCATGCCGCGCCATGCCTACAACGAGGCGCGCAGCTTCCTCTCGCAAGGCCTTCAGGATGTCTCGCTCTCGCGGGCCAAGCTGTCGTGGGGCGTGCCTGTGCCGTGGGAGCCCGACCACGTCTTCTATGTCTGGTTCGACGCGCTGCTCAATTACGTCACGGCACTCGGCTATGCGCGGCCGGGAGAAGACCTGACCGATCGCTTCTGGCCGGCCAGCTTCCACGTGATCGGCAAGGACATCCTCAAGTTCCACACGATCTACTGGCCCGCGCTCCTGATGGCAGCCGAGCTCGCGCTGCCACGACACGTGTTCGTGCACGGCTTCCTCCTCAGCCCGCACGATGGCGAGCTGGAGAAGATGTCGAAGTCGCGCGGCAACGTCCTCGACCCGTTCGCGATCATCGACGAGTACGGACCTGATGCGCTGCGCCACTACCTCTTTCGTGAGGTGACCTTCGGCGCCGACGGCCCGGTCTCGCTCGAAGGGTTCCGTTCGCGCTACGACACCGAGCTCGCGAACGAGTACGGCAACCTCGCCAACCGCACGCTCAACATGATCGGGCGCTACTGCGACGGGCGCGTCGCTGCCGTATCGCTCGACCGCGAGCTGGCCGGCGACTTCGCCGGGCTCGCGTCGCGAGTCGACGAGCTGCTCTCGCGCGCCGAGCTGTCGGCCGCACTCGACGAGATCTGGCAGCGCGTACGCCGGCTCAACCGGTATGTCGAAGAACACGCCCCGTGGCAGCTAGCCAAAGAGCCGCAGCGGGCGGCGGAGCTCGAACGCATCCTCGCCTCGCTCGCCGAAGGTCTGCGCGTGGTCACGGTCCTGCTGCATCCCTATCTGCCGGGCAAGACCGTCGAACTGCTCGATGCGCTCGGACGCCCAGAGCTGGCTGCGCGCGAGTTTGGGGCGGAGGGCTGGGGCGGCGCCGTCGGCCCGCTCGCGCCGCTCTTCCCGAAGTCGTGATCGACTCACATACACATCTCGCGGCCTGCGAGAAGCCCCTTGCAGAGCTTCTCGCATCCGCTGCGGATGCAGGAGTGACACGGATGGTGACCGTGGGCACTGATCCTGCGAGCTGCACTGCAGCGTTGGCGGCGGCCGATGAGTTTGCATCGGTGTATGCGGCAATCGGCTGCCACCCGAACAATGCGGAGCTGCTCGACGAGGAGCAGCTGCGCCGCGACGGCTCCGATCCGCGCTGCGTGGCCGTTGGGGAGACCGGACTCGATTACTACCGCGACCGCTCGCCTCGCGACGCGCAGCGCCACGCCTTCGAGTTCCACATCGAGCTCGCAAAAGAGCTCGACAAGGCATTGGTGATTCACACCCGCGATGCGTCCACCGACACGCTCGCTCTGCTCCACTCGCAAGCCGAAGGCTTGCGAGTGGTTTTGCACTGCTTCTCGATGCCCGAGCGCTTGGACGAATGCCTCGCCGCGGGCTGGTGGATCTCGTTCGCCGGCAACGTCACCTACCCGAAGAACGCTGACCTCGCCGCAGCGGCTACGCGAGTGCCGTCCGAGCGCCTGCTCGTCGAGACCGATGCGCCATACCTCGCCCCACAGTCGCGTCGCGGCCGGCCGAACGAGCCCGCGTTCGTCCACGAGACGGGGTCGTTTATCGCGCAGCGGCGCGGCATCAGCTACGCCGAGTTGGAGGCTATCGTCGAGGCGAGCGGCGAGTCAGTATTCGGTTGGTGAGCGAAGCTCACCAACCAACCTTGCGACGCATGGCGCAGTTCGGGGTTCGACCCCGCCGCTCGCTCGGCCAGAACTTCCTCGTCGACTCGAACATCCTCGGGGTGATCGGTCGCGCCGCTGAGCTGCAGTCCGCCGACGTGGTGCTCGAGATCGGCGGCGGTCTTGGCGTGCTGTCGGAGTATCTCGCGGCACGCGTCGCCTATCTCCATGTCGTCGAGCTGGACGTCGGGCTCGAGCCGGCCCTCCGCGACGCCCTTGAGCCGTTCGCAGCCAACAGCACGCTCCATCTGATCGACGCAATGCAGCTCGACCTGGCGGCTCTCCAGCCGCCGCCGTCGAAGATCGTTGCGAACCTGCCGTATGGAATAGCCGCGGGCGTCATCCTGCGCACGATCGAGGAGATCGACACGGCGTCGTCATGGCTCGCGATGGTCCAGCGGGAGGTGGGGGAGCGATTTGCGGCTACGCCGGCAACTCGCTCCCAATATGGAATACCGAGTGTGCTCGCCCAGCTCGCGTGCGACGTGCAAGTCGTTCGGAGCGTTCCGCGGAGCGTTTTCTATCCGGTACCGCGCGTTGACTCGGTGCTCGTGCGCCTTGTTCGCCGCGGTCCTGCGCCGCCGCCCGAGCTGCGCGCATTCGTGCGTGCCGCGTTTGCGCACCGGCGCAAGACGCTTGCCAGCTCAGTCGCGCAGAGCGGCGGCATCGAGGCCGATCGCGTTCGCGTCGCTCTGGCGGCGATCGGCAAGCCTCCTGCGCTGCGAGCGGAGTCGCTGAGCCCGGCCGAGCTTCGCTCATTGTGGGAACTGCTGTGAGAGAGCTCGCGCCGGCGAAGATCAACCTCTGCCTCTATGTCGGCCCGCTGCGCCCCGACGGGTACCACGAGCTCGTCAGCGTGATGCAGGCGATCGACCTCGCCGACGAGCTGGAGCTGACAGACAGCGATGCAACGGCCGATGATGTTCGCTGTCCGGACGTCGAAGGGCCGAACCTGGCGGCGCATGCGCTCGCCGCCTTCCGCGAGCACACCGGCTGGGACGGACCGCCGCAGCTGCTCCAGATCGAGAAGCGGATCCCGGTCGCTGCCGGGCTCGGCGGCGGCTCGGCCGATGCAGCCGCCACGCTGCGGCTGCTCGCCCGACGCTCGGGCCGGGGCAGCCACGCCGCTTTGCTCGAGATCGCGACCTCGCTTGGCGCCGACGTCCCGAGCCAGCTTCAACCTGGACGCTGGCTGGTCCAGGGCTTTGGCGAGCGCCTCACGCCGCTCGCCGACGCCGAACCGCTCGGCATCGTCCTCCTGCCGTCGAGCGCAAAGCTGTCGACGGCTGCTGTGTATGCACAAGCCGATCGCCTCGGCCTGACGAGGGGCGCCGACGAGCTCGCTGCCGCGCTGGCGGCGCTCGATCCGAACAGTCCCGAGCCGGTCAACGACCTCGAGCAGGCCGCCCGCTCGCTCGAGCCCACGATCGACGGCGCGATCGAAACCGTCCGCCGTGAAGGGGCTGCCCGTGCGCTTGTCAGCGGCTCAGGCCCTACGGTAGTGGGACTCTTTCCTACACTGCAAGATGCCCGGCTCGCAGTCGACAGACTCAACGCGGCGGGCGTGGATGCGAAAGCAGCCCGCGCCATTCACAATCAGTCTCCCCCGTGAGCAGAACCACCATCATCTATCTCGTGGTCGGCGCCTGCGCGGTGCTCGGCTTCAGCGTCTGGGTCGCAATGATCCTGGTCCCGGCGTGGACTGCCTACAGCCGTCTCTGGGAGCGGCTGGTCGCCGCCGCGCTATCGCTTTACGTCGGCGTGACGATGGCAGCTGGCGGTGTCTTGCTCGGCGTCTTCGTCGTTCCGTGGGCTTGGGACCGGCTCCATTCGTGAGCACGAGAAAAGCCGTCGCTGATCTCGACCTCGCCGCGCTCGAGGAGATAACCGCCGCCGTCGAGTCCGGCGCCGGGCTGCCGACCGTCGTGCGCTCTGCGGCGAAGGCTCTCGCCGCGAGCATCGTCGTGCTCGACCGCGGTGGTCAAGCGCTGGCGGTGGCGGCGCGCTCGCCGGCCGACGAACGTTCGCTGCTCGCCTCGAGCGACGGAGTCGAGGCACTGGAACTGCGGGTTGCCGATGTACCGGTCGGGCAGATGCGCCTTCGGGCTCGCGGGGTCACGAGCCCCGGCTTGGTCCGTCTCGTCACGACGTTGGTCGCCTCTGAAGTCGAACGCGTGCGAGCTCCGGAGCGCGAATCCGAGGAGGAAAGCGCCGCATTCCTGAGCGAGATCCTCGCGCACGAGTTCACCAGTCGTGAGGAGCTGCTCGAACGCGCGCGCGGCGTCGGCCTGCGCGACCTCGAACGCGGCACGATCGTGCTCGTGGTCCATGCGCGCGCCCAGGCGCCGGCGCAAGAGGGCTGGCGGAGCCGGCTGCGCCTGCTCTCGGCGCGTGGCGCCCGCGGCGTCGCCCCGAGCGCGGTCGCGGTGCTCTCCGAGCGCGAGATCACCGGCGGAGCAGAGGTCATCGTGCTGCTCCCGGGAGCCGATGAGGCGGCCGGCCGGCGCGCGGCCGACAACGTCTTGCGCGACGTGCAGGCTGGACTCGGCGGGTTCGCTTTCGTCGTCGGACGCAGCCGCCCGGCCGACGATCCGTTGGCGATCGCCCGCGCCGCGGACGAGGCTTTGCTCGCCGCGAACGTTGCCGAGGGCGACAGCGACGCGCGCGTGCTCGGCTTCGAGGAGACGGGAGCCTACCGTCTGCTGCTCTCGACGATGAGCGAGAACCCGGCCGAGCTCCAACGATTCTTTGCAGAGACGGTCGAGCCGTTGCTCGCCTACGACGAGCAGTACGAGACCGATCTCGTGGCCACGGTCGCCGCCTTTCTCGATGCCGACGGGAACGTGGCCGCTACCGCGCAGCGCCTCTTTACCCATCGGCACACGATCCGCTACCGACTGGAGCGTGTGCGCGAACTGTGCGGTCTCGACGTCGGCTCGAGCGACGGACGAGAGAAGCTGAGCCTCGGCCTGAAAGCGATGCGGGTTCTCGGGATCGTCGGCGTCAGCGGGCCGGCAAGCGAGCCTGGCGCGACCGGCGGCCGCGTGCCCGGTCGTTAGAGCACGTCCACGACTAAATCCCAGGTAACAGCTTGCGCAGGAGTGGTGCCGGCGGCCTAGAATCGAAGGTCGACGAGGCGTCAGACCACGCCGGTCGCGCGCTCGTCGTAACTGATTCCAAGCAGAAGGGCGGGCGCAGATGCCGGTCAGTGCGGAAACGGTGCCGCCGGCAGATCGAATTCGGGCGCGGCGGCTGACCGCGCCGTCGAAGGCCGCTGCCAGTGGCCAGCCCGCGCTGCAAGCGCTCGGCATCTGCAAGGCCTACGGTAACCGGCGCGTGCTCGAGAACCTCTCGCTGACGGTCGCAGCCGGTGAGGCCGTCGCGATAATCGGTGAGAACGGCGCCGGGAAGAGCACACTGATGCGCATCTGCGCCGGCTTGACCACGCCCGATGCGGGCAGCGTGGGTGTGAGTGGCCGCGTCGGCTACTGCCCCCAGGAGCCCGGCCTGTTCGACCTCCTGAGCGCCGACGAACACCTCGAGATGTTCGCGCCGGCGCTCGGTCTCTCGCGCCAGCAGGCCATCCGCGAGGGTCACGGCCTGCTTGCGGAGTTCGCGTTTCCGCTCGCGCAGCGCGCGCAATGCCGCCACCTCTCCGGCGGCTCGAGGCAGAAGCTGAACCTTGCGCTCGCGCTGCTCGGCGGCGCGCGCATACTGCTGCTGGACGAGCCCTACCAGGGCTTCGACCACGGTGCCTACGTCAGCTTCTGGGAGCACGTGGCGCGCTGGAAGGGCGAGGGTATCGGGGTCGTGGTCGTGACACACCTACTCGCCGATCAGGCGCTCGTCGATCGCGTCGTCGAGCTCGAGATCGCATGCGGCCCTGCCGCCGAGGAGCAATGAGCGCTCGCCGCATCCTCGTGACCGCCAAGCTGACCGGACTCGAGCTGGGGCGGCGGCGAATAGCGCTGGGGTTGCTGACAGCTCTGCCGCTCGCCTTCTACGGCGGATCGGTCGGCCGCGGTGGCAATGCCGTCATCACAGGCGGCGTCGCGATGGCTTTCTCGATCGCAGGCGCCTCGATCTTCGTCGCACTGACCGCTCGCCCCGTCGATCCGCGCCTGATTCTCGCCGGCTACCACCCGACCGAGCTGCTGCTCGGGCGGCTCCTGTTGCTCGAGCTGTTCGGCGTCCTCGTCGCCGCCGTGTTCAGTGTGGTGATGGTGTTTGGCAGCGACCCGACCCACCCGTGGGCGCTGGCAGGCGGCGTCGGGCTCGTCGCGCTGACGAGCGTGCCGTTCGGGTTGGCCGTCGGCGGTTTGTCGCCGCACGAGCTCGAGGGGGTACTCGTCCTGATCGGCGTCGTCGGCGTCCAGCTCACCCTCTACTCGACACAGTTGATGGCGAAGTTCCTGCCGTTCTGGGGCGGCCAACGCCTGCTCGATCATTCGGTGAACGCCGGCGTCGCCGTCGGCGCCGCGGTGCCCGCGAACATCCTCTATGCGGCAGCGCTCTTCGCGATCGCGACCTACATCATGCGCCGCCAGGCACCGAGAGTCGGCGGCGCTGCGCGTCACCGGGCGGACGCCGTGGCGAGCATCCACGCAGTCTGAGCGCGGCCCTCGCCGCCACCAGGCAACTGGGCCGCCAGCGCTGCGAAACCTGCCGCTCGGGCGTCGGAGCCAAGCTACGTTGGGCGGTTACTTCCTGGCGTGTTGCGCCCGTGACTGGGGGGCAGGGATTCGAACCCCGATACCCGGCGCCAAAGGCCGGTGTCTTGCCGTTAGACGACCCCCCACTGGTGGCCTCCCGTCGATTGTAGATTCGGCCGACGGGCGGTCGCGTTACGCTCAGACTCGATGAATCCGGCGACGGTCGTGATCCTCGCAGCTGGACGTGGCACGCGCATGCGCTCGGCGACGCCGAAGCTGGCGCACGACCTCTGCGGTTGGCCGCTGATCCACTGGCCGGTCGCGGCCGCGCGCGAGGCCGGCGCGGCGCGTGTGATCGTCGTGGTGTCCGAGGAATCCCCGCTTGACGGCGCACTCCCGCACGGCGTGCTGAGCGCGACGCAGGCAACGCCAAACGGCACCGGCGGCGCCGTGCTTGCGGCCGGTTCGCAGATCGACCACGCCGCGAGCGTGATCGTGCTCAACGGTGACGTGCCGCTGGTGGACGCCGCACTGCTGCGTGAACTCGCCGACCAGCACGAGCTGAGCGGCGCCGCGGCGACCATGGTCACCATCGAGCTCGACGATCCGCGCGGCTACGGTCGCGTGGTACGCGACGCGGACGGGGCGGTCGAGCGCGTCGTCGAGACCAAGAACGGCGGCGAGGCGTCGGCCAGCGAGCTCGCAATCCGCGAGGTCAACACCGGTGTCTTTGCCTTCAAGGCGGACGTCCTGCTCGAGCAGCTCGCGCGTGTTCCAGCGGTCGGCGAGGAGATCTACCTTCCGGGCGTGCTGCCCTTGATCCGCGCGGCCGGCGGAGCGCTCGCCACGTTCGCCGCGGAGGATCCCGCGCTGCTGCTCGGCGTCAACGATCGCGCTCAGCTTGCAGTCGTGCGCGCCGAGGCGCAGCGCCGCATCCAGGAGCGCCACATGCTGGCCGGCGTAACGATCGTGCAGCCGTCGAGCACCAGCATCGACGTTGGCGTGAAGATCGCCGCCGACACCTTGGTCGAGCCATGCACGCAGCTCCTCGGCGACACGCGGATCGGAACCGGCGCGAGCGTCGGGCCACACACGACCGTGATCGACTCGCTGCTCGGCGACGGCGTGCGCGTGCTCCACTCGCACCTTGTGGACTGCGAGCTGCGCGAAGGTGCCACCGTCGGTCCGTTCGCCTATCTGAGGCCGGGAGCCCTGCTGCGCGAACGGGCGAAGGCGGGGACGTTCGTGGAGATCAAGAATTCAGACGTAGGTGCCCGCACCAAGGTGCCACACCTCTCATATGTCGGCGATGCCGATATCGGCGAGGACACGAATCTCGGTGCCGGGTCGATCACCGCCAACTACGACGGCTACGCCAAGCACCGCACGAAGATCGGAGCCCGTGTGCGTGGCTCGGTCGATACTTCCTATGTCGCGCCTGTAACGGTTGGCGACGACGCGTGGACGGCGGCCGGCTCCGTGATAACCGGTGACGTGCCGCCCGGCGCGCTCGCTGTGGCGCGTTCCCGGCAGCGCAACGTGGAGGGCTACTCAGAGCGCCGCAAAGACGCCGAGGACGCGTAGACTGGCGAGCGATGAGTGTGCTGGAGCCCCAGGGCGCGGTCACCAGCCTGCCGATCGAATCCGAGAAACGGCTGATGCTGTTCGGCGGGCGTGCGACGCCGCAGCTCGCGCTCAACATCGCCGGCAAGCTCGGCGTCGAGCTCGGTCCTGCGGACTTGCACACGTTCTCGAACGGCGAGGTCTATTGCCGATACGAGGAGTCGATTCGCGGCGCCGACGTCTTCATCGTCCAGTCGACGTGCGGCAACCCGGAGACCGGCTTGACGGCGAACGACGCGCTGATGGAGCTGTTGGTGATGATCGACGCGGCGGTCGGCGCCTCGGCGCACCGCGTGATCGCGGTGATGCCGTGGTATGGCTACTCGCGCCAGGACAAGAAGTCGGCCCCACGCGAGCCGATCAGCGCGCGGCTCGTGGCCCGCATGCTGGAATCGGCCGGTGCCGACCGGCTGCTGACGATGGACCTCCACGCCGGTCAGGTCCAGGGGTTCACCTCGAAGCCGGTCGACCACATGACGGCCCGCTTCATCCTCGCCCAGCATTTCAACGACCTTGCGCTGGAGAACCTCGTCGTGGTCGCGCCCGACGTCGGCCGCGCGAAGCTCGCGCAGAGTTTCGCCAAGAACGTCGGCGCCGGCCTCGCGGTGATGACCAAGGACCGCCCGGCGCGGCACGTGGCGGAGATCGGCTACGTGATCGGCGAGGTACGCGGCAAGAACGCGATCATCGTCGACGACATCATCGACACCGCGGGCACGCTGAAGGCCGCCACGCTGACGCTGCTCGAGCAGGGCGCCCAGCGCGTCTTCGCCGCCGCGACGCACGGCGTCTTCTCCGGCCCGGCGTTCGAGAACATCGCCGCCACGCCGCTCGAGCAGGTCGTAGTGACCGACACGATTCCGCTGCGCCGCGGGGCGCCGGAGCAGGTCCGCCAGATGCCCTGCGCTGAGCTGCTCACCAACTCGATCCGCCAGATCTTCACCGGCGGCTCGGTGAGCGAGGTCTTCGCCGGCGAGAACCAGCTGTTTTGACGGATCGCCTCGCGACGCTCGCCAGCCGGCTCGGCCTGAGCGACGACGAAGCGCTGGCGATCTTTCAGATCGATGCGCTCGCGGCCATCGGTGGGGAATACGAGCACCGCCCAGAGATCGAGATCCTCGACTCGATGACCGAAGAAGCCGCCGAGCTGGTCGGCGTCGGCCCGCTCACCCGCTGGGTCCGCTCGAGCGCCACCACGCCGCCGCCGCTTGAGTTGCTAGAGCAGCGCGACTTCCTCGCCTTCGAGGATGCGCTCGACCGCTGGCTGCGCGACAGCGGTGTCGTCCCGGGATAGGGCGGTCGCGTGGATCGACCTCGGTCTCAAGGCCGTGCGGCCGAGCGGACCGTTTGCGCCCCGTCAGCGCTCGACGCACGCTAAGCTGGCCGACGACATGTCGACCAGCGTGCCAACCCGTCTCGACGTCCGCGGCCGCGAATCCGCCGGCTCGCGCAGCGTCAGGCGCCTTCGCCGCGAAGGCCTCGTGCCCGGGGTCCTTTACGGCGGCGGCGGCGATGCGGTGAGCTTCGCCGTCGACGAGCGTGAGCTGCGCCACGCGCTCGCTGCGCGCGGTGCCGTGCTCGAGGTTGCGGTCGACGGCGGCAGGCCGACGCCGGCTGTTCTCAAGGACCATCAGCGCGACCCGGTGCGTGGTAGCACGGTGCACCTCGACCTCGTGCGCGTTCGGCTTGACCAGGCGATCCAGGCGGGCGTCTCGATCGTTCTGGTCGGAGCTGAAGCTGCGCCTGGGGTCCGCGAAGGTGGCGTGCTCGAGCAAATCACCCACGAGGTTCAAGTGGAAGCGCTTCCGACAGCGATTCCCGAATCGATCGTCTACGACGTGTCGGACATGTCGATCGGTGACACGGTGACGCTCGAGGCGATCGTGGCACCCGAGGGCTTGATGCTGCTCGGCGACCCACAGGAGATCGTGATCGCGACGTTGACACCGCCACGCCTTCGTTCAGAGACCGATACCGAGCTGGAGCTCGAGACCGGGGTCGTCGGTGAAGGCGCCGAGGGCGTCTCCGACTCGGACGGCGCCGCGGCTGAGGAAGCCGCCGCAGGCGGCGAGAGCTCCGAGTAGCAACTGCGGTTCTCGCGCGGCGGCTCGGTGCTGGATTGGCTCGTCGTCGGGCTCGGCAATCCCGGCCGCGAGCACGAGGGAACTCGTCACAACGTCGGCTTCGCGGTGATCGAGCGCCTGGCAGAGCGCTGGGAGATCACCCGCTCACGCGATCGCTACCGCGGACGTCTGCGTGAAGGACGCGCCGGCCCGGACGGTCCGCGTGTCGCGCTGCTCGAGCCGCAGACCTATATGAATGATGCGGGTCGCTCGGTTGGTCCGGCGCGCGGCGCCTACCGGCTGCCGCTCGACCGGGTGCTTGTGGTACACGACGAGATCGACCTGCCGTTTGGCGAGGTCCGCTCGCGCGTCGGCGGCGGGCTGGCCGGACACAACGGACTCAAGTCACTTCGCGCCGAGCTCGGCGGCGGCGACTTTGCCCGTGTGCGCGTCGGCGTCGGCCGCCCGCCTTCGAGCGACCCGGACGTTGTCGCCGAGTACGTCCTCTCGCGCTTTCGCGAGCCGCTGACCGAGGTCGATGCGCTCGTCGATCGTGCCTGCGACGCGGTCGTCGCCGTAGTGTTGGCACCCTGAGCATGCTCGCGCCGTTGCTCGATCACCTCGCCGAGAGCGAGGAGGCTCTGGCGCTCGCCCGCGACGGTGGCGACGCGTTCTGCTCCTCCGCGCTGCGTCCCTTCCTCGTCGCGGCACTACTGGCCCAGTCGGCGGATCGCCCCGCCATTGTCGTCGCCCCCGACGACCGCGCCGCACACGAGCTAGCGGGCGACCTGTCGGCGTGGCTGGCGCCGCGACAGGTTCGCTTCTACCCATCACGCGGAGTCACATACGAGTCCCACCTTAGGCCGCCACCCCACCTCGTCGGCCTCAGAATCGCCGCCCTCGATGCGCTCCTCGAAGCGGACGCCTCCGCCGGGGCGCCGATTCTGGTCGTATCAGCGCCCGCGCTCTCCGAGAAGGTGCCGGACCCTTCGCTCCGCCCGCACTCCTTTGCACTCGCCGTGGGCGATCTGCTCGACCTCGATGAGTGCGCGCAGACGCTCGCCGACATGGGCTACGAGCGCGTCGGCCAGGTGGAGGAGCGCGGCCAGTTTGCGATGCGTGGCGGCCTGCTCGACGTCTTTGGTGCGACCGCTGAGCGCGCGATCCGCGTCGAGCTCCTTGACATCGAGATCGAGTCGCTACGCAGCTTCTCGACGTTCACGCAGCGATCCCTCGAGCGCGTCGACCGCATCGAGATCGCACCCGCGGCTGAGCTCGCGCTCGAGCACCGGCCGCTCCTGCCGGCCGAGACGAGCGACGGCGAGCGCCCCGATATCGCCGAGCTGCTTCCCGTCGACCGCTTCCAGCCGTTGCTCGAGCTTGCCGGTCCCGAGACCACGCTGATCGTCTGCGCGAGCGAGGAGATCTCGCCGACGCTTCGCGACCACTGGGCCGACGTCTGTGCGGCCTTCCACGATGACGACGCGCACCAGCTCTACGTGCCGCCGGAGGAGCTCGAGCGTGTTCTCGCCGAGCGGGCCCTCGTTCGGCTTTCGTCGCTTGCGGGCAGCGCGCCGATCGAGCTGCATGCTCAGGCTAGCCTGCCGGTCGCGCGCACACTCGCGGAGGCGGAGGCGGCGCTCGAGCGTCAGCTGCGCTCCGGTTACAGGACCGTGGTCACCTGGGCGCGGCGTGGCGATGGCGAGCGCGCGGCCCTCAACCTCACTCGCCTCAAGGCCCGCTGGATCGAGCAGAGCCCAGCGCGCGACGAGCTGACGTTTGCCCAGGCGACACTGCACGAAGGGTTCGTCGCACCGTCGCTGCGCCTCGCGGTGATCCCCGACCACCGCCTCTACCAGCGACGTCGCCAACCGGCCCGTCCGCAGACCGCCGGCCGCGGCGCGCTGCGCTCGTTCGCCGACCTTCGCGCCGGCGATTACGTGGTGCACGAGGACCACGGCGTCGCTCGCTTCGCCGGCTTCGACACGCGCACGGTCGCCGGCGTCACACGCGACTACCTGTTGCTCGAATACCAGGGCGATGATCGGGTCTACGCGCCCACCGACCAGTTCGCGAAAATCTCGCGCTACGTCGGCGCCGGCGCGGGCGAACCGATGTTGTCGAAGCTCGGCGGCACGCGCTGGGAAAGGCTAAAGGCTCGCGCCCGTCGCGCGGCGCAAGATCTCGCCGGCGAGCTGCTCTCGCTCTATGTCGAGCGCCGCCGCCGCGAGGGGCACGCGTTCGCACTTGACGGCGACTGGCAGCGCGAGTTCGAGGCTCGCTTCCCCTACGCCGAGACGCCCGACCAGCGCGAGGCGATCGACCTCGTGAAAGCCGACATGGAGGCGCCGCGGCCGATGGACCGTTTGATCTGCGGCGACGTCGGCTACGGCAAGACGGAGGTCGCGCTACGGGCCGCATTCAAATGCGTCGCCGACGGCAAGCAGGTCCTGATGCTTGTGCCGACGACGATCCTCGCCCAGCAGCACTTCGGGACGTTCCGCGAGAGGCTTGCCGACTACCCCATCACCGTTGAGCATGTCTCACGCTTTCGCAGCGCGGCCGAGCAGCGCGATGCAATCGAGCGTTTTCGCGAGGGCCGGGTGGACATCCTGATCGGCACTCATCGCGTGCTTTCGCGCGATGTGCGCGCCAAGGATCTCGGCCTTCTGATCCTCGACGAGGAACAGCGGTTCGGCGTTCGCCAGAAGGAGCTGCTGCGCCAGCTGCGCTTGCGCGTCGACGTGATTGCGATGTCGGCGACACCGATTCCCCGCACGTTGCAGATGTCCCTTGCGGGCCTGCGCGACATATCGGTGATCGAGACGCCACCCGAGGGGCGTCGCCCCGTCCGTACCTACGTCGGCGAATACGACGAGCAGCTCGTCCGTCAGGCGCTCGAGCGCGAGCACGACCGCTCCGGCCAGGCGTTCTATATGCACAACCGCGTCGAGACGATCGACGAGGTCGCCGCCGGCCTGCGCGGCCTCTGCCCGCAGCTCCGCTTCGAGGTCGCTCACGGTCAGCTAGAGGAGCAGGAGCTCGAGGCACGGATGATGAGCTTCCTGCGCGGCGACGCCGACGTGCTCGTGTGCACATCGATCATCGAGTCGGGGATCGACATCCCGCAGGCGAACACCCTGATCGTCGAGCGCTCAGATCATTTCGGGCTCGCCCAGCTTTACCAGATTCGCGGTCGCGTCGGACGCAGCCGCGAACGCGCGTACGCCTATCTGCTCTACGACTCGGCGGCTGGCCTGACGGCGGACGCGGCGCAGCGGCTCGCAGCGCTGTCGGACTTCACCGAGCTCGGCGCCGGCTTTCAGATCGCGATGCGCGACCTCGAGCTGCGCGGCGCCGGAAACCTTCTCGGCGACGAGCAGTCTGGTCACGTCGCGGCGCTTGGATTCGAGCTCTACATGCAGATGCTCGACGCGGCTCTGCGCGAGGCGGAGGGTGACGAGCACGCCGACGAGGAGTGGGAGCCCGTGCGCTTGGATGTCGACGTCGACGCCTACGTCCCGGCGGCGTACGTTGGTTTCGAGCAGGCCAAGATCGAGGTCCATCGCCGCATCGCCGGAGCGCGTGAGGTGGCCGAGCTCGAGCTGCTGCGTGCTGAGCTCGCCGATCGCTTTGGGCCGCCGCCAGAGCCGGTGCAGCACCTCCTCGACCTTCAGCGTGCCCGCATCAAGCTCGGAGCGGCCGGCGCCCGCGTCGTCAGCTTCCGCGCCGGGCGACTCGCCATCACGCCGATCGAGCTCGACTCGGCGGGGGTGCGGGAGCTGCGTCAGCGACTCGAAGGCGTCGTTTACGAGTCCGGCCGCTCGCAGGTGCTGGTGCGTGTGCCGGAGCAGCCCGAGCAGCGCTTCCCGGCGGTGCTCGCGGTGGCCGACGCCGTGCTGGCCGCAAGCACGGCAAGCGGCTAGCGGCGGACGCGGCCGGGCCTATCCGCTACGATCCCGCGCTCGTGAGCAGATGGATGCGGACAGCCGTGGCCTCTTGTGCCGCGATCGCCACCGCTGTCGGCGTTGGCGCCTGCGGCTCGGGCGTTCCTTCGAACTCGATCGCCACGGTCGGCAACGCGAAGGTCACAGATGCGGAGTTTGCGCACTGGATGACCGTGGCGAACAACCAGCCCTACGTCAACTCGGGCGACACGCCGCCGGCTGTACCGGTGGCGCCCAACTACACCGCCTGCATCGCCAGCGAGCGCCAACGCGACCCGGGTGGTGGCGCGAGCACCTGGAAAGCGACCTGCGTCACGACCTACGACGAGCTGAACCAGGAGGTCACCGCGCTGCTGATCGAGGGAATCTGGTTCCAAGGCGAGGCGAACGACCGCCACGTCAAGGTGACGAAGGCGCAGATCAACGCGTCCTGGAACGAGGAGCAAAAAACGGAGTCGGCGCTTTCGACGCCACAGAAGCTCGACACCTTCCTCGCTGAGTCGGGCTACACCGTCAGCGACCTGAAATGGGTTGCCATGCTCAACCTGCTCCAGGAGGCGATCGTCAAGAAGGTCGACGCTAAGGCCGGAGACATCTCCGCTGCGCGAATTGCCGCCTACTACAAGTCGCACCGCTCCGCCTACGAACAGCCAGAGCGCCGTGACGTCGATCTGGTACTCGTCGGGACTGCGGCGCAGGCGGCGACCGTCAAATCACTGCTCGCCGGTGGCCAGAGCTTCGCCAAGGTTGCCAAGCAGTACTCGATCGATCCGACGACCAAGAGCAGTGGTGGCGTCGAGGACGGTGTCGAGCAGGGCGAGGAGACGGCTATCTTCAACGCTGCGATCTTCAAGGCAAAGGTCGGGGTGCTCGAGTCGACCGCGAAGACGCCGTTTGGTTACTACGTTTTCAAGGTCACGTCGGTCACGTCTGCCAGCCTCGAGCCGCTCAGCACGGCGCGGACGGCGATCAAGGCCACGCTCGCCTCCAACGGCCAGACCGCAGCCATTGACGAGCTGCGCACGACCTTCGTCAAGAAGTGGCGAGCCCGCACCACGTGCGCGTCCGGGCACCTCGTGTCGGACGCATGCTCCAACGCGCCGGCGACGTCGTCAACCGGCGCGAGTGGAACGACCAGCTCGACCGGCTCCAGTTGAGTTCGTGACTGAGGCGAGGCGTCCATGAGCGCCGTCGAGCAGATCCATGCGCGTCAGATCTTCGACAGTCGCGGTAACCCGACCGTCGAGGTCGAGCTGACTGTGCGCGGCGGCGCTCGCGGCCGCGCCGCGGTGCCCTCCGGGGCCTCCACGGGCGAATTCGAGGCCGTCGAGCTGCGCGACGGCGGCAAGGAGTACGGCGGCAAGGGCGTCTCGCGGGCCGTCTCAAACGTCAACGGCGAGATCGCTGCGGCGATCGGCGGCAGTGACGCCGCCGATCAACAGGCGCTCGACACTCGACTGATCGAGCTCGACGGGACCGCCAACAAGTCCCGACTCGGCGCTAACGCGCTGCTCGGCGTGTCGCTCGCCGCGGCGCACGCAACCGCCGCCGAGCGTGGCCTCCCGCTCTGGCGTTACCTCGGCGGGGCGGCGGCCGACCTCCTGCCGGTCCCAATGATGAACGTCCTCAACGGCGGCGCCCACGCTGACAACAGCGTCGATTTCCAAGAGTTCATGGTCGTGCCGCTTGGCGCTGCGAGCTTCGCCGCGTGCATGCGCATCGGCACCGAGGTCTACCACGCGCTCAAGGCGACGCTGCACGACCGCGGCCTGGCGACCGCGGTCGGTGACGAAGGCGGCTTCGCGCCGGACCTACCTTCCAACGAGGCGGCGCTCGAGCTGCTGCTCGAGGCGATCGAAAAAGCGGGCTGGCGTGCTGGTGACGATGTCGCGATCGCGCTCGATCCTGCCGCGAGCGAGTTTTACGACGGCAGTGCGTACGTGCTCGCGAGCGAGGGGCGCAGCCTCGATGCGACGGCGCTGTGCGAATACTGGGAGACGCTCGCCGGTCGCTACCCGATCGTCTCGATCGAGGACGGAATGGACGAGGAGGACTGGGATGGCTGGAGGACGCACACGCAGAGCCTCGGCGGCAAGATCCAGCTCGTCGGTGACGACGTCTTCGTGACCAACACCGAGCGCCTGCAGCGCGGCATCGACGGCGGCGTCGCGAACTCGATCCTGATCAAGGTGAACCAGATCGGGACGCTCAGCGAGACACTTGCGGCGATTGAGCTTGCCCGGTCGGCCGGGTATACCGCCGTGATATCGCATCGCTCAGGCGAGACCGAGGACGTTACGATCGCCGATCTCATTGTCGCGACCGGTGTCGGCCAGATCAAGACCGGCGCGCCGTCGCGCAGCGAACGCGTCGCAAAGTACAACCAGCTGCTGCGGATCGAGGAAGCGCTCGGCGAACGCGCCCGGTTCCTCGGCCGGGCCGCCTTCCCCAACTAGTTCTGGGGGAGGAGCCGGCGGCGCGGGCGCGAATGCGTCTACATGCCCGCTTCAGGCAAAAGACCGGGCCGCCCTCCGCGCCGTCCGCGGCGATCGACGCGCATGCGCTGGGATCGCGTCAGCAGGGCTGCGATGCTGTTGGTGCTAGTTGTTCTCGCCTACCTCTACATCAGCCCGGTCCGCGGACTCATCTCCGATCTGCACGACGCTTCCAGCCGCCACCTGCAGGTCGTCTCACTCGAACGCACGTATGCCCAGCTGCGCGCGCAGGAGCGGACACTCGCGCGTGCGAGCACTCTCGAGATCGAGGCGCGCAACCTCGGTCTCGTGCGTGCCGGCGAGCGCGAGTACGTCGTCAGCGGCCTGCCTGACAACTGACGCGTCACGGGGCGAGCGCTGAGCGTGCTCGACACCGCCGTGCACCACTGGCAGGACGGCGATCGGCGACTGGGCCAGGCGCCGGCGGCGCAGCGACGCGCGCTCGAGCGGGTGATCGAACGGATCGTCGCCGAGCTCCGCTGGCGGCTCGGTAGCTCGTTCACGATCGATGAACTGGTCGACTGCTACGACGGGTCACCAGCCTGGTCGCTCGGCCTGGCGCTGCAAGCTTCCCCAGCTGAGCCGATGGCCTGGGAGCAATGGGTGAGCGACGCGGCGTTCTACAGGCATATGCGTAGGGCGCGGGATTGGCCGAAGGGCGCACGGGGCGCACGCGGGTCTGGGTAGCGGCGTGGGACGCACGCGGGTCTGGGTAGCCGCGTGGGGTGGATGTCCACTCGCGCGGTTGGGATAGACCGCGCCATCCAGCGGATGTTCCCGCGCGCGGGGGCTGGCCTCTACGGAGTGATGCGCGTAGCCGTGTGACAGAAGTTGTCACGTGCCTTGCGTGGCCGCTGGTGCAGTGCGGATCCGCGAATCGGTCGCCTGCTCCGCTTCGCGAAATATGATTTTTCCGCGTAGCGGAAAAGATCTATTCCGCTCTTTTGATAACGATCTGGTCTTCCTCGACCGTTACCGTGACCGGCCGGTGGCCGGCCCAGTGCTCGGCGTAGATCGGGTTGTCGCTGACCGCCGGGTCGAGCCAGAGCCCGTAGCCCTCCTCGCCGTGGTCGAAGGTTCCCTCGAGCGGGCCGGCGGCCGTCTTGCCGCGGCCGCGGCTCCGGCTGCGTCGCTTGGGCGGAGTCGGGGCCGCTTCCCCATCCTCGCCCTGGGTCTCGCGTCGTGCGCGCTCCTCTGCTTCGGCCTCGAGTCGCGCCTTCTCGGCGGCCTCCAGCTCGGCTGCGATCAGCGCGTCGTCTTCGGCGCGAAGATCTATCTCGTCCACGAAGGCGGCAGTGCCGGCGCCGTCAACAGCCGGCTCGTCATCGAGTAGGCCGTTCTCGCGCTTGAAGCTCTGGATCTGCTGGACGGTGACCTCGAGCTGGTGCGCAACCCATGCGTCTGTGCGGCCTTGGCGAGTCCAGGTGCGGATCTGATTGAGGTGCGGGCGTAGGGATTTGCGCGCCATCGACCGCGCGCACACTAGCGGAAAGGGTCTCGTGTCTCGGCCTCGGCTTGCATTCCCGTCTCAGAACGGGGTTAATGGAGGCCGGTCGAAAGCGAAGCGAGGGTCACCCATGCTTGTGCTGACGCGAAAATCGAATCAGAGCATCATGATCGGCGACGACATCGAGGTGTCGGTGCTCTCGGTCATCGGCGAGAAGGTGAGGATCGGCATCCAGGCCCCACGCGCAGTGCCCGTATACCGGCGCGAGGTCTATGTCGAGATTCAGCGCGAGCAGGAGGCCGCTGTGACTGCCGGCGAGCCCGCCGCCGAACCGCCAGTCATTTAGTCGCGGGCGTGCGCGGGGAGCGCGCTACTCCATCAGTACGTAGAGCACCTTGAACATCACGATGCTGACGACGATCGCCGTCGTCGCAAGCGTGAAGGAGAGGACAACGAAGCGCATCCGTCCCATCCGGACGTTGCGCTCGATCGTGCGCTTTCGGGCACGGCGCTGGGTCGCCCGATGGATCGCCTCGCGACGCTGGCGATCGATCTCCATCTCCTCTTCGAACGCGCGTTCGAAGGTGCTGAGGCTCTGACGCATCTTCATCGGCTGGAGCGAGAGCGTACCGATTGCGCCTGCTGCATGGAAGTTGGGTCGGCTTGGCATCGCAGCGCCTTAGAATCATGTCGATGTCGCCGGCTGACCTCTTCGTTGTTTGCAAGAACCCCGACTGCGGCGCCGAGGTGAGCCCGTACGTCACGGAATGCCCGTACTGCGGGACGCGCTTGCGCAAGCGCGCGCCGAAGCTCGACAAAGGCTTACAACGCGCTTCGAGTTCACGGCGCGTGCCCTCGCCCGCGCTCGGCCGGCTGCGCCGCGGTGAGATCCCAGGCATCCGCGCGGACCGCGCGCCCTACGCCACGTGGCTGCTCGTTCTAGCGACCTGCGGCGTCTGGGTCGCGTCGCGAGCCGACGTCAGCGTGCTGGAGAATCTCGGCGCCAGCTCACCGCTCGGCTCGCACTGGTGGCGCGCGTTCACCACGCCGTTCGTGTACTGGGATCCGTTCGCGAGCTTTGGCAGCGGCGTCTACCAATTCGCGACGCTGTTCGCGGTCGCCTTGTTCGGCTGGCTGTTGGAGCGCCGGCACGGGTCGCTCGTTGTGCTCGCAGTGTTCATGATCGGAGCGTCGGGCGGCGATTACCTGGCGCTTCAGGTGGGGAGTTCCGGTGCCGTGCTCGGAGCCAACGGCGGGGCGCTGGCGCTGCTCTGCGCCTGGGCGGTGCCGGACATGCTCGCGCGGCGGGTCAAGCGACCCTACGACGGTGATCTCCTCGGGACCGCTGCGATCGCGCTCGGACTGCTCGCGATGCCGATTGTGCGCCCCGGCGAGGCGAGCGCCATAGCAGGCGGCGTCGGTGTTGTCTGGGGCTACGTCGCGGGTCTCGCGCTCGCCCGCCGCGAGATTCGTTAGTGGCCCGCCCGACGATTCTCGTTCCGCTTCCAATGTGGGCCACCAACCACGCCGGCTGCGGCGTTGCGGTCCCTATGATCAGCTGCGTGGCTGCAGTTGGATTCACCTGCTGATCCGATCTTGCCGGCGCGCTCCTACACGGCAAGCGAGGTGGACGCGGCGGTTGCGCGGCTCGCGGACCCTGACCGGTTCGCACACGCTTCGGCCATCGTCACCCACGCCGCGCCCAGTCTCGCCGGCGTACTCGACCGGGCGCTTGTCGAGGGCGGTTGGTTCGGCCAGGCGCATGAGGAGCTGCTGCTGCGAGCGAGCGGTGAGAGCGATCCGGTCGACCGTCTCGAGGCGGTGCGGACCCTCGTCGACGAGCAGACCCGCGTCGGCATGCTGGTCGGCGTCGCAGTCGGATTCGAGCTGGCGAACGAGCTTGCAGACCCCGAGCACACCCCGAGCCAGGAGAGCTGACTAGATGGACATCCACTACCTCGGTCACGCGGCGTTCGAGTTCACCGACGGCGCCACGACCATCCTGATCGACCCGTTCATCACCGGCAACCCGTCGGCCGCCGTCGCTGCCGAGGACCTGAGCCCGGACGTCATTCTGCTGACGCACGGGCACGGAGACCACTACGGCGATGTGGTCCCGATCGCCAAGCGCACCGGAGCGACCGTCGTTGCGATCGTGGAGATCGCCGGTGAGCTGCAGGAGGAGGGCCTCGCGGATGTGCGCGATCCCAACATCGGGGGGACAGTGAAGTTCGACTGGGGCTCGGTCAAGCTCGTCCCGGCCTGGCACACCTCAACGACGCCGAAGGGAACCGTCAGCACCCCGGCTGGCCTGATCATCGAGTTCGCCGGCAAGACCGTCTACCACCTCGGTGACACGGCCCTGTTCGGCGATCTCGAGCTGATCGGCCGCCGCCACGCGATCGATGTCGCGCTGGTGCCGATCGGCGGTCATTACACGATGGATCGCGAGGACGCTGTCGAGGCAGTTCGCATGCTCGCAGCGGCGCAGGTCATTCCCTGCCACTACAACACGTTCCCCCCGATCGAGACCGACGCCGAGGCCTTCAAGGTCGACGTCGAGAACTCCACGGCCGCCGAGGTGATCGTGCTCGCGCCCGGGGAGCACCACAGCCTGTGACCCACGCGATCGTCCTGATCGAGGCAGAGCGCGGCGCGATGTCGACACTCGGCGGGCAGATCGCTGACGTCGAAGGCGTCGCCGAGTGCTATTCGGTGACCGGCGCCTGGGATTTCGTCGCGATCGTGCGCGTCCGCGCGCACGAGCAGCTCGCCGGCGTGGTGCAGGACGGCATCGCCGGGCTCTCAGGTGTCGTTCGCACGCAGACGATGGTCGCCTTCGAGGCCTTCTCGCAGCATGATCTCGAGGCGTTGTTCGCGGTCGGCGAATGAGCTAGTGCCCCGCGTGAGGCTCGCCGCCGACGTCAAACCCGAATACGGACCGACGCTTCCCGATGTCTTCGAGGCGAGGCTCGGCGGGGTTCCCAAGCGCCTTCGCGGTATCGCCGCTGCCGTGATCGCAGTGTTGGCCCTGATCGCCGTGCTGCTCGCCGTGCACGGAGCCTCAAGCTCGATCAGCGGCGGCGGCCGTGGAGTGTCCTTCAGCTTCAGCTACTCCGGTCTTCAGTCTGAGGCCGCGCCGCGCGGCGAGTACGTCGTGCTCACGGCGCACCGCGCGGCGCGGCTTGCGGCTCGGATCGAGGTGGGTCCGCTTCGCTTGCCGGCCTACGCCGGGAACATCATCGGCATCGAGCCGCTGATCGCCGCCAACTACATGCGCGCGTTCGCAGCGCGCACCCCCGGCGTGGTGCTACAAGGTGCCGGCCCGACGGTCGTCGACGGCACCTCGGGGTACAACTTCACCTACGCGCGCCGCATCGCGGGCGCCACGTACTACGGCCGCGTGATCTTCATCACGCCACCCGGATCACGCCCACGCTACGGCTTGACGGTTTCGCTGCTCGCACAGCCGGTCCTGTCGGGCATTATCGGTCGGGGTGCTAGCGCGCTCGCCGGTGCCCTCTACGAGCCCGGGCAGGGGGGCGTCGGCGTGCTGTTCCAGCCCGCCGGGCTGCTGAGCCAGCCGCTGGCTACGCTACGCGTCTCTGGCTGAGGTGCCGCGGGCGCTGCGGGGGGAGTCTCAGGGACCGCTGATGCCGCTGGCGCCTGTGGCGCCGGCGGAGGAGGTGTCGCTCGTCGTGCCCGTGGACCCGCTCGCGCCGGTGGTACCGGCTGCGGAGCCGCTCGCCCCAGTGGCGCCGGCGGCGCTCGTCGTGCCCGTCAACGTGGCCGGTAGCGTCGCAGCCGCGCCAGGCGTTGCGCTGGCGCTGACGGACGAGCTACCGGTGACGCCGGTTGGTCCGGCCGGTGTACCCGGGAAGGCTGTCGTTGTCGTGACCTCCTCGGTGTTCGGCACGGTCGTCGACCCGGTCGCCCCGGTGGTGACTGAGCCGCCCGTCGTGCCGGGGATCGTCACCGTGCCGGCCGACGCGGTCAGCAGCGTCTGGGTCGCTGGTCCGTGGTGGAGCTTGGCGTGGTGCGCCGCCGACACCGACGACGCGGCGATCATCGCCCGCGGTAGCGTCATCGGCGCCGCCGCGAACGCCGCCGCAGATCGTCTGCCGTGGTGGTGAACGGGCGTGACGGCCACGGCTCCGGCCGTCACGACTGCCGCCGCGGCGATCGTGGCGATCGCCTTCGCGGCGACCGCTGTAGCCGTCACTGTGCCAGCTGTGCCGCCGCCTACCGCAGCAGCGCCACCGGCAGCCGCCGCGCCACCGGATGCCGCGGCCCCACTGCCGGCGGTCGCGCCGGCGCCGCCGGCTCCGATGCCGAGCTTGGCGGCGAGCAGCTGCTTCAGGAGCAGCAGCGGGCCGAACGGGGCCAGCGCGGCGAGAGCACGATTATTTGAGCGCAGGTGGCCGCGGAACTCGCTGCAACGCTCGCAGCCCTTCATGTGCCGGCGCGCCGGCTGCGAGAGCGACGCGAGCCCTTCGGCTACAGCGCCGAGCTCGACGCGCACGTCCTCGCAGCTCAGCTTCCGCGACTCGCTAGCCTCGCCGAGCCCGACTCGCGCGCGCACGAGCAGCGACTTGATGCCGGGCACTGTCTGCTCCATCGCCAGCGCGATCTGCTCGTAGGACATCCCCTCGATTTCGCGCAGCAACAGTGCGGTGCGCTGGCTCTCGGGGAGCTGCCCGATGTCCCCCACGAGGAGCTTGAAATCCTCGCGCTTGAAGACCTTCTCGCTGGTCGAAAGGCCCATCTCGGCAAAGTGGACATCCATCGAGTCGACGCCGATCGCCGTGTGTCGGCGCAGGTGGTTGAGACTCCGGTTGCGCGCGATGCGGTAGAGCCAGGGCCGCAGATTGATCTCGCGAGTGTCGCCGAGCAGCGCATTGAACGCAGCCGCGAAGACCTCCTGCAGCACGTCCTCGGCGTCCTCGCGCGAGCCGACAATGCGTGCGCAGAACGATTGCAGCCGCGCCTGGTAGCGGTCGACGATTACCTCGAACGCGCCCTGGTTGCCAGCTCGTGTCAGCGCAACCAGTCGCTCATCGCTGGCGATTCGGAGCATGCGTGACGGGCCGCGCCTGGCGGCAAAGCGCTCCTGGCTGAGTGCGTAGCCCTCCACGTCTGAATTCCCCTTTGTCCTCGCTGACACGATAGCGGCCCATTAGTTGCGCTCCCGATCACTTCACCTGTCCTCAACACACGTACGGGAGCGACTACGATGGGCCGCGGATCGGCATTCCCGCCCGGGTTGGCGAATCGGTACAGCCGGCGGTCTTAAAAACTGCTGCCCGCAAGGGCGTGCGGGTTCGAATCCCGCCCCGGGCACCTGCCGTTCAGGCTGTACTTGCCGCGCCTGCGCGCCGCAGCGCCGCACCGCGGAGGATGTCGTTTTCCGAGGCCTCGAAACCGCCGAGCCCGAACGCCTCGAGCACCTCGATCAGGATCAGCGCCCCAGCGACGATCGTTGGTGCGCGGTCGGGGTGAAGCCCGCGCGTCTCGCGCCGCTCGGCGAGCGGCATCGCAGCCAGTCGCGCGAGCAGGAGGCGGGTCGTAACGATGTCGAGTCGGTAGCCGTGCACCCGCTCGCGGTCGTAGGGCTCGAGCGCCTGGTCGATCGCGGCTAGCGACGTCGCGGTACCGGCAACGGCGATCGCCCGCTCGACGCCGCGCCGCTCGGCCGCGGGAACGTCACGTTCGATCAAGGTCCGTACGTCGCGTCGCAGCGCGCCGAGCTCGCCCGGCGACGGCGGGTCATCATGCAGGTGACGCTCCGTCTGGCGCACGACGCCGACCTGTAGCGACACGTGGAAGCTGACAATCCCGAGCGCTCCAACGACGAGCTCGGTCGAGCCACCGCCGACGTCGATCACGAGAGTAGCTGTGGCGTGCTCGGCGTCGCGATCGCTCATCGCGCCAAGAAACGTGAGCTGCGCTTCCTCCTCGCCGGTGATTATCCGCGCCTCGAGCCCATAGCGCTCGCGCAACGACGCGACGAACTGCTCGCCGTTCGAGCTGTCGCGCACCGCGCTGGTAAGGACCGCGATCCGCGCGTCGGCGGCGAGTTCGTCGATCGCCTGCGCGTAGCCGTCGAGCGCTTTGCTCACTCGTGCCACGGCCGAGCTGCTGAGCGAGCCGCTCGCGTCGACGCCCTCGCCGAGACGCGTCACCTCAGTACGCCGGTCCAGCTCGCGTAGGCGCCCCGCGCGATCCACGTCGGCCACCAGCAGGCGGGTCGAGTTCGTGCCGATATCGACGACCGCAACGCGCATCAGCCAACCGGGTTTGGCATCGGCCGGCCGTCCAGCGCGGCCAGAAGATTGTCGACGGCGAGCTCCGTCATCCGCGCGCGGGCGTTGTAGGTCGCCGAGCCGATGTGCGGAACGACGATCAGGTTCGGTGCACCGTGGAGCGGATCAACGGGCGGCATCGGCTCTGGATCGGTTACATCGAGCGCCGCCCCGCCGATCGCCGCGGCGCGCAGAGCCGCCGCGAGCGCGAGCTGATCAACGATCGCCCCTCGCGCCGTGTTCACGAGGACCGCAGTCGGTTTCATCAACGAGAGCGCCCGAGCGTCGATCAAATGGCGAGTAGCCGGCGTCAGCGGGCAGTGCAGGGTCACGAAGTCGCTGCGGGCGAGGAGCTCTTCCAGTGGCGTCTCGGGCGTCGCGAGCACGGTCATCTCGAAGCCCTCGGCGCGCCGCGCGACGGCGCGCCCGATGCGTCCGAAGCCCACAATCCCGAGCGTCGCGCCGTGAACGTCGCTACCGAGCCAGCGCGTCGGCTCCCATGTGGACCACTGGCCCGCTGCGACCGCCGCGGCCGCCTCTGGCAGGTGTCGGGCCGCCGCGAGCAGCAAGGCAAACGCCAGATCGGCTGTTGCGTCGGTGAGCACGTCCGGCGTCACGCCCACCGCGATGCCCCGCGCGGCGCTCGCCTGGAGGTCGATGTTGTCGTGCCCAACCGCGTAGTTTGCGACCGCCCGCAGCCGCGGCGCCGCAGCGAGCAGATCCTGATCGACGCGGTCGGTCAGCATGCAAAGCAGCCCCTCGGCGTCAGCAACCACCGCCCGCAACTCCTCCGGCCTTGGTGGCTCGGGCTTTACCCAGACAACCACGTCATGCGCCGCCCGGAGGCGCCCCATCGCATCTCCGATGATCTCGCGCGTCACATAGACAAGCGCCATGTGACGATTCTCGCTAAACGGTCGGCCACCATGCAGGCCGAATTGCGCCGACCGATCGTTGGCTCACGCCAGACCGTCCTTGCTAACGTGTAGGTGCGCCGCGGGGTGGAGCAGTCTGGTAGCTCGTCGGGCTCATAACCCGAAGGTCGCGGGTTCGAATCCCGCCCCCGCTATGCAGGAGCCCCCTCTCGCCAGGGGGCTTTTGCGCTTGAGTGGTGCTGACGCTGGCGGGTTGCGGAAGACAAATGCCGTCGCCGCGCACCTGCGCGAGCGCCGTTTCGAGCTTGGCCTGACCCAACAGCCGATCGCCGAGGCCGCGGGTACCTCGCACACTGCGATCTCCCGACTGGAGAGAGGCAGCCACACACCGCAACTCGACACGCTCCAACGCATCGCCGCTGTACTCGACGAGGAGCTAATCATCTGCTTCGAGCGCGTCGCGGACGGCGATGTCCAGCGGGAGTACGCAGTGCTCACGGCCGCGTAGCGGACCAAGAGAGGACGAGGCTGCGTCGCAACCCTCGCGGCGGACGGATCGACGAAGACCTGGGCGCTTGGTCGTTTTGTAATCCAGCGCGCCTAGAAGGGCGCGATCGGCGCCGGCGGCTCGCGCACAAGAGATCGTGCATCCGTCTGCGACGCGCCGTACCGTCACATCCGTGACGATCGCCGCCGCTGCTCAGCCGCCCAGCTGGACGACGAGCGCGTCGAACTGCGCCGGGCCGGCGGAGCCGGGAGCCGAGCCGTCCCGGGTCATCCACGCTGCCGTCTGGCGCAGTGCCTCGTTGACCGGAGTGGGCACGTCGTGCAGGCGCCCGAGCAGGACGATCTCACCGTTGAGGAAGTCGGACTCGATGCTGCCGGCCTGGCGGGCGAGGCTCTGCCAGGAGGAGCCTCCGGTGTGCGGCTTGCCGGCGACCGGGCGCAGCGGGGACATCAGGTTGTGGCGCGCGGTTGTCTCGGCGGCGGGCGTGAAGTCGATCGCGGCCGCGGCGCAGCAGGCGTGCGCCTCGGCGCGGGCGCGCTGGTCGAGGTCGCTACCGCGGGCGCCGGGACCGAACAGGGCCTGCACGGCGTTGCCGACATTTGAGATGAGCTTGGCGTACTTCCAGCGCATGATGTCCGGGCGGGCCTCGCAGGCAAAGCCGGCCGCCGCGACGTCGGCGGCGATGCGCTGCGCACGCTCGTCGACGCCGTCGGGGGCGCAGCCGAGATCGAGCACGCCGGGCGTCGGCGCCGCGAACGCCTGCACGACGCCGGGCTCGAGGTGCTGCGCCGGGAGATAGACGCACATGCCGTAGACGCCGGCGAAGTAGCGCAGCGCGAGGCGCTCGTTCTCGACGCCATTCTGAGCGCAGACCACGGCCGTGGCCGGGTCGGCATGGTCGCGCAGCTCGAGCAGCGCCGGGGCGGTGTCCTGCGTCTTCATCGCCAGCAGCACGACGTCGTCGGCGCTGATCTTGGCCTCGCGCGGCGTGGCGAGCGCCGGGATCTCGAGGCACTCGTCGCCGTCGGGGGTCTGGAAGTGCAGGCCGTCGCGTTGCAGTGCCGCGAGGTTGGCGCCGCGCGCGATCAGCAGCACGTCCTGGCCGGTCGTGTGGAGGCGGGCTGCCATCGTGCCGCCGATCGCTCCCGCGCCGTAGATGACGTAGCGCATGGTGGCTACTATTGCAGCAGTGGGCGGCCCGCTCGGCGGGAAATAATGGGGCGCTCAGGTTCGCGTTTCAGGACGGCGTCTGTGGACCCGACAGCCGCGCTGCACTAGCGGGCGTGGCCACGCAAACCGGCCTACCCGGCGTCGAGGTAGACATCGGCCAGGGAGACTTCGAGGCCTGGGACGGCGTCGCCGCTCCCCACCTCCCGTTGTCAGACCGTGCTCAGCGAGGGCGCCACCATGGTGCGCGCCTGTAGGCGGCCGGCGCGACCGGACCCTGCGCGCGCCGCGACGCCGGGATGGTGGTGCAGTACCGATCGTAAGTGGCGGCGGCGCGAGCGTTCTGCTCGATCAGAACTAGTCGAGGTCCAGGTCGACGAGACCGTTCGCCGCAAGCCAGCGGACTGAGCCGTGCAGGGCGTCGAGTGAGGTGTACCGCGGTCGGTACCCGAGGACGTTGCGGGCACGGTCGATGCTGGCTGCGATGCTGCGGCTGATGTGCTCGCGGCTGATTCCGGCGTGCTCGACACCGACGCGTTGCTCGAACTCCGCCCAGTCGACGAGCTCGATCACCGGCTCGCGGCCAAACCAGCCGGCCACGCCGGCGGCCAAACCGCGGAGTGTCATGGCCTGCTCGGAGACCGCGTGGAAGCTCGATCCGATCGCGGCAGGTCGATTGAGCGCCAGTTCAAAGGCCTGCGCGACGTCATCCGCGTGCACGTGGTGCAGCACGCCGAGCCCGAGGTCCGGAAGTGGCAGCGGTTCGCCCACAGCCAAGCGTCGCCACACGTCGAGATCCAGGTTGCCCGCTGGCGTGATCGACGGCCACGGGCCGGTGATGTGACCCGGATGCAGCACCACGCTTGGTACTCCGCCGGCGCGCGTCTCGCGATGCAGCAGCGTCTCGATCGCAATCTTGCCGGCTCCGTACTCGCCAAAGCCGGTCCGCGGCTCATCCTCGGTGACCGGCACGCGCGCGGCCGCGCCGTGAACCCAGATGGTGCCGCAGTGCAACAGCAACGGACGGGTTGGCCGCAGCGCCTCAACTAGCTGCTGCGCGGATTCGGGCGTGAAGCAGAGCATGTCGATGACAGCATCCGCTGCCAGCGCTGCGATCCGCTCGCCGAACACGCTGGCCCCGTCCTCGAGCTCCCGATCGACCGTCACCCGATCGACCGCCCGCCACTCCGCGGCCGCGACGTAGGGGTCGCGCTCGCCCCGACTGAGCGCCACAACCTCGTGCCCCGCCCGGACCAGGCGCGGGACCAGGTAGCTACCGACGTGGCCGGTGGCACCGATCACGACAACGCGACTCATCGGGGCGAGCTTAGCCACAATGGCCAGGCACGCCGAGCTGGGCCGCTCGGTTGAGGGGTGCGGTTGGTGTCGCTAGGCGTAGGCGTCGAGCGTTCGGTAGAAGCCGAGCAGTGTCTGCGCGAGCGTCTCGGGGTCTTCGATCGCGGCGAGGTGGCCGATGCCGTCGAGCTTGGCCTCGGTGACGTTCTGCGCGACCTGGGCCATCGTGTCGTAGGTGAACTGTCCAGTGCCTGCGCCGACGGCGAGGACGGGCATCGTGAGCTGCTGTTGGGCGACGATCTGCTTGATCTCCTCGCCCTCTTTGAGCATGGAGCGGTAGAGGCCCGTGGCACCGCCGAAGCCGTTGGGGCGGGAGTAAACCCGGGTGAACTCGTCGATGTCCTGCTCGGAGATCGCCCCTTCGGTGGCGCTCATCGCGGGGTAGGCGTATCCGGCCAGGAAGTCGCGCTCGCGCCCGGTGAGCAGCATCTCAGGGATGCCGGGAGCAGCGAGAACGCCGATGTGCCATGCGCCCCCATGGGTGACGTCGGCCAGCATCTCCAGTCCGAAACCGGGCAGGCCGGTCTCAATCGCGGCGTAACTCCGGACGAGTTCGGGGTGGCCAGCGGCGAGCCGGAAGGTGCTGACTCCGCCGATGTCCTGGCCGGTGAGATGCACCGCTCCGAGTTCGAGATACTCGACTAGTTGCCGCAGGCTTTCCGCTGCGAAGGAGCTCGTGTAGTCGCCCGGCTCGTGACCGGAGTCGCCGAAGCCGGGGAGGTCGACGGCGATGACGCGGTGCTCTGGGGCGATCAGCGGGATGAGCTTGTGAAACGCCCACCAGCTCTCCGGAAACCCGTGAACGAGCAGGATCGGGTGGCCATCGGTGCCGGCGGTGACGTAGTGCACGCCCCGCCCGTTGAGCGTGGTGCGGTGGTGGGTGACTTCGGGGATCGTGGCGCCGGCGCGGGTCTGCGGCATGATGCTCCTCCAAACGGTTTTGACAACTAGGTTGTCTATAGACTAGCAACCTAGTTGTCGTTGCGTCAACTCGATTGTCTATGCTCCCGTGATGGCCCGCTCCGGCGCTGATCTCGCCTTGCTGCTGCTCGGTGGCTTCCGGGCTCTCGCGGACGCCGCTAGCGCAGAGCTGGCTAAACGAGGGCACGAAAACATCCGCCCGGTCCACGACTTCGCCATCCGCACGATCGACGCCGGAGCGGACACCGCCTCAGAGCTCGCCCGTCAACTCGGCGTCTCGAAACAGGCGGCAGCCAAGACGATCGGGTTTCTCGAGCAGCGAGGCTACGTCTCCGGCGAGGTCGATCCGCGCGACAGCCGCCGCCGCCGCTTCACGGTCACCGACGAGGGCCATGCCCTCCTTCGCACTGGCGAACAGGTCTTCGACGAGCTCCGCGCGCAATGGGCCGAACGCATCGGCACCACCGAGCTCGAACGCCTCGAAGAAGCGCTCTCCGACTTAGGAATCCGAATCCCCACCCGCTTCGACGTCCCGGGCTACCTCACAAACCCACCGACAGACTGAGCGACCAACAGCGAGCCCAAACTTCCACGCGCTCCCCAGCGGGTCGGGGTGTTCAGGAGAGGATTTCTTGGACGTCCTCGCGACCGAGACGGAGTTGTCTCCCGTCGCGGAGCGTGGCGATGAGTTCGCCATCTCGGTCTAGTAGCCGTTCGTGGCAACGCGATCGTGATCTCTGACGTCGGGCGCGTTAGGGATGTGGTCAGCGTGTGCCAGTACAGCGCAGGTCGGCGTCGAGCGGGCCGATCCGGTATTGCGTGAGGTTCGGCGACACGCCGGTGAAGCCACCGCTCGTGCAGTTCTGCCGCGCCTGCGTGAGTGTTGCGTCGGTTCCGGCCACCCAGTCGGGCAGCTGGCCGTTGAAGGCCGTCGGTGTTGTCTGCGCCGTTAGCCCCGTGATCTCCTTCCACTGGGCGCTGGTGGAATAGATCCCGATCGGTCCGGTCGCGCCGGCGTTGTGCAGGCCGGCGATGAAGCCCTGCAGCGCGGCGATGTTGAGCTGGTAGGTCCCGGCCCAGCTCGCCATCAGCTCGACGTCCAGCCACCATGGCGCGGTCTTGGCAGCGACCGGGTCGCGCGCGGTGACGAGGCGGTAGGAGTGGGCGGCGCGCTGCTCGCCGTAGATGTACGAGCAGGCGTTGGTCAGCAGGCCGTTACAAGCACCGTAGCCCGGCGCGGTGCCGACGCTAGGCCAGTCCGCAACGTGATGACCGCCAGGGTTACCGGTGTCGATGTACAGCGACAGGGGCGGCTGCTTCGGCCGCTTCTGCCCCGGCGCGTCGCGGGCCCAGTGCAGCTCGCCGCTGATACACGGGTTTGCTTTGTTCGCCAGCCCGCCATTGACACCGACGATCCCGAACAGGGGATTCGACGGGTAGGAACCCGAGCACTGCGGATAGGAGACGTCATGACCGGTGGTCGGCGACGAGCTGCCGCTCACCGCGATGACCAGCACCGCAATGACGATGAAGGCGAGCGCCACCACCGGCACCCATCGCGCTCGGTACCGGGAACGGCTGGCACGCGGCACGGCCGTCAAGCTACCACGAGGCTGGGTACGCGCGAGAGCTGTCGGGGGCAGTTGCCGCGAGCGCCACGGCCTACCAGTGGCGCCAAGTTAGCGTGCTTCGCTATAATGGCGCGATGAGTTCAGAAAACCAAGAGCTGTCGGTCAGTCAGGCGCGAAACCATTTCTCCGATGCGGTTAACCGCGCGGCGTTTGGTGGCGAGATCACATATGTCACGCGGGGCCGCGGACATCATCGAGCTGCTGCGATCGTGCCGGCTGATCTTGTTGAGCGGTATGAGGCGATGCTCGATGCGGAGGACGGTCTGATCGCGGCAGAGCGGCTCACGGATATCGAGTCAGGCCGCGTGAACGCGGTCTCGGCCGATGAGGTGGCCCGGATACTCGCGCGTTGAGCGCTCCGCGGCAGTACATCGTCCAATACGACCCAAGGGCCCTCAAAGAGCTGACCAAGCTCGACCGGCAAATTGCCCGGCGCATCGCGAGGGCCGTAGGCAAGCTCGAAGCCGATCCGCGGCCGGCGAGCGCCAGGGCACTGGTCGGTTATCCAGGTCTGTGGCGCATTCGGATCGGTGACTACCGAGTCGTCTACACGATCAAGGACGCCGAGCTCGTTGTGCTCGCGCTGCGTGTCGCCCACCGTGGCGCCGTGTATCGCAATCTCTGACTTCGGTTTCGACGAAATCGGTCCCGAAAAGTCCTGCTTCGCTGAGCGATCGGGCTTTGGGAGATGATGTGCCGATGCGCATGGTCATGCTTGTGGAAGCGCCGACCAGCGCTGGCGCCTACGCGCCTGGTCAGGAAGACGGTCCTCGCGCGCTGCTTGACGCTGGCCTAGTCGAGCGGCTGGAAGCGGGAGGCTTGGTGGTGCACCGCGGCGGCCGGGTAAGCCCTTTTCGGTGGCGTCCGGACCCTAAGAGTCCTCGGGCAGCGAACGTCGGCGCGGTCATCGACCGCGCCGGCCAAGTCGCTGGGCTCGTCCGATCGGCTCCAGGCGAGGGCATCGTCGTGGTCCTCGGGGGCGACTGCACGGTTGGTGTCGGCACGGTGGCCGGCCTTCTGGATCGTGTTGAGCGACTCGGTGTCGTCTACGTCGACCGGCACGCTGACCTCAACGTACCCGACAGCAGGATCGACGGCGCTTTGGACTGGATGGGGGTGGCTCACATGCTCGATGTCGACGGCACCCTCGATGAGCTTGCCGCCCTTGCCGGCCAGCGCCCAATGCTGAGCGCCGGACAGGTCAGCTTCCTGGGGCTCGGCCCACACACCGATTTCGAAGCCAAGGTGATCGTTGACCGTGCATTGCCGGTGGTCGACGCTCTCAGCATGGCATCGGATCCCATTGGCAGCGCGCGAACCGCGCTCTCGCCGCTTGCGGCCTGTGACGGCCTAGCCATCCATTTCGACGTCGACCTCGTCGACTTTCTCGACGCGCCGCTTGCCGAGAACACTGATCGCGGGATCGCTCCATCACTGGCGGCATGCGGCGAGGCACTGCGCGAACTACTCGCCGACACGCGCGTACGCGCGCTCACGATCACCGAGTTCAACCCCCATCACGGATCGCAGGACGGGGACAGCACCCAACGTCTTCTGGACGTCCTGGTCAACGCCCTCAGCGGCGCCGAATAGCAGCGCGTAGGCCCAAGCATCGCAGTTTGCGCAATGGGACCCGCGCGTTGGCGGCGCCGGATCGCCTCGACTATTGAGGCTGACAGCTGACCCGAGACCTCGACTGCCCGCCCCGGCGGATTTCGGCTGTCACGCCCAAGTCACGGAATTCGGGCGCTTGGTCTGGGCGGAAGCGAGAGCGGACCGCGTGATCGCGGCCGCGCGGAAGCGTGAATGGGCAGCGGTCTGATGGTGGCTGCTTTCGTGGTACGCGAAGCGGCTGTCCCGGTCTGCCGCTGCTGCCCGACAGTCCAGCGGCGGATCGCCAACTAACGTCGAGCCCGACTGCGACCGATACATAAGAACCGGTCGAGCGTGCGCTAGCGGATCGGATGGCAGCGCCAACCCTCGACCGAAGGGACAGCGATGACCGCTTTGGGGGGAGCCAGTCCCCGTACACCGGCTCGCGTGTCGCGCGTCCGACTATTTCGGCCGATGGGCTTGATTGCCATCGCGTGCCTTACTTTGACCGCGGGCTCGGCTACCCCCGCTTCGGCGCACGGAGCTCCGCTCCCGGACTGCGCCCACTATATGAACTACACGGGCAGTGGCATCCCGCCGGGCAGCGGCATCCCGCCGTGGGGATTCCACGCTTCGCAGTCGTTCCACGGAGGGGGGAGCGGTTTCGCGTGGGGCTGGGGGGACAACAATCTGAATACGAACTGGATCTCCGGCAAGATCTGCCAACACGTTCAAGCTCCTGCGAGCATGATCGCGATTAAGGTCGGGCCGCTCATCAGCTATCACTCCCACTACGCGGTGATGTGGGGCTACCCGGGGAACCTCATCAAGACCTCCTTGACGGTCACCGCGAGCACGGATCCCGCGTGCACGGTCGGCACGAACGGACACATAACCATGTTCGCCAGCTACAACGGGGTCCGCAGCGACAGCATGCAGTTCTTCTTTGCCGCCGGCTGCAGCGACCAGGATCACCTCTATCACGGTCCTCAGGTGGTCGCACAAGTCCCACCGCTCTAAGGGGATCATCCAACCCGCGGCCCGTTTCGCCCGTTGGAGCAACGCACGGAAATCTGCCGCTCGTTACCGCTCTCGCCGACCGCCGGTAGCCCCTGGCGGAAGCGTACGACGGACGTGGTCAGCGGCGTTCGCGTTGCGTACAGCGTTGATAATGATGGCCCGTGCCGGGTGACCCAGAGATTCATGTATCCAGGTCGCGCGACGTGCCCTCCGCTCCGGTCGGTGTGCGCTTTGAGTTGTTTGTCGATGACGTTGAAGCCACGATTCGCTTCTATCGAGCGAACCTGGGCTTGAGGCCGCCCGAGAATTACGACCCGGATGGTTACGTTCCGCTAAGCGCCGGCGCCGTGACGATTGGCGTTTCTCGCGCGACGAACCTCACGCCCGACCACTACTTCAGTCCCGAGCGGCTGGCGGGTCCGCGAGGTGTTGGCATCGAGATTGTGATCGAGGTGGACGACGTCGACCGCTACCACGCGTTGGCTGCGAGCTGGGCGGCGCGGCACGGCGGGGACGTCGAACCGCCGACAGATCAACCTTGGGGGCTCCGAGACTTCCGAATCGCCGACCCCGACGGCTACTACGTCCGCGTCACCTCACGTTCGTAGCCCTGACGGCGCAACACCCAGCGTAGGACCCCGCCGAAACGGTCGCTCCGGCTCCCGCCCAGATCCGAGCACTCGGGTCGGGGTGTTCAGCCGAGGATTTCTTGGACGTCCTCGCGACCGTGATCGGGATTACATCACTATGCCGCGGGGCTCTCGTTGAGTGGATCGGAGCGGCCCTCGAGGTTGACGATGGGGTTGCGGCGCTGTATATTGCAACCGGTTGCAAACGCCCGACACTCAAATGAAGACGATCGCCGACCTGGCGCGCTTGGCAGGCGTCTCGAAGTCGACCGTCTCTCGCGCGCTGAACGACAGCCCGCTGATTGGCGGCGAGACGAGGCGGCGGATCCGCGCGATCGCGCGTGAGCATCGCTTCCAGATGAACGAGGCGGCTCGACGGCTGAGTCTCAAGCAGAGCCAGATCGTCGCGCTCGTGACGTACGCGTATCAGCCGGACTGGGCGGTTGCCGACGCGTTCTCGCTCGAGATCATGAGCGGTGTCTCGACTGGGCTGCACGCAAACGGCTATGACCTGCTCTTGATCCAGATCACGCCCAAGGACACCGAGTGGGTGGGACGCTACCTGGGTTCCGGTCGCGCCGACGGCTTCATCGTGATGGCGGCAAGCTGCACCCAGCAGCACATCAGCACGCTTGTCGAGGCAAACGCGCCTTTCATCATCTGGGGCAGCATGCCGGCGTCGCATGACTATTGCTCCGTTGATGGAGACAGCTTCGCCGGCGGTCGGACCGCGGCTGCCCACATGCTGCGATCCGGACGAAGGCGCGTTGCGTTCATCGGCGGTCCTGCCCGAGCACGCGAGGTCCAGGAGCGATACCGCGGTTACTTGGCCGCGCTGCGGGAGGCCGGCACGCAAGCCGAGGACGCGCTCGTCGAATACGGCGACTACTCACCGGCCTCGGGAGCCGCGGCGATGCGCGCGCTGCTCGAGCGTGCAGGCGATCTAGACGGCGTCTTCGTCAGCAGTGACCTTATGGCGATTGCCGCGATCGAGGAGCTTCACGCCCAGGGCCGGCGTGTTCCCGAGGACGTCGCAGTCGTCGGCTACGACGATGTGTCGCTCGCTGCGCACAGCGACCCGCCGCTGACGACGATCCGCCAGAACGGGCCACTCGCGGGTCGGCTGCTGGCCGAGAACCTGGTCCAGAATCTGCGGACCGGTGCCGTCACGAACGTCACCATCCCAGCGGATCTCGTCGTCAGAAAGTCCGCATAACCCCTTTTTGCCCATGAACGCAACCGGTTGCAACCGCGATCAAGGAGTTCGCCGATGACATTTCCCGCCACCCCCACGCAGCTCGCAGTCAACCAATCCGCGCCGCAGCGGCCGGTCTACGACATACCGCCGGTGATCATGCGCTCGCGCCGCTTCGGGCGGATCCCGCGGCCCTACCTGCATCTCACTCGCGCGCGGCCAACGCAGCCGGCCGGTGGCTCGCACGAAGCGATCGCCTGCTACCGCGGCGCGGTGCTCGCGTCCGAGTGCCGGGTCCGCTTCGACGACAAGGAGTCATGATGAGCCTTCCCGAGGTGACTTCACGGGAGCAGTGGCTGGCCGCGCGCAAGGAGCTCCTGGTACGCGAGAAGGAGCTCACGCGGTTGCGCGATGCGCTTAACACGGATCGCCGTCGTCTACCGATGGTGAGGATCGACAAGCCATACGTCTTCGACGGCCCCGGCGGCCGGACGACGCTGCTCGAGCTGTTCGGCGAGCACCGGCAGCTGATCGTCCAGCACTTCATGTTCGCGTCCGATTGGGAAGAGGGCTGTCCGAGCTGCTCGTCAACGGCTGACGAGATCGCGCCAGGCGTTCGCGCTCACCTCGAAGCGCGGAGCACGGCATTTGCAGTGATCGCGCGTGCGCCACTCGCGAAGATCGAGGCATACAGGGCGAAGCGGGGATGGTCGTTCCCGTTTTATTCGTCGTACGGGAGCGACTTCAACTACGACTTTCACGTTAGCTTCGACGAGGCGATCGCGCCGCTCGAGTACAACTACCGCACCAACGAGGAGCTCGTGGCGGCCGGTCTCGACTGGCTCAAGGACGCAACAGAGATGCCGGGGCTCAGCTGCTTCCTACGCAACGGCGATGACGTGTTCCACACCTACTCCGCCTATGCGCGCGGCACCGAGTCGACCGTTGCCACGTACCAGTTCATCGACATGACGGCGCTCGGTCGCCAGGAGGACTGGGAAGAGCCCAAGGGCCGGGGCGGCGAGGCCCGCGGCGCCGTCCCCGACTTCGCCGTCTGAACTCGAACCACAACCGCGAAGACCCCGCCTCGGGCGGCCTCCAACGCAGCGTTCGCTGGTTCGGAACTCCGTCTCTTTCATCGATCCAGTCGCCTCCGGCGACCTCTGTGCACAGCCATTGCCGCTCTCAGAGCCAACCTACGAGCGATCCGCGACAGGTTCCTCCGTTGGGTCGGTGACCGCGATGTCGCTCTGTGTCGGGATCCAGCGTCGCAGCGTCTCCATTAGCGTGGCGCGCCGAAGTGGTTTGCTGATGTAGTCGTCCATGCCGGCCCCAAGGCATTGCTCGACGGCGCCTACCATCGCGTGGGCGGTCATCGCGATCACCGGCGTGTGGTGCCCGCCATTCTCGCGGCGGCGCAACTCGGCGGTTGCCTGGTAGCCGTCCATCATCGGCATCTGGCAGTCCATCAGGACCGCGTCGTAGTGACGCGTGGAGAGCATTTCGAGCGCCTGCACTCCGTCGCTCGCAACTTCGGTCTGGCAGCCGCAGGCCTTGAGCGTGCGCACGGCAACGATCTGGTTCACGAGACCGTCCTCGGCGACGAGCAGCCGTGGCGGCGTCAACCACTGCGGGCTAGCAGTCCCGGTGACGCCGACGACACCGGACGGTTGGCCGTTGACTGCGACCGCGGCGGGGAGCGGCAGCTCGATCCAGAAGGTGCTCCCGGCGCCCGGCACGCTGTGCACGCTGTGCACGCCGATTGTCCCGCCCATGAGCTCAGTGAGTTCGCGTGCTATCGCGAGACCCAGGCCGGTGCCGCCGTACTTACGTGTTGTCGAGACGTCAGCCTGCGTGAACGGCTCGAATATCTGGTCGAGCTTCGACGGCTCGATCCCGATGCCGGTGTCGACCACCTCGATGCGTACGATCGTGTCGTCGTCGCCGCGTGGCTCAGCGCTGGCGCGCAGAATGACCGTGCCTTCGCTCGTGAACTTCACGGCGTTCGAGACCAGGTTCAGGATGACCTGGCGCAGGCGATGGCCGTCCCCGTGGACCTCTTCGGGCAGTGCGTCATCGACCTGGACATCGAGTTCAAGGCCTTTTACTCGCGCCTGCGCCGCCGCGGCGGCGCACGCGCCTCGGATGGTCTCGCGCAAGCAAAAGTCGGACAGCTCGATCTCGAGGTGCCCGGCCTCGATCTTCGAGATGTCGAGGATGTCGTTGACGAGCTGCAGCATCAGCTCGCCAGATTTGGCCACTTGCTCGGCGAGCGACCGCTCGTCGTCGTCGAGCCCGCAGTCGAGTAGCAGCTCGGTCATCCCGATCACGCCATTCATCGGGTTGCGGATCTCGTGGCTGATGTTGGCCAAGAACGCCGACTTCATGTTCGATGCCTCAACCGCCGCATCAAGCGCAGCCGCAAGCTCGGCAGCCACCCGGTTACGCTCAGTCACGTTCAGGCAGAGCGCTAGCCGGCAAGCGCGCTCATCGATGATGACATCGTCTCCGCTGACCTCGACATCGATGACGGTCCCGTCCTTGTATTGATGTCGCCACTGCTGTGCCCCTCCCGAAGAGCCAAGAGACTGCGGGAGCTCGACATCGCCGGCGGCCTCGGCTGGCATCAGGTCATTGATCGTCATCGCTAGGAGCTCTTCGCCCGTATAGCCGTACGCCGCGATGGCGCTGTTGCTGACGGCGATGATCTGCAGTGTGTCGCGGTCGTAGGCGAACATCGGTTGCGGGTTGTGTTCGAACAGCGAGCGGTATTGCGCCTCCCTGGCCGCGAGAGCCTGTTCGGCTTCGATCTGCGCGGTGATGTTGCGAGCGATCCCCCAAGTGCCAACGATGTTCCCGCGGTCGTCGCGCAGCGGCAACTTGGTTGTGCTCGCCCACCCGTCCGGGCGACCGTCGGCGAACGTCTCGCGTTCGAGCTTCGCGACCATCGACTCGCCGGTCTCGATGATGCGCCGCTCATCGGCGAGCGCCTCGCCCGCGTGCAGCTCGGTGAAAAAATCGGAGTCCGTCTTTCCGATCGCCTCCTCCGGCGGTCCGTGATGTCCGACAGCGCGACGCCAGCCGTCGCTGACAAGCAGGAGGCGACTCTCGCGGTCCTTGAAGAACAGAATCTCCTCGCTGCTCGAGAGCAGGTTGTCCATGCAGAGACGCTTGATCTCTTCTGCAGGGAGATCGCTCGAAGCGGGGCGATACTGGGAGCCGTACAACACAACCTCCGGGAACTAGCTAGGAGTACCCGTATGTATCGGCCTCGGCGGCAGTAACGGTTAGCCGGCCTGATCGCGACCGGCAGGATCTGCGCGATCGAGTCGACATCTTCGATGCGGTTCATCTCGTCCGGGCTCGGCTGAAATTCGCGGTCCGGGTAGATAGAAGGCGCGCTCAGGCGCGTGGCCTTCGGCGAACTCTCGGGGCGGTTGCGTGCGCTGGGGTCAGTCGACCCGTACAGACCAATCCTTGCTCACGCAAGAATCGGTCCCGAAACCGGTCCCGAACTCCGCAAATATCGCCGCGCGTCAGCGCCTCATGACGCCTGGCGAGTGGCCATGTATCAGACCTCGGTGACCGCGACGCCGGCGGATTCGAGGATCGCTACGCCGTCCAACGGCGGGTCAGCTAGCCAGGCGTTGTCGACATTGCGGGCGTGAGCGACCACATTGAGGCCGCGCTCGCCGAACTTCTGCGCATCGGCCACGAGGACGACAGTGCGCGCGCGGCTGATCATCGCACGCTTGACCTCTGACTCGAGCGGGTCGGGGTCGGTCAGAGAGCCGTCGGCTTCGATCCCTTTGACCGAGAAGACGACGCGGTCGACGTAAAACCCCTGGATCGCGCGAACCGTGTCGGCACCGACGAGCGAGCGCGTCAGCTTGCGGAAGTTGCCGCCGAGTCCGATCAGGTCGAGGTCCGAGGCGCCGCCCTTGCCGACGATGTTCATGACCGGCACCGAGTTTGTGAGGATCGTTGCGCTCAGACCCGTCTCGATCATCTCCCGCACGATGTAATACGCCGAGCTGGAGGAGTCGATGAACACCGTCTCGCGCGGGCCGAGGGTTGCGACGACCGCGGCCGCGATCCGGCGCTTGGCCTCGACACCGTGACCGAGGCGACTGTCGAAGGAGTCCTCGTGCGCAGCGAGATCTGGGAGCACGGCGCCACCGTGTGTGCGGCGCGCGTAGCCGGCCTCGGCGAGCAGTGCCAGATCGCGCCGCGCCGTCATCGGCGACACGTTGAACAGCTCCTCGACGGTCCCGACGGTCACGCTGCCGCGCTGGCGTAGCTCCTCGAGAATTTGACGTCGTCGCTCGGCGGGAACGACGTCTCGTCTGCCTGGCGCGACGTCACTCATTACGGCTCAGCGGCGTGTTTCGATCGTCTGTTATCGCGTAACGGGAGCCGCAGATGTCGGCCTTCCCGGGCCACAAGCCTACACGGGAACTGTGTCTGCAGCCCGAACATCCCCGCCGTCTCATGTCACGATCACGACCTCCAGCCGGCGCGGTCCGTGCACTCCCTCGACACGCTGAAGCTCGATGTCCGAGGTCGCCGAGGGTCCCGAGATCAGCGTCAGTGGACCGCCTGACTCGCGCACCGTGTCGCCGAGCTGCTCGATCGCCTCCGGGACGCTCGCGACAATCTGGCGCTCCCGCACAACGCAAATGTGCAAGTCTGGCAGCAATGTCAGCGCGCGGCGCCCTTGGCCGGCACCGCCGTCGAGGACGATTGTGCCGGTCTCGGCGATCGCCAGCGCGCACCCTGTCAGCGCGCCGCCCGCACCGTCGAGCCGGCGCAGTGACAGCCGTGGGTGGTCGGGCTGGCACTCGATCCCCGTCGGGCGCCAGTTCTCTGGCAGGTCGGTGGGGATTACGAGCGATGCGGTGCCGTGCCTCCGGCACGCGGCTTCGATCGCCCGGCGGAGCGCGGCGCCGTCGCGTGCGACGCGCGTGACGCGAGCGCTGTATGCGCCGCAGCGTTCGGCGAACAGGTCGGCGACGGCCTGCGGATTGTCGTCGCCACTGCGGTTGTAGCGGGCGGCGTCGTCGTCGTCCTGCAGCTCGTCCCAGGTGGCCGGCTCGGCGACCGGCACGTCGACGAGCGCGACGCGAATCCGTCCGAGAATCGTCTCACGCGCGCTCATGGCCGCTCAGCCTTCCGCCTTTCGGCCCGCTCGCGCTCTCGCCACCACTCGCGGAACGTCTCCGGCGCCGGCGCCGGCAGGTCGCGGACGGTCTGCCAGCGCGCGAGCGGACCCGGCAGGCGGCGGGCGATCCGTCCGTCGCGCACGAACGGGCGGCTGATCGCGCGCGCAACCCGCTGTGCGCGCTCGTAGCGGCTTCGACTCGCGAATACACGCGCAAGCATGCGCATCGCCTGTGCCTCGCCGGGATCGCCGGAGTTCGGCACCTCGCGGGTCACTCGTCCACGCAAGTGCACGAGGATCGTCGGGATGTCGATCTTGACCGGGCAGACCTCGTAACAGGCGCCGCACAGCGACGAGGCCCAGGGGAGCGAGGTGCCGCTGCGAAACTCGCTCAGCTGCGGCGTCAGGATCGCGCCGATCGGGCCGGGATAGGTCGACTCGTAGGCATGGCCACCGGTGCGCTCGTAGACCGGGCAGACGTTGAGGCAGGCAGAGCAGCGGATGCAATTGAGCGCCTCGCGGCCGATCTGGTCTGCAAGCGTCGCGCTGCGCCCGGCATCGAGCAGCACGAGGTGGAACGCGCGTGGCCCGTCGCCCGGCGTGACGCCCGTCCACAGTGAGGAGTACGGGTTCATCCGCTCTGCTGTCGAGGAGCGCGGCAGCAGCTGCAGCATCACGCCAAGGTCGGCGAAACGCGGCAGGACCTTCTCGATTCCCATGACAGTGATCAGTGTGTGCGGCAGCGTCGTGCACATCCGTCCGTTGCCCTCCGACTCAACCACGCAGATCGTCCCGGTCTCGGCTACCGCGAAGTTGGCGCCGCTGATCGCTACGCGCGCCGAGAGGAACTTTCGGCGTAGGTGGCGTCGCGCGGCCTCGGCAAGTTGCGCAGGCTCGTCGGTGAGCCCGGCCGTGCCCGGCAGCTCGCGCCGAAAGAGTTCGCGTATCTCGCCTCGATTGCGGTGGATCGCCGGAACCAGGATGTGCGATGAACGGTCGTGTGACAGCTGGACGATCAGCTCGGCCAGGTCCGTCTCGATCGCGGTGATCCCGCGCCCTTCGAGCGCCGCATTCAGCCCGATTTCATCCGTCGCCATCGACTTGACCTTGACCACTTCGTTGGCACCGGTCGACGCGATCAGCTCGCCGACGATCCTGTTTGCCTCGCCGGCGTCGCGCGCCCAGTGAACCTGGCCACCGGCCCGCACCACCGACTCTTCGAGGGTCGCGAGGTGCACGTGGAGATGGCGCATCGTGCGATCCTTGATCCGCCGGCCTGCCTCGCGCAGCTGCTCCCAATCGTCGAGCTCGGCCACCACGCGTGCGCGCTTGTCGCGAATCGTGTGCGTTGCATGTCGCATGTTTGCGCGCAGCTGCGAGTCGGCCAGCGCCGGACGCGCCGCGGCTTCGAAGTCGTTGCTCACTGATCTTCCTGCGAGGCCAGGATCTCGGCGAGATGTACGGTGCGAACCCCGGCACGCTGGCGCGAGAGACCGCCGCCGATCTGCATCAAGCAGGAGGAGTCGAGGGCGGTGCAGACCTCGGCGCCCGTGTCGAGGATCGCGCGCAGTTTGTCGGTCAACATCGCCGCCGACGTGTCGGCGTTCTTGACCGCGAACGTGCCACCGAAGCCGCAACACGACTCGGCCTCTCCGAGCTCGATCAGGTCGATCCCACGGACGGCCCGCAATAGCCGCAGCGGCGCATCGCCGACGTGCAGCAAGCGCAGCGAGTGACAGGTCGGGTGGTAGGTGACGCGATGGGGGTAGTAGGCGCCGACATCTTCGATCCCAAGCTCGTTGACGAGCAGCTGCGACAGCTCGAAGACGCGGGGCGTGAGCCCTGCGACCGCGTTAGTCAGCTGATCGTCGCCCGAGCTCGCGGCAAGGCGTGGATACTGGTCTCTAACCATCGCCGCGCATGAGCCCGACGGCGCAACGACCGCGTCGAACTCATCGCTCCCGAACGTCGCGACGAAGCGGCGGGCCAGACCTCTGGCTTGGGCCTCGTAGCCAGAGTTTGAGTGCATCTGCCCGCAACACGTCTGCTCCTGGGGAAACGCAACGCTATGGCCAAGCCGCTCCAATACGCGCACTGTCGCGATCGCTGCGCCCGGGAACAGCGTGTCGCCTAGGCAGGTCGCAAAGAGTGCGATGCGCACTGGTGCGCGCTCAGCGCGGGTACGCCGCCGCCACGCCGCCGTCGACGTTCAGCAGGTTCCCAGTGCTCTTGGCGGAGCGCGCAGACGAGGCGAAGTGGAGGACCGATTGGGCGATGTCCTCCGGTAGGATATTCACGCCGAGCGTCGTGCGCAGGCGGTAGTGCTCTTCGAGCTCGTCAGGATCGATTCCGTAGTTGGCGGCACGCTCGGCACGCCAGCCGGAGTCCCAGATCCGCGAGTGCGCGAGCACCGCGTCGGGGTTGACGCTGTTGACGCGGATCCCGACCGCGCCACCCTCCTCGGCAAGGCAGCGCGCGAGGTGGAGCTCCGCCGCCTTCGCCGACGAGTAGGCTGCGGCGTTGCGCCCTGCGACGAGGCCGTTCTTGGACGCGACGAAGATCACCGAGCCGCCGAGCCCCTGCGGACGCAGCATCCGGAATGCGCTGCGCGCGACGAGGAAGTAGCCGGTCGCAAGGATCGCCTGGTTGCGCTCCCACTCCTCGAGCGTCGTCTCCTCGATCGGCGCGCTCGAGGCGATCCCGGCGTTCGAGACGACGATGTCGACACCGCCGAAGGCATCGATCGCGGCGGTGAACGCGCCCGCGACAGCCGCCTCGGAGGTCACATCGCCGGCGAACGCGACGCCGCGGTCGCCGAGCCCGGCGACGGCTGCGCCGGCGCCCTCGCCGTCGATGTCGAAAGCGACGATCACCGCGCCGGTGCCAGCGAGCCGCTCCACGATCGCGCGCCCGATGCCGCCGGCGGCGCCGGTCACCAGCGCGATCTGGCCCTGCAGCTCGCCCGGTGGCGGCGCCAGCGAGAGCTTGTAGAGCTCGAGCGGCCAGTACTCGATCGCGAAGCTCTCGGCCTCGGTCAGGGAGACGAAGTTGCTCATTGCGCTCGACCCGGCCATCACCTCGATCGCGCGGTGGTAGAGGTCGCGCGAGACGCGCGCCGCGGCGAGGCTGCGCCCGACTGCGACGAGGCCGACGTTCTGGATCAGCACGACGCGCGCGTCGGGATCTCCCGGCACCGTCGTCTCGTCGCCGTGGCGATCGACGTAGGCGCGGTACTCCTCGCGGTAGGTGTCGGCGAGCTCGATGATCCGCGCGGCCAGCGTCTCGAGCGACTCGCTTGCGGGATCGAACGGGATCCACAGCGGCACGCGCTTGGTGTGGACGAGGTGGTCGGGGCAGGCGGCGCCGACCTCGACGAGTCGCGTGGCGTCGGCGGAGTCGACGAACTCGGTGACGCTCGGCGAGAGGTCGCTGATCAGGACCTTCGCGTTCTCGGCGCTGACCGCGCCGCGCAGCGCCGGAAGGAGCTCGCGCAGCCAGCCGCGGCGGGCCCCCTCGTCGAGCCCGCCG
>PKXY01000034.1 GCA_003132505.1 Solirubrobacterales bacterium
AACAACAACACCGGCCGCTCAAACGTCGCCACAACCTCACGCATCACATGCACCGCCTCCGACTCCAACGCCTCCAAATGCGTCAGCCTCGTTGCGGAGGTCATCGACCCGCGGCCGCCGCCGGGGCGCGGCCGAAGTTGCTCGCGAAACATCTACTCAGGCGTCCAGGTGGAGGCCGCACTCGACCTTGTCGCTGTCGGCCCAGCGACCCTCGCGGCCGCTACCCGGCAGCGTGCACGGACTGCAGCCGATCGAGGCATAGCCGCGGTCATGCAAGGAGTTGTACGGGACGTTGTGGCGAGCGATGTAGTCCCAGACCGCGTGATCGGTCCAGTCCGCGAGCGGGTTCGCTTTCCAGACTCCACGGCGCGCGTCGAACTCGAGCTTGCGCGCATCCGCCCGAGTCGCTGCCTGCTCGCGTCGCAGTCCCGTGATCCAGGCGTCGAGCTCGTCGAGCGCGCTGTCGAGCGCCGCGACCTTGCGCACCGAGCAGCAATGGCTCGCGGTCCATGGGACGCCGGCCGGGTCTTGCGCGTCGAACACCTCAACGCGGATGCCATAGTGGTTCTCCAGGTCACGCCACGCCTGATAGGTCTCGGGGAACAGTGCTCCGGTGTCGATCGTAAAGACGCGCGCGGCTGGCTCGAGCTTGAGCAGCATGTCGATCAGCACCGCCTCCTCCTTCTGGAAGGAGCAAGCGAGCGCGAGTCGGGGATGGTAGCGCTCGAGCATGTGGCTCAGCACGCCGTGGGCGTCGTGGCTCTCGAGGTCCGCCGGCGCCGGCGCTGTGGCTAGACCGCGCATTCGCCCTCCCCGCGAACGACCTCGAACGGCTCGGAGCGGCTCCAGTCGATGAAGTTGTTCATCGACTCGAGACTGAACTGCGGCGGCAGCGCGAGATCCTTGACGAGCTCCTCGAATTGGGCCGTGCCGACACGATCGACGAACGCGTTGAACTCCTCGCCGTCGCCGCGCGTACTTTCGTAGTGACGCACCCAGCGCTCGACCGCTTCCGGTACGCGCTTGGCCGGCAACCGCGCCTTCAGCCGGTGCCCCATGACGACGCTGCCACCCTCGTAGTGCCCTGCGAGGTGGGGGATATAGGCCGGAACGCTGCGCTCGCCAACCTTGATCGCCGCGCCGTAGAAACCGATGCTTGCGACGTGGTGCTGGCCGCAGCCGTTCGGGCAGCCGCTCATTTTGACGTGGATCCGAGCGGTGAGCGGGTCGTCGATCGCCATTTCCGCGATCCGTTCGCTGACCGCCCGATTGAGTCCCATCGAGCTCGTGATACCCAGCTTGCAACTGTCCGTGCCGGGGCAGCTCACGATATCGGCGATCGTCCGCGGGCCGAGCCCGTCCAGCTCGAGTTCGCCGAGCGCCAGCCAGACCCCATAGAGCGACTCGTCGCGCACCCAACGGAGCACCAGGTTCTGTTGGATGGTGGTCCGTGCAAAGCCACCGCTGAAGTCGCGCATGATCTGTGCGAGCCCGCGGAACTGGTCCGGCGAGAGGTCCCCGCGCGGGATCTTGACTTCCACCGTCGAGTACCCGGTCTGCCGCTGCTTCTGCACGTTTGCGTCGACGAACCGCTCGAATTCCGTGGCATCGCCGTTTGGCCACGCGACCGCCTGCGGGGCCGGCGGCGCTGCGGCCACCTCATCGAAGATGAAGAGTTGTGGCGAGAAGTCACGCTCGGCGACCCAATCGCCGCGCAGCTCCTCCTCGACCATCTCGCGGAACGCGTCTCTGCCAACCCGGTCGACGAGCACCTTGATCCGCGCCCGCGCGCGATTGGCGCGCAGATCGTCCTGGCGGTTGAAGATCCGCAGCGCCGCCTCGGTCACCTTCAGATACTCGCCGTCGTCGGCGCCGACGAATTCGTAGAGAGTCGGCGCGACGCGCGGCATGATCGACGTGCCGCCGCCGATCCTGATCTCGAAGCCGCGCCGGCCATCCTTGATGCGCGGGATGAAGCCGCCGTCGTGGATTCCGGTGATCGCGCGGTCTTCATCGGTCGCCGAGAACGCGGTTTTGTACTTGCGCGGCATCAGCTGGCAGACCTCGTTGCGGACGAAGTAGCGCACGTAGGCACCGACATAGGGCGTCGGGTCGAACAGCTCGTTCTCGCAGACCCCGGCCCAGGGGTCGCCGGTCACGTTGCGCACCGTGTTGCCGCAGCCTTCGCGCGAGGACAGGCCGGTCGCCGAGATCTCGCGGATCAGCTTCGCCGCGTCACGTAGCGACACGTGGTGCAGCTGCACGTTCTGCCGCGTTGTCAGGTGGCCCTTGCGCAGTGGTACATAGCGTTCGACGGCGTCGGCGAACGCATCTAGCTGCTCGGGGTTGATCCCGCCGAAAGGCAGCTTGACGCGGATCATCTGCCGCTCGGCCTGCCGCTGGCCGTACACGCCCTGCTTCAGGCGGAAACCGATGAACTCGCCCTCGGGGATATCGCCTGCAAGGAAAGCGCCCGCCTCCGTGTCGAAGTCATCGAACTCGCGCTCGATAATCGGGATCACGTGCCCGGGAACGTTTTCGTACACCTCGGGGTCGGCAAGGGAACCGCGTGCCATTCCCGGAATACTACTGAAAGGCGCTCCGCTTTCGCCTAATTAGTCCGCGACCGCCTCGCGCCAGCCGGTCGGGCCCCGCAACTCGCCCCGAACCGCTTCCAACCGAGCCACCTGAAGCCACCTACTCTCGACGCGGCCCGTCCCAGGCGATGCAGGCGGAGCCGTATCCCGAAGAAACCGCGACACGGCCGCAACAATCGCAGCCGTCTCGGCCTGCGAGGCGCCTGCAGAGCGCCCCGCACCAACAACCACGATCTTCTCAACCACGGTCACGCCTGCATTCTCGCCGATGGCGCGAGCATCTCTACAGCGGGATGTTCCCGTGCTTGCGCTTCGGTCCGGGCTCGCGCTTCGTCGCGAGCGCGTGCAGCGCGGTGATCAGCTTCGGTCGTGTCTCGTGCGGGATGATCACATCGTCGATGTAGCCGCGCTCGGCGGCCACGTACGGGTTGGCGAAGCGGGCCCTGTAGTCGTCCATCAAGGCTTGGCGACGCTCGGCCGGCGCGTCATGCCCGGCGAGCTCGCGCCTGTAGATGATGTTGGCGGCCCCTTCGGGTCCCATCACGGCCACCTCCGCAGTCGGCCAGGCGAAGTTGAAATCCGCCCCCAGGTGCTTCGAGGCCATCACGTCATACGCGCCCCCGTACGCCTTGCGCGTGATCACCGTGATCTTCGGCACGGTCGCCTCGGCGAACGCGTACAGGAGCGTCGCGCCGTGGCGGATGATCCCGCCCCATTCCTGCGCGGTTCCGGGCAGGAATCCGGGGACGTCGGTGAATGTGATGATCGGGATGTTGAAGGCGTCGCACGTGCGGACGAATCGCGCGGCTTTCGCCGACGCGTCGATGTCGAGTACGCCGGCGAGCGCCGCGGGCTGGTTGCCGACGATGCCGACAGCGATCCCGTCGAGGCGGGAGAAGCCGCACACGATGTTGCGCGCATAGTGCTCGTGCACCTCGAGGAATTCGCCGTCGTCGACGATCAGGCGGATCACGGCGCGCATGTCGTAGGGCTTGTTCGGGCTGTCGGGAACGACGCTATCGAGCTCGAGGTCCATCCGCAGCGGATCGTCGGTCGTCTCGAGGTGTGGCGGCGACTCGAGGTTGTTCTGCGGCAGGAACGACAGCAGGTAGCGCGCGTCCTCGAGGCAGTGATCCTCGTCCTCGGTCGCGAAATGCGCGACGCCGGACTTCGTGTTATGGGTCATCGCCCCGCCGAGTTCCTCGAAGCCGACCTCCTCGCCGGTGACCGTCTTGATCACGTCGGGGCCCGTGATGAACATGTGCGAGGTCTCCTTGACCATGAGGATGAAGTCGGTGATGGCGGGGGAGTAGACAGCGCCGCCCGCGCACGGACCCATCACGAGCGAGATCTGCGGTATTACGCCCGAGCAGGCGACATTGCGGAAGAAGACCTCGCCGTAGGCGCCGAGCGACACGACCCCTTCCTGGATCCGCGCGCCGCCGGAGTCGTTGATGCCGATCACGGGGCAGCCGATGCGCGCCGCGAGATCCATGATCTTGCAGATCTTCTCGCCCATCACCTCGCCGAGAGAGCCGCCGAAAACGGTGAAGTCCTGGCTGAAGACGCAGACGCGGCGGTCGTCGATCGTGCCGTGCCCGGTGATCACAGCATCGGCCAGGGGCCTCGTCTCGAGCATGTTGAAGTCAACTGTCCGGTGGCGTACAAAGCCATCGAGCTCCTGGAAGGAGCCCGGGTCGAGCAGCTTCTCGATCCGCTCCCGCGCCGTGTACTTGCCCTTGGCGTGCTGCTTCTCGACGGCCGGCCCCTCCGCGTGCGCGGCCTCCCGACGAAGCTCGCCGAGTTGTGCGAGCTTCTCGGCGTAGGTGTCCGGTGCGTGGCCTTCCATCGCGCTGGAGATCTTAGTTGCGTGCGCCAGAAGCACGAGAATGGGCGGTCGCGGCTGCCCAGCTCTCGCGGCGTGCGGCGCCCGGCTCGTGCCAGCTGCTCACGCCGCTGGGCGGTAGTGGCCGAAGACCTCGGCCATCTCGCCGCAGACCTCGCCGATCGAGCAGCGTGCGCGCAGCGCTTCGCGGATCGCCGGCAGCGTGTTCGCGGTGCCGGAGCAGGCTGCGCGCAAGTCCGCCAAGCGCTCGGCCACGGCCTGCTGATCCCGCGCCGCCTTGACTTGCGCGAGCCGCGCGACCTGCGCCTGCTCGGTCTGCGGATCGACGCGCAGAATGTCCTCGCCGCGCGTCTCCTGCTCGACGTAACGATTGACCCCGACGACGACGTCCTGCTCGGTCCGGTAGCGCTCCTCGTAGCTCCAGGCCGACTCGTCGATCTCCCCGGTGATGAAGCCGATCGCCGCCACCGCCCCACCGAGTCCGTCGATTCGCCCGATCAGGGACTTCGCACGTCGCTCGATCTCGTCCGTCAGCGACTCGACGTAGTAGGAGCCCGCGAATGGGTCGGCCGTGTCGGTGGCGCCCGACTCGTAGGCCAGCATCTGCTGCGTGCGCAGCGCGATCTTCGCCGCGCGCTCGCTCGGCAGCGCCAGCGCCTCGTCGTAGCCGTTCGTGTGCAGTGACTGCGTGCCACCGCAGACCGCGGCAAAGCCCTGCAGCGCGACGCGAACGATGTTGTTGAGCGGCTGCTGGGCGGTCAGCGTGACGCCGCCGGTCTGGGTGTGGAAGCGCAGCATCAGCGAGCGCGGATCGGTGGCGCCAAAGCGTCCGCGCATGATCTCGGCCCACATGCGACGCGCGGCGCGGAACTTGGCGACCTCCTGGAAGACATTGTTGTGGCCGTTGAAGAAGAACGCGAGGCGTGGCGCGAACTCGTCGACCGCGAGGCCGGCGCCGAGCGCTGCCTGCACGTAGGCGATGGCGTTGGCGAGCGTGAAGGCGACCTCCTGGACGGCGGAGCAGCCCTTCTCGCGGAAGTGGTAGCCCGAGATCGAGATCGTGTTCCAGCTGGGGATCCGCTCGTGGCAGTACGCGAAGAGGTCCGTCGTCAGCCGCATCGACGGCGCCGGCGGATAGATGTAATTGCCGCGCGCGATGTACTCCTTGAGGATGTCGTTCTGTGTCGTGCCGCGCAGCGCCGAGGGCGGGATCCCCTGCTCCTCGGCGACGAGCTCGTACAGGCACAGCAGGACGCCGGCCGGCGCGTTGATCGTCATCGACGTCGACACCTCGTCCAGCGGGATGCCGTCGAACGCGGTCCGCATGTCCTCGATCGTGTCGATCGCGACGCCGGTTCGCCCGACCTCGCCGAGGCAGCGCGGGTCATCCGAATCGAGCCCGAGCTGTGTCGGCAGGTCGAACGCCATCGAGAGGCCGGTCGAGCCGTGCGCGAGGAGATAGCGGTAGCGCTCATTGGACTCCTTGGCGGAGGCGTAGCCGGCGTACTGGCGCATCGTCCACAGCCGCTCGCGATACATCTGCGCGTGGACGCCGCGCGTGTAGGGGAAAGCCCCGGGCTCGCCGAGCTCGAGCGGATCGGGAAGGTCTTCCGCGCCGTAGAGCGGCTGGACCTCGATGCCCGAGTCGGTGAATCGCCGCGGGTCTGCGGCTCCAACGACCGGTGCGATGCTGAGGTCGCGCTCGGTTCCGGCGCCGAGCGAGCGCTTTCCGGTCGCTGTCATCGCCCAGGCAAGGATATATGCGCCGCGCGCTAGGACAGGAGACGTCGGATCAGCGACTAGGATTCGCGGATGGCGACCTGCTTAGTCACGGGCGGTGCCGGCTTCCTCGGCTCACACCTCTGCGACGAGCTGCTGCGCCGCGAGCATCGCGTCATCTGTGTCGACAACCTCGAGACCGGGTCGCTCGTCAACATCGAGCACATCCGCGATTCGGCATTTGTTCATCTGAATCTCGATATCACCGATACCTACCACGTGGAGGAGCCGGTCGATTTCGTCTACCACCTGGCTTCGCCGGCTTCGCCGATCGATTACCTCCGCCTGCCGTTGCATACGCTCAAGGTCGGGTCCTACGGAACGCACCACACGCTGGGCCTCGCGAAGGCCAAGCGTGCGCGGTTTCTACTGGCGTCGACGAGCGAGATCTACGGCGATCCGCAGGAACACCCTCAGCGCGAGAGCTATTGGGGCCACGTGAACCCGATCGGCCCGCGCGGTGTCTACGACGAGGCAAAGCGCTACGCCGAGGCGCTGACGATGGCCTACCACCGCCAGCAGGGCGTCGATACCTCGATCGTTCGGATTTTCAACACCTACGGCTCACGGATGCGCGCCCACGACGGCCGCGTGATTCCGACACTCTTGCGCCAGGCTCTCGCGAACAGGCCGCTCACCGTGTTTGGTGACGGCTCCCAGACGCGATCGTTCTGTTTCGTCAGCGATCTGATCCGCGGCCTGATCGCGCTGGCAGAGTCCGGGCAGCACGCGCCGGTCAACATCGGCAACCCGGACGAGTTCACCCTGCTCGAGCTGGTCGAGGTCGTGCTCGAGGTGACCGGCGCGACCGCGCCGATCATTCACGAGGCTTTGCCGATCGATGATCCGAAGCAGCGCCGGCCGGACATCACGCTCGCTCGCGAGCTGCTCGACTGGACACCGGAGGTCGCGCTCAGCGACGGTCTGCGGCTGACGATCGAGCAGTCTCGGCCGGAACGCCTGCTGGGCGACCAGGCCGGGTAGCCGCTTGCCTCAGCACACGCAACAAACAGCTCGGTTGAGGGTTATTGGAAGCGAGATGGAGGCAGCGACAAAGCCGACCGACCTGCTCGAGACCCCGGGAGCGGACGAACTCGAGCAGCCGGTTCCAGGGCCGCGGCCGGTCGGACCGGCGCCCGTGGAGCGCGACATCAGCCGGCGGCCTCGCGACGTAAGACGCAAGCGGCCGCCCGCCTTCTCCCTGCTGTTGCGCTGGGATACGGCGCGTCGCGCGGCTCGTGTCGTCGTGCTGCTCGCGCTCGACTTCGCGGGCGTTTCACTCGCGATCTTCACAGCGCTCGCGCTCAAGGCCGTCGTCCACAATCAGTTCAACTTCTCCGCGATCTTCGACACGACGCGCCATTACGTCTCGTTCGCCTACCTCGTCACGGTGCTGATGTTCGCTCGCTCGAGGATGTACGCGGGGCGCGGCGAGCGACCTGGTCTGGTACGCATCCTCGCCTCGCTCTCCGAGGTGACGCTCGTCGTCTTCATCTTCGCGGTCGTCAGCGCCCAGCAGTTCACCTCCTACTACATCTTCTACGGCTCGTTCGCCTTCGCGGTCTTCTACGTTTCGTCGCTGCGCTGGGCTTGCGAATGGGTCTCCGGCGAACTGCTGCGCGCTGCCGGATACCAGCGGCGCGCGGTGATCGTCGGCTCCGGTGGGCACATCGAGGCTGTCGCCAAGGCGCTGGGCAGCGGGCCGCACCCGGCGGTGTCGGTGGTCGGCTTCATCTCGCTCGAGCCACGTCCCGGCAACGGGCTACGCTCGCTCGGCAGCCTCGACGACCTCGGCAGCGCGCTCGTCGAGGAGCAAATCGACGAGGTGATCATCGCCGATCCGGATTTCCCGCAGCAGCGCGCGGTGGCGCTCGTCGACCAAGCGCACGATCACGGGGTGCGGGTACGGATCGCACCGTCGACGATGGAGATCCTGATCCACCGGGCCGACTTCGTGCCGGGAGAGGTGCTGCCGCTGTTCGAGCTGCGCGCTCCGGTCTTCGAGGGCGTCGACTACGTCGTCAAGCGCACCTTCGACGTCGTGATCGCCTCGCTCCTGCTGATCGCGCTGAGCCCGTTGCTGGCGCTGATTGCGATCGCCGTGAAGCTCAGCTCGCGCGGGCCGGTGCTGTACCACTCGATCCGCGTCGGCATCGGCGGCGAAGCGTTTGCGTGCCTGAAGTTCCGGACGATGTTCGTCGACGCGGAGGCCTTGCAGGCTGAGCTCGAACCTCACAACGAGGCCACAGGCGCGCTGTTCAAGATCCGCGACGATCCGCGTCTCACCGGCGTCGGTCGCAGGCTCCGGCGCTACTCGCTCGACGAGCTGCCCCAGCTCGTCAACGTGCTCCGCGGCCAGATGTCTCTCGTCGGTCCACGGCCGCTGCCGCAGCGTGATTACGAGCGCCTGGAGGATTGGCACATGAAGCGCTACCTCGTGCTGCCGGGAATGACCGGCCTCTGGCAGGTCTCGGGTCGCGCCGAGCTCTCCTTCGACGATCTCGTTCGACTGGACTTTCTCTACCTCGAACGCTGGTCGGTCTTCGTCGACCTGACCATCCTCGCCAAGACGCTGCCCGCTGTGATCTGGGGCCGCGGCGCGTTCTAGGGTCGCGGAGCAGGGCTGGCCTACTTCGAGCGTATTTGGGGCTCCTCGGAAGGGGCGTCGAAAGCTCGGCCGGAGCACTTCGTGCTCCGGCGCGACTTCCTCCTCGGACAGGTGGTGGCGGGGATGCGCATCTTGGATCTTGGCTGTGGTCTTGGGGATTTCGCCGCGGCGTTGGGCCAGCATGGTGCAGAGGCGGTTGGTTGTGACGTGGCGGGGGAGGCGCTGCGTCTTGCGCGGGTGCGGCATCCGGCGATCGAGTTCGTGCAGAGCGGGGAGGAGTTGCCGTTTGACCTGGGCTCGTTCGACGCGGTTTGGGCGGGCGAGGTCCTCGAGCACGTCCAGGACGTTCTCGGTCTGCTCGCCGAGGTTCACCGCGTCCTGCGTCCCCACGGCCAGCTGATCGTCTCGACGCCAAACCACGGCCCAATGAAGCGGCTCCAAATCGGTCTCAGCCGTAATGCGTTCGAGACCGCCTTCGATCCGCGCAGCGACCACGTCCGTTACTTCACGAAAAGCACGCTCCGCACCGCACTCGCCCTCTCCCAGTTCAGCCAGCCGCACGTCGCGTCGCGCAAGGGTCTGCTGCTGGCAACCGCCAAGGCCAACTAGTGCGCTGGTCCTTTACCAGCGAGCTGACCGCCAGCGAGCGCAATACTGGGGATGTGCCTCGTTTTGAGCTGTCAGAGGATCGTTGGATGCGCCTGCTCGAGAATGCCGATGCAGACGAGCTCTACCGGCTGATCGATGCGAACCGCGCCCACCTCGCGCGCTGGATGCCGTTTGTCGGGCAGACGCGTAGCGCGGCCGACTCGCTCGCCTTCATCGGCTCGGCGCGCCGGCAGCTCGCCGAGAACCGCGGCATGCAGATGGCGATCGTGGGCGGCGAGCGGATCATCGGCGTAGCGGGGTTTCACCGCATCGACTGGGCGCGCCGCTCGACGAGCATCGGCTACTGGCTTGCCGAGGACCAGCAGGGAGCCGGCACGATGACTTTGGCCGTCACCGCGCTCGTCGATCACGCGTTCGCCGGTTTCCGGCTGGCGCGCGTCGAGATCCGCGCAGGCGTCGAGAATCGACGCAGTCGCGCAATTCCCGAGCGGCTCGGCTTCCACGAGGAGGGCGTGGTCCGAGGCGCCGAGCGGATCGGCCCGCGCGTCATCGATCACGTGGTCTACGCGATGACCGGCGGCGAGTGGGAGCGCGTCAGTGCGAACCGCTCGCGTGATGCGCTGCGGGCTTGACGGCAGCGTGGGTGGGCGCCGCTTCAACGGCGCCCACCAGAGACAGGTACAGCTTCTGGGCGTAGGAATACTCGGGGTAGAGGAACAGCGACCGCGACAGAACGCTCAGGCCAGACTTCGGGTCGCCGAGCTGGTAGGCATTGAAGTACGCCAGCTCGTACCAGGTCTGCGGGTTCGACGGCTGTAGCTGCACCGCGCGCACGATCGTCGCGTAGCCCTGTTTCGGGTGGTGCAGGTCGGCCTCGGCGTCCGCCAGCCAGACCAGCGGCGTGTAGTCGAGCGGATTCTCCGAGATCGCGCTTCTCGCGTCCGCTTCGGCGAGCTTGTAGTCGGCGAGCGCTGCCTGGCCGCTGGCCCCCCCTCCGTTGACGAGCGCGGTGTACGCGTCGTTCGAGCTGTCCTGCGAGCGCAGCGGCTGCCACTGCGACCACGCCACGGCCAGCGCGAGCACGACGGCCGTCGCGGCAAGCACGCCGCGGCGGTGATCCCGCAGCACCGCGACGTGCGGGTGAGCGAGCGCGAGGACTGCGCCATGCGGTCCGCGTCCGGCGACCCAGCCGCCGCAGAGCAGCGCGATCAGCGTCACGCCGGGCACGAACCATGTCCAGTCGACCGTGCTGTGAACGGCGAAGACCACGACGCAGGTGATCATCGTCAGCAGTCCGATCCGCTCGGCGGTGTCGCTGTCCGCGGCGCCCGCGCGGCGACGGAACGGCCCGACAGTTACCCTCGCGGCGAGGACCCACGCGGCCGCGAACACGAGGCTGATCGCGAGTCCAATCAGCCCGAGATCGGCGAGCGTCTGAAAGACGTAGGAGTGCGCCTGCGCGACAGTGGTGTTTGGTGCCTTGTCGTAGCGCAGGAAGGTCGTCTGGAAGCCGTCCGCGCCTGTTCCGATCCACGGGCTCGTGTTGAAGGCCTTGATCGCGTCGCTCCAGTAGAGGGCGCGCTGACTGCCGAGTGCGGTCAGGCGGTTGGCGCTGTTCGAGACCGAGACGTTCGTATTGGTGAGCGTGCTCACGTCGTGCGAGATCGAGCCGAACAGGCCGCGTGAGCTCGCGGCGAGCCCGGCCACCACCACGACCGGCACCAGCGCGACGCAGACGAGTAGCGTCGCGCCGGCCCGGTGTCGCGCTCGCTGACTCGGTGGGTTGCGCAGCAGCGCGAACCGCAGCGCGATGCAACCGCCGGCGCAGAGCGCCATCACAGCGAGCAGCAGCCAGCCGAGTTCGTGGCCCGCGGGGTTGCGCGCGGCCAGCGACGCGTTGTCGGTCGTGAGCGCCGGCTGGGCGAGCGTCCAGGCGGCGACGACGGCCGCGCCCGCGGCCCCAATCAGCAGCACCGACGCCGAGCGCAGCCGTAGTGGCGTCACGAGGAACCAGAACACGAGACCGACTATCAGGGCGAGGAGGGCGCCCCGGGAATACGCGAGGATCACGGTGAACAGCAGCAGGCAGATGGCCGGGCCTGCGACCGCGACCTGAGCGCCGTGGCCGTCGCGGCGCGATCCAACCCACAGCGCGGGCGGAACGCCCAGCGCGGCCATCAGGCCGACCACGTTCCAGTAGTCGAAAGGCGTGTTGAGTCGCGCGAAGCTCGGGCCGCCTGCCGGGAACACCTTCGTCCCGACCGCATAGGCGGAGATCACAACGGTCGCGAGCAGGATGCCCGAGATCACGCTCCGCCAGCGCCCGCTGGCGATGCGAACGAGTGCGATCGCGCCGGCGAAAGCAGCCGCGTAGCTGAACGCGAGGCTCGCCTCGGTCCAGGAATAGGACGGCTGCACCGACCAGTCGACCGACAATGCGGTGAACGCTGCTACACAGAGCAAGGCGATCGCCGCGCCGGCGCCCCAGATTCTCGCGCTCTGAGCGCCCTCCTGTGCGATCGCCGCGGCGACCAGCAGTCCCGACCCAACGGTGATCTCCATCTCCGTTGTTGTGGCGCTGGCAAGGTCGAGGCCGCCGGTTGCGTAGAAGCACGCTGCGGCGATCACGGCACCGATCGCGAGTGCCAGCCAGCTGTGCTTCCAGGCTTCGCGCATCACCGACGCGAGGGGCTGCTCGCGTGCGCGTGGGTTAGCGCGAGCGGCGTGCGCGGACAAGGCGTTGAATGCGCAGCCCGAACGGGACCGACGCGAGTGCGAACAGCATTGCGAGCACGACCAGCAGCGGTGTCGGGAGATCGGAGAGGAACGAACTGCCGCGCAGGGCAATCGTGCCGGCCGCGATTCTTTGACCGCCGAGGTCGAGCGACGCGTTGCCGGCGTCCTGTGCCTGCTTTAGCACGCTCGGAGCGTTCTTCGCCAGGTGCTGCCGCTCGGCGCTGCTCTCGCTCGGCAGCCGGTGCGAGCCGCCGACCTCCTGCGCCTCGGCGTTCTGGATCTCGTCCGCGCAGAGCGAATACTCCTTGTCGTCCGTGGGCAGGTCGGCGAGCGCCTGCTCGAGGACCTTCGCCGAGTAGTGGCCGTGCAGCGAGTTGTGGTGCGTGCAGTCGCTCCACACCTGCTGAACCGCTGCTGGCACCTTCTTGTGATGGGCCGCCAGTGCGCCGGATGGCGTGAGCAGAAGCAGCAGCGCTCCGAGCGCGAGCAGGTGACCGGTCCGCCTCACAGTGTCACGCTACCAGCGCTCGTGGACCCACAAACGGCCTCCACCGCCTGGGCAAAGGCGTCGGCCCAGGCTGCGTAGGTGTACTCGGCCACGTCTTTCGCTCCTGCCTGTCCAAACGCGGCGCAGCGCCCGCGGTCGTCTGCGAGCGCCCGCAGCGCCTCGGCGAGCGCGGCGGGCTGTGCTGCGGGGACGATCAGGCCATTGTGTCCATCGCGGACGAGCCCACCCGCAGCTGCGCCGACCGCGTCACTTGCAATTACCGCGCATCGTTGGTTCATGGCTTCGTTCACAACCAGTCCCCAGGGCTCGGTGAAGCGGCGGGTCCTGATCGAGGGTATGACAAGAACGTCGGCCGCAGCGTAGAAGTTGCGGAGCTCCACTGGATCGAGCTGCCCAACGCAGTTGACAGCCGGCAATTGGACCGAATGCGCTCCGGCGAGCGTCAGCGACGCGCCGGCGGCTCCCAGCCCGCTCACCCGCCAGGCATCGAGCAGCACCCCAAGGCCCTTTGCGCGCTCCGCTCGTCCCACGAACAACGCGCAAAAGCGCTCGCCTCGGCCAGATCCGGTCGGCGCCGACCAGAACGCGTTGTCGACCGCCTGCGGTGCGACGTAGATCCGCTTCGCTCCGCGAGCGGCCACGTAGGCGCTGACGTGGGGGCCGTAGGTGACGATCGCCGCCGCCCGGTGGTAGATCTGGCGCATCAGGGGCGCGGCCGCGAGGTGCGCCGCGACTCGCGGAGCGCGCCAGAGTGCGGCCCAGAAGATGAACGGCATGCTGCGGCGGCGGGCGGCCCACCAGGCGAGTGGAAGCGCCACACGGCCACCGGTACCGGCGATCACCGCGGCGTAGTCGCCGCCCGCCACGAGCGCTCCGATCTCGCGCTGCTCGGCGTAGCGCACGGGCACGCCGTCCGGCGGCGGCCCTGCCGGAGCGCCATGCTGGTGGCGGCCCCCGAACAGCGCCAGCTCGATCGGGATGCGCTCGCGCAGCGCCGCGAACGCCCCGCTGCGGCTCGCCGGTACGTGGCCGGTGATGAAGAGCACCGGCTTCACGGGATCACGTCGCTGTAGGCCGCAAGCGTTTGCGCTCCGCAGCGCTCCCAGGTGAACGAGCGCTCGACGGTCTCGCGGGCGAGGCGTCCGAGCTCAGCGAGCTTCGCGCGGTCGCCGAGCAGTTCGTTGATCGCGCCGGCGAGTGCCGGCGGATCGCCCGGCGGCACAAGCACGATCCCGCCGCCCGCTGCGGCAATCTCGGCCGGTCCGGGCTCGCCGGCGCAGCCGATCGCCGGGATGCCGGCGGCCATCGCTTCGATATAGGCGACGCCAAACGCCTCCTCGGTCGAGGGCAGGACAAACAGCCACGCCTCGCGCGAGCGCTCAAGTGCCTCCGCCGGTGCTAGCTGCCCGGCAAACTCGACGCGCGCGGCGACCCCGAACTCGGCCGCAAGAGCGGCGAGCGCCTCCCGCTCGGGTCCGTGACCGATCACCAGGTAGCGTGCCTGCGGCACCGCCACGAGCGCGCTCAGCACATCGGCGTGCCGCTTGCGCGTCACGAGGTGTCCCACGCTCGCCAACAGGGCTTCGGGGCTGCGCGCGATATCGAGCGCCGGCAGATCCGTGCCAAGGTGCACGACGCGGGTCTCGCGCGCTCCGTGCTCGCGCGCCAGGTCCGCGATCCCGGCGCTGTTGGCCAGGACCAGCGTGGCTGCGTCATACGTGCGCCGCACCGCTTCGGCGCCGCGCGGGACGCGCGAAACGGTCCAGAGGACGTCGCCGCCGTGCACTGAAACGACCAGCGGCAGGCCGAGCTCGCAGCGGCGAGCGGCGTCCCCGGCCGGCACCGCGTTGTGCGCGTGCACGAGATCGAACTGGCCCTCCCGACGCATCGCCCGTCGCAGCGCGGGCGCGGCCCAGGCGCTCCACCGCGCGTAGCTCCATGGACGCGGCGGCGCCGAGTAGCGGACGTAGCGCACCTCCAGACCGTCGAGGGTCATGCGGGGCGGCTGGTGAAGCTGGGCTCTGAGCGTCCCCCTGCCACGTCCGCCGACGCGGTGCAGTACGAACACGACGAGTTCGGCCCCGGCTGCGCGTGTCGCGAGCGCCTGTCGGTGAGCCCAGACGCCGAGCACGGGGTCGTCGTGGCGCGGGTAGTACTCGGCGACGACGGCTACGCGCATCGGCGGTGAACGGCGAGCGTCCGTTGCAACTCGCTCGCTGGTAGGTAGGGATGCTGGGAGAGGAACGAGCGCGCCTCGGCGACGGCGTCGGCGCGTGAGTAGTTGACGGCCGCCGGCGCACTGCGGTGTGCGATCGGCAGCACGTCGATCACGCCGATTCGCCAGCGGTGCTGGCGGGCCAGCGCCGACCAGTGGGCGTCCAGACCCCAGCCCATGTTCAGCGGTGGGAACGGCAGAAGCGCCGCGAAGGTCTCGCGGGCCAGCGCGCTGACCGGCCCGATCTCAACGAACGCCGTCTCGCGCACGACGCTGAACGCACGGCGGCGCGTCACTCGCCACGCGGCGTGCGAGCGAATCCGGTGCGCCGGCTGCGCAAGGCGCAGCGCGTGCCGCTCGGCCTGGTTAATCAGCCCGTCGAGGAAGCCCCTCGGCAGCACCACGTCGTCGTCGAGCAGCAAGAGCCAGTCGAATGCCTCAATGTCGTGCTGCTCGAGCAGCAGGTTGAGGTTCTCGAAGCGACCCCGCCCGCCGGCCTCGCGAACTGCGACGGTCAGCGAGTGGCGCGTGCGGCGCAGCTCCGCGACGGCGGCATCGTAGGTTCCCTTGTGCTCCGCCCGCGCCACCGAGATCACGAGTACGCTGCGCGTCGGCGGTTCGCGGCGGGCGACGCGCCGGAGCGCCAGGCGGCTTGGCAGTGCGAGGAGGTCGAGCGTCAGGTCCTCGAGCTCGCGCAGCGCGTCACGCTTCCCGCCGATCGTGCCGCTTTCACCCGAGAGAAAATCATCGGCTGGATCGCCGCGAGCACCAGAGCGCAAGGGCACGAGCGCCGCAGTCAGGCGACCCGTGCTGTGGGCTGCCATCAGCGGCCCATTCCAGCACCGTCGCCGAAACCCGTGCCAGAGGCACCCGGCCAGCACGCGCAGCTCGCGACCGAGCGACGGCGCCTCGCCCTTCGTCTCGTCATAACGCCGCGATGCGAATCCGCGCCGCAGTGCCACCCGCCCCAGCCCGAGGAGCGTCGCATCCGCGCCAGCACGGCGGTGGTCCACGCCGGCGGCTGCGACGTAGCGGATCCGCCCACCCATGGCGACAAACCGCTCCTCCCATTCCTCTTCCTCTCCGGATTGCGCGAAGCGCTCGTCAAAGCTACCCACAGCCTCGAACACGCGGCGGCGGATCACGAGGTTCGCCGACCACGCGCGTTCGACGTCGCGATCGACCGGCCCGTGGTCGGTATCGGTGATCGGCGCGCTCTCCCTGCCGCACATCCGCCGCTCGAAGCCCTCGAGCCGCGGGCGGATCGGCCCGCAGAAGACGCCGACATCCGGCAGCGCGCCAGCCGTCTCCAGGTAGGCATCGAGCCACCCCGGTTCGGCTTCGATGTCGTCGTCGACGAACACCAGCAGGTCCCCGCCGGCGGCCGCGGCGCCGGCGTTCCGCGCCGCGTTCGCGCCGCGTGGGGAGCCGAGCGCGAGGTAGGCGGCGTTCGCTGAATGCGCAACCCGCTCAGTTTGCGCGTCCAGGCCATCGTCGACGACAACCACCTCGGCCCCAACGCTGAGCGCCTGCGGGGCGATCGACGCGAGCGTGACGGCGAGGTAGTCGGGCCGTCCCCGAGTCGGGATGATGATCGTCGCGGGTACGTCCACTCACCGCGAGAGTCTACGTTTGCATTCGCGTGATCCTCTTCGTCCACAACCGCTATCGCGTCACCGGTGGCGAGGAGCGCGCGGTCTCCAACCTCATGTGGCTCGTGCGTGAGCAGCTGGGCGAGAGCGCAGAGCTTTTCGACCGGGACTCGGCGCTGCTCGGGCGAGCGCGCGCAGCCGCCGGGATGCTGCGCGGCGGGCTCGACCCCGCTGACGTCTCCGAGGCTGTGGCGCGCACCGGCGCACGGGTCGTGCATGCCCACAACATCCACCCGGCGTTCGGTTGGCGCGCCCTCGCGGCCGCCCGCGACGCGGGCGCCCGCGTCGTCCTTCAGCTGCACCAGTACCGCCTCGTCTGCGCCGTCGGGGTTTGCTTCACCGCGGGCGCCGAGTGCACCCGCTGCCACGCGCGCAACACGCTCCCGGGCGTGCGCCACCGCTGTCGCGGGAGCAACGCCGAGGCGCTCGTCTACGGCGCCTCGCTCGCGCTCTGGCAGCGGCGGATCGCTGCCAGTGTCGACGCGTTCGTCGTCCCGAGCCACTTTGCCGCAGCCCGTCTGCAGGAGCTCGGCGCGCCGGTGCTCGCGCCGCATGTGGTCCCCCACCCGCTTCGCGAGATCGCCGAGCGGGCGGCGCCGCAGCCTGATGGCTACGCCCTGTTCGCTGGCCGCCTAGAGCCCGAGAAGGGACTCGATACGGCAATCGCGGCCTGCAAGATCGCCCGTGTCCCGCTAGTCGTCGCCGGCATAGGTTCCGAGCGCCAACGCTTCGAGGGCTCCCCGGGCGTCACCTTCGTCGGGCAGCTGGGCGAGCCCGAGCTCAACCGGCTCCGCGCCGGCGCGGGGGTCGCCCTGGTCCCGTCGAAGTTCGCCGAAACCTTCGGCTTCGCAGCCGCCGAGGCAATGGCCGCCGGCCTACCCGTCGTCGCCTCCCGGATCGGAGCCCTCCCCGAGCTGGTCCCCAGCGACTGCCTCGTGCCACCTGACGACCCGCGAGCAATGGCCGAAGCGCTGCTCCGCACGCGTGGAAACCTCGGCATCGCGGAGGAGGGGCTCGAGCGCATGCGCGAGAGCCTCTCCACCGCGAGAACTACGCTCGCGAGCGTCTATTCGTAGGATCACGAGGTGCGAGCGATCGTCACCGGCGGCGCCGGCTTCATCGGATCGAACCTCGTCGACGCGTTGCTGGCGCGCGGCGACGGCGTTCTCGTGGTCGACGACCTCTCGACCGGCAAGGAAGCGAACCTCGCGGCGGCGCTTGCCGCGGGCGCTGATTTGCGGGTCCTCGACATCCGCGATGGCGCGGCGCTCACGACCCTCGTCGGCGCCATCGCACCAGAGGTGATCTTCCATCTGGCCGCCCAGATCGACGTCCGCAAGTCGGTCGCCGATCCCGCCTGGGACGCCGGGATCAACGTGCAGGGAACCATCAACGTGCTCGAAGCGGCGCGAGCTCACGGTGTCGCCCGCGTCGTCAACAGTTCGACCGGCGGCGCGATTTACGGCGACGCCGAGCTGATCCCCTCGCCCGAGACCACGACGCCGCTGCCGGAGGCGGCGTACGGACAGAGCAAGCTGTCCGCCGAGGGCTACCTCGGCCTCTACGAGCGGCTGTATGAGCTCTCATCGGTGACGCTGCGCTACGGCAACGTCTACGGTCCGCGACAGGACCCGCTCGGCGAGGCCGGCGTCATCGCGATCTTCTGCGGCTGCGTGGAAAACGGAAGTCAACCGACGATCTTCGGTGACGGCCGCCAGACGCGTGACTACGTCTACGTGGGCGACGTCGTCACGGCGAACCTCGCGGCAGCCGGTGCCGAGGTCGGCGGGCCAATCAACGTCGGCACAGGGCGTGAGACGTCGGTGCTTGAGATCGTCGATCACCTCGCGGCGATCGCCGGAGCTCGCGATTTCACGCCGATCTTCCAGCCGGCCAGGCTCGGCGAGCTTGCCAGGAGCTGCCTGGACATTCGCCGTGCCCGCGAGATGCTCGGGTGGGCGCCGGAGATCGAGCTGCACGAAGGTTTGCGGATGACGCTCGAAGCGACCCGCGCGCTCCGGCCGCAGTGAGTGCCCGCTCGCCGCGCGTCCTGATCACCGGCGTCTCCGGTCAGGACGGCTCCTACCTCGCCGAGCTGCTCTGCGCGGAGGGGGCCGAAGTCCACGGCACGATCCGCCCGCCGCTGGATCGCGAGCCGCCAAACCTCGCGGGCGTGCGCGAACAGGTCGTGCTCCATGTTGCCGAGCTCTCCGAGCCCGGCAGTCTCGGTGCGCTCGTCGCCGAGCTGGTTCCCGACGAGATCTACCACCTGGCCGCGCCCGCATTCGTGCCGGAATCCTGGCGCCTCCCGGCGGCAACCATGCGCGAGATCGCCGGCAGCGGCGCCGAGCTGCTGCAGGCAGTGCGCGACCACGCCCCGGACACCCATGTCGTAATTGCCGCCTCGCGCGAGATCTTCGGAACTGCGGCGCCGAGTCCGCAAGACGAAGCTACTCGCACAGCGCCAAACACCCCCTACGGCGTCGCCAAGCTAGCGGTGCATCAGCTCGTCGCCTTGGTGCGCGAGCACGACGGTTTGCATGCCTCCTCGGCGATCCTCTACAACCACGAATCGCCGCGACGGCCCGCCGCCTTCATCTCGCACAAGGTGACGCGCGCCGCGGCCGCGATCAAGCTTGGCCTCCAGGACGAGCTGGCGCTGGGAGATCTGGACGCCGTGCGCGACTGGTCGGCGGCCCGCGACGTGGTGCGGGGCTTGCGCGCCATGGCGCGCGCAACTGAGTCCGCCGACTACGTCCTGGCGAGTGGCGTCGGCCACAGCGTTCGCCAGCTGGTCGAGTCGGCGTTTGGCGTGGTCGGAATTGATCCGGACGCCTACGTGCGCGTCGATGAGCGCTTCGTGCGCCCGCCGGAGAAGAGCGATCCGGTTGGCAATCCGCACAAAGCGCGCGAGCAGCTCGGTTGGAGCGCGACGACCAGCTTCGACGAGCTGATGGCGGAGATGGTGCGGGCAGACCTCGCTGAGCTCGAGGCGAGTGCCGACGGGCTCGCCCCTACGCGACTGTGACCTCGCCCTCCAAGTAAACGTCCTGGACCGCGTTCAGCAACGCGATGCCGTCCTCGAGCGGTCGCTGGAAGGCCTTGCGCCCGCTGATCAGGCCTGTGCCGCCCGCGCGCTTGTTGATCACGGCCGTACGGACCGCTTCGGCGAGGTCGCCTTCGCCGCTTGAGGCGCCACCGCTGTTGATCAGCCCGGCGCGTCCCATGTAGCAGTTGGCCACCTGGTAGCGGCAGAGGTCGATCGGATGGTCGCTCGTCAGTTTCGAGTACACGAGGTCGGAGGTCTTGCCGTAGTCGCCGTGGTCGGTGACCTTCTCGAGCGCGAGATAGCCGCCGTTGTTCTCGGCCATCTTCTGCTTGATGATGTCGGCCTCGATCGTGACGCCCAGGTGGTTGGCCTGTCCGGTGAGGTCGGCAGACAGGCCGTAGTCGACGCCGTTCTGCTTGAACGCGGAGTTGCGCAGATAGCACCAGAGCACCGTGACCATCCCCAGCCGGTGTGCCTCCTCGAAGCAGTGGGAGATCTCGACGAGCTGGCGCGTGCTCTCCTCGCTGCCGAAGTAGATCGTCGCTCCGACAGCGACTGCGCCGAGCTCCCAGGCGCGCTGAACGCTTGAGAAGAGAACCTGGTCGAACTTGTTCGGGTAGGTCAACAGCTCGTTGTGGTTGAGCTTCACGATGAACGGGATCTTGTGTGCGTAGCGGCGGCTGACGGCGCCGAGGACGCCAAGCGTCGAGGCGACCGCGTTGCAGCCACCCTCGATCGCCAGCTCGACGATCGCGTGGGGGTCGAAGTAGGCGGGGTTCACGGCAAAGCTCGCGCCCGCGCTGTGCTCGATGCCCTGGTCCACAGGGAGGATGCTCACGTACCCCGTCCCGCCGAGCCGGCCGTGGCCGAGGATCTGCTGGAGGTTTCGCAGCGTTGCGTTCGAACGATCGGTCTGGGAGACCACGCGATCGACGAAGTCAGGGCCGGGTAGGTGTAGCAGCGAGCTCGAGATCGTCTCGCAGCGGTGCGTCAGCAGCGAGTCAGCCTGATCGCCGAGTAGCTGCTCGATGTGGTCGATTGCGGAGTCACGTGTCGCGAGCGCCATTGCGGAACCTCCTGGTGATGAGCGTCCCACGAGCCTAGCCGACGCGCGCGCCGCGCGTCTCAGGAGGAGAGCAGCGCGAGGTCGGCGTCGACCATCAGTCGGATCAGCGTCTCGAAGTCGGTGCTCGGCTGCCAGCCGAGCTGCTCCCGCGCCTTGGTGCAGTCGCCGATCAGGTGATCGACCTCGGCCGGACGCACGAGCGAAGGGTCGGTGACGACGTGGTTCTCGATCGACAACCCGGCCTGGTCGAAGGCGACCTCGACGCAGTCACGCACCGAGTGGGCGATGCCGGTCGCGATCACATAGTCGGCCGGCTCGTCGCGCTGGAGCATCAGCCACATCGCCTCGACGTAGTCCTTTGCGTAGCCCCAGTCGCGCTCCGCGTCGAGGTTGCCGAGCGTGAGCTTGTCGGCCAGTCCGAGTTTGATCGCCGCGGCATGCCAGGTGACCTTGCGCGTGACGAACTCAAGTCCCCGGCGCGGGCTTTCGTGGTTGAAGAGGATCCCGCTCGTCGCGTGCAGGCCGTAGCTCTCGCGATAGTTGACGGTGATGAAGTGGCCATAGGCCTTCGCCACGCCGTAGGGGGAGCGCGGGTAGAAAGCCGTCAGCTCGGTCTGCGGCACCTCGCGCACCTTGCCGAACATCTCACTCGAAGACGCTTGGTAGAAGCGAGCCTCGGGACAGGCTTCGCGAACGGCTTCGAGAATCCGCGTTACGCCGACGCCGCTGAACTCGGCCGTCAGGGTCGGCTGCACCCAGGAGACGGCGACGAACGACATCGCGGCGAGGTTGTAGATCTCGTCGGGCCGGCTCGCCCGCATCGCGTCGACGAGCGAGCGCTGGTCGAGCAGATCTCCCTGATGGAGCGTGATCTTGCCACGCAGGTGCTCGATTCGGTCGAAGCGCTCGACCGAGGATCGGCGGACCATGCCATGGACCTCGTAGCCGCGCTCAAGCAGCAGCTCGGCCAGGTAGGAGCCGTCTTGACCGGTGATTCCGGTGATCAGCGCTCTGGGTTCCATCGTGGGAGCGCAGGCTATCGGGGAAGGCAGTCAGCGCGCTCGCCGCAGCGCGGCGTACTCGCGCGCGACGGCGAGAACGAAGCGCGGGTTGTAGCGCAGGTAGCGTCGCCACAGCCGCCGCGGTTCGTGCGCCAGGCGGTACGCCCACTCGAGGCCGTGGCGGCCGAGCCAGGGCGGAGCCTGAGCCACGAGTCCGGCATGGAAGTCGAACGCGGCGCCGACGCCGATCAGCATCGGCGCCTGAAGCCGGGGCCGCATCCGCTCCATCCAGAGCTCCTGCCGCGGCTGGCCGGTGCCGACCCAGACGATCTCCGCGCCGGAACCGTCGATCTCCTCAACCGTCCTGAGATCCTCCTCGGGAGTCGGTTCGCGAAACGGCGCCGACGAGCTCGAGCCGACATGCGGTGGCGAGTAAGCGCCGACGATCTGGAGACCCGGGAAGCGCGTCCTCAGCGTGAGCGTCAGAGCGACGAGCGCGGCCTCGCTGCGCCCTCCATAGAGGTACATCCGGGTACCGCGAGCCGCCGCCCGCTCACAGCAGGCAAGCATCAGGTCGGGACCATAGATCCGCGAGCGGATCTCGCGGTGGCCATACAGGCGAAGTGCCCAGACGAGCGGCTGGCCGTCCGGCACGACGAGCGAAGCCCCCAGAACCGCGCTGCGGATCGCGCTGTCGTCTTGGGCGAGCATGACGAGGTGCACAGCGGCCGCCGTCATGTGACTGGGGACCCGACGCCGCACGGAGTCGTCGATCCAGTCCAGGACCGCGTCGTAGCCGCACAGAGCAAGAGGAATTCCGAGTAGCTCGCCGCGCGCTGGGGTAAGCACTCCGGCGGTGCGCGACGCAGATCCCATCCGCGTGTTCTATCCGTTTGCGGCGAGGGTGCGCCGCGGCGGTGCCCTCCGCTCAGCTTGCGTCTGCGAGCGGCGTGTGACCGCCACGGCCACGGCTCGCCTCGAGCGTGTCCGTCAAGTCGTGCGAGAACGCGAGCACCAGCAGGCTCCGCTGCGGGTCCGAGCTCTGGCCGCAGGGCCGCAGGAGCTCGCCGGTACTGATATAGAAGGCCTCAGCGACCTCGTGCGCCAGCTTGGCGATGCGCGCTCCGCGCGAGCTACTCCCAACGTCGAGTCGGGCCAGCTCGCAGCGCGCGACGATCAGGATCGCGGCGCCGTCGATCCACGACCGCACTTCCACGGGATCATTGGACGCGTCGTCCCCCCGCAGCGCCGTAGCGACTACGTGTTCGAGCGCCGATGTGTCGGAGGTGCCCACCAGCGGCGATGCTACGGCGCGCGGCGCGCCGCTGATGGGGAAGAACCGTCGAGGCGATGGTGAATATCGCCCAGCAGCAGATCCGCCAGCGGTTCCTGCCTCAGTACCCCGGGAATACCAGCACTCGCCGGCAGCTCGGGCAAGGCGGCTTCTTCCCCCAGTCATGGTGAGAAACGACCACCGGGCGAAGTCGCAGACGCGCGTAAGTTCCTAGCTCGAGTCAATGCGGCAGGAGATCGATGACTGAGATGACCACGAGACGTGCAGGCGACGGCCGCAAGTTGCGGCCGGCCTCCGAGCGCGCCGCCGCAGCGGTCGAGGGCGCGCCCAGCGAGTCGCGCCTGCGTCTTGCCGCGTCGGGCGACGCTGGCAAGCCGGCACGCCAGCCAGTTCCGCGGCTGCGCGTGATCGTCGCCGACCCCGATCCCCTGGCGCGACGTGCGATCCGCGACGCTCTGCTGCTCGAGCGCGGGTTCGTCGTCCCGGCTGAGGCAAAGGACGGGGTCGAGGCTGTGGAGCTTGCCCTGCACTACCGCCCGGAGCTTGTGCTGATGGAGGTCGCGATGCCGCTGGTCGATGGCATCAGCGCCTGTGCGCAGATCGTCTCGCGCGCGCCCTCCGTGCGAGTCGTGATGTTCTCTGTGCCGCGCGAGCGGGAGACCGAGCTGCGAGCGCTCCGTGCCGGGGCGAGCGGCTTCCTGTCGAAGAGCATGAGCATCGAGTCGGTCGGCCGCGCGCTGCGCTCGGTCGCGAGCGGCGAGGCTGCCGTGTCGCGCTTGCTGACGAGCTATCTGATCGAACAGCTCCGCTACACCACGGAGAACGGACGCGGCATGCGCCCGGTCAAGAGTCCCTTGACCACGCGCGAATGGGAGGTTCTCGACCTGATCTGTGCCGGCGACTCGACGCGCGACATCTCCGCCAAGCTGTTCCTCTCCGAGGACACCGTCTACAGCCACACGAAGAGCATCCTGCGCAAGCTCGGCGTGCACTCGCGCGCTGAGGCTGTCGAGGCGGCGGCGCGGCTCCGCCAGCCGGGACCTGGCTGAGCGCAGGTCGTGGGGGGCTAACCCCCAGCAAATCGCCGGTTTCCCTCTAGACTGCGCAGCCCTATGCGCGTCGGCGTTATCGGACTCGGCTATGTCGGCCTGCCGTTGGCTGTCGCGTTCGCTCAACAGGACGTGGACGTCGTCGGGATCGATATCGACCAGCGCAAGGTCGACGCGGTCGCTGCCGGCGATTCCTACATCGACGGTCTCGACGACGCGACGCTGAGCGCGGCGGGGGCGCGAATCAATGCGACCACCGATTACGACGCGCTCCTCGACGCCAGCGCAGTCGTGATCTGCGCGCCGACGCCGCTCAGCCCGAACCGTGAGCCCGACCTCGGGCCGCTGCTCGAGTGCACCGCCGATCTCGCCGCGGTGCTGCGCGCCGGCCAGCTCGTCGTCGTCGAGTCGACCACCTATCCCGGGACCACGCGGGAGCGCATCGCCCCGCTGCTCGAAGAGCGCTCGGGCCTTCGCGCCGGCAGCGACTTCAACCTCGCCTTCTCACCCGAGCGCGCGGACCCCGGCCGACGCGACTACGGGCTGCGCAACACGCCGAAGGTCGTCGGAGGCCTGACTGAGCCCTGTGCTCAGCGCGCGGTCGAGCTCTACGGCCTGATCTGTGACGAGGTGGTCCGCGTCTCGACGCCCGAGGCGGCCGAGCTGACGAAGCTGCTCGAGAACATCTTCCGGGCTGTGAACATCGCACTCGTCAACGAGCTTGCGATCCTCAGCGACCGCATGGGGATCGATATCTGGGAGGTTGTGGACGCCGCCGCGACCAAGCCCTACGGCTTCATGCGCTTCGATCCCGGGCCTGGGATGGGCGGCCACTGCCTGCCTGTCGATCCGTTCTATCTCGCGTGGCGAGCCCGCCAATTCGACATGTCGGCCGAGTTCGTGGAGCTTGCAGGCAAGATCAACCAGCAGATGCCCTACCACTGCGTCGCCAAGCTACAGCGCGTCCTGAACGAGCGCGGCCTACCGGTGCGAGGCGCGCGGATCGCGCTGCTCGGCGTCAGTTACAAGCCCGGCGTCGGCGACATCCGCGAGTCGCCGGCGATCAAGATCATCGACCTGCTGCGCGGGCTCGGCGCCCAGATCGTTTACCACGACGAGCACGTCCCGGCCCTCGAGCGGTTCGGTCTCGAGTCGCTCCCGCTCGAGGAGGCGCTCGCCGGCGCCACGCTGGCGTTGATCGTCACGGCTCATTCAGGGATCGACTACGACGCGGTCGCGTCGCGCGCGAGCTGCGTCCTCGATCTGCGTGGAGTGACGAGCGCGGCACCCAACGTGGTGCGGCTGTGAGGACGCTCGGCGGTTCCCCCATCAGCACACGCGAGCGCGACTGACGCTCGTGCGGAGCGAGCTGCTGCCGCGCTTGCGCTGCCCGCGCTGTCAGGCCGATGGGTCCCTCGTGATCGCGCAGCAGAGTGTTTTGAGCGGCGGTGAGATTCGTGAAGGGAGCGTGAGCTGCGCAGCCTGCGGTGAGGCTCGCTCCGTGACCGCCGGCATAGTCGACCTCATGCCGGTCGACCTCCCTGAGTTCGTCAGGGCCGAGTCTGTCGGGCTCGATCGATTCGCGGCAACGATGCGCGCTGACGGCTGGACTCGCGAAACCGTCCTCGAGCTGCCCTACCATCGCGACGGATATTGGGATGCCCAGGCGGCGGCGATGGACCAGACGCTCCGCACGCGCGAGTTGGGATTGGCGCCGGGCAAGACGATCCTCGACGTCGGCTCGAATACATGCTGGGCGAGCGCTCTGCTCGCCGGACATGGCCTCAACGTGACCGCTCTCGACATCAACGCCGGTGAGATGCAGGGGCTCGGCACCGCGGACTGGTGGTTCGAGCAAAATGACGTCTACTTCGATCGAGTCCTCGGCGTGATGTTCGATCTGCCCTTTGCCAACGCTACGTTTGACTTCGTCTGGTGCTGCGGGGTGCTCCATCACAACCACCGCGCGAACCTGTACCTCACGATGAGGGAAGTGTCGCGTGTGCTGAAGCCAGGCGGCTCGGCGATCGTCGTCAACGAGCCGTGCCGCTCACTCCGCCACCCAAAGCTCAGACCGGGCCACGAGGTGGCGCAGTACGAGGGTCACGAGCATGTCTACCAGCCGGCAACCTATCTACGCGCAGCCCGTCGGGCCGGCCTGCGAGTGATGGTCGTCTACCCGTGGACCGTTCGCATGTTCGGGCCCTTCGCCTTCGAGCTCCCGGAGGAGACCACGATCAGGCGTGCCGCATGGGTGTTTATCGTGCATGTCGTGCGGCACGTCCCGGCGCTGCGGCGCGCCGCCCTTGCCTACAAGCAATTTGTTCACGGCCGTGCAGCTGTGCACATGATCGCCACCAGACCCGAGGCCGAAGCGTGAGCCGCGTATCGCTCGCCGTGGTCGGGCTCGGATACTGGGGCCCCAACCTTGCTCGCAACGTCGAGTCGATCCAAGGAGCGCAGCTCAGCTGGTGCTGCGATGCCGACGCCCAGGCGCGCGACCGCTTTGCGCCGAGCTTCAAGGACACGCGGTTCACCGGCTCGCTGGACGAGCTGCTCGCCGACCAGGAGCTCGACGGCGTGCTGCTCGCGACCCCTGTTCGCACGCACGCGCAGCTCGCCGTTCGCGTATTGGAGGCCGGCAAGCACTGCTTCGTCGAGAAGCCGCTCGCGCTCTCGGTCCTCGACGCCGAGCGGGTAGTGCAGGCGGCCCGCTCGGCTGGGCGAGTCCTGATGGTCGGCCACCTGTTGGAGTATCACCCGGGAATCCGCCGGCTTGCCGAGCTCGTGCGCGCCGGGGAGCTGGGTACCGTCCACTACATCTACACCAACCGCCTCAATCTCGGGCAGCTTCGCGCTGACGAGAACGCGCTCTGGAGCCTCGGCGCGCACGACGTCTCGGTTGTCCTCGCGCTCGCCGGCGAGGAACCGTACGAGCTCGACGCGCGGGGTGAGTGCTACATGCGCGCCGGGATCGAGGATGTCGTTTTCGCTTTCCTGCGCTTCCCCTCCGGCCTTGCCGCGCACCTCCACCTCTCCTGGCTCGACCCGCACAAGGAGCGGCGCCTGACGGTCGTCGGCTCGCGCCGGATGGCCACGTTCGACGACATGGAGCTCGAGCGCAAGCTGACGATCTACGACAAGGGATTCGACGAGAGCGCCGAGAGTTGGGGGGAGTACATCACCCGCTCGGGCGACGCCACGAGCCCGCGCATCCCAAACGCCGAGCCGCTGCGGCTCGAGTGCGAGCACTTCGTCAAATGCGTTTCCTCCGGCGCGACGCCGCGCAGCGACGGCGAGAGCGGCCTGCGGGTGGTTCGCGTTCTGGAAGGGCTGCAGGCGGCGCTCGACAGCTCGCGCCGATGAGCCTGCGCGCCGATCCGCGTGCGCCCGGTCTGCACGTCGGCGACGACGTGTCGATTGGCGCCGATGTGCTGCTCGGCGCCGGCGTCACGATTCACGACGGCACGATAATCGGCCCGCGCAGCGTGATCGAAGACGGAGTGGTGCTCGGGAAGCGGCCCCAGCTTGCGCGGCACTCGACGGCAGTGCGCGGCCCGCTTCCCGGCCTCGCTCTCGGTGCCGAGGTGACAGTGTGCGCAGGAGTGGTCGTCTTCGCTGGAGCGACGATCGAGGACCGCGTGATACTCGGGGATCAATCGTTCGTGCGCGAGCGGTCGCGGATCGGCGCCGGTGCGACGGTCGGTCGCGGCAGCGTGGTTGAGCCGGACGTAACCATCGGCGCCCGCTCACGCGTTCAGTCGAACGTGTATCTGACGCGCGGCACGCTGCTCGAGGAGGACGTCTTCGTCGGGCCGGGCGTCGTCACGACGAACGACGACACAATGGCCCGTCACGACCCCACCGACGAACTGCGCGGCGCGAAGCTACGCCGGGCCTGCCGGATCGGTGGCGGCGCGGTCCTCGTGCCGGGCGTCGAGATCGGGGAGGAGGCCTATGTGGCCGCCGGGGCGGTCGTCACGCGCGACGTCGCCCCACGCACGGTCGTGATGGGTGTGCCCGCCAGGCCTGTGCGCGAGGTCGACGACGCGGATCTGCTGGAGCTCTGGCGCTAGCCACACGCAGCTCTGGCCCGCTCTCGCGGTAGACGCCGCGCCGCTCCTATAATCGGGCCGCGATGGTGAGCCAGCAGCCCCCGGCAGAGCTGATCCGCCGGGTTGGTTGGAGTATCCACTCGCGTGATCCGCAGGAGGTCTACGAGCAGCGCGGGCGTGAGCAGTGGGAGTTCACCTGCTCACTGCTGCCGGAAGACTGGAGCTTCGCCGGCCGGCGCGTGCTCGACTTCGGTTGCGGCATCGGCCGGATGCTTCGCAACGGAGCAGAGCACGATCCCGCCGGCGAATACTGGGGCTGTGACATCGATGCGCGCAGCATCGCGTGGCTGGAGCAGAACGCGTCGCCGCCGCTGCATGTGTTCCGCGCCCCCGAGCTGCCGCCGACCTCGCTGCCCGACGCCCACTTCGACCTGATCTATGCCTACTCGGTCTTCACCCACCTGAGCGACTCGTGGAGCGCCTGGCTGGTCGAGCTGCACCGCTTGCTGAAAGACGACGGCATCCTGGTCGCGACCGTCGTTGGCCCGGGTCAGACAGACTTCATGGGCCTCCCGATTGGAGAGGACGACGTCGGCATGAACGTCTTTGCGCCCTACACGCCGTGGGACGGCGGCGGGCCGCTGATCTTCCATTCGCGCTGGTGGCTGCGCGCGCACTGGGGGCGACTGTTCGACATCACCGAGCTGCGCGACGGCGAGCCGTCCGGCTCGCCGCCGCTCTACGGCCAGGGCGTCGTTGTGATGCGCAAGCGGCCGGGCGCGCTGACGATCGCCGAGCTCGAGCGACCGCAGCGCGATGAGCCGCGCGAGTGGTCGGCGCTGCACAACAACATCGCCTCGCTGAGCCGCGAGCTGAGCTGGCACACGATCTATCTGACGAGCCGGAGCTGGCGCCTGACCGCTCCGCTGCGGGCCGTCGGCCGCTGGCTTCGGGGCCGGCGCACGCGGTAATTGTCGAACGGGATGTAGGCGTAGCCGCCGACGACGTCAGGGCGCGAACACCGCTGCGACCGAGTCAAGGTTCTAGGCGCGTGGGCGAGCCAGGCGTGCTGGCTCGTCGGAAACGATCGGTTCGCGCTGCTGGGACTCCAAGCCGTACGTCGACTCGACGATGAACTTTGGTCGGTGCCGCGCTTCGTCATAGATACGGCCAACGTATTCGCCGATCACGCCGAGTGAAAGCATCTGGATGCCGCTGAAAAAAGCTACGACGATCACGACCGTCGGGTTGCCGATCGGGAATCCGACTCCGCCGATCTTTGCGACGGCGTAGGCCACCGCAAGCAGAAAGGCCAGCATCGCGAAAACGATGCCCGCGAGTGAGATCAACTGCAGCGGGTAGCGGGAGAATCCGACGATTCCGTTGAGGCCGATCCGCAAGGATCCGTACAAGCGGCTGTAGCTGCTGCGGCCGCTGGCACGCGGCGCACGGTCGTAGGGGACGGTGGTCTGACTGAACCCGACGAGCGCGACGAGGCCTCGCAGGAAGCCGTGGCTCTCTGTGAGTGAGAGCACGTTGTCGACGACGCGGCGGCTGAGGAGGCGATAGTCGCCGGTGTCGGGCGGGATATCGACTTCTGAGATCCGCGCGATCACGCGGTACCCCGCCCACGCCACGACGCGTCTGAGGAGAGTTTCGCCTGCCCGTCTCGATCGTCGCGCGGAGACGACGTCGTAACCCTCGTGCCAGCGCTCGATCAACGCGGGGATCAACTCCGGCGGATCCTGGAGGTCGCAATCCATCACCACGGTTGCGTCGCCAGAGGCATAAGAGAGCCCCGCGAGCGTCGCCATCGGCTGCCCGAAGCGCCGCGACAAGCGCACCATCTTGACTCGCAGGTCGCGCTCCCGCAGCTGAACGATCAGCTCGGCGGTACGGTCAGTCGGAGCGTCCAACGCGAAGATCAGCTCCCATTCGAGGTCAGGTTGAGCATCGAGTACTGCCGCGACGCGTTTGTAGAGAGCAAGAACATTGCCCTCCTCGTTGTATGTCGGTACGACGATGCTCAGCAGCTCGGTCATGCTCGGGAGCGCGTCGCGCGTAGCACGACCAGGGACCGTATTCCGAAAGGAGGCTTGACGCCATATTCGCCCAGTCGCTCCTCGAGCCGCCTCAGGCGTGGTGCGATTGCTGACTCGCCCGTGCGTGCGATGTCGTCGGCGACGCGTTGGGCGAGCTCGTCCCCTTCGAGCTTGCCGTAGCGAAGCCTGTTGTAGCGCTTCACGAGCCAGAACGCCGGATACACAAGTCCAGCCAGGTAGGTGTCTTCAAGGACTTCAAGGCCGGCATCACGGCCTTTCCTCGCCAGCTCATGGCGTGCATAGCGGCGCTCGTGGTCTAGGAAGCGATCGTAGTAGTCATATGTTCCCGGACCGGCGGGGACGACGAGCACGGCGCGCGCGCCCGGTTTGAGCACTCGTGCGAACTCCTCGAGCACGCTGTGATCGTCAGCTATGTGCTCGAGCACGTTCGCGCTGACGAGAGCGTCCACGCTGGCGGAGGCGAGCGGCAGGTCGCGGGCGTCGGCGCGCAGGAGGCGCGCGCTCGGTAGCACCTCGTGCGCCTTGCGCAGGCCGGACGGCACGAGATCTATGCCGACCAGTCTCGCCGCTGGAAAGCTTGCCGCGAGGTCCTCGAGCAAATATCCGGTCGACGCCCCCACGTCGACAACGGTTGCCTCTGGTCCAAGCCTCCCAATGCGCGCCACGATCGCGTCTCGGGTCCAGGCCTCGAGGAAATGCTCGCGGCCGCTCTCTTCGTGGAAAACCTCGAGATCGTCAGACCAGTTCACCGAGGTTTCGTCGTCCACGTATGAGAGGAACGGAGTGCAGGAGCCATCTTCCTGAACCCAGCCGCGGTCGTAGCGCGGAAGCCGCTCGCTGCCTGGCGGGACCTTGATGAGCTCGCTCATGTGGGAGCCGCACCTCGAGTGCCCGCGCTACCGAAGCGCGGTCTGAGGACCCGTCCACATGCAACCGTGCCGATCGCGGCGAAAATGATGAGCATCGGACGCGCCTCGATCGAGTAGCGACCTTCGATGTGAAAGACGAGGTGTAATAGTGACAGATACAGAGCTACCACCCATAGCGGCCAGCTACGAAGCAGCATGTGACGCCGACGGCTCTCTAACGCGCCAATGAGGCCTAACGCGATAAGCATCACGTACTGTGCCCAGCCGAGGACATTGATGATCTTGTGACCTTCATTCGGCGGGAAGACGGTGGGCTGCCAGAGGTAAAGCTCACGCTTGGGAATGCTCTCGATGATCCGAGCCGCGGACAGGCGGTCGAAGATCTTTTCGGCGGCACGCGTATAAGCGGCGTCGGCGGCGACGGCTTCCTTTGCTCCGGGTTTGGCGTGAACCGATTTGTCGATGACCGTAAGCTGGTGCAGAAGCGTGTCGAAGTCAGTGCTGGTCATGGCATCAGAAATAGTTCCTGCGTACTGATCTGCCGAGGCCAGGAGGCTGGCCCCCGAGTCGGCCGAGACGGGAACGAGCTTTCCTGTCAGGTCATGGTTGCGGATGGTCCACGGTAACAGCGCAACGACAAAAATTCCGACAACGATTCCCGGGCGGATCCAACGTTCGCGCGATCGGAGGCTGCCTGCACCACCTAGGAACAGCGCGACGGCGGCGATGACCAGAAGCGGAGCAAAGTCTGGGCGCACGTACGTCAACGCCGCGATGGTAAGGCCCAGTCCACAGACCGTCAGCCGCGAGTTGGGAGTCCGCCGCAGCAAGCGAACAAGTAGCAGCAAAGCGAGTGTGACCAGTAAGCACGTTGTGATCTCGGTGAGGGTGTACCAGGCGAGTCCGAGAAGAGGGAGGTAGGTAGCCGTCAAAACGCCCGCTACGCGTCCGACCAATTCGCCGACGAGCTCGCGTCCGATGCCGTGCACCAACCAAGCGATCACGGCGACCATGGCGAATTGGCAGATGCGCAACATCAATACCTGGCCGATGCCTAGGTGAATCGCCAGAAAGTCAAAGACCACGAGGACTGCCGGATACCCGGGTGCCCTTGTGATGTTCTCCAAAAGCGGCGGCGAAGGCGCTGTCGAGTACACGCCATGGAAAAGGAGGTTGTGGGCCAGGTGGTTGTAGTCCGGTCCGTCGCCGCCAGTCATCGGAGTGGTGTCCACGCCAAATCCGACGAGAATCACGAGCGCCTCTACCGATACCAGGGCGAAGTACCACGTCAACGGGCTACGAAGGATCGGGCGCCACCACGCTCCAGGTGCGGCCCCAGCGGATCCAGTAGCGCCTCGAGGCTCGGCCACGCGCGAAACCTATCGAACGGCGGGGAGTGCTTTCCACGGTCGGCCTCCGATCGGCCGGACGCTTACAAGGCCGCGCGCACGACCTCGGCGATCTCCGCAACCCGCGCGACACTCAGCAGCGGGCCGATCGGCAGCGCGAGATTCGTGCGCGCTGCGGCGTCGGTCCCGGGCAGGGTGAGCGCCGCACGCAGCGCCGGCTGGCGGTGGATCGGTGTGCGGTAGTAGCCGCGGCTTTCGATCCCGGCAGCGCTGAGTGCCAGCTTCAGCTGGTCTGCCCGTTCGCTGCGAATGACATACAGATGCCACGCGGGCTCCGAGCCGACGGTTGCGAGCGGGAGCGAGACGACCTCGTCGAGTCGGGCCGACGCGTAGCTGCGTGCCGCCGCGCGCCGGCCGTCCGACCAGGCGTCGAGGTGGGGGAGCTGAACCCGTAGGATCGCCGCCTGGAGCTCATCGAGGCGCGAGTTGTAACCGAGCTGTTCGAAGGTCTCCTTGTCGCGCGAGCCGTGGAAACGCAGCCAGCGCGCGCGATCGGCGATCGTGGTGTCGTTCGTCGTGATCGCGCCGGCGTCGCCGAATGCACCGAGGTTCTTCGACGGGTAGAAGCTGAACGTTGCCGCCGTGCCCAGCGCTCCCGGCCGACCGTTCGGCCCGAGCGATCCGGCTGCCTGGGCCGCATCCTCGAGCACCGGCACGCCGAGCGCCTCGATCTCCACGACCGGGGCGACGTTGCCGAACAGATGCACCGCTATCACTGCCTTGGTGCGCGGCGTGAGCACCGAAGCCACCGTCGCGGCGGTGACGCAGAACGTCTCCGGGTCGATGTCGCAAAACACAGGTGTGGCGCCGGTGGGCGGGATCGCCTCGGCGCTCGCGTAGAACGAGAACGACGGCACCACGACCTCGTCGCCTGGGCCAACACCCATCGCGCGCAACGCGATCGTCAACGCGTCCGTGCCGTTGGCGACGCCGATCGTATGCGCGGCGCCAACGTAGTCGGCGAATTCTTGCTCGAACGCTTGCACCTCTGGTCCGAGGATGTAGCGGCCGCGCGCAAGCACGCGCTCGATCGCTTCGCGCAGCTCCGCCTGCAAGGGTGCGAGCGGCGTCGCGGTATCGAACAGCGGAATCGGCACGGCGGCTGAAGCTACCGGGTGCGCGCGGCCTTCGCGCGCAGCCCCTTAACGCGCGCATGTCTCGCGTCGGCTCGCGACCGGGCCGGCGAGTGTCGCGACCGCAACCGGCGCTCAGCGCGGCGCAGGATCGCCTGCCATCTGGCGTTGCGCGTCGCGCTCGGGTTCAAGGTGGGCCGCGGGCGCTCGCAGTAGAGCCCAGCAACGCAGCCGCCGATGTGCGCGAAAGCGGGCCAGCACCCAAAGCGTCCGCAGCCCATAGTCCACACTTACCGCGAAGGAGACGCTGGATGCCTCCAGGAAATATTTGGTCGGGATGGGAAGCTCGGTCACGCGCGCGCCACTGTGCACAATTTGAGCAAAAATCTCCTGGTCAAACACGAACCCGTCGCTGTTGCGCAGAAATGCCACCGTGCGAAGAAACTCGACAGAGTAGGCACGGTATCCGGTGTGGTATTCCGAGTAGTCACGTCGAAACACGCGGTTCTCGACGGCGGTGAGCAGTCGATTGCCAAGCCACTTCCAGCGGGGCATCCCACCAATGATCGCGTTGTCCTCGAGCAGACGCGAGCCGATGACCACATCGGCGTGACCGTCAACGATCGGCTGAGCCATCTCTCCGATCAGCGCCGGGTCGTACTGGCTGTCCGCGTGCACCATCACGACGACGTCCGCGCCGTCGAGCGCCGCCCGCACGTAGCAGGTCTTCTGGTTCGCGCCGTAACCGCGGTTTGACGGGTGACGGATCACCTCGAATCCCTCACGCAACGCGACGCTCGAGGTTTCGTCGGTACTTGCGTCATCAACCAGCAGAGCCCGGTCGGCCGCGCCGGTTGGCAGTCTCCGCGCGACCTCCGGGATCGTCTTGGCGGCGTTGTAGGCGGGCAGCACGACGTGCACCTTGGCTGCGCCGCCGCGGTCCTTCACGAGGGGCCGAGCGGGTGTCAGCCTCTGAACTCGAGTCGCGAGGATGACCCGCTCATCGCCCAGCGGCAGTGATAGGGACACTCGTTCACCGATGGCCCTTGCGAGTGCGCCTCCCGGGCGGGCGAGCCGGCGGCTGCGCTCGGCCAGTCCGGCGAACCAGTAGCCGACTGAGAACGTCCGGACGTAGGGAACGTCAGTCACCACCGCGAGGCCGCTCCCTGCCAGCAGCTCGAGCAGCGTTCGGCGCGGTATCAGGTAGGTGTGCGCCGGCACCAGCGCCCACCAGCGCCTGCCGAGCATTCGCGCGGTGAGCGACGAGGGGTCTGGTGTGACGACACACAACAGCCCGCCGGGCCCGAGCAGGTCCCGACAGCGCGCGATCGTGGCGGGCGGGTCAGGAAGGTGCTCGAGCACGTCAACGAGCGTGATGACATCAAACCGCTCGGCGTCGTCGAGCGCCTCGATCGTCGTCTCCCGAACGTCGAGGCCGAGGCTGTCCCGCGCGAACGCCGCGGCGGCCATTGAGACTTCGAGGCCGATCGTCTCATAGCCGCGTCTGCGGGCTTCGTCCAGCATCAGACCGTGTCCGGCGCCCACATCGAGAAGCCGGCCGCCCGGCATCTGCGCGCCGACCAGATCGAGCAGACGCTCGGCCGTTCTGCGACGACCGAGGTTCTCGCTCAGATAGGCCTCGTCGCGCATATCTCGATAGAGGTCAGTGAGATCTGTGCGCTCCGCTAGCGCGGGCTGCTGCAAGCCCCCACACTCGCGGCAACGCAGGATGTCTGCGTGGGTGCCCAGCGGGTGACTCGTCGGCGAGAGGTCGTCCGGAGCGAGCGTGCCAGGGGCGCCTGCGTAGCGCAACGCAGCTGCGCCGCCGCAGATTCTGCAAGCGACGTTACCCACTCCGGTGCCTACCGCGCGCCGCTCGCTCGGTCGAGGCATCGCGGCCCGCTCGCCGCTCCTCGGCAGCGGAGGAATGCAAGTCCGCGGCTCATGATCGAAAGTCCGCGGCTCATGATCGTACGGTGGCGCGACATCGCGGGAGTGTAACCAAGCCGGTGAGAACGCGTCCGTGCTTATACCCTCGGATGCCTGCGTTAGGGTGGGCGCTTTGATGCGGCCGCTGCGGTTGAATGCTGACGTTAGACGGGCGTCTTCCTTCATCGCCAGGCGCAGCCGAGAAACGCGGGCTGCGCTCGCTGCGCGGCGTCCGTTTGCGGGTGTCGCAGCCCGTCTGAACGCCACGGATATCGCGCTGGCCATTGTCGTCGCGTTCGCCGGCGTGTTCTACGAATGGACCGCGCAAACCTCGGTTTCGGGGCCTTCGCTGACGTCGGTGTACTACCTGCTCGCTGGGGCGCTGCTTCACCTCCATACATATCTGCCGCTCCACGTGCCGGCCGGCCTGGCAGCGCTCGCGGACCCCTACAACACGGCTGCGAACGGGCCGTTCGTAGGCGGCCGGCTACACGATCTCGCCTACTACCACGGTCACTTCTATTCGCCTTGGGGACCGGTGCCGGCGATCGCGCTCTATCTCCCGCTTCGCTTGCTCGGCATCCAGCTGACTGATGCGAACGCGGTTGCGGTCTTTTCGATCCTCGCGCTCCTGTTCAGCGTCCTGCTGCTGCGGTTCCTCGTGCGCCGATTCGTGCCAACGGCCCGCGGCTGGACGGTGGTGGTCGGCGCCTGCGCGTTGGCGTTTGCCACGGCGATTCCATTCGTGCTGCGCCGCCCGGCGATCTACGAGGCGGACATCTCGAGCGGGGCGTGCTTCGCAATGGCGGCGCTTTACCTGCTCGCGCGCGGTCTGTTCGACCGCGCGCGACCGCGAACTGGGTTACTCGCCGGCGCGAGTCTGCTCGCCGGACTCGCAGCGTCGCGTCCGCCGTTGCTGCTCCTCGGGCCTCTACTCGTTACCGCGGCGGTCTTCGTTGGCAGACAGCGAGGCACCCCGCGATCGGCGCGGCGACGGATCGCCACGGCGCTGCTTGGACCATGGGTCCTGTGCGTCATCCTGCTCGCGGCCTACAACACCCAGCGCTTTGGCTCGCCGACCCAGTTCGGCTCCAAATACCAGTTGAACGGAAGCTTCGATCAATACACGCAGCCGACCTTCCAGCTGTCCTTCATCGAGCCGGGGCTCTACAACTATTTGCTTGACCCGCCGCGGCTCGCGCTGACGTTTCCTCACGTATTTCTCCCGCCGCCGCCGGCCTACCCGGGCACGTTGCCGTCCGACTACACCTTCATCGAACCGACCGGTGGGATCCTGCCAATGGCCCCGATCGTGCTATTCGCAGCGGCTGCGCCGCTGTTCTGGCGTCGACGTAAGCAGCTGGGCGGCGAGCTACCGCTGATCGTTGCGGCACTCTGGCTGTTGGCTGTGGGTGTCATGGTCGGCCTCGCGTTCACGATCTGGGGGACGACCGAGCGCTTTGAAGTGGATTTCGACCTGTTCTTGATCCTGGCCGGGGTGCTCGGCTGGATCGGCTTGCTGCCAACGCTCCGCGGGCGCCTGCGACGGCGCCTCGCGACGATCTGCGGTGTCGCCGCGATCATCTGGAGTTGCTTCACAGGCGTGGCGGTCAGCTTCACCGGTTACTACAACCTGCTCGACGTGCTCCATCCCGGGCTGTTCGCCGACCTCGAGGATCTCACGGGTCCGTTGGCGACGCTTCCGACGATGCTGCTCGGCCACCCGGTGCTCGCGCGCGTCCAGAGCCCCGCGCCGGTTGCCTACGCGCCGACCAACTACACGACCTTTGGCGAGGGTCGATCGAGCACCTCGCTTGGCGAGGGCCCTGTGACGCTCGTCGTGCTGGCGCCCGGCGCCGAGAGCCTCGCGCTCGAGGCCACAGTGGTCCGCGGGTCAGTCCTACCGGCGAGCGCGCCGCTCCGGATCGTGGTGCGATCGCCGGGACGTCGCGCGATCACCATGCCCGTGCAGCCGGGCTTGGTGTTTCTGCCGATCCATGTCGGCTGGGGGCTCAACCGCATCGAGCTCGGTCTCGCCGGCGCACACCCACGGGGCATCGTCATCGGAATCGACGATCTCGTGCTGCATTCACGACCCGATCACCACGGCGTTGGGTCTGCGAAGCGGCGCGACGGCCATCCGAAGGCGTGAACCTACGCCGTGGGCTCGGCGTTGGCCCGCAGCCGCACGATGTCCAGCAACTCCCGCGGAACCACTCTCAGCGCAACGATTGCGATCGCCAGCACCGTCGAGCCGATGACGGCCGATAGCGCCGAGGAGACGGGAAGGACGAGCGCCACAACGAACGCAACCGCTAGCGCAACCAGGGTTCGTGCCGTCACGCCGAGTGTCGGGCGCAGCTCGGGATGGGTGCTCAGCAGTGTCAGGGCGTAGGCAGTGGCGAGTACGACCTCGAGGGTTAGGCTTGCGATCGCGGCACCACGCGCTCCATACGCCGGGATCAGCGCCGCGCACAGCACGATCGCCAGCGCAACCACGCCGGCGTTGAGCACGATCAGCGCGCGGTACATGCGCACGGCGAGTAGCGCGAACGCAAACACGGCGGCAAGGAACGTCGCGGTCACGCCGGCGCCGAGGATGCCCAGGACCGTGGCGCTGCCGCTGTAGCCGCCGCCGCCCATCACGCGCACCGCAAACGGGGCACCCGTCACCACCAGTAGCGAGAACCAGCCCCCGAGCAGCAGGTTGCCCTCGAGCAGCCGCTGGAGCGCGTAGCGCAAACGGCTGCGGTCGTCGCGCGCCGCTCGCAGCAGGATCGGGAAGGCCGAGCCGACCAGCAGCAGCGGGATGCCGTTGACGACGCTCAGGATCCGAAAGGCGAGGCTGAAGACGCCCACTGCGTGGCCGTTCGCGATCAGCGACATGACGACCACGACGATCTGGAAATAGATCGCTCCCAGCGCCGTCGCCGCCGCAAAGACCGCCGACTGCGCGAGCAGCGGCCGCCACCGGCGCAGCGCAAACGACGGTCGGATCGACACCTGGCGCCGGACCAGCGTCGCCGTTATCGCGACGGTCGCCACATAGGCTGCGACGGCCGCGGCGAAGAACGGGAGCAACGACGCCCCGAGCACGACGAGCAGGACGAGGCCGGCGGCCGTTACGGCCGGACCGACGAAGTCGAGTACCGCGAGCCACGGAAGGCGCAGCGCGGCGGTCAGCGGCACCGACAGCGTCACCTGGAGATTGGCGAGCACGAGACCCACGGCTGCGATCGCGGTGCCGGCGATCACGACACGGGGATAGCCGGCGAGCGCCGTGAACAGGATCGCGCCGAGCCCGCCGGCGACGCTGAGCGCGATGCGCATGCCGAGCAGACTTCCCATCAGTGCGTTGCGCTCGCGCTCGCCACGGCTGCTGAACTCGCGCACGCCAAGGTTTGCGATGCCGCCCTCGGTCAGCGCGGCGACGATCAGCAGCAGAGACGTGACCGTGACGTAGTGGCCGTAGTTCGTCGCGTGCAGATGACGTGTGACAAACGGCGTCGCGGCGATGCTCGCCGCCACGGCGCCGAGATAGGCGAGCATCCGCAGCCCGCCGCCGCGCAGAAACAGCCCGCCCGCCTCGCGTGAGTCGAGCATGTCGAAGTCTGGAGATGAGGCTGGCTCCGATTCGCCCGACATCGGGCGAGTGTCCCAGAGCGCACGGCCGTAGTAGGGTCCGCGCGCGAGTCGGGTGCTGCACCTGCTCGCTGCGATGGCCGACCTGACCCTGTTCACGATCCCAAAGGGGTTCACCGACCCCCACGTGTCGCTGATTCAGCGCAACGCCCTCGCGAGCTGGCAGCGGCTCGCGCCCGCGGTCGAGGTCCTGGTGCTGGGGGACGATCCGGGCGTCGGCGAGGCGGCGAGCCAAGCCGGTGCGATCCACATCGCGGACGTGGCGAGCAACGAGCTGGGAACCCCGCTGCTCGACTCGGCGTTTCGTGTGGCGGCGGCCCGCGCGTCCGGCGAGCTGCTCTGCTATGTCAACGCGGATATCGTCCTGCTCGATGACTTTCTTGCCGCGGTGCGGCGGCTGCCGCGTGACCCCTACCTGGCGATCGGGCGGCGTTGGGATTGCGATCTAGACACGCTGCTCGATTTCGCCGCGGGTGACGCCTCGCTACGTGCCTGGGCGACTCACGAGGGTGCGCTGGACGAGGGCCGGGGAAGCGACTACTTCGTGTTCCGCCGCGACACCGATTTCGGCCTGCCGCCGTTTGCCGTCGGACGGCCGGGCTGGGATAACTGGATGATCGGCCGTGCCCTGCGGCTCGGTTTGCCGGTCATCGACATGACCGAGAGCGTCGTCGCGATACACCAGAACCATGGTTACGGTCACGTCGCGAAGGCGGCGGGGCCGGCTTGGGAGGGGGCTGAGGCGGAGCGTAATCGCCAACTCGCCGGAGGATTCGACCGCTATATCCACAGCCCGTACAACGCCACCCTTCTGCTCGGCTCGGATCGAATGCGCCGCGCGCGCTCGCGCAAGCATCTCCGAGCCAAGATCGAGGCGTTCGTCGCGCTGCGACCGATCGCGAGGCCACTGCACCGACTGATCCGGCTGATTCGTCGGAGCAAATGAACCGCGCGCTCCAACGCGTGGCTGGTAGCAGGGCCGTCATGCCGGCGACAGCGCGGGTGATCTGCGCGCGTCTGGTGCGCGAGTCGCCGCGGTTCTTCGCCGGCGAACTGCTGCGACCCAGCGGAATGCGTACCTACCATCTGCAGGAGAACGGCTTGCGTGTCGCGATCCGCCATCGGGCAGATGACGCGGCCACGCTAGCGGAGGTCTTCTACCACCGCTGGTATGACCCTCCGGCGGACGTCGCGCGGACGATCGGCGAACCGCGCGCGGTCCTCGACCTCGGAGCCAACATCGGCATGTTCGGGGTGCTGTCGATCGCGCGCTGGCCGGGTTCGAAGATCGTCGGCTATGAGCCGGACACAGCGAACGCCGCCGTGCACGAGCGCACGATCGCGCTCAATGGCCTCGGTCATCGCTGGAGCCTTGTCGCGGCAGCCGCCGGGCCGCGAGATGACGAGGTTCACTTCGCCGGTGGACTCGGCGCCTCCTCGCACGTGATCGACGCACGCAAAGATGCCACCCCGGGGGGAATTGTCGTCGCGCAGCGCGACGTGATGGGGGCGATCGCAACGGCGGACCTCGTGAAGATCGACATCGAGGGCGGAGAGTGGCAGATCCTCGGCGACCCGCGCTTCGCCGCCGACCCGCCGCGTGCGCTGGTCATGGAGTATCACCCTGAAGGGTGTCCGGACAGCGATCCGCGGGCTGCCGCTGAACGCGCGCTCGCGGCGGCCGGTTTGCGCACGGCGTTGATCTGGCAAAACGACGATGGCGTTGGAATGCTCTGGGCCTGGCGGCCCTGATAGGCGGCCTGGCGGCCGGCTAGAAATCGGCAGTCGACTCGCTGGCTGGGACTGTTGCGTGCCGCGTCGAGCGATACCAATCGACGGTCCGCTCGAGACCGGCTCGCAGGGGAGTGCTGGCGCGGAATCCGAACTCCCGCTCGGCCCGTGAAGTATCCAGCCAGCGGCGCGGCTGACCGTCCGGCTTCGTGTGATCCCACACGATCTCGCCGGAGAACCCGACGAGCTCGGCGATCAGCTTGGTCAGCGCAGAGATCGAGATCTCCTGTCCGGAGCCGAGGTTGACGGGTTCCCCGCCTGAGTAGCGCGCGGCGGCCGCGACAATGCCCGCAGCGGCGTCGTCAACGTAGAGAAACTCGCGGGACGCCGCTCCGGTCCCCCAACAGACGATTGAGTGCGCGTCGCTCTCGAGCGCCTCTTCGCACTTCCTGATCAATGCGGGAATCACGTGCGATGTTCGCTCGTCGAAGTTGTCGCCTGGACCGTAGAGATTCACCGGCAGCAGATAGATCCCCTCGAAGCCGTATTGCTGGCGGTAGGCCTGCAACTGGACGAGCAGCATCTTCTTGGCGAGGCCGTACGGAGCATTCGTTTCCTCGGGGTACCCGTTCCAGAGATCCTCCTCTCTAAACGGCGCCGGGGCGTACTTGGGGTAGGCGCAGACCGTTCCGACGCACACAAAACGCTCCACGCCGACCCGGCGGCTCTCCTCGATCAGCTGGATGCCCATCGTGGCGTTGTCATAGAAAAACGAGCCGGGCGTCGCCATGTTCGCGCCGATCCCACCGACGACCGCAGCGAGATGCACGACGACGTCGGGGCGCGCATCGCCGAGCGCCGTGCGGATCGCCTCGCGTTCACGCAGGTCGCACTCGGCGGAGCGAGGCGCGATGACGTCGGCGACATCGTGATTCGCAAGCTCCCTGATCACCTGCGTGCCGAGAAACCCCGAGCCGCCGGTGACCAGCACGCGCTTACCGGCCAAGAAATCCACCCGGTCATGGTATCGACCGGCCCAGGCAGCGCCGGCCGTCGGCTCCCGTACGCTTGCGAGCCAGGTTCTCCGCGAGAGGACGCCGCGTCGACATGGCGATCGATTCCGAGCTGAGCGCACCCGTACCCGATCTGCTGGATATGCCGGCCGCTGGACCGACGGCGATCCGCGGCAGCCTCCTTCGTACGGCAGGCTACTTAGTCGGAATCCTCCTGAGCCTCGTAGCGGTGCCGTTGCTGTTCGCGCATCTTGGTGACGCCAACTACGGCCGCTACACCATCGTGATCGCGATGGTCACCGTCGTGCAGGGCGTGACGGACGTGGGACTCGGGCAAATCGGGGTGCGCGAATACGCGACGCGCTCGGGGAGCGACCGCGACCGTCTGATGCGCAATCTCCTCGGGGTTCGGATCGTGTTGACAACCGTCGGGGTCTCGCTCGCCGTCGCCTTCGCCGCGTTGGCGAATTACGGGCACGCCGTGTTACTCGGCACCGTCGCCGCCGGGGTCGGCATGGTGCTCGCCGTCGCGCAGGGCACATTTGCATTGCCGCTCGCTGCGCGGCTGAAGCTGGGCTGGGTTACGGCGCTCGATCTGCTGCGGCAAGTTCTCAGTGTCGCCGGAATCGTGATCCTGGTGTTGGTCGGCGCCGGCCTGCTTCCGTTTCTGACGATTTCGGTGCCAGTCGGATTGATCGTGCTCGCCGCTACGCTCGTGCTCGTCTCGGGGACGATGCCGATGCGCCCGGGGTTTGAGCGTGCCGAGTGGAGTCCGTTGATTCGCGCCGTACTCCCGTTCGCTGCGGCAATCGTGGTCGCCACTCTGTACCTGCGGATCACCGTGGTGCTCGCGTCGCTGCTGACGACGCACAAGCAGATCGGCTATTACGGCATCTCCTTTCAGGTGATCTCAGTGCTGATCGGGATCCCAGCGCTGACCGTCGGATCGACCCTGCCGATCCTTGCTCGCGCCGCTCGCGACGATCAGGACCGACTCGGCTACGTACTCGCGCGGCTGTTCGAGGTGATGCTGATCGTTGGCGTCGGGCTTGGGCTGGCGCTCGCGCTCGGTGCCGCATTTGTGATCCACGTCCTGACCGCGGGTAAGGGGGCGCCGGCGGTCGTTGTGCTGCAGATCCAATCGCTTGCGATCTTGACCCAGTTCGTCGGCTCAGCGGCGGGCTATGGGCTGTTGGCGCTGCGCCGCTATCGCGCGATGCTGGTGATCACAGCGATCGGGTTGTTCGTCAGCGTGGGATTGACTTTCGCGCTCGTGCCGATCCTTCAGGCGCGGGGTGCAGCCGCGGCGTTTACGGCGGGGGAGGTTGTCGTGATGACCCTCTCGTTTGCCTTCCTCCGGCTGGCGCCGGGACATGGCAGGCTCACGGCGCGCGTCCCGGCACGCGTGTTGCTCGCCGCGCTGGTGGCTGGCTGCGTGATCCTCGTTCCGGGCCTGACGAGCTTCTCCGAGGCGGCGATCGCCGGCGTCGTCTACATCGGGGTGCTCGTTGCTTCGCGCGCAATTCCGATCGAGCTAGCGCACGCGTTACTCCGGCGGGCTCCCCCGTCGAGTCCGTGAGGCGCAAGCGCTGGCTCAGGCGAACGCGGCCACCGACGCGGACGGCGGAGCGCTCGGGCGGCATGTCGCGGAGACTAACGAGCCGCGCAACGGTCGAGTCTGAACAGTTGATGCGCCGACTAAGCTGGCACGAGCATGACTCGCGAGGCACCAGGCGCGCCCACCGAGCCGGTGGCGGTGGCGCTGTTCGCCTACCGCCGCCCCGAGCAGCTAGCGCGCACTCTGGCCTGTTTGCGCGACGCGGGCGTCGAGCGGCTGTACGTGTTCTCCGATGGCCCGCGCGATAGCGCGGCCGCTGACGATGTGCAGCGGGTCCGCGAACTGGTGTCCTCGCTCGACTGGATCGAGCCGGTGACGGTTGCGCGGGCAGAGAACCTCGGGCTGAGCGAGTCGATCCGCTCCGGATTGGATCAGTTGTTCGAGGTCCACGACGAATTGATCATCATCGAGGATGACGTCTGTGTAGCGCCGGAGTTTTACGACTACGCGTGCCGCGCGCTGAGCCACTACGCCAGCGCTGAGCGTGTCGCCGGGATCACCGGTCTGCGCTATCCGTTCAACAGGCGGGCCTTTGACGGCTACTCATTCGACGTCTTCCTGTCGCCGCGCTTCTCATCCTGGAGCTGGGCGACTTGGAAGGGGCGCTGGAGCGGGTTCGGCTTCGATCTGGCGTCGCTGCGCCGCGAGATCGCGGCGAGCGCCACGTTCCGCCCGCAGCGCGCCGGCGCTGATCTGCCCGGCATGGTCGACGGCGCCGTCTTCGCCGAAACACTGACCGGATCGTGGGACGTGGTGTGTGCAACGAACATGCTCCTCCACGGCCAGTACTTCGTCACTCCGACGTGGAACATGGTGGAAAATACCGGCCTGTCGGAGGGAACCCACTTCAGCGCGCCGCCGCCGTGGCAGTTGACCTGGGAGCGCGAGCACCGGCCGCACGGCCCCATCCGCTTCGCGCCGGTCGAGGAGTACGAGCCGATTCTGCGCGACTATTTGCGGTTCTTCGGCCCGAGCCGTGCGCGCATGGTTCGCGACCGCTTGAGCGCGGCGACGAGGCGGTTGGTGCCTTAGTGGCACTGCGTGTGCGTGCCCGCACCGTATCGATGCTGCGACGTATTGCCGGCGAGCCGGCGTTTCCGCCGCGGGGGCGGATGGTCTCTCCCTGGAGCCTTTTCGTCTTACGGGAACTCCTGCGTCGCCGCGGCACGCGTGTCTATCGCGCGCGGGAGAGCGGTCTGCGCGTCGCGCTCCGCCACCGCACTGGTGACGCCGCGACGCTGACCGAGATCTTCTATCTGCGCTATTACGACCCGCCGAAGGAAGTTGCGCGCGTGATTGGAGAGCCTCGGACCATCCTCGACCTCGGCGCAAACGTCGGGCTGTTCGGTGCTTTCGCCGCTGCCCGCTGGCCATCCGCAACGATCGTCTCCTACGAGCCTGATCCAGACAACGTCGCCGTGCACGCGCGGACAGTCGCCGCGAACGGACTCGGCAATCGCTGGTCGCTCGTGCCAGCGGCCGCCGGGACGAGCGACCACGCGGTGCGATTTGTCGCCGGCCTCGAGGCGCTCTCACACGTCGTCAACGGCGGCGCCGGCGAGCCGGCGAGGGAAATCACTGTCCCGATGCGCGACGTCCTACCGGAGATCTGCTCGGCCGATCTCGTCAAGCTGGATATCGAAGGTGGTGAATGGGACATCCTTCTGGATCCGCGCCTCAAGTTCGATCCTCCGCGCGCGATCGTGCTCGAGTGCCATCCGCGGAACTGCCCGGAGCCCGACGCGCCCGCGCTCGCCGAGCGGGCGCTGCGCGAAGCCGGTTTGACCACCGCAACGATCTGGACGCGAGACGACGGCCACGCGATGCTCTGGGGATGGCGGCGCGTGCCGTCGAGCCCGTTGCCCGTGGATGAGCCCCGCCACACGCAGACCGTCTGACGTGAACATCGCTCTGGTCACGCGCCAGTACTGGCCCTCTGTGGGCGGCGTCGAGCGTGTGACGATGAATCTCAGCCAGGCGTTTCTCGATCGCGGGCACAGCGTCACGGTCGTCGCTCAAAGCGTGGATGAAACCCACTTCGGGCGAATGACGCACATCATCCGCGAACGTCAGCGGTTTGCTCCGTTCGAACACGACGGGGCAGCAGTCGTCCAATTTCGGCCGTCGCGCCGCCGTCGAGCGCTGCTGCTGCCGTTCGCCGCCGAATTGATTCCCTTCGGAGGACGACTCTCGCGACTCTGGCTACGGGCTCATACCTCCGGCTATTACGTGGCTGTTGTCCGCCCCGTCCTCGCTCCGCTGCTCGCCGAGGCCGATGTGGTGCACGTGCTTGGTGCGGAGGTCCTCGCGGTGGCTGCGGTCGAGACTGCGCAGCGGCTTGGCAAGCCTGCGGCGATCTCTCCATTTGCGCATCCCGGCGAATGGGGCCTCGATTCGGGTTCGGTGCGCGCCTATCGCGGCGCCGATGTCGTGCTCGCCACGACGGAAGCTGATGCGCAGCTCTACCGGGCGGCCGGGGTGCGGGATCAGCGGCTCGAGATAGTCGGTCTGCCGGTACCGGACGCCGCCGCCGCGTTGGCGCCGGCCGAGCGGGACAGCGCGGCTCGCCGCGGCCGCGAGGAGGATCCCTTGGTCGTGTTCCTGGGTCAGCGGCGCCCCAACAAGCGCATCGAAATTCTGCTCGGGGCGATCCCCGTCGTGTGGCAGCGTCATCCGGCGGCTCAGTTTGCATTCGTTGGTCCGGGTGCGGAGCTCCCTATCGATGACCCGCGAGTGCACGATGTCGGCCGCGTTTCTGATGCCGACCGAGCGCGGTGGCTGGCCCGGGCCGCTGTGCTCTGTCTGCCGTCGTTCAGCGAATCGTTTGGCCTCGTCGTTGCCGAGGCTTGGAGTCAGGCCGTGCCGGTCATCGTCGCCGACATCCCGGTACTGCGCGAGCTCGTGACCGTCTCCGGCGGCGGGCTCGTCGCCGACCCCGATTCCGCGTCATTCGCCGCGGCTGTCACGTCGTTGCTCGACGATCCTGAGCGGGCGCGGGAGCTGGGCGCGGCCGGTCGGGAATACTGGTGGCAGCAGCTCGCGCCCGAGGCCGTCGCCGAGCGCCATCTGGAGATCTATCAGCGAATCATTCGCGAGCGTTCGGGATGACGGCGGCGCCGGCGCCGTCAACCGCGGCTCCGCCGCTGCAGCCGGGCCGCCACGAAGCCGCTCGCATGCTGTGGCGCACCCCAGAACAGGCCGTGCAGGCGCCGGCGGTTGGCGCGACGCCGAGCGAGCGCAAGCTGTCTTGACAGCGTTCGTCGTGGCTTTGCGGGCGCGCCGGCACGCGCGCGCTCAAGAGCCAACTCGACCAGCTCGGGCAGATCGAACATCGCCGCCACGCAGGCGTCGCGGACGCTTGTCTCCCAGTCCTCGTGCAGCCCTGGATCGCCCATCTCGCTGCGCACGTAGACGGCGTTTGCCCACGTGATCTGACCGCCGACGCGGGTCTTTTCCACAGCGTCGCCGACGGTGAAAGCCGCTTCGTCGCGGCGTGACGAGGTCAGTCCGCAGTGTGCAATGTCGCGCAGGCGCCACAGGATGAATCCCCGTTGGCGCAGGAATTCGTCGACGTCGCCGAACAGCGGCTGGTGGACGTACAGGGATTGAAATTCCACCTCGAGTTCGAGCGCCCGGACAGACGCGAGGCTTCGCTCGGCGCCGCGCAGCACATCGAGCTCCGCACCCTGAACATCGATCTTGAGCACGTCGATAGGCCCGCTCCGGCGCTCGGTCCAGGCGTCGAGCGTCGTCGTCGCCACCGTTGTGGTGCCCGTCGACGCGTGTCGCCACAGCTCGGGATGGCGCCGCACGGCCTCCTCGTTTGGTGCGTACAGCGAGGCGGACTGTGGATCGACAGTGAGGTGAAGCGTCGCGTCTCCGCTTGACGCAGCAAGGGCGATCGGCTCGTAGAACTCCTCGTCTGCGACGGCGCCCGCGTTCAGGCGCGCGCATTCCTCAGGGTCCGCTTCGAAGCCAATCAGTGAGCCGTAGGGACCGAGAGCTCGCCACTCCGGCCGAATACCCTCGCGGCAGCCGACGTCGACCGCGTGAATCGGGCGATCCAATAGCGCCGCAATCGCCCGCAGACCATTCGCGTCGACAACGGGACCGAAAACAGTGGGCATGCCTGGACGCTAGGCCGCTGTGACGCTGTGCTCGCCGGTCGTGACGCACTGCTGGCGCATGACTCTGGGTCTGTGCAGGTCCACGCGGCGATGATAGGTGACCACGGAGGCGAGCCGGGCGACGGCGTCGCTGCCATCGTTCAAGCGACTCGGCCGGCCAGCAGATCGTCATAGGCTTCGGCGAGGCGCCGAGCGGCGGCTTCAGTCGAGTAGATCCATGAGCCGTCCCGCGCCGCCCTCGCGAGGGCGGCCGCGTCCGGGCGGACGATCAGCTGGTCCAGCATCCGCGCGAGTGTCGGCCAGTCGCCCGGGCTGAAATGACCTGCGGCCGAGCCGGTGACCTCCGGGATCGCGCCCGAGGTGCTGGCGATGATCGGCGTGCCAGCGGCCATCGCCTCGGCGAGCACCATGCCGAACTGCTCCTCCCATGACCAGATCGGAAGGCTGGCGAGGACGAGGCAGGCAGCGCCGGCGTAGACGCTGGGCATCTCGTCGTAGGCGACGAACCCGCGGAACTCGACTGCGTCCGCGATACCGAGCTCGTCCGCGTAGGCGCGTAGCCGCCGCTCCTCGGGACCGGTACCGATGATCGACAGGCGCACATTGCGCGATCGGTCGTCGGACCCGTCGAGGAGGCCGCGGCGCAGTACAGCGACTGCCCGCAGCACGTCCTGGTGTCCCTTCTCCCAGACCAGTCGCCCGGGTGAGATGATCAATGGCGACTCGACCAGCGCCGGCGTCGGCTCTGCCAGGCCAAACCGATCGACCGCGACGCCGGGCGGGCAAACCCGTATCCGCTCGGCCGGAACGCCCTCGAGCAGCAGCCCGGTGCGTGCGCGTTCAGTGGCGGCGAGGAACAGATCCGTGGCGATGATGGTCTGTCGTCGGTAGGCGCGGGTACGCACGTTGCGGTAGGCGTCAAGGAACGGGATCGTCTCCCAGACCGTCAGCACAAGGCGAAACCCGAGCGACGCCTTGAGACTCGCCGCCTGCATGCTGTACCAGTACCCGAGCTCCTGGGCGTGGACGATCTGCGCGCCGCGAAGCGCGCCCCGCAGGCCCAGGTAGCGATCGCCCGGTACGCGCACCACGAGATCGCCAAGCCTGCCGGGCGGCAGCAGGTCGCGCAGCGTCCAGACTCTCCGGCTCTCGAGCGCCAATGAGCTCGTGTCGAACCAGTCACGGGCGCCGCGCAGCATGCTCACCGCGTAGTGCTCGGAAAGCCCCGGCTCGAGCCACGGCCGCAGCTCCCAGGGATTGGCCTGGTGGCCGCGCAGGATCACGACGTTCGGTCGCTCGCGCGTTGATGGGGCGTGCGCTGTGGCCGGCACGCCGCCAACATACCCCGCTCGGAGGCGCCGTTTCGTTTCCTGCCGGTCTGGCGAGGACGATGCCGAAGCTTCAACTACGCTCCGGCGCCTAGTGTCGAGGGACGCAGCGTGATTATCTCGCCGGATCCACAACCCCAGCCGCGCGTCGCTCGGTCTGCGTCGCCGCCCGCCACCGTGATCGACAAGCCGCCGATCGCGCGATGAGGATCGCGATCGACGCGCGGGCGGCCGCCGAGGTGCCGGCCGGGCGCGGACGCTATGTCCGTGAGTTGCTGAACGGGCTGGCGCGCCTGGACGGCGACCACGAGTTCCTGCTCTTCGCGCGCGAGGTCTGGGCCGAAGCGTCGCTTGACCAGCGGTTCCAGTGGCGGACGGTCGCCGCCGGTGGCCTTGCGTGGCCGCTCAGCACGGGCAACCAGATGTCGCGCTCGGCCGATGTTGCACTCGCCTGCACGAGCTACGCGATGACGCTGCCGTTGCGCATCCCGTGCGCCTGCATCGTGTGGGATTTCGCAGCCTTCGACCGCCGCTTACAGGCTCCTCGCGGAAGCTTGCTGGAGCGACTGACGCTACCGATCGCGGTGCGTCGCGCCGGCGCTTTCATCGCGATCTCCGAGAGCACGCGCCGCGAGCTCGAGCAGCGTTTTCCTGCAACACGCTCGCGAACGAGCGTCGCCCATCCAGGTACCGACGCGCGCTTCTCGTCTGTCGCGCGCGACGACGACGCAGCGGTGTTGGCCCGCCACGGCCTGAATCACCCCTACGTTCTAGTGACCGGCACGCTCGAGCCACGCAAGAACCTCCCGCGCCTGATCGAGGCGTTTGCTGGGCTCGAGCGCGAAGTCCGCGAGGACACCGTGCTGGTGCTCGTCGGCGCGACCGGCTGGCAGACCGACAGAACGTTCGCCGCGCTGTCGGAGCATGGCCACCTCGTGCAGGCCCTCGGCTACATTCCGGACGCTGAGCTGGCGTGCGTGTACCGGCACGCCAAGCTGTTGTGCTACATGTCGTTGTATGAAGGATTCGGGATTCCGGTGCTCGAGGCGATGAGCTCGGGAACGGCAGTGCTCACGTCTGCGGTCGCGAGTATGCCCGAGGTCGGTGGCGACGCCGCGCGCTACGCCGATCCACTCGACGTCGCCGATATTCGTCGTGGGCTACGTGAGCTGCTCACCGACGGGGATCTGCGTGCGCGCTGTGGGGCCGCCGGAATCGCGCGGGCGACGTCGTTCGATTGGACGGCGAGCGCCGGGATCGTGCTGGCGACGTTAGCGGGGCTCGCCGAGCGTGGGCGTTTCACCGCGACATCCGAGTAGCCATACGTTGCGTCGCAGCCAGGGAATCTCCGCGAGCAGCCCGAACAGCCGCGGTCGGCGCTTGCGCCGTGTGCGCGCCGAGACGATCCCGACGCCGGGCAAGACCGACTCGTAACCGATGCGCCGCACCTCGAAACCCTGGTCGGAGAACAGCATGCGCAAGCTCTTGCGCGTAAATGGCCGGCGATGCGTGTAGTCGTCCCAGACCCAGCGCTGGGCGTCCGGCGAAGACGCGAAGACCTGGCCGCCCGGTCGCAGCACGCGAAGTGCTTCGCGGACCACCGCCACCGGGTCGGCGACGTGCTCGAGGAGGTCTTTCATCACGACCGCGTCGAACGATTCGTCGGCGAACGGCAGCGGCTGATCGACATCTCCGAGCACGACGTTGCGCCGACGTTCCGTGGCTGCCGCCACGGCATCTGAGGAGCCATCGATGCCGGTGTAGCGGGGAAAGTGCTCGGCGAGCCAGGCTGTGCCGCAACCGATGTCGAGCAGCTCCGCGTCGGCGGGAAAGTGGCGCGTCACGTCGCGGTAGTACCCCGGCTGCTTGTGCCAGTCGAAATAGCCCACGAAGCCGGTTACCGTACCATCTGCCTCTTGCGCGTCCCGGAGCACGTCGCCCTCAACGCGCTCTTTCTTGCCCCCGGCGTGTCCGGCGGTCCCGAGACCTACCTGCGAGGGCTGGCGCCGGCGCTCGCAGCCGAGTTTCCTAAGCTGCGCTTGACGATTGTGACGACCGGTTCGGGCGCAGTCTTGCTGCGCGAACTCGGCTTCTCGGACTTTGCGCAGGTCCACGCGCTGCGCTGCGAGGACGGCCAACGCGCGAGACGCGTACTCGCCGAGCAGCTGTTGCTCCCGCAGGCGGCGCGGAGCGCCGGCGCACAGTTGATCCACAGCCTGGCAAGCACGGCACCGCGCTACCCGCGGATGCCTGCCGTAATAACCCTGCACGACGTCACCTTCCTGCGGATGCACACATTCGGTGCGGTCACGACTTTCGGCATGCGCATGATGATCGTCGCCCCCGCGCTCCACGCCGACGTGCTGCTGAGCGGCACCGCTGCCGCACGCGATGAGATCTGCGAGACGCTCGGGCTGAACCCGGCACCTTTCCTCGTCGTGCACCACGGTCGCGGCCGTACCACGGCGGCCACGCTGATCCCCGAGTCTGAGCTCCGTACTCGCCACCGCCTCGAGGGAGCACGCGTCGTGCTGTGTGTCGCGGCGAAGCGCCCGCACAAGAATCAGGAGGTGCTCGTCCGCGCGGTCGCGCAGCTCGACACCGACGTTGTCGTCGTGCTCGTCGGGCACGCGGAGCCGTACGCCGCGCTGCTACGCAAGATCGCGGACGAGCTCTGCGTCGCCGACCGGGTTCGCTTCGTCGGGCCGGTTGGCGATGGCGAGCTCGAGGGGCTGTGGCGGCTGGCCGACTGCTTTGCCTTTCCGACGCTCGGTGAAGGCTTCGGAATTCCGCTGCTCGAGGCGATGGATCATGGTCTTGCCGTCGCGTGCTCGGATCTGCCGGTGCTGCGCGAGGTCGGCGGCGAGCTGCCCGTCTTCTTCGATCCACACTCGCCGGAGGACGCCGCACGTGCGATTCGGCTCGCCTTGAGTGACAACGCGCGGGCGGCGATGGGGCCGGCGCACGCCGCCCATTTCACCTGGGAGCGTGCGGCGCAGGGCACGTATTCCGCCTACGAGCGCGCGCTTGTGGCAGCCTGAGTTTCGGTGCACGTCGGACTCAATCTGATCTTCCTCGTTCCCGGAGAGACCGGAGGCATGGAGGTCGCGGCGCGCGAGACGATCCCCGCGCTCGTTGCCGCTGCGCCGCCTGGAACACGCTTTACCGCGTTCGTCAATCGCGACGCCGGACCCGGGCCGTGGGACGAACTCATTGAGAAGATCGTGGTGCCGGTCCGCGTTGCCAATCGCCTGCAGTGGGTACGCGGCGAGCAGCAGTTGCTGCCTCGGCTCGCGATGGGCGCGGGGGTCGATCTTGTTCACTCGCTCGCGTCCACCGCGCCTGCCTGGGGTCGGTTTACCCGGGTCGTCACCGTCCATGATCTGATCTACCGTCACCTTCCAGGAGCCCACCACGGAATGCGCTCATTGGCGATGCGGGTGTTGGTGCCACTGGCGGTTCGCCGCTCCGATCGCGTGATCGTGGACTCTGAAGCGACGAAGCGCGATCTGGTTGAGCTACTCCGCGCTCTGCCGGAACGAATCGACGTCGTGCCGCTCGGAATTGGAGCGCTGCAACGCGCTGATCCGTTGCCGGAGCGCGACGTACGCGCTCGGTTTGGGCTGGGCGACCGCTCCGTCCTGCTCTCGCTCTCGGCCAAGCGCGAGCACAAGAACCTCGGCGCCCTGCTCGAGGCGCTCGCGGCGCTCCCATCGCGCCCGGTTCTGATCCTCGCCGGCTATCCAACTCCGCATGAGCGCGAACTGCGACTGCGCGCGCAAGCGCTTGGCATCGCCGACGACGTTCGCTGGCCCGGCTGGCTCACTCCGTCTGAGCTCGAGGGCCTGTGGCGCCTGACCAGTGCATTCGTCTTCCCGTCGCTCTATGAGGGCTTTGGATTGCCCGTGCTCGAAGCGATGGCAAGAGGTGTGCCGGTCGCCTGCTCAAATGCGAGCTCGCTCCCCGAAGTTGCCGGCGAGGCGGCGTTGATGTTCGATCCGCGCGACCCGCGCTCAATTGCCGTTGCGCTCGAGCGTCTGCTTCACCCCGGGCCTGAGATCGAGGCATTGAAGGCCGCCGGCGTTGCGCGCGCAGCACAATTCACCTGGCAGAGGACCGCCAGCGGGACGCTCGCGAGCTACGCCCGAGCGTTGGAGTATGGTCGCTGGGCTCAGCGCCGGACGCCCGCCGCATAGCTCGCCAGTACTGCCTCGAGTGAGGATTCGAGTGACAATCGCTGCGCGTTCTCGGCGAACCATCTGGCTGTGGACTCGCGCAGCGAGAGTCCCAGCTCGTGAACTTGAACGATCGCGCGTGCGATCGTGTCAGGGCGGTCGTCCGCGGCAACGAAGCCGTTGACGCCATCGACGATCAGCTCGACAGCGGCGTTGTCCTCGCCGGCTACGACGATGCTCGGAACCGCAAGCGCGGCCGCCTCGATGACGATCAAGCCGTAGCCCTCGCGCCGCGAGGTCGACAGCATGCACATGGCGCCGCGTAGCGCGCGTTCCAGCTCGCCGACCGCGACGAAGCCCGGGGCGCTGACCCGGTCCGTGACGTTGTGGGCGCTGATCGCCGCCAGAAGGGTAGCTCGCTCGGGGCCGTCGCCGAAGAACTCGCCGCGCAGTCCAGCGATGCTTGTCGCAGCGACGGCAAATGCCGCAACCGCGAGTTCTGGGCGCTTCTCGTGGATCAGCCGCCCTGCGAAGACCACGACCGGCTCGGCGGGGTGCGCGACCGCCGCCTCCGACGGCCCTCCGTACTCCCCTTCGAGCACCGTCACCTCACCTCGTAGACCTTCGGCACGCAGCCGCGCCGCGTGCAGTTGCGAGAAGCAGAACGCTCGCTGCGGCGCGCGCACGCAAAGCAGCTGGACGAGGTACCCCAGGGTGCCGCCGAAGCGCCCGAGGTATTCCCGCCAGTACGCCTTGGTCCAGATCTCGTGCCAATCCACGACGAGCTGATAGCCGCGAAACCGCCGCAGTAGCGCGGCTGCAAGCAGCGAGAAATAGGGGAAAGAAGCGGTGTGGACCACGTCATAGTCACCCCCCCGGCGCAGCAGGTGTGTGAATACGCCGAAGCCGAAAACGATCGGCGGCATGACCCGTCGGCGCCCGTCGGCATAGAGCTCCATTCGCGGGCCAACCGACACGACTCGCACACGCCGGTCGAGGTCCAATTGCTTGCCTCGGTTCCACTGGCGCAGCGTCACGTAGGTCACGTCGTGCCCATCCGCGACTAGGCGCTCGGCAAGGCTCCGATACCAGCGCTCCGCACCGCCGACGGTGTACGGGAAGAGGCAGTCGTAGACAAGGCAGACGCGCACCAACGGCAGCATCCCAAAGGCGCACTAGACTGGGCTCCGTGGCTGGATGTTTGGTGTCGCAACATCGACGACCGGTTGGCGTTGTTATGACGATGGGTCGACGAAGCAAGTGAGCGCGGTCGAGCAAGTACCTGCTGAGATCGTGGAGCCCCCCGAGGGCGCGACCCCACTTGCCGTATCGGTCGTCATTCCCTGCCTCAACGAGGAGGAAAACATCGCGCAGTGCGTCCAAGCCGCCCGTGCGACACTCACGGCCGCCGGTCTCCACGGAGAGGTACTTGTCGTAGACAACGCATCCGAGGACCACAGTGCCGAGCTCGCGCGCGCCGCGGGCGCGCGCGTCGTATACGAGGGCCGACGCGGATACGGCAGCGCCTACCTCGCCGGCTTTGCCGCAGCGCGGGGCGCCTACATCGTGATGGCCGACGCTGATCTGACCTACGACTTCGACGACATCCCGCGGTTTGTCGCTGAGCTCGAGGCGGGTGCCGAGTTCGTGATGGGAAACCGGATGAACAACATCCAGCCGGGCGCGATGCACTGGGCACACCGCTACATCGGCAATCCGCTGCTGACGGGTGTTCTCAACCTCTTCTACCGAACCGGGGTCAACGACGCCCACTGCGGTATGCGCGCACTGCGCAAAGATGCGCTGGGCAAGCTCGATCTGCGCACGACCGGCATGGAGTTCGCCTCGGAGATGGTGATCCGCGCCGCAAAGGCAGAGCTCGCGATAGCACAGGTCGAGATCGCCTATCACCCGCGGGGTGGGGCGTCAAAGCTGTCGCGATTCCGCGACGGCTGGCGTCACCTGCGTTTTCTGCTGGTGCACAGCCCGACATACCTCTTCATCCTTCCCGGCACGCTGCTCGCCGGGCTGGGAGCGGTCGCGACGATCACGGTTCTTGGCCACATCAGCCTGCTGGGACGGGGCTGGGACCTTCACGCCCTGATCGGCGGCGAGCTGTTGACGATCATTGGCGTTCAGGTGCTCGCGCTTGGACTGTGCGCGCACGCCTACGGCACATATTTCATGGGCGAGAAGGACGCATGGTTTGACGCTATGCGGGCACGGTTCAGGCTTGAGCACGGTCTCGCCATCGGTGGCCTGATCGCGTTCGGCGGTGTCGTCCTCGGGGCGATCATCATGTACCGCTGGATCCAGCACGGGTTCGGCTCGCTCTCGGAGGAGAACCTCGCGATCGTCGCCTCCGAGCTCTTGATCGTCGGACTGCAGGTCTTCTTCTCGTCCTTCCTGCTGAGCATTCTCGGCCTTCGTTCGGTCGCGCGCGACAGGTCGTAAAGACGCCGCTTCGCGCGGCGCTAGCCGGCCCGCTCGGGCGAGGGGTCGTGAGGGACGGGTAGTGTCCGCAACGCGCCGATCGGATCGCGGCGCAAGACGAGGCTAGGCAGGAGGCGCTCCGCAGTGTTCGAGCCGAGCTTTGAACAGAACTTCATGGCTTTGCTCGGGATCCCGCTCGCGGTGTGGATCACCGCGCTCGGGACGGGCTTGGCGATTGAGCGCGTCACACGGGCGGAGCTGGCCAACGCGCTGCTGGTGCCGCTCGGGCTTACCGGCAGTATCTGCCTCGTCTACCCGCTGTATGCGCTGCACCTGTCGGACGTCCTACCGGTCGTGCTCCTGGTTCTCGTCACCGCGAGCGGGCTGATCTGGGCGCGCGGCGGCGTGCGCAGTCGCCTGAATCCGGGCCTTCCCGGTCTCGCCGGCCTCGCCGTCTACGTGCTCTTCATGCTGCCCGTGATCGTCGAAGGACACTGGCTCTGGCTCGGCTACAACTTCGACAACGACACCTCGGTCCAGTTCCTCATCACCGCTGCGCTCAAGGCGCACGGTACGCAGATGCTGTCAAGTGTGGCCACCGGCGGGCGGGCGGTCGACGTCTACTTCGCGACCGGCTACCCGATCGGCGCGCATGCCCTGCTCGCGACGCTTAGCGGCTTGCTCCACAGCGATCCGGCGGTCGTCTACCAGGGCTTCCTCAGCTCGCTCGCGGCGATCATCGGGTTGACGGTCGCCGCCGCGTCAGTGCGCGCGATCGGCGCGCGCCGAGCCGCGATGCTCGGCTTGGCGGCGGCTGCCGCGAACCTGTTCTTCCAGTACGCCTACCAGGGCACGATCAAGGAGATCGCGACCGCCACGGCGACGATCGCCGCGTTCGCCATCGCGACGGAGGCGATCCGCGCGCGCCGCGCGTATTCGGGCGTCGCCGTCGCCGCGGCACCGCTCGCCGCGATCCTATGCACTTACGGCGTTGCAGGTGCCCCCTACGTGCTCGCTGCGATCGGCGCCGTCGTCGTGCAGCTGGTGGTCGTCGAGCGCCGCCTTCCCCGGCCGTCCTGGCTGGCGCCGGGGCTGCTCGGTGGGGCGCTGATCATCGCCCTCTCGATCCCGGCCGTCGTCGAGTTCAAGACGCTCTTCAACGTCGCGAAAGCCGTCGTCGGTAGCGTCGGCAGCGCCGGCAGCGCCGGCGGCGCCGTGAGCACCCTGGGGACGCTGGAGCGAGCCTTGCCGCTGAGCCAGATCAGCGGCGTCTGGCTCGACGGCGACTTCCGCATACCGGTCGTCGCCGAGCCGGCCGCAACTCTCACCGCGCTCGCGAGTGCCTTGATCCTGCTGCTGCTGATCCCCGGCGTCCTCTCGAGCCTGCGCCGGCGCGAGGCGGCCCCGTTCCTGGCCGTCGTCACGACTGGTCTCGTGCTCTTGATCGTCGATCCGCGCGTCACGCCCTACGCCGCCGGCAAGCTCTTCGCGATGGCGAGCCCGGTCGTGGTGTGGGTCGCTGGAATCGGCCTCTTCGCGCTGACATGGCGAAAGCTGCGGTGGCCGACGATCGCGGTGGGTCTGGCGCTGACGCTCGCGATCCTCGCCTCGGACATGCTCGCCTACCACGAGGACCAGATCTCCCCGACCAACAGGATGCTCGCGATGGAGGCGGTCGGCGACTATTTTGCGGGCCGCGGCCCGGTGCTGTTCAACGAGTCGGACGAGTTCATCAGGTACTTCGCGCGCGCGGCCGAGGTCAACCCGGCATTTGACTCGCTCAGCCTGCGTCAAGCGATCCTGATCAATCCCACGAACAAGTTCAACGCGTACTTCGATCTCGATCAGGAGACGCTCCCCTACGTCGAGAGCTGGCCGGTGATCGTGACGCGCCGCTCGCCGGTCGCGAGCCGGCCACCGGCCAACTACAAGCTCGCCTACACGAGCGAGTTCTACGACGGCTGGGAACGGCAGGCGACGCCAAAGGTTCTCGCCCAACTGCCGCTCCAGAGCGAATGGTCGGCGACCGCGATCCCCACCTGCACGGCGATCGGATCACTCATCAACGGCGCACCACGCGGCAGCGAGCTCGTGCAGGCGCTGATTCCGCCTTCGACCGGCTTCCCTATCCTGTACGCCAAGGAGCGCCCGGGCAGCTGGGGATATCAGTCCAATCCACCGTACACGGTCACGCCGTACGGGCCCGGATTCATCGAACAGGCGGTGGATGTGCCTGTGGCGGGCACCTACCAGGCGTGGGTGCAGGGAAGCTTTCCGCGCCCGGTGAACGTCCTCGTGGACGGCCGCACGGTCGGCACGGTGGACGGCATGGACTCGATTGGCCAGTGGGCGCAGGCGGCGACCATCCACATGACCGCGGGCCGGCACGAGCTCGCCATCCATCGTGGCGGCGGCCGCGTCTTCCCGGGCGACGGCTCGCCGAACAGCTGGATCGGATACGCGACGCTACGCGAGGTCGGTCCCGAGGTGCTCCACACCGTGCCGCTCGCGCAGTGGCGCTCGCTCTGCGGCCAGGCTGCGGACTGGATCGAGCTCGTGCGCCCGTGAGCGCGACCCCCAACTCATCGCAAAAAAAGATCCCTAGACTGGGGTTGCGGCGCTACCCGGCCGGCGCGGGCGCGTTGCTGGGCACGATGGCACGGCGCAAACTAGTGAGCACGGTCGAGGAAACCACCAACTTCGCTGCCAGGCCCCTCGGTCGTCGGCTCAGGGCTCCTGGCCGTCAGCCTGCGAGTCTTCTTCCCGTCGTTCCTTGGTTTGGGTCGCGCTCATCCCGGCGCGCCGCGATAGCTTCTTGCGTCTAGCTGCGTGCTGTCGGCTTGAGCACGATGCTGCGGCGGCTGCCCATCAGCGAGCGGCGCATGCTGAGCTCGTCGGCCGATGAGCCGCCCCACCGTCACGGTAGCGATCCCGGTGCTCAATGGCGGCGAGCTGCTGATCGGCACGCTCGCGGCGATTCGCGCCCAACGGGTTGACGCCGATGTGGAGGTCCTGGTGTCGGACTCGGGCTCGACTGATGGCTCAGCGAAGCGCGCCCGTGAGTATGACGCCCGCGTGATCGAGATCGACCGCTCCGCCTTCAGTCACGGCGCGACGCGCAACCTGCTGCTGGCGGAGGCGCAAGGAAGCCATGTCGCACTGCTTACGCAGGACGCCGCGCCGGCTGACGAAAATTGGCTTGCGCAAATGCTCGGCGGGTTCGAGCAGGCAGCCGACGTCGCGCTCGTCTACGGCCCCTACCGGGCACGCCCCGGGGCCTCGCCGGCCGTGCGCCGCGAGCTCGACCGCTGGTTCGGCTCGCTCGCCGCCGGCGTCGAGCGGCTCGGCCCGGATGAGCGTGACCTGTCGCCGGTCGATCTGATGGGCCGGCGCGGCTTCTTCAGCGATGCGAATTCGTGCATCGCGCGCTCAGCGTGGGAGCGCGTGCCGTTTCGCGACATCGCCTACGCCGAGGATCGTGCTCTAGCGCTCGACATGCTGCGCGCCGGCTACGCAAAGGTCTATGAACCTCGTGCCGCCGTGTTGCACTCGCACGATTACCGCGCCGGACAGCGGTTCCGTCGAGCGTTCGACGAATCGCGCGGCGTGCGCGAAGTGTACGGCTGGCGTGAACCGGCGACGCCGCGCTATCTCGTCTCCCAGGTCCGCGGAGAGCTGGGTGCACTGAGACGTGAGGGCGCCGGCCTTGTAACGGTCGCGCTCGCCGCTCGTGACCAGCTGATCCGCCTCGCCGGAGCGGTGCTCGGCGCTCGGTCGGACTGGCTGCCGATCGCCGTCGAGCGGCGCTGCTCGCTCGAGGGCACTGCCGCGAGCCGCCGACCACGCGATCGGGCGGCCCGCTCATGACCGAGGACCCCAAGGACGACGCTGGCACCCGAGCGCTCGACGGCGGCGCGAGCGGCCCGCTCGCGAACATTTGGCGGCGGGTTGTTCTGACCTGGAAGTACCACGGCCCGTGGAGCCTCGCGTTCCGCATGCTGACGTTTCCGTTGCGCGCGACGCCCCTGCGTAGCCGGCTCAGGGTCGATCGTCTTGGCGATGAGATCCTGATTCGTGCGCGCCGTTGGTACCGACGCAATGGCAGGCCGGTTACCGTGGTGATCCCGAGTTATCGCGACCTGGAGTGCGTGCGTGCTCTGGTGCGCTCGATTCGACGCACTACGCCTCGCAGCCGGGTGCGAATCATCGTGAGCGATGATTGCAGTGGCCCGACGCATGTCGCCGCGCTCCATCGCATTCGCGGGATCGAAGTGATCGAAAGCGATCGCAATAGCGGATTCGCCGCGAATGTGAACCGCGGTCTGCGCGCCGCCGATCCGGAGCTCGACGTCATCGTCCTCAACTCGGACATGCTCGTGAGGCGGGGCTGGCTGGCGGTGCTCCAGTACTGCTCGCTCGAGGCTGATTATGTCGGCATTGTCGGCGCAAGGCTGCTGTATCCCGACGGGCGCATCCAGTTCGCCGGGACGGTGCGCAACCTCGACGCCCCGCAGTGGTTCGACCATCGCTACCGATTCAAGCCGGCGGCCTTTGGCCCGGCCTCGGTTCCCCAGCCTGTGCTGGCGGTGACCGGGGCCTGTATGTACATCCGCCGCGCGCTGCTCGACGAGATCGGCGAACTCGACGAGAGCTATTCGATGGCTTATGAGGATGTCGACTACTGCCTGCGCTGCTGGCAGTCGGGGCGGCGCGTCCAGTACGCGCCGTCGGCCGTCATCGAGCATCGCGAATCGGTGTCGCGTGGCAGCGAGGTCGGCGATCGCGAGCGGGATTCCCAGCACTACTTCTGGCGGCGCTGGGGCGAATTTTTCGACGCGCGGAGCGTGCGGACCAGCGATGCGGGGCTGCGCATCGTCTACGTAACCGAGGACACGGGGATCGGTGGCGGGCACCGCGACGTCTTCGAGCACCTGAACCGTCTCGCTGACCGCGGCCACGACGCGACGCTCTTTACCCTCGGAGCCGCACCGGAGTGGTTCGATCTGCGTGTGCCCGTGCGCACGTTTGAGGACTACGAGGCGCTGGTCGACGCGCTCGCGCCACTTAATGCGATCAAGGTCGCGACCTGGTGGAACACGGCGGCGCCCGTGTGGCTTGCGAGCGTGGTTCGTGGGATCCCGGTCTACTTCGTGCAAGACATCGAAACGAGCTACTACGCCGACAACGAGCGTGCACGATTCGCAGTGCTTGCGTCCTATCGCCATGAGTTTCGCTACATGACGATCTCGGGTTGGAACCGCGATCGGCTACGCGAGCTCGGCCTCGACGCGAAGGTGATCCCGCCGGGTATCGATCTCGAGAACTTCCACCCGCGCGAAGCCGTGCAGCGCCGTGAGGACATGGTCCTTGCGCTGGGCCGGACAAACCCGCTGAAAAACTTCCCACTCACGCTCGCCGCCTGGCACGGTCTGCCGGCGCCGCGGCCTGAGCTGTGCTTGTTCGGGATCGAGCCCGAGCTGGCAAGCGAGCCCGGGATCGTCTACGAGCGGGCGCCTTCAGATGCGCGCGTGAACGAGCTGATGTGTGCGGCGACGGTGTTCGTTCAGACGTCCACACACGAGGGTTTCTGTCTCCCCGCGCTCGAAGCGATGGCCTGTGGAGCGGCGGTGGTCTGTACCGACGCGCACGGCAATCGCGATTTCTGCGTCGATGGCGTCAATTGCCTGATGCCAAGTGGTCGCGTCGACGACGTCCGCGCCGCAATCGCGCGTTTGCTCGCCGACCCGGCACTCCGCGGCCAACTCGCGACGTCCGGGATTGCCACGGCCGCCGAATACGCCTGGGAGCTCCGCATCGACGTTCTCGAGCGCTTCCTCGAGGAGACCGCAGCCCATCGGCCGAGCCTGGACAGCGCCGCCGTCCCCGAGATTCGTAAGCAAGCTAGGTGAGGGCCGTTGCGATCGCGGCGTCTTCTTGGCTGCGCTGCGCCCCACGTCCCGTTTGCGGTCAGTGCACCTCATCGAGGTCTGGTCCGGCCGCGAGGTGCTGGGTCATGTAGCTGCGGTTCAAGCTGGCGAAGTGCAGGTCGAAGACCTCGCCTGGGGTAGTGGCAGGAAGCGGAAGCGGTGCCGGGTTGCGGGTCAGCCTGCGCAGGAGCCGTGCCTGACCGATGAAAAGACGCTTTAGCCACGGTCGGCTTGCTACGGCGAGCAGCGCGCGCTGTGCCTCAGCGTCGAGCAGGCCGTTGGGCCGGACGAGGAGTTGACCGTCTCTGCTGATCCCATTCCAAAGCTCGTCGTACTTGCGGTGGATGTCCGCGCGGTCAAGCTCACTGTCGAGCAGTTCATTTGCGACGCGGCGAGCCTCGCGGGGCGGTGCAGCCATCGCATGCTCATATGTTTCGATGAGCCGCTCGGCCGCCGTCTGCCAGCTCAGGCGCTGCGCACGCTCACGGATCAGGTCGACGTGCGCTTCGACCGCATCAGGATCTTCGAGAAGCTTCATCACGCGCGTAGCGCTCTCCGCGGGGTCCCATGGAACGATCGTCGCGACGCCTGCGGGCTGCAGTTCGGCGAGCGCGGTCGTGCTCGCAAAGATGCATGGGCGCCCATAGGCGGCCGCCTCAAACGGCATCAAGCCTAGGCCCTCTCGCGTGCTCGGATGACACACGGCCACCGAGTTCTCGATCATCCAGGCCTTCTCTGGCTCCGAGACCCAGGGAAGGGACAGCACCGCATCGGCCAGGTCGGGATTAGATGCCATGAATCGCGCCTCCTCACCCGCCGATGAGCCGTGGTTGGCGCGAGGCCCGGCAAACACGATCGCGCCCGGCCAGTCGTGCTCCCGACGCATCGCGGCGAGCAACTCCAGCGCGAAGATCCGGTTCTTGTGGTGAAGGTCGGTGCCGATCGACACCATGAACGGCTTGCCGGCAAGCCGTTCGATGCTCGCGGGACGGGCGCGCTGGCTCCCGGCGGAGTAAGAGTATGTGACGCCCGGATGGACGACGACGGTCTGCGCCGGTTCCACGAGTTGCTCGTGCAGAGCGTCATCCGCCGCGTCACGAGACAGAAACGCGACACGGTCCGCGAGCGCGAGCGCGAGCCGCGTCACCAGGCGATAGTGCTGCCAATGCGCGAACGATGGGAAGTAGCTCGCGTTGTCGTAGGCGATCAGATCGAGGTGAGTGATGACGAGGCGATGGCCGAGGCTGCGCAATAAGCCGAGGTCGGCCGAGCTCGAAACCTGGAACGGTCGGTGAACGACGTCGGTCGGCTTGAGGTCCGCGGTTCCATGTTCGACGAGCGTGATGTCCATCTCGTTGAGACCGTCGCGGGCGAAGTCGGCAAGGTCGTGGGGGACGATGACCCTCAGCGTGAGCGAATCGAGCGCGGCGAGCGCGCGAATTGTTTCGAGCACGATCACGTGCGTGCCGGTCGGTGAGGCGACGAGACTGCGTCCGTCGATTGTCAGCGACATGCCGTTCAGGGCGCGCCGCGCCCGCGCGAGCGCGGCGGGCAGCGGACGGTCCGTTTCCAGCTCCGAGTCGTCGAGCGTTGGCGAGAAGAACGGGTATCGCGTCGCGATGATCGGATCCGTGGTCGCCTCGCGCGCACGGGGCAGCTCGTCTGCGGCGAGCGCACCCGACGAGTGCTGGGACACGAACACGTCGTCGGCTGCAACGTGCACGAGGCCGCATGCCACGCAGCGCTGCGAGAAGTCCACGACCGCCGACTCGATCGAGGCAAGCGATGGATCGAAGCCGCCGACGAGATCGAGCGCGTCCCGTCGCAGGTACGCCGCGCGTCCAACTGCCGTGGGGATGCGGGGGTGGTGGTACAGCGCGTGCGCCGCCACAGCTGCGCTCGCATCGTCGATCGTCAGGGCTCTGAAATGGCTCGGTACGTTCCGCTCAGGCACGGAAAGGATGCCGGCGTCGTTGCTGAGCGCGCTCGAGCTCGCGGTGTGGGAGTCGGCGTAGGCCGCGCGACGCAGTCCCTCGAGCCAGCCTGCGCCAACCATGCAGTCGTCGCGTAGGAGCACGACATCGGCGGGCGCGGCGGCAGCAATCGCGGCTGCGAGATTTGTCGACGGCCCGAGCTGTTCGGGAGGCATGTGAATAACCGTGCGATCGCCAGCGACTTCCCGCAGGATCGCCGCCGTTGCCGGATCGGCGCTCGCGAGCTCGGCCACGAGAATCGGGATCTCCGGCGCGGTGTGCGCGACGACGCTCGTCAGGCACAGTGCCAAGACCGCCGGTGAACTCTCGGCCGCGATGCACACGACACTGTCACCGCGCGGAGACCCAGCTGACTCTCCGGCGTGTATTGCGCGCGAATCCGACCAGGGTCCCCGGGCGACCGTCGCACGGGCGACGTCGCTTTCGTCACCGTCGTGATTCATTGGCCTAGCATCGCGGATCTCGGCGGCGTCTGTCGGTCCACGAGCGTCGAGCGACCATCGCTGTCGGTAGCCTACGCCTGTGCTTGAGTATCGAGGCGGTGGCCGGCCCGCGATACGCGTCGACGGTGTCTCGAAGGCGTTTCGCATACCTGAGGAGCAGATGCACACGCTCAAGGAACGGGCGCTGCACCCGCTGCGCCGGACCGGCCATCACACGTTTCGTGCCCTCGAGAATGTCTCCTTCGAGGTTCGGCAGGGTGAGTTCTTCGGCATCGTTGGACGTAATGGGAGCGGCAAGAGCACGCTGCTCAAGTGCCTCGCCGGGATCTATTCCGCCGATCGCGGCCGGATCTGGATTCAGGGGAGGATGTCGCCGTTCATCGAGTTGGGCGTCGGCTTCAACCCCGACCTCGCCGCACGCGACAACGTCGTGCTCAACGGGATCATGCTCGGGCTCACGCCACGCGAGGCGCGCGCCCGCTATGAGCATGTCATCGAGTTTGCCGAGCTCGAGGAGTTCCAGGAGCTCAAGCTCAAGAACTACTCGTCGGGCATGCATGTGCGGCTCGCGTTCTCGGTCGCGATCCAGGTCGACGCCGATGTCCTATTGATCGACGAGGTGCTCGCCGTCGGGGACGCGTCCTTCCAGCAGAAGTGCTTCGACGTGTTCAACCGGCTTCGTGATCAGGGCACGACGATCGTGCTCGTGACGCATGACATGGGCGCCGTCAACAACTTCTGCCACCGAGCGCTGCTGCTCGAGCGCGGCGAGATGGTGGCCGAGGGCGATCCGGAGGACGTCGCCAACCACTATCTCGAGCTGAACTTCAACCGCGACGCGCCTGAGCACGTTGCGGGCGCTGAGCGCGTGGGCAATGGCGCCGCGCGCATTGTCGATCAGTGGTGCGAAGCCGGGGATGGAACCCAGTCACCGATGTACTTGCAGGGTCAGCAGCTGCGCTTCTGCGCTCGCGTCGAGTTCGTCGAGGAAGCCGTCGATCCGGGCCTCACCGTCGTATTCGAGAACGAGAACGACGTCCACGTGCTGGTCGCGACGACCGCCGCCGAGCACGAGCGCCCGGGCCGCTTTGCGCCGGGTGAAGAGGCGGTGTTCTCGGTCGAGTTCACGAACGTGCTAGCACCCGGACGCTACTTTCCGATCACCACGATTTCACGACTCGGACGAGGTCTCGAGATTCTCGACCGCTCCGCTCGCGAGACCTCAATCGTCGTGCAGGGATCCGCGGCGCGCGGCGGCGTCATTGACGTCCCGATTCGGGCGGCGGTCGAGCGCTCGCCAAGCTCTGCGCGCCGACAGGTGGAGGTTGGGTGAGCACCTTCGACTACGCCGACCTCGGCGAGCCGATCCGCGGACCGAGCGCGCTCTCGGGCGACTGGCGCCGCTTCTGGCACCTCACCTTCACGATCGCCCGCACCGAGTTCAAGCTGCGCTTCTATGGCTCGGCGCTCGGATACGTGTGGCAGCTGATGCGGCCATTGATGATGTTCGGCGTGCTCGATCTCGTGTATTCGCTGGGCAAGCTCGGGAGCATCCCCCACTACCCGGCGATGCTGCTGAGCGGCGTCGTCATGTACACGTTCTTCATGGAGGCGACTGCGGGTGCCGTGCGCTGCGTCGTCGACCGCGAGAACTTCGTTCGCAAGATCCAGTTTCCACGCCTCGCGATCCCGCTCGCCGTCGTGCTAACGGCGTGTTTCAACCTTGTAGTCAACTTCTTTGCGGTCGCGGTGTTTACGTTCCTCGACGGTGTGCGGCCTCGCGTGCAGTGGCTTGAGATACCTCTGATCCTCTGCGTGCTCTTGGTGCTTGCGGTCGGCGTCGCGCTGCTGCTCTCGGCGCTCTTCGTGCGCTTCCGCGACGTCCAGCCGATCTGGGATGTAATCGGTCAGGTGCTGTTCTACGCCTCACTGATCTTGATCCCGCTCGAGAAGATCCAGGCGCACACGGGACGGCTTCTTGGTGTCTCGCTGACACATCTCTGGTTGCTGAATCCGCTGGCTGACCTGATGCAGCAGTATCGACACGCGCTGCTCGGGCCGGTGCCGAGATTCTTCAATGGCAAGCCGGTCACGCCGTGGCCCGATCACGGCGGTGTTTCGGCGGCGGCGGCAATCGGCGGCTACGCCGACCTTGCGATACCTGTTGGCTTAGTGATCGCACTGCTGGCGCTCGGGTTCTGGGTCTTCAACCGCTCGGCGCCACACATCGCCGAGAATCTGTGAGCCGCTGTTCGCTGCCGCTCGACCTTCGCGCCTCCGGAGACTGACATGGATGCCTGCACGATCATCGCGTGCAACTACCTCGCGCCGGCTCGCGTGCTCGCGCGCTCGTTCCGCCGCCATCACCCGGACGGGCGCTTCTGGACGCTGGTGATCGACGACGTGGACTGCTCGATCGACGCCGAAGCCGAACCGTTCGAGCTGTTGCGCCCAGCGGACATCGACTGCGAGGAGTTCGATGCCATGGCGGCACGCTATTCGGTCCTCGAGCTCGCCACGGCAGTGAAGCCGTGGCTCCTACGTCACTTGATGGCACGGGTCGGTGGACCGATCACCTACCTGGACCCCGATATCGAGGTCTTCGCTTCGCTCACGCACCTCGATGACCTTGCGGCCGAGCACGGCGTCGTGCTCATCCCCCACAACCGCCAGCCGCTTCCCGATGATGATCGCCGACCGTCCCAGCTCGACATCGTCGTTGCGGGCGCCTACAACCTCGGATACATCTCGCTTGCGCCGCTACCGGAGGTGGCGGCGCTGTTCGACTGGTGGTCACAGCTCCTGATTCGTGGCTGCCGCTTCGATACGCCACGCGGCTACTTCGTCGACCAGCGCTGGTTCGATGTCGTGCCGGGCTTCCTTGATGACTACGCGATCGTGCGCGACGCCGAGTACAACGTCGCCTACTGGAATCTTCACGACCGCGAGCTCACTCGCGACGGCGGGCGCTACCTCGTCGATGGTCGCCCGCTCGGCTTCTTTCACTACAGCGGCTTTGAGCCCGCCCTTCCGCACGAGCTCAGCCGCTTTCAGAACCGGGTGCGGGTGGGGCGGGGAAGCACGCTCGAGCGGCTCCTCGACAGCTACGCTCGCTCGATCGAGGCCGAAGGCCACGCGCAGTTGCGCAAACTGCGCTACCGATTCGCCGCGCTGCCCGACGGCACGCCACTCGATCCGGTGGTGCGCTTGATGTGGAACGACTACGAAGACGAGCATGGCGGCACAGCTCCATCGCCGTTCACCCTGGGGGGAGGTGCGACGTTTGCCCGCTGGCTCGCGGAGCAGGCCCCCGGCGGTCCGCCCGGTGTTCACCGCGTGCTCGCGCGTGTCTGGGGCACCAACCGAGATCTCCAGGCGCTCTATCCCGATCCCGGTGGCATCGACAAAACGAGGCTGCTGCGCTGGGCAGCGACGTACGGACCAAAGCTCGTGCCGGCGCTGGGCGTGCTTCCGCCCCCGGACGGTGCGGCGAGGCCCGCGGCAGGCGCAACGCTGTCGCCCCCTTCCGCGCCGCTGCGTTCCTCGGTCCTTCCGTGGGGCGTCAACGTCGTCGGCTACTTCAACACTGAGAGTGGCGTTGGCGAGCACGCTCGACAGGTCGTGGCCGCGCTCGACGCAAGCGACGTCCCAGTGCTGCCACTGCACGGGGAGACGGTCCCGGTTAGCCGCCAAGGCCACCCCTACGCCCAGCTCCCGGTCCGCGAGGCGGCCTTCTCAGTGAATCTTGTGTGCGTTAACGCCGACATGCTCCTCGGGTTTCGAGCGCAGGTCGGAGAGGCATTCTTCGCTGATCGCTACACGATCGGGTTGTGGGCTTGGGAAGTCGAGCACTTCCCTGAGCGCTGGCACAGCTCATTTTCGATGGTCGATGAGGTGTGGGCGGTGAGCGCTCATGCCGCCGCCGCACTCGACGCGGTGGCCAGCGTCCCGGTGCTCCCGATCGGTTATCCGGTCGAGGTCGGCCCGTTTCCACCGCGGTCACGGACGCAGCTTGGCGTGCCGCCCGACGGCTTCCTGTTCCTGTTCGCGTTCGACTACCTCAGCGTTTTCGCCCGAAAGAACCCGCTCGCCGTGCTCGATGCGTTCGTCAACGAGTTCAAACCTGGCGAAGACGCTGTACTCGTCCTGAAGTGCATCAACGCCGAGCACGACGCCAAACACCACGGGGAGCTACTCGCTGCGGTTGCTGCGCACCCCAACGTGCATGTGATCGATCGCTACCTGGACCCGGCCGAAAAAGACGCGCTCACGGCGAGCTGCGACTGCTACGTATCGCTACACCGCGCCGAAGGCTTTGGACTGACGATGGCCGAAGCGATGTTCCTCGGCAAGCCAGTGATCGCCACCGGCTACTCAGGCAACCTCGACTTCATGACCCCGGAGAACAGCCTGCTCGTCGACTATCGCCTCACTCCGATTGGTACCGGCGCCGATCCCTATCCCCCCGAGGCGCGATGGGCAGAGCCAGACATCACCCAGGCGTCCGCCTACATGCGTCTCGTCTTCGAGGACCGCGCGCTCGCCAGCGACCTGGGCGCACGCGCTGCCGCCGGAATTCGCAGCACCCACTCGGCGGCGGCCGTCGGGCGTGTCATGCGGGACCGGCTCGATCGTCTGCGAGAGGACCCGGAGCGTCACCCAGTCCCACCCGGGGGAGCCCAGGATGAGATCCCGCTTGCGCCCGTACCGGGCGTCGGGGCGTGGCGCGATCCGGCTGAGGCAGCGGCCAAGCGTCGAAGTCTGCGCCAGGCTGTGCGTGATGGCCTGGTGAGACTGACGGCGCCCCTCGTCGCCTATCGCGAACGGCATGTCAACCCCGAGGTGCTGCGAGCGCTCGCCGACGCGCGGACCGAGGCAGAGCGCGAGCGAATACACACCGCCGTGGCGCACGCGCGCATGCTTGCTGCGCTGCGCCGTGTCGAACGCCAGGGCACCGCGGCCGAGGTGGGCGATCCTCAGTCGCCGGCGATCGGCGATTCCGGCATCGGGGTTGCGCAGACGGTCAGGCTAGGCGGAGCAGACCTCGCGAGCAACGGCCCGGGCAGCTGACCGGCGACATGACCTCGTCGCGTGAGGGTGCGATTAGCGTTGTCATATCGACGTTTGAGCGTCCCGACGCATGCGAGCGAGCTCTGCGGTCCGTGTTGGACCAGGACCACCGGCCGCTTGAGGTGCTGGTCTGCGACAACGGCTCATCCGACGACACGGCGGCCCGGTTCCTCGAGTGGCAGGATCGTCGTGGTGACGTGCGCTACCTGCGCACAACGACTAACAGTGGAACTCCGGCGACGACGCGGAACCTCGGGATCGAGCATGCCCGCGGAGACTGGATCGCGTTTCTCGATGACGATGACACCTGGCTGCCCGGAAAGCTTGCGCGCCAGCAGACGATCATTACGAGCGGCGTCGCGGACGTTATCGCGACCAATGCACTGTGCAGCGATGGTGACGTGTACTTCGCGGGCGCATCGCCGCTGCAGACTCCCACGCGTAACGACCTCCTGAAGCGGAACCCAATTATCACCTCGTCGGCCGTGGTCCGGCGGTCCTTAGCCGGATTCCCAACCGCCGTCTGGATGAGCGGGATCGAGGACTACGCCGCGTGGCTCGCGTTGGCGGACCGTGGAGCGCGCTTCGCCGTGCTCGGTGAGCCGCTGGTGCTCTACAACGATGCGGGGTCTGAGCGGTTGAGCGCCGCGCGAGCGTCCCGCCAGATGGCCATGGCCCGACTCGCATGGCAGCGGGCGATGCGACGGCCGCTTGAGTCCAGCGGATTCGCCTCGGCGCTCCGGAGCACCGCCGGTGTCGCGCACGTAGCGCTGGGCGATTGGCTCGCAGCTGTGCGGCAGCGCGATCAGTGAGGCGTCAGGCGCGGGGGTCCCGTTGAGCCGTCGAGATCAGCTCGTCCTGTACCAATCTATATAGCGCCCGCAGCTACGACTCAGCGGCAGCATCGTGCGGGTGTCTGGCAGGCGCACGGCAGCAAAGCTGCTGATCGAGGCGATGTCCTGCGGCGAGGTGAAGCGAGATGGGTGCTGCTCGTAGAGCGAAACCAACACCGGCCGCTTCACCCCTCGCCCGGCGATGTTGGCTATGTTGAAGTAAGGGCCAGGGCGCCCGAGGTAGGCCGGGAGCTGGGTGGAGAGGCCGCGCAGACTCAGATCCAGGTTCTCGGAGCTCATGTAATCGAGCGAGATGCTCCAGCGTCCTTTGGGTAGTGGCAGCGCAATCGTAATCGCGTGCCCAGCCGCGAGGGCAACGGAGGGGCTGACTACCACCGGCGTACTCATCACGGCCGCGACACCAGGGGTTCTGCTGAGCCGCTTCCCGACGCGGGTTCGGCAATCGAGAATCGCCCCCGGTGCACCGGCGGGGTCGATGTTCATGCGGGGGGCGGTCGTGCCGTCTCGTTTCCAGAGCTCATAGAGTGGCAGCGCTCGCACGAGACGGAAGTTCGCTGGGGCCTCGCTCGCGTAAAGGCTCGATGTCGTAATGACGTAAGTGAACTTATTCAGCTCTGCAGAAGTCACCGAATCAAAGTCGGAGGACTGACCGTAGACCGCCGGCTTCGCGGATGCTGTCACGGCAATTGGGGCTGGCGTCTCGGAGAGGTCCAGGTAGCCGAGTCGGACGCCGGGCAGCTCGCTGCCAATAAAGTCATCATCACTCAAGAAGAGCGTGGGGACGCTACCGATGATCGGGCGGAACTGCGCAAACTCGGCGGCCTGAGCCGGCGTTCCAACCTGCGCGGCTCGTACGGTAAGCGAGCTCGAGTAAAGGGCGAGCGCGGCGAACCCGAGGCCGAGCACGACCCGAGCGGCGGCACCCGAGCCCGTGGAACCCTTCTCTCGTTCGCCGATCAGCGCGACCATGCAGAGGAGCAGTACGAGCGGCGCTTCGATCACCAGCGCTTTGGCAGTTACGTACGGTGACTGCGTACGGTTGGAGTACCAGGAGATCAACAGGCAGGCCCCGACGCCAGCCAGGATCGCGTGGTCGCGTCGACGCAGTGCCCACACGGCGCCAAAGATCACGGCGGCGAGCGCAACGGCAGCAAGTTCCCCCGCGTGAAATGAGTTGGTCGGCGGAAATCGGAAGTCTCGTTGCAGCCAGATGCCGAGACCGGCATACAGCGAGATCGGTCCGGCGAGGTTGCCAAGGTCGGTTGTCGAGATTGCCACCCCCGACTTGAGCGAGAACCCGGTGACGTTGATGTAGTCGATCAGCCGCGACAGAAGCGGGAGGTCGACGATCACGAAGAACAGCACGAGGCTGCCACACACGACGATGCCGGTACGCAGCCAGCGGACGATGCGAGCGCGATCGAGAAGGATCGTCGGCGATGTGACGAGGACAAGCAGCGCCCACAAGCCGAGGAAAACAGCGAACCAAACGAACGCGAGCCAGCTGAACGTGTTGACTGCGGCGAGGACAAGGAGCACTGGTGGAATACCGGCTCGCAACAAGCGAGGCAAACCCCAACCTTCGCTGCTTGTCGCTGCCATCGCTCGGAGGATTACGACGAACGTGAGCAAGAACAGGGCCGTCATCGTCTCCTTGAACGAGCCCTCCCCGTAGTAGGCGGCGGCCATGTACGCCAGCGACGCGACCAGCCCAATCAACACCTGCCGCCAGAGGCTGGCTCGCGGGACCGCTGCCGCTGCCGCCAGCGCCGTGAGCGGGACGACGGCAATCAGAAGCGCGGTGAACCCGCTCCCGAGCCCGATACCGAGCAGCGTCGAAAGGGTGGCGACTACGCTGTGCGGGCCGAGCGGATAGAACCCTGGTATCGGGTACAGCGCAGCGATGCTCGGCGAACGCAGGCCCGCTGCCCACACTAGGTGCACGGCCATGTCGTTGTCGAAGCTGACGCCGAGGATCCCGACCCGTCCGTTCGCGATGAACGGGAGCGAGCAGAACGCGATCGGCGGAATGACGATGGCCAGTGCGCGCCACGGGAACGCGACGTTGCCCCGCTTCACGAGCCAGACGGCACTGGCGATCGCGAGCACGACGACAACGACCGCTGCCGTGGTGGCGCGCCCCGGAAGCCTGATCGCGATCGAGCAAACGACAACCAGCGTTGCGAAGCCGACGGCCGGAGCGGCGAGCGCGCGTCTGCCGGCACCTGCGATCGCGAATACGGCATCGCCGAGCAGGGCGGACGCCAAGAGCAGCACCGCGACCGCCGCGTAGGTTGCGAGCATCGGCGGCATGATAGGCGCTGCGTCAGCCGCCTAGCGGAGAGTCTCTAGGATCGGTCGTCGCCATCCCGACGGGGGTTCGACGGAATGGTCAGGCAGCGTTCGCTAACGCTCGGAGTCGATCGGCCCCTCGCCCGGACTCGCGGCGGCATCCTGCTCAGCCCCGTGGAACTCGGCTTCGCCATCGGACGATCGGCTTGCGGTTAGGAGTGCTATCTCCTGAATCAGGGCGGTAAGCCGCCGCTCCAACAAACTTGTACGAATCGAGAAATGGAGCAACAGTAAGATGGCGAGTAGCAGCCCGAAGAAATAGAGCGCGCTACTTTCGGAAAATGCACCAATGGCGCTTGTCAGCCAGTGCAGCGGTCCAGTTGACGCTGCAAGGACCAGCATCGCCACGGCAATCGCCACCCAGAGGACCGAGTACTCCTCCTTGAGTCGTCGCCGGCGTACCAGTTCGATGATGCCAAACAACAGCAAAACGCTGCCAATGATCGCCACTATCCGTGTTTGGGTCGTGATCACGACGAGCCTCGCGACGGTGAGCGCAGCAGAGTCACGAGAATTGAAAGGGCCATTTTATAAATGTAATACAGACTGTGATGGCCAGAGTGCATCGATTTGCCTGGCGACGGGCGCATCTGGACCGCGACCTCGTGGATCCGGTAACCGGATCGGTGCAGGAGGATCAGGATGTCAGCATCCGGATAGTCGGTCGGGTAGACGCTCGAGCAGAAGAAGCGGGCGACATCTATGCGCATGAGTTGCATGCCTGAGGTTGGATCGGATAGATGCTGGTGCGTCACGAGCGAGACGATGCGGGCAAAGAGCCGCATGCCGAATCCACGGGCCAGAGACGGGCGGTAGTGGCCGTCTCGGTCAAGGAACCTTGAGCCGATGACGACATCGAAGCCATCGGTGAGTGCCGCGAGCATCGCCGGCAGAAACTCGGCACGATGTTGTCCGTCGGCATCGATTTGGCCGACGATCGAGTAGCCGCGCCGTACGGCGTATTTGTAACCGGTTTGCAGGGCTGCGCCGTAGCCGGAGTTGACCGGGAGCGAGAGTGTCACGGCGCCGGCTTGGCGCGCCTCGGCGGCCGTGTCGTCGGCCGAACCGTCGTCGACCACCACGACGTCGGCGCTCGGAAGCGTCCTCGCGACATCGCGCACCACGTCGCCGACCCGCCCGCTCTCGTTGAAGGCAGGAACGACGATCACGATGCGGTCAGTGCTCATAGGTCAAGGAGGAAGGGCGGCGGGCCAGCGAGGCGGTGGCGGGCCGCGAGCAAGTCTCGCGCATCGGCCTGACGCGCACACCCCGGATGGCTGCTCCGGCATGCGCTGGTCTCTGCAGAACTCGATCTCCCGCCGCGGCTAAGGCACCAGTCGTGAGGGCGGCGCGACCGGAACCCTGATCCAGTTTGGTGGAATCACCCACGGCGGCTGCTCGATGCCAGTGGCGACGCCGAGCCAGCTCGCGGGCGCGACGATCGTGGCGTCGGGACGCTCGTTGAGCCAACCACCCCACCATGAAAACGAGCTGTTGCTCGCGATCACCGCGGTCGCATTCACGAGCAGCTGGAGATCGACCGCGGGCGGATTCGCGACAAAGCGTGCTCGCTCCAACCAGGAGCAGTCCGCCCGCGCACGACGAATATCGTCGGACACGACGATGACCGGCAGCTCGGAGCAGCCAGGGATCGTCGCCAGCGCATCGCGGAAGTACGACTCTGGCAAGGCCCACCCCGCCTCCGAGTAGTCGCCGCGTCTAACGTGCATGCACACGTAACGACCGATCTGTCCGTACCCGTGCTCGAACGCTGCGGCGTGCTCGCGGCGGACTTGGAAGATGCCGCGTATCTCTTGCTCGTAGCCGGCAAAGTACTCCGCGGACTGAAAGAAACCGCTGTACGGTATCCCGTTGTGAAGCGTCTCCAGCAGCTCAGCCGGATTGCTGGCATCGTCAACGAATACCCGCTTCGCCGGGCCATGAAGAAGGTAGAACATCGTCTTGGTCGCTAGCCGCATGCTGGGTCGCCGCAGCGGAACGCGCTCGAAGTGTTCAGCTAGCTCGAATGGTCCCAACACGGCGAACGACGTGCCCAGGCGCCTGCTGGCAGCGTACGCAAATGCGACCTGAAACATCTGGTTTCCCATGCGGCCCCGCATGTCGACCGCGATCACGGCCAGAGCATACTTAGCGCGTTGCAGAATCTGATGGGCTGTACGTGAGTACGCAACGGGCAACGCCCATCGACGTCGTCATACCAGCGCACACCAAGGACTTTGACGTCCTGCGTCATGCAGTACGCGGCGTTCTGCGCTACATCACGCCGTTACGATTCGTCTACGTAGTCGCCGCGGACCGATTCGCGACAGACGACCACCGGGTTGTCTGGATCCGTGAGCAATCCGGCCCCCGCGTTCCGAGCCTGACCGACGTCAGTGAGCGCTGGGCAACGCATGGCCCCGCCGCCGTCGCCCGAGCCGGGTGGGTGTATCAGCAGATCCTGAAGCTTGGTATCCCCGAAATTATCCCCGGCCTGTCTGACGCTTACATGCTTATCGATGCCGATGTGGTGTGGCTGAGAGAGCAGCACGTTGATGTGTCTGAGACAGTCCGCTTTCCGTATACGCAAGCGTTCGAGTATCACCCGCCATACCGTCAGGCATACGAGCGCCTGTTTGGCGCCGTGCCACAGCATCCATTCTCCCTAACCGCCCACCAGATGGTCTACGACCAAGCCCTACTGAGCGAGATGAAGCACCGAATCGAATCGAGGCACGGCGTCGAGTGGTGGAAGGCCTACATCGCTGCCGCCGACCCCTCGGAGTCGTCGGCGATCAGTGAGCTCGACATCTATGGTCACTGGGTTCTCGATAATCGCCCTGACGTTGCGCGCCATCGCCAACTGACCTACCTCAACGTGCCGGTCATCCCGGGTCCTGTCGGTCGCGCTGCCTACGCTCGAGATTTTGACTTTGTCGCCGCGCACGCCTGGATGCGAGCTCCACGCTGGGTTCGCGCGGCGCAGATCGCCGCCAGCCTGGCTCGGGACCTTCGCGCCGGCGCGAAGCACAGTGACGTTGCCCCGGAGGATCGCGCTGGACGGGGCGGCTGATGGCGTCGGCGAAGGCGACCGTCGGAGCGTCGGCGCGGTGGCTGATCGAGGCCAGCGAATTGACGCTCTCGCGCCTGCCGCAGCGGCGACTACATTCCGGCGCGGGCGACGACGAGCGCGTGCCGATCGTGATAATCCACCTGGGGTCGCGCTTTCCGCCGTATCTGCGCGCGTGCGTCGCACAGGTCGAACGAGTGGGTGGACGGCCGCTAATCGTCGGCCACTCGCGTGCCGCGAGATATGGCGGCGATCAACTCGCGCGGTTTCGATCCTCAGAGACTCTCAGCGCGATGGGGGGAAGGCGCTTTTGGCGTTACGCCTGCGAGCGATTCTTTGTACTCGAGGAGTTCATGAGAGAGAGCGGCATCGACCGCTGTGTCCACATAGAGTCGGACGTGCTGCTTTACCAGTCTGCAGGGCAGCTGGCGGCCGGGCTTGAGGCCACGTACGGCGATGAAATAGCTGTCTGTCCGTTGACGGACGCCGAGGACACAGCTGCCGTGATGTACGTTGGCTCACTTGTCGCTTTGAGACGCTTCAATGCCGGCCTGCTTCAGCTGGTGACGCTGGGCGCGGACGGACTATTGGCACGATACGGCGGCAGCATGGCCAATGAAATGCGAATGTTGCATGTATTGCGCACGCAGCTTGGCCTATGCGCGGCGTTGACAACAACCATCGAGCAGGCAACCGCCAGCGGTGTCTCATTCCTCTTCGACCCGGCCTCCTACGGTCAGTGGGTGGACGGGATACCCGGTCAGCCGGGTATCCCGTATGCCGGCGAGCATCACGCCATCGGGCGGGAGTTCCTCAGCGGCAATTACGAGCTGTTTTGGGATGCACAGGTCCGTGTTCCAAAGGTCCGCATCGGGTCGCAACCGCAGGATGCCTGGCCGCTCGCCAATCTGCACGTCCATTCAAAGCGCCTCGCTTTGTTTGCCGCGCACACCGTCGATCGCTCAGCGTGACGATCTGGCACGGCGCGCTTGTCAGAAGCGGTAGAGCGCTTGATAGCCGTGGCGAAGCGGCCGGATACCGCGGCCAGCGAGAAATGTCTGAGCCAGCATGCCTTTGCCGGGCCAGGCACCGAACTCGGCATACAGTGCGGGCGCAGATTCGCGTGCCGCCACCGGAACGTCCGCCAGCGTGCCCGGCGAGTCGTCGATCAGCAGCAGTGCCCCGGCGCGTAACGCCGGCGTCACCGCTTCGAGCTCGCGCAAGCAATGCTCGGCGGCCGGGAGCGGCGCTGAGAAATCGACATCCCAGCTGTCGAGATAGACGACGTCAGCGCCTTCGCCTGGGTGTTCGCCAACCCATCGATCCAGAAACACGACACTGTCATCGCAAACGAGTCTGGTCGCACCGCCGACAGACTTACGAAGCCAGGCGACGCGTTGTGAATCGATATCGACGGACCAGAACGCACCGCCAAACGAGCGCACGTAGGAGTCGAACAATCGCGTCGAATCGGTACCCCACGCGGACACCCCTGTCTCGAGAATGGTCTGCGGGCGGCCGCCCATCTGTCCGATGAGAAAGCACAGCGATGCATAATTGACGTGGTCGACGCTACTGCGCCAGCGAAAGTGGTCGTGGCACAACGCCGACGGATCGGTGTAGCGAGCCCAACGGCCCGCGCGCAGCCGATCCGCCATAGCGCGAGCTCGGTCCGAAATGCGGCGAAGGGCTGGTGGGGTCGCCCGTCGCTTCAGCGTCGTCGTGCTCCTTGGTCGGACATCATGCTGCAACTGTAGTGAGGTAGACCGAGTACAACTGCGCGACGGGTTTACGAGCGCTGTAGTCTGCGCTGGAGCCGCACCGTCTTCGCGTCTCCTCTATGCAGTGGCTAACGCAGATCGATCCGGAGTCTCCCGGATGAGGCCTACCGAACTGCTTTACGGCAGGACTCGATTCCAGCGGCTGTTTCGCGCGGCCCACCGCGCGTCCCTGATTGGCCTCGGCTACGGTAACGCTGACCCGGAGCGCAATGGCGAGTACGCGGCTCTCAGGCGCCTTGCGCCGACCTGGCCCCGCTATCCCTGCATGGTCGACGTCGGCGCCCACACCGGAGAATGGTCGCGCGCTGCTCTGCGCTATGCGCCCGGCGGAACCATCTTTGCGCTTGAGCCATCGCCTGAGCCTTACGCCCAGCTGGCTGCGACGACGGATACTCGGATGCGGCCGTTCCTCACCGGTCTCAGCGACGCCGCCGGGACGCGAACTCTCTGGATGCCGACCGGGAAGCCAGAGCTCGCGTCAGTCCATCGCCGCGACCTACGCGAGTTTGACATGACCGCCGACTCGTCTGTCGGCGTAGAAATGACGACCCTGGACGCATTCTGCGAGGCTAACGGCATCGAGCACATAACCATGTTGAAACTCGATGTCGAAGGCCATGAACTTGCCGTGCTCGCCGGTGCACAGGCGACGCTGTCGGCCGAGCGGGTGGACGTGATTCAGCTGGAGTTCGGTGGATCAAACCTCGATTCGCGCACATATCTTCGCGACTTCATCGACGCCCTCGCGCCATACGGCTTCGGCCTCGCGAGAATATTGCGCGACGGTCTGGCACCGGTATCGAGAGAGGAGTCGGCTGAGATCTTCGTCTACTGCAACCTCCTCGCCGTGCGCAAAGGAACTGCCGCGTGGGCACTATAGGCCTGCGGGTCACCTGCTGGAGCACCTGGTGCACGATGTTTTATTCGAGCAGGGCCGCAGATCCATGCGTTGGCTGAATCGACTCCGAGACCCACAGTGGGCGAGCCCCGTCGCAACGCACCAACCCGTGCTGTGGGAGATCGCAAACCGCTCAACACTTCCGATTCTGGAGTTTGGGTGCGGTGAAGGAAGTACGAGGATGCTGCATCAAGTGTCACAAAGGCGGAACGTTCCTCTCATCACGTTCGAAACCGACCCGAGCTGGATGGCGCGCTATGCGCCTGGCATGGAATCACCGCTGCACCAGTTTCGCCTCGTATCCAGTTGGGAAGACGAGCTGACATCGAGTGAGTGGGACGACTACCGCTGCGGCCTGGCCTTCGTCGATCAGGCGCCGTGGGAAGCACGCGTTATCACGATCGAGCGCTTTCGGTTTACCGCCGATTACGTGATTCTCCACGACTCGCTCTACTATCCCGTCCACGGGCTGATGGGTAAATCCGTACGAGACCTAGTCGGGCCGACCGATGTAGGCGTGCGCACGTATGACGACATGTTCACCTCGTACAAGGAGTTCTTTCCGCAGGAGCCGTGGCCGCTGCCGGACGGTCCGCCGACACTACTGGGTAGCAATGTCCACGACTGCAACATCGAAGTCGATCCTGCTGCGCTGTCGCCGCCGCGCTGGGCGCGACGCCCAATTCTTGCGTACCATGCCGCGGCCGGTCGTGTGGGCCAGTCCCTGAGGAAGACTGGTAGATCGGCGCGTTGATGCCGGGCCGTACCTCGTTGCGCCCGGCTCATCGGCCCGGCGGGCGGCCTCGCAATGTGGTGGACATGCGCTGCGCTCCCATGCATGCTCGGTGATGCGCCGGAACTAGACACCTTCGCAAATGCTTGTCCGCAACCGCAACCGCAACCGCAACCGCAGCGATCCGCCGATCTCGCACAGCGTGGCGTCAATCATTACCGGCGAGCGACTGCAAGGTCTCGCAGACGTGTCTCTGGTCTCACCCCGAACGAGGGCCTTCCATCGGAACGTCGATCGCTTCGCGTCCACCATCGTCTTTGTGGATGACTACGCCCGGCTGCCGGAGCGCGATATCGATCAGCTGTCGCGCGCTCGCTCGCTGTTCGTATACACCCATGAGCTAGCTGCCTTCACTCATCACGTTTGGCCAAGGCTCCGAGGGGCCGCGTACGTGCTGATCACGCACAACAGCGATGACGAGATAGGGCCGGCGCAAGCCGCGTGGATTGATGCGGCGGGCGCAAAGCTCACTGCTTGGTTTGCCCAAAACGTGACGGTTGAGCACGCAAAGCTCGTGCCATTGCCGTTGGGGATCGCCAACAGCATGTGGGCACACGGAAACCTACGCATCCTGGCTACCGCGGCGAAGCGAGCGCCGCGGCACGATCCGACGGAGGTCCTTTTCGCTCGCTACTCGCCTGGGACCCATGCGGAGCGAACGGAACTGGGATCCGCACTGGAGCGCGGGTTTCCAAAGCTCGCGACCGACCACGCGCGGCGAATCAGCTTTCGTCAGTATCTGCGTGAGCTGTCGGCTGCTGAGTTCTGCGTCTGCCCGCGCGGCAACGGCATCGATACGCACCGGCTCTGGGAGGCGTTGTACTTGGGCGTCACGCCAATCGTGAAGCGCTCGACGCATACGGAACATTGGCAGCGCATCGGACTTCCTCTGCTGATCGTCGATGACTGGAGGAACCTCACTCCGACGCTGCTTGATCGGCATCGGGCGGCCGCGGCGAGTCCGCTGTCCGACGGACCCCTGCACCTCGACTACTGGAGTAGGCCCGTGTTCGCCTCGATGTCTGAAGGGGCATCGACAGAGTCGACAGACTCAGCCGGCACGCCAGCGCGGTAGGCCGACGCGACTTCGTCAATCGGGCCGATGTAGCGCGCGCGTCCCCTCTCTATCCACATGCCGCTCGAGCAGATCTCAGTGACGAGGTCCAGATCGTGACTCATGAAGATGATCGTGCTGCCCTCCCGATTCAGAGTTGCGAGCGCACGCTGGCAGCGGAAGCGAAAGTCGTCGTCGACCACGGCTAGCACTTCGTCAAAGACGAAGATCTCGGCCGGAAAGCAGATGGCGGTGGCGAATGAAAGGCGGGCTCTCATGCCGCTGGAATACCGCTTCATTGGAGTGTCGAAATGCGCGTGCACGCCAGCGAAGTCGATGATGCGGTCGAGGGTGGCAACGACCTCTCGCGTCGTCAACCCCAAGATGGCGCCGAGCAGGAAGACGTTTTCGCGCCCGGTGAGCTCCTCGTGGAAGCCGGCGCCCACCTCGAGCAGCGGCAACACGCGGCCGACTACTCGTGCCTCTCCGGCTGTGGGCACGGTGATCCCGGAAATGACCTGGGTCAATGTCGACTTTCCGGACCCGTTCGGACCGACTATGCCAAAGAATGCACCGCGAGGAACTGTGAACGTAAGCTCGTTGAGTGCCGTGAACCGGCCAATCGGAACTGGACGCCAAGGCCGCAATGCGCGGCGCAGCGAGCGTCTAAGCGAGAGGTCCTGGCCAAGGACATATTCCTTTGTCAGCCCGACGCATTGAATCGCATAGTCATACGGAGCGGTGTCCAAGGCCTCATCACTAGACAAAGTCAGCGAACTTCACCTCCAGCCGTGTAAAAATTCGCCACCCGAGTACACCGATGATCACTGTCCACACGCCGGCCACTGCGATCGCGAGCCAGTCAGGGTCGGGAATATTGAGCAGTGACCAGCGCCACGCCTCGATCAGGCCTGAAGCTGGATTCAAGGTGAGAATGGCGCGAATGTGGCTGGGCTCGCCATGGAGGGAGTATCCGACGGGCGTAAGAAAAATGCCCGCCTGGAGTACGAGCGGTAACAGCTGCGTGATGTCGCGGAAGCGAGCGGCGAGCGCTGAGAGCATGAGGGCGAGGAACAACGCAAACACAAACACCCAGGCGATCATGAGCGGCAACAGGAGTGCTTGGATCGGCAGGCCGCGCGTGGCGACGGCATCGATGAGGGTGATCGCCAGCATCAGGGCTACTGGCGGCAGGTTGCCGAGGAGAGCTCCCGTTATGAGCCCGACCCGGGGGATCGGGCTTCGGCGCACGAGCGAAGCGTTGCCGACTATGGCCTGACCTGCGAGCGTGGCGCACAGCTGGATAAAAGTCCACACGGTCAAGCCCGTGAGGGCGAAAAGCAGGTACGGGACACCGCCCGTCCCGACATGCGTGACGCTCGAGAATGCGACGACGATCGCGACGAGCATGCCCATCGGGGCCAGCACCAGCCAGAGCGGACCGAGTGCCGCTTGTTTGTACTTTGCGCGAATGTCGCGGGTGCCGATGATTCGGGCGATCCGCGCTGTTGTCCAGAGGTTCGAAAACCGAACACGTCGGGCGACCGGCCGGTAGATCCGAAGCGTGTGCGCGGGGTTAGGTTCCTCGTGGGCCGAGTCGATCATGCGGAAGAGCGCAGTGTAAACGCAAGAGCAGCGGGCGTCAGCGCGTTGCACAGTTCGAGAACGCGGCGTCGGCGCTGGATCGGGCTCGGCGGCACGCGGCCGACGTGCGGTCGACAAGCCAGTTCGCGACGCACTGTCCTAGTCGAGACGGTCATGAACTAACCTTCAGTGCTATGCGCGAGCCGACCGGAGGCTTCTGGCAAGGGCGATCGGTGGTCGCCACCGGCGGCGCCGGATTCGTCGGTATAGCCGTGGTACGCGAGCTTGAGGCGATCTGATCGGCTTTGAGGCTACAACGAGCCTTGAGGACGGACTCAAGGAAACAGAATCTTGGTATCTCGCGCAGGTTGCGGCCCACGGTGTGGATTTTGAGCTTCACGAGCGCTCCTTGTCGGTCGGCTGAAGCCCTAAAGGCTGGGTGTCGCTGCAGACGAGTTTGTGGGCCGTGAGAGATTAGACGCCTCCTTTCCGATAGCGACGTCGCGGAGCTCCATGCGGCCAAGGTAGCGGTGAATGACACCAAGGAGTACTGCGCGCGCTACAACGACTACGACTTTAAGACCCGCTTTGGCCAGCTTCTGGAGGTCATGGACTTTCCTCGGGTCATCATCTTGCTCGAGTTCGAGCGGCTAATCACCAAGCACCACATCAGCGCGACCAACGTACTAATGCTTAACGGGGGCGCAACTGGCGATCCTGAGCTCGACTGCCTCACGCACGAGCGCGTGGACGTGGCAGACTACGAGGCGGATCCAACGCGCTACGACCTGCACGCGCCGCGGTTCGAGCGCAGCGATTACGACTTTGTGTTCCTGTCGCAAACGCTCGAACATCTGTACGACCCGAGCCTCGCCCTAGAGCAGCTTTTCGGAGCCATGGCGCCCGGGGCATATCTGTGGGCGTCAAACCCCACCGTCGCCCGGCAGCATCAGCTGCCTCAACATTTCGCGACCGGCTTTACGCCGACCGGTATGGCTTGCTTGTTTGCTCATTCGGGCTTTGACGTCGTGGAGATCGGCCAATGGGGGAACTCGACGTACATCGACCAGACCTTTGCCCTCGGCCTGTTCCCGACCTATTACGACCTCGTGCCTCTTCGTTGGCGAGGCGTACGGCATCTACTTTGGACCCTGGGAGCCTCGGCACCACGGAGGCGAATGGCCAGAAGGTGGGCGCGATTGTCACCGGCAGACTGGGTGATGGATGGACTGCGGAACGACTTTCACAATCCCGCACAAACGTGGGCGCTGGTAAGAAAGCCGTGATCGATGGAAGATAGGGTGCACCGACGAGCTGGCGCCCGACTGCGGGCGAACTGCGGCAGCTTTACGCTACACCGTGCAGGTATAGCGCCCCGCGCGATCGACGAAGTAGCTGTTAATGCGGCTGATGGCCTCACTGGGTTGAACGTCACCAAGTCCTCTCAGCTGCGGCGGCGCCTCCGCACTGTCGGGGTATCGCGATCGGTATCCCGTCGCAAAGAGCTCGGCTGGCGACCGACGCGGTTGCGGGTCGAGGTCGGCCGGCATCAGGAACGCTGCGTAACCGTTAAGGTCAACAATATTGTACCCGGCTTGGTCCGCGAGCGCGTCGAGCTGGGAGACGCTCATTCCATAGAACCAATCCGCCTGGCTCGAAGACTCGCCGCCAACTAACACCGTAAATTTGATAGGGGGCGGAAACATCGGATTGATTTCAGTGACGATCAGGCTGGGCCGGTACCGATCGAGGATGGCCTCTAATACGAAGTAGTCGTATGTGTCCAAGTCTAAGTCGAGCACGGCAAACTCGCGGGGGCAGCGGGCGCCCTCAAGCAGCGCGACCACGTTCTCGGGGGTTATGCGGGCTCTGCCCAGAGAGACGGATGGAAAACGCGCGTAAGTAACCGCGAGGCGGGCGAAGCGGGCGGGGTCGGCTTCGACCGAGAGTCCACTCCAGCCGCGCGTACAGAGCTGATAGACGTTGTTGATCTCGATGCCGTCACTGGCGCCAAGATCGACAAAGAAGCGGTTCTCCGCGCTCGGCGGTGGCATGAGTCGATCGATGTACTCGTGTTCATCGAAAAACGTTCTGAAAGTGCCCGATGTCTTCTGCGGAAAGTAGATGCCGCGACGTGCGAGCGGTGCCTCGAATGCGGCCCACAGGAGAGGGTTGTAATTGCCGTTGTAGTTGGTGGGCGGTAACACACCCTGACGTCGCCAATACCCTTCGATGTAGCGGATCCAGAGACGTTCCAGGTAGCGCTTCACTGCGGCCTCCTCGAGTACCGGACTGTTGTGGCTATGCTCCCCGCCGGTGATATGACAGCCACGATCAAGGCGGAAGTCTAGTTCGACGCCCCACGAACGTGACGCGGCGGGTGGTGGCCCGGTCAGTCGCTCGGAGCTGCGTGGCGCCCATTGCTCCGCACCCGACTAGCTAACAGTCGCAGCCCGCGTCTGTGAGCCACGTGATTTGCCGCGCCGGCGATCTGGCGGCGGTGGCTCGCCGAGAGCGGAAGCGAGAAGATCACCGGCAGCATCACCCGCAGCGGGAGCGGCGCTTGAGACTGGCGCCAAGCGCGTCGGCGATCGGCGAATAGCTGCACGTGTCTCGTCTGCAGTAGGCGGTATGTATCGCCGTGCTTGTTCGCCGAGTCACCGAGCATCCGCGGTCCGTGCTGTCGGTACTCGTACACGACGAGCGGAACTCGTGCCCCTCGCTCGCCGCGCTCGGCAAGCGCCATCCACAGGTCCCAGTCTTCGTAGCCGCCGCGCAACTCCCAGCCACCGGCGGCTAGGAGCGCGGAGCGACGAACCAATGCGGACGCGGGCAGGTCATTCTGGTAGGTGATCTGCCAGCGGTCCAACGTGTCGGCGGTGCGCTGTAGGTAGTGGCGCGTGCCGAACAGCTGGTAGTCCCCCCAGACGAGCGCGAGCCCCGGGTTTGCGTCGAGCTTGTCCGCTAATGCACTCAGCGCCCCGGGCAGCAGCCGATCGTCGGCATCGAGCGGAAACACGTAGTCGGCCGATGTCGCCTCGACACCTGTCATGCGTGCGAGACCGAGGCCGCCGTTTGCGCGACGGGCAACTCGAACGCCGGTCTCCTCGAGGCGTGCCAGCACGGCAATCGTGGACGGGTCCGTCGAGCCGTCGTCTACAACGACCAGCTCGTCGAGACGATCTTGCGCCGCGGCCGACCGGACGGCGGCGGGGACCGTCTCGCCGTCGTTGAAGCAAGGTATGACCACCGCGACGCGCCCGCGCTCGCCGCTTCCCGGCGGATTGACCTCAACCATTGAGCCTATGATGCCGCGATGGTGGTGAGCGGTGTTGGCTTCCCAGACGGCCGACCCCTCGCTCGGGCGGTTGAACCCCGCATCTCCGACATCGCGGCACAGCGCTGAAGCTCCTCGTCTTCAGCCCGTATTTTGCGCCGCACGTGGGTGGAGTCGAGAGCTACGTCGCTGAGCTGAACCGCGAGCTCCTGGCGGCTGGGCACGCGGACGCGATCACTGTGATCGCGCCGCGCCTCCCCCACTTCGCCGCATCCAGCGAAGCCTTGTCGCCGGGCTACCGCGTCGTGCGCTTCCCAGCCGCGGAGCCGACGGCGAACTTCCCGTTGCCAGCCGTCTGGCGGCCGGCGCTCTGGCGTGCGCTGCGCGAGGCCCGTGCCCGCGATCACGATCTGATCGTCTCCCACACGCGCTTCTTCCCCAGCTCGTTGCTCGCTCTCGTCTGGGCTCGGATCACGAATCGCCCGCTGTTGCACGTCGAACACGGGGCCGACTACGTTCAGCTCCAGTCCAGAGGCCCGCGGGCGCTCTCGCGTCTTTACGACCGTGGGCCGGGGCGCCTTGTGCTCAGACGAGCCGACGCCGTCGTTGGCGTCTCGTCGGCGGCTGCGGCGTTCGTGACGCGCCTGTCGGGTCGAACCGCGGCGGTGATCTATCGCGGCGCCGCGCCGAATCTCGATGCAGTGCTCGCAGATCCCGTGCTGGCGAAGCAGGCGCGCGACGTGTCGGTCATCCTCTACGCCGGCAGACTCATCGATGGCAAGGGAGTGCCCGATCTCATCGACGCTTTGGCCGCCCTCCCTGCCGCAGCGTTGCTGTGCATAGTTGGCGACGGTCCCAAGCGCGCCGATCTCGAAGCCCAGGCGACTCGGCTTGGTGTCGCCGATCGCGTGTCCTTCCGCGGGTACCTGCCGGTAACCGAGACGCTCTCACTGATGCGCGCCGCCGACGTTGTCGTGAGTCCGAGCTACACCGAGGGGCTGCCAACGGCGGTGTTGGAGGCCGCGTTGCTTGGGCGCGCCATCGTTGCCAGCGATGTCGGTGGCACTGGCGAAATTGTCAGGAACGAGCACAGCGCGCTGCTGTATCCGCCGCGCGATGTGGGCGCGCTCACTGCAGCGCTCGCGCGCCTGCTCGCAGATCCTCCGCTGCGCGACCGCCTCGGTCGTGCGGCGCGTGACGACGCCCGCGAGCGCTTCAGCTGGGAGGTGAGTGCCCGCGAGTTCGCCGCGGTGGCTCAGCGAGTGGCCCGTTCTCGCTCGAGCGCGACGAACGTCGCCTCGTAAGCCGCGACGATGTCCTCCCAGCGGTGGTGGGCTGACCACGCAGACCGACCATCGCCGCCAAGGCCGGGGTGCGCGCCGTCGAGGATTGCCGCAGCGGCCTGCTCGGAATCGGCGGCGGACCGGACGACGATGCCGCCGGGCAGCTCGGCGACGTTGCCGACGTCATAGCTCACCCATGGCACGCCGGCTGCCATCGCCTCCACGATCACCAGCGGCGCACATTCGACGGTGGAGGTGAAGAGAAAAAGCTCGGCGGCAGCTATCCACTCGGCCGTCGTGCCGCTGGCGCTGCCGTCGACGACGCGCAGCCGGCGCGGGCGTGCTCGTGCTCGAGCGGCGCAGGCGGCGCCGCAGCCACGGAGCGCTTCAGCCCCGTGTCGAGGTGGGGCCACGATCGCACCGAGGATGTCGCGCTGCGCGCTGAGCCGGCCGACGATGCGGGCGAAACCGGCGTGACCCTTCGTGCCCACGTGGCTGCCAACTGTTACTACCAGCGGTCGCTCCAGAGCTGCTCGCAGGCCGCGACCGTCGGCCGCCGGGTCGGCGCCATTCGGAATCACGACCATGCGCTCGGCCCCGGCTTGCTCGCAGAATGCCCGGTCGCGGTACACGTTCGAGTGCAGGATCAGCGAGTCGTAGGCGCGCAGACGCTGCGGCATCGCGCGGAAGTAGCCGTCGTAACGGCGAGTGCCCAACCCCGAGAAGCCGCACGGGGCGAGCACCATCCTCGCGCGTGTCGCCCGGTCGAGCAACGGGAAGCACACGTCGGTCGTCCAGGACTGCGCGGCGTAGTTCAAAATAACGGCCGGGTCGAGCCTGTCGATCAGCTCCAGCGGCTCACGCGCATCGCCACGGATGCCACGCGCCTCGTTGCCGCTCAAGGGCAGTCGGTGCACGTCTACGCCGTTGAGCTCTTGGATCGAGCGCACGCCACTCGTCATGACGTGGACCTCGTGTTCGCGGGCAGCGAGACCTTCGGCTACGCGCTGGACGACGCGCTCAGCGCCGCCGATCGCGGGCGCGTAGCGTTCGACGGTCAGGAGGATGCGCACGTTCGCCCCGCGATGTCGTCGCTGATGTCGGCAGCCTTCGCGTGGGGACGACCTAGCCAGGTGACGAAAGGCACGACACTGCAATATAGACTCGCCTGCAGTGCGGATTCTCTACGTTGCCATGCGCTACGACTACGGTAACCCGGCGCGCGGACTCTCATTTGAGGAAACGAACTTCCGCAGTGCGCTCGAAGGAATGGGCCACGACGTGGTGCCATTTGACTTCATGGCTCGGGAGAAGGCCGTCGGTCGCCAGCGAATGCGCCACGAGTTGATCGACGCCGCGAGCGCCACGCAACCCGACTTCGCGTTCTTCGTCTTGTTCACGGACCAGATTGATCCTCGTACAATCGAGCTCGTTTGTGAGGGCGGCTCGTGCCGGACCGCAAATTGGTTTGCCGACGATCACTGGCGGTTTGACACGTTCACACGCCACTACGCCCCGGCGTTCGACCTTGCGGTGACAACAGACGCTGACTCGCTTGCTCGGTACCGTGAGCTGGCGGGCGTCCGGGTCCATCTCTCCCAGTGGGCTTGCAACAAGTATTTGTACAAGCGAACGACTAGCGAGATTCGCCATCGGGTCACCTTCGTCGGCCAGCCGCATGGTACCCGCCGTCAGGCGATCGCTGAGCTCCGCCGCTCGGCCATCGAGGTCGAGTGCTGGGGTCACGGCTGGCCGAACGGGCGACTCTCGCACGCCGACATGGTCGACGTGTTCAGCTCGAGCGAGATCAACCTCAATCTTTCGAACTCGTCAGGTATCCGGGGATGGCGATCGGCTCTCGACAGGATCCTCGGTCGCCCAGCAGCGAGCGACCGTCGACCGCAGATCAAGGGTCGCAATTTCGAGGTTCCCGGATGCGGCGGGTTCATTCTCACCGAGCGGCTCCCCCATCTCGAGGAGTACTTCACGTATGACCGCGAGATCGGCGTGTACTCGGGTGAGGCCGAGCTCGCTGAGCGGATCAACTGGTGGCTGGATCATCCAACCGAGCGGGCAGCCGTGGCCGAAGCCGGGTACCGGCGCGTCCTTGCCGACCACACCTACGACCACCGCTTCGCCGCGATCTTCGCCGAGCTGCACCTTCAGTAGCGGCGCGGGGCACGCCGCGGCGAAGCGGCGGCCAAACGAATCGCCCGTGCGGCAGCGTCTGGCTAGGATGGCGCCATGGGTCTACGCCTGAACCTGGGCTCGGGAACGACCCCGCTGCAGGGGTTCACCAACGTCGACGCGCTGCCCGACGCTCCTGGCGTCGACGTGGTTGCCGACCTCTCAGAGCCGCTCCCGTTCGCCGACGGCGAGGCAGACCTGATCTACGTCAGCCACGTTCTCGAGCACTTCGCGACGGCGGCGGTTCCGACGCTCCTCTCAGACTGGCGTCGCGTGCTGCGGACAGGGGGCCTGCTGCTCGTAGCCGTACCCGACCTCGATGTGATCGCCCGCGTCCTGGTCGAGCGGGCAGGGTGGTTCACGCCGCCGCATCAGCCGTGGCTGGGCGCGATTTACGGGGGGCAGAAGGACAACTATGACTTTCACAAGACCGGCTTCAACGCTCCATGGCTCGCGGCGCTGCTCCGTGACGCGGACTTTGGCGCCGTTGAGCGCGTCGAGCGCTTCCGCGAGATCGGGGCGGCCGACACATCGTTCTCGCCGCTGCCCTTTGGCGTCAACGTGTCGCTCAACATGCGCGCCGTTGCTGGAGCAAGCTCGCTGCCGTTCGACTTGTTCGAGCGCACGCTCGTCGAGCGCGCGCTCGATCGACTGGACTTCCTGCTGCTTGCCGGAATGGTTGTCTCTACTCGCACGCGGAGTCGGGTGATGGCCGGCCGGCGCAAGCGACTCGAGGACGCGTTGGGCGGCCCCGGCGGCTGATCGCCCTCTGCGGCAGGTCGTCAATCCGACCGTGGCAGCGAGACGGGCAGCTACCGGATCTCGTGCGGTGCCGTTGCGCCGACCGGTGGCGGCATGCGCCCGAACGGAGCATCGTCGGACGGGAGCGAAATTGATCCTCGGCCGGGGACGATCTCGGTCACCCACTGAAAGCCTCGTATCTCCGGCGGCGTCACTGCTCTGATCCTCAGGTCTCGCGCCTCGAGCGTGGCGAGCAGCCACTGCCGGTCGAAGATCACGGCATTTGTCACATCTGTGTCGTTTATATACAGCGCATTCTGAAAGTCATGCATCATCGGAAAGTGGGCTTTGTCAAACAAAAACCATGACGCAACCATAACGCCGTTGGGTCGGAGCACGCGTGCCACTTCGTCGAGGTAGTACTCCGCCTGTGATTGTGTGAGGTGCGTAAAGACGGACCATGCAATCAGGAGCGTGACGCTGGCGCTGTCGACCGGGAAGGGAGCAGCCAGCGGAAGCTGGGGATCCGGATTGAAGCCCCCGTTGAACACGTTGTGGTGCGCGAACGAGAACTGCGGTAGCTGAGGCGCCAGGTTCTCGTTGGCCCATTGGATCATCCCGCGGTGGAGGTCAATCCCTACGTAGCGATCGGGCATCGGGGCGGCCGCGAGTGCAAGCTTTCTCGCCACGCGACCGCAGCCGCAGCCGAAGTCGAACACGAACGCATACTGCTCGGCGGCGATAGTCGGAAAGACGGGCTCGCCTGCCGGCTGGTCGAAGGCTTCCGGATCTGTGGGGCCCACGAGCTCGCGCATCTCCGGGCGCGGCAGCGGCAGAGCGGCGCCTAATTGTCGACGGTGGCGCACGCGCCGAGTCTATCTTTGGGGATGGCGACGACTACGGTAGCTCGCGTGCGTGCGCCACCGTCGACGCTAACCGGCTGCACGCGCGAACCCTGAATGCCGACGCATCGTGGTATCCGTGCGGACCGCCGATGCGCTCTGATCGCAAATGCGCACCTCGCGAAAGTCTCGCTGAAGAGGAGACCAGCCTAATAGGCTGCCTGAAGTGTTCGCGCTTTTGCTCATTTACGATCCAGGGCGACGAGTGCGATTCCTTCCGTGAGCCCTGCGAGCTCTCGCTCCCTCGATGCGCGTCGCGCCCTGATGCAGCGACTCCCCAGGGTCGAGCTTGCCGGCTTTCTCGAGAGCGCCGTCGGGGCGGGCGAGGCAGCGCGGCGCTACCTCGGGGCGCTGCGCTCGGTTGGCGTACCCGTGCGCCCGCGCGACGTCGAACTCCCGGGTCGCGACCCCGCGCGGACCGCCTTTGACCAGGGCGGCCGCTTCGCCCTGCGCACGACGCGCTTCAACCTTATCTGCCTCAACCCGGAGCAGCTGATCCCATACCGCTCTTCTCACGCGGCTCCGAGCGGGCACCGGCGAACGACCGTCGCAGCCTGGAATTGGGAGGTTGACATCTTGCCTCCGGGATGGGCCGACGCGGCGAGCGAGGTCGCGGAGATCTGGGCCTGTTCGGAGTTCACGGCGAGCTTCATCCGTGCTGGTACCGGCGCGCCGGTCGTGGCGATGCCTCTCCCGTTGGCGACCGCGATCGCGCGTCCTCCGGCATTGGCGCCGGACTTGCCCGCCGGCTTTCGCGTTCTGATGATCTTCGACTATCTCTCGACGATCCAGCGCAAGAACCCGATCGGGGCGATCGAGGCCTACCGCCAGGCATTTGCTCCGAGCGATGGCGCGCAGCTGATCGTGAAGTCGATCAATGGCGCGCACCGTGTGGAGGCCCGCGAGCAGGTCGAGCGCGCAGCCATCGGTCGCAGCGACATCGTCCTGATGGAGGAGACTATCTCGGGTGCCGCGCGCGACGCACTGGTCGCCGCCTGCGACTGCTTGCTGTCCTTGCATCGCGGCGAGGGCTTCGGACTCTCGCTCGCCGACGCGATGGTCGCCGGCAAGCCGGTTGTTGCCACTGCCTACGGCGGCAACACCGAGTTCATGAGGCCCACGAACTCCTACCTCGTTCCCTACGAGATGACGAATGTCGGCCCGGGCTGCGAGCACTACCCGCCTGAGGCGCGGTGGGCCGAGCCCGACGTGTCAAGCGCGGCGGCAGCGCTGCGCGAGATCGCCGGCGACGTCGGAGTGGCACGGGAGCGCGGCCTAACGGCTCAGGCCGACGTCCGTACGCTTCTCGCCCCCGAACGCATCGGGCGACTGATGCTCAGACGCTTCGAGGCGCTTCGTAGCGACCCAGCCGCTTGAGGCGCCTAGGCGCAGCTGATCGATGCGACGCTCGCTCGGGAGTGCAGCCGCGTGCCGGGACGCTTGCTCGGGAATGCGATTCATCGCTTCGGGTGCCGGAGTGCGCCGCTGCTAGCCTCCTGCCGCGATGGAGGTCCACGAGGCGAAGCTAACCGACGTGCTCATGATCGTGCCGGTGATCCACGGTGACGAGCGGGGCTTCTTCCACGAGACCTACAGGCGCGACCAGCTCGCCGCCACGCCGCTCCGGTCGGTCGAGTTCGTGCAGGAGAATCACTCGCGCTCGGCCGCGGGTGTTCTGCGGGGGATGCACTTTCAGGTCGGTGAGGGGATAGGCAAGCTCGTGCGCTGCCCGCGCGGCGCGATCTTCGACGTCGTCGTCGATCTTCGGCGCGGATCGCCGACCTTCGCCGGTTGGGAGGGCTTCGAGCTCGACGACGAGAGCCTGCGCCAGCTCTGGGTGCCCGTGGGGTTTGCCCACGGCTTCTTGACGCGGTCGGCGGTCGCCGACGTCATCTATAAACAGACCGGCTACTACGATCCGGCACTTGAGCGCGCGATCGCCTGGAACGATCCTGACGTCGCCGTGCGCTGGCCACTCGAAGGCGCTCCCGTGCTGTCGGCCAAGGACGCGGCAGCGCCGCGGCTCGCGGACATCGCCGACGAGCTGCCGTTCACCTACGAGGTGTGACCCCTCAGGCGACACGGCCGGTCGATTGCCCTGGCATCCTTTGGCCCAATGCGTGAGCGCCTAGCAGCCATCGAGATTACCCCGCGACGATTCGAGATGGTCGCGCTTCTGGCGCTCGTCTCGCTGACACTGATCGTCATCACCGGCGCGGCGGTGCGACTCAGCGGCTCTGGTCTCGGCTGCCCCGACTGGCCGCGCTGCTACGGGCATGTCTACCCCCCGCTCAAAACGCACGCCTTGATCGAATTCTCAAACCGGATCGTGTCGGGCCTGGTCGGAGTGATGACCGTCGCGGCCGGTCTGTGCGCCTGGCGGCGACGTCCGTTTCGCCGCGACCTGCTCGCGCTCGGTGTGGCGCTACCGCTCGGTGTCGCCGCGCAGGCGGTTCTCGGCGGCTACACCGTCGAGAACAAGCTCGCGCCGGGCTTCGTCATGGCCCATTTCAGCCTCTCGATGGTGATCCTGGTCGCGGCGGTTGCGCTCTACTGGCGCGCGCGCGGGCCAGCCGTCAGTCCGGTCGCCGAGCCGACAACCGATCGCGTCGCGGTATGGGCGGTGCGGGCGCTCGCGCCGTTTGCAGCCGTGGTCCTGGTGGCCGGCACCGCGGCGACCGCCGCCGGGCCGCACTCGGGCGGTGCTGTGGGGCAGATGATCAAGCGACTTCACTTCTTCGGCGCTAGCACGTTGAGCTGGACGGTTCACGTGCATGGAGCGATCGCGTTCGCCTTCGGCCTCGCTGCCGTGACGGTCTGGGTGATGCTCGAGCGGCGCCAGGCGGAGCCGATGGTGCGGCGCGCCGTGAGCTGGGTTTGCGTGTTCGTGGCGGCTCAGGGCGTGGTCGGCGCGGTCCAGTATGAGACCCATCTTCCCAGTGAATTGGTCTGGGTTCACGTGGCTGGAGCCACCCTCACGTGGCTCTGTGTGCTGTGGGGTGTCGCCGCGGCGGGCCGGCTGGAGCCGCGCTTCGCGCGAACCGGCTCGCAAATTCGGGCTTCTATGGCTGCCCGTAATACCTGAACATCCGTGATGAGCGCTAGCGTTGGGCCTGTAGCTGTCCAGTTTGGGCGTCAACTTGCCCATCAGAGAGGAGCGTCATGACGAAGAACGAGCTCGCTGGCACGGTCGCCGAGAGCGCTGGCATCGGCGTAGGCCAGGCCCGGAGCGCGGTGGATGCGGTGTTCGACACCATCTCCTCGCAGCTTGCGTCCGGCAGCGAGGTATCGATCGCCGGCTTCGGGAAGTTCGGCGTAAGCAACCGCGCGGCTCGCATGGGACGCAACCCTGCGACCGGTGCGACGATTCAGATTCGAGCGAGCAAGGCAGCGAAGTTCTCGGCCGCCAGCGCACTGAAGAAGCACCTCAACCCGTAGGCCGCGGCGGGCGCGAGGTCGTGCGGCCTCGCGCCCCGCTGGCGGGAAGACGATCCACAAGCCGCGAGGTCTTCCGTCACTTAGTGCGAGAATCGGCGCATGCGCGTCACTGCCAAGGCCGACTACGCCGTGCGGGCTGCGATCGAGCTGGTCGGTGCCAGCGAGGACGCGCCGCGCAAGGCGGACTCGATCGCAGTCGCGCAGGGTATCCCGCCATCGTTCCTCGAGAACATCCTCAACCAGCTCAAGAGCGCCGGCATCGTCCGCTCGCAACGCGGACCGGACGGCGGCTGGTGGCTGCGGCGCCCGGCCGAGGAGCTGACCCTGGCCGACGTGATCCGCGCGGTCGAGGGACCGCTCGCGAGCGTCCGCGGCGAGCGGCCTGAGCACCTTCACTACGCAGGGTCCGCCGCTCCGCTTCAGGAGGTCTGGATCGCGCTGCGCGCGAATATCCGTGATGTGCTTGAGCACGTCACGGTGGGGGCGTTGGCGGCAGGCGAGCTCCCCGACTTCGTCAGCTCGCTCGCCCGCGTGCCTGGCGCCTGGACAAGCGGCTGACCGCCGCGGCTCGTGACTCGCTGATGAGTTGGCCGCGCCTGCGCAGCGTCGGCCGCAAAAACACCACCACGAGCACCGCCACGGGTCCGCTGGAGATGACCGCGCTCCGCGATAACTGGGAGGAGCTTGCGAGGTCGATACCGATGCGCTCGATTCTTTGGCGGCAGCGGCCCTGGGAGGCGGAGGAATTCTTCGCCACAGGCCGCGAGCAGGTTGATCGATCGATGACGACGTTGAGTGACCTCGGCATTCGACCGGCGGGCCGAGCACTCGACTTCGGGTGCGGCATCGGCAGGCTGACCCAGGCGCTCGCGAACCAGTTCGATGAGGTGGTCGGCGTGGATGTAGCGGCCCCGATGATCGAGCAGGCAAAGAACTACAACCGCTTTGGCGAACGCTGTCGCTACTTGGTTAACGCCACTGACGACCTACGCCAATTTGAGAACGCTAGCTTCGACTTCGTCTTCAGTCTGATCGTCCTGCAGCACGTCGGCACACCGCTCGCCATGCGCTACATCTCCGAATTCGTGCGGGTGCTGCGTCCGGGCGGCGTCGCAATGTTTCAAGCGCCCAGCGAGATCGTCTCTACGCTGCCGCTTGCGCCGTCGGCTATTCGGGCCGAGCTCGAGCTGATCGAGCCACCGCTGGAGGGGCTGGAGAACTTGCCCAGCGCCTCGATCGTGTCGCTTCAGATCCGTGTCCGTAACGCGTCGTCGCTGCCATGGCTACCCGAGCACCGGATCATCGTGGCCGGTAAGTGGCGCGATCGTGACGGGCGCACCGTTGTCGACCCGGAGCAGGGTCCGCGGACGCCGCTCACACTCGGCATCGACGCTGCAGCCTCGGCGGACATCGCCGCCGAGGTCTCTCTGCCCAGCGAGCCTGGACCTCACGTCCTCGAGTTCGACCTCCATCAGGTCGGCCACGGCTGGTTTGCCGAGCAGGGGTCACGGCCCTTGGCGATCCCGATTTCGGTGATCGGCGGTGTAGCGCCAGAGAACACGCGTGCCCCTGGACCTGAGCAGCCTGACCGCGCGGTCGCCGCAACGCCTCCGCCAATCGAGATGCATGCCGTTCCACGGGCCGAGGTGCTCAGAATTCTGCAGGCGGGCGGAGCTGAGCCGGTTGCGGTCCTGGACGACACTTCCGCCGGCTACGAGTGGGTCAGCTTCACTTATGTGGCTCAGAAAAGGTCGTCTGGACTGCGTCGTTGGCTCCGAGGCGCGGCGGGACAGCGCCGCATGAACAGCTGATCCCTGCGGGCGTGCCCCGCTCGCTTGGGGCTCGTCAACACCGCAGCGGGCCGGAAGGTTCGTTTGCTTCGTTATGCCGCGGTAACACGCCCGAGCGCATCGTGAGTCGGCGCTCGGGGTTTTAGGCGTGCAAGCAATTCTGTTCAGCTTCTGGAGGAGGCTCACAACAATGCAATCGAGAAATCTCAGAGGGGTGGTCTGCGCCGGCGTGCTCGCGCTCACCAGCCTTGCCGTGCTCGCTCCGTCTGGCGCCAGCGCGCATTCCATTCAGCGGCTCCGGTTCCGGGGACCGCATCGCATCACGATCCACGCCCAACCGAATCCGATCGTTGCCGGGGAGCCAGTCGTCATCTTCGGACGTCTGCTCGGCCGCGACGATCAGGACCGCCTGGTGGTTCTGTACCACCGCGCCGCCGGCAGCCTGCTTGGCTTCGTTCCGGTGCAGACGACGCAAACGGACGTCAACGGCGCCTATGAGTTCTCACGCGCCGATGGTCGCGTCGATACGAGTCGCGAGTGGTACGTCGCGTCCGCAGGCGCCGTCAGTCGGGTCGTCAACGAGCGCGTTGCAAGTCTTGTCACGCTCGGCGTGACGGGGCCAGACAATCAGGCCGAGCCGGACGGCTCGGTGCTCTACACCGGCAAGGGCTTTGTCTACACCTTCGCTGGAAATGACGCTCCCGGCGTGCCCGGAGCGCGCGTCCTGCTGCAGCGTCAGGCCGCAGCCGGCGGGCTCAACGACTGGGTGACGATCGGGCGCGGAACGCTCGACGCGAGCGACGACTTCTCGATCGTCCACTCGTTCGTGATCCCGTCGAGCAGCGGCGGTGATGCAAATGTCCGGGTCCTCGTGCCGGCGGACGGTACGAACATCGCCAGCCCGTCGCAATCGTTCTCTTATGAGATCGAGCAGACGCAGAACCCCAAGCTCACGATTCTGCCCGCCTCCTACGTGATCGAAGAGGGCTCGAAGGACACGATCAACGGAGTCGACGCAGCCGGCGCGGGTCAGACGGTGACGCTGTACGCGCACGTCGCGCACGAGCAATTCCAGTCGATCGCGACGATCGTCAGCGGCTCCGGGGGAACCTACTCGTTCGGCGTGAGCCCGGTGTACAGCACCTACTATCGCGTCACGAGCAGCAGTCCCGTGGCAGCCAAGCTCTCGACCGGTCCGAGCGGCACCGTCGGTCCGACCGGCCCGACGGGCGCCACGAACGCGGTTGCACGACCGGCGACGACCTCCGCCGTCGCATTCGTCGGCGTGCGTGTCGTGCTGACCCTGAAGACGACCGCTACGACGATCAACCAGGGCCAGTCGGTGACGTTCAGCGGATCTGTCAACCCCGATGAGACCGGCCGCAACATCTACCTCGAGCGCCTCAACGCGACGGGTACGCAGTGGCACATCATCGCGAGTGCCGTGGTCGGTTCCGACTCGCAGTACTCGCTCTCGTGGTCCTTCTATGAGATCGGCAGCGAAACGCTGCGGGTCGCAATGGTCGGTAGCCCCGAGAACCAAGGCAACGCGACAACCCCGGTGAACGTCACCGTAAAAGCAGTACCGGTCACCGCGCTGGTCCCAGCCGGCGGCTGACCGCAACACCAGCACGTCGAGACGGAAGGGGTCGCCAACAGGCGGCCCCTTCCATTTACGGCTAAGCCACCAGCAACACGGCGACCAAGAACGATGGCACTAGCAACAAGCGCCGACTGAGCCAGGAGGCCGCTGCCGGCGAAGCCGGCAGCCCGGGTCTCTCTAGTAGCCGACCGGGTGGCGCACGACGTAGCCGGCGAACTCGCCGCCGCCGTCGGCCCAGCGCGAACCGTCCTCTGAAAGGGCGACCGTGTCGAAGCGCCTGCCATCGATCGTCATCCAGGCGTGACCGTCGGTCGCATAGATCGTGATGTACCGGCCGGGACCGGGAGCGCCGTAGCTCTCGAGCTCACTCGAGTCCTCGGGCGCGCTCAACAGTCCCGCAGCGTGCAGCACGAACGAGACCGACCCCGAGCAGTCGTAGCCGGGCGAGATCCACGATCCATGGCCGCCGCCCCAGATGTAGGGCAGCACCGCGATCGACTGGGCTGCTGAGACCATCTCCGACATTCCGGCCGCGACGTCTGCCGGCTCTCCGGTACTCGTCGTCGTGTCGCTCGAGTCGCCACTCGTCCCGCTGCTGGGGCTCGAGTCGCTCGAGCTGGTGGTCGTCTGACTGGTCGTCTGATCGCCGGACGCCGTAGTGCTGCCGTCGCTGGTGGCCTCGGTCGTCGCGGGCGGTGGCGGCGGTGGCTCGGTGTCACGCAGGATCGGACCGGCGCCGAGGCCCAGCGCATCGCGCGTCTGCGGACCGACGACGCCGTCGACCGCGAGGCCATGGGCGCTCTGGAACGCTTCGACCGCTGCCTTGGTCTGCGCGCCGAAGGTCCCGTCCGCCGGGATGTTGAGGGCAGTCTGCAGTGCGGTCACGCCCAGCGGAACCGCGGGCTGAGTCGCGACAGTCGTGTCGGCCGCCGTGGTTGTCGTCGCGTCGGCAGTCCCGTCGAGTGTGGTGGTCCCGCTCGTGGCGCCGCCGGTGTCCGCTGCCGGCGTGGTGGTGGTCGTCGTCGCGCTCGAGCCGGTCGACGAAGCCTCGACGGGTGCGGTAACAGGCACTGTGGCCGCGGCGCTCGCGTCGTGCGCGCTGATCGTGCTGCTCACGATCGTCGTCGCCGCGGTCTGGGTTGGCGCGGGGTCGACGGCCTGCATCGCGTCATAGGTCGTCTGGTCGACTATCCCGTTCGCGCTCAGACCGTGCGCGGCCTGGAAATGACGGATCGCGGCCGCCGTCGCGGGCCCGATCTCGCCGTCCGCCGTGACGCCGAGCATCCGCTGAACGTGCTCGACGCTGCCGTAGATCACCTTGCCGGATGCCTTCGGCACGGCAACGGCGCTCGTGGCCGCTGCGGCCTGTCCAAGACCGCTCGCCTTGCTCGCCTGAAACGTCTTCCCGGTCGCGGTTGCCCGCTGTACGAGCTCGGTTCGCGTCCCGCGGACGCCGGCGCCCCCGCCGGCGCGGCGAACGAGGGTCTTGGCCGAGTCGGAATGCCCGGCGGTCAGGGCCGGCAGCGTCGTCGCGGCAAGCAGCGCAAGCGCAGTCGCGCCGCCGGCGGCGGGAATCGTCGAGCTGCTCGATGCAGCGCGGCGCGTTCGCCAGTAGACGACCGACTCGGCGCAGTTGTCGGGATCGCTCAGATCGCGCGGCGGCGTCAGCTTTCCGAGCTCGAGCGAGGCGCGCCGTGGTCGGCCGCGGCGCGCGAGCGAGCGTTCTAGCGATTCCACCCACAGATTGTTGCTGGCGAGATCACGGCTGAGCGCCACGGTCTTCCTCCCGTTGTCTTGCGTATGAGCCTGCGGGGTTAGCTGACGGGCTCGCGCATCGCGCTACGCCACTCGCGGTGGCGATTCGCCCCATGGCCAAGGGGACCAATTGGTTCCCCCGCTCGCCGGCCCGCTGAAGGCGCGACGATTCGGCTTCCTTATGTGGCCGATGAGGCTAGCATGTTCCATCGTCGCCGGACCATCACAACTGGGCGAAATTCCTGCCCATGCACGCCAAGTTGCAAATCGTCCGGCTGCAGGACGGCCCTCACGGCGTCCGTAGCTGACCTTCATAGGGGCCGCGACCGCTGGCGCACCACGCTCCGCAGCGCGCGGCCAGTGCGATCGCGTCGGCTGTGCTGAGCCCGCTGCCGAGCCCAAACGTCAAGCCTGCGGCGAAGCAGTCCCCGGCTCCGTACTGGTCCACCACCGGACCCGGAGGCAACGCCGACGTCCAGCGACCAGAGATTCCGCGGGACGAGCGCCAGCTTCCGCCCGACGCGCCGTCGGTGGCGACGAGCAGCGAGGGTGGCGGGATCAGCGTTTCGGCCGCAGAACGCTCGTCCTCGTCGCTGGCGCTGTAGACCAGCGCGTCGAGCGGCACGTTGGCTAGAGCTTGGGCGCCGCGCGGCGTCCCGACGAGCACGCGCGCCGCGCGTGCGTAACGGGCGGCGTCCGCGTCGCCGGCCGTGAAGTAGACCGCGTCGGCCTCGGCGAGCGCGGCCCACGGCAGCTGGTCGGCGCCGTGCGGCTCGAGCCGTTCGCCGAGCGTCGTGATCGTGCGCTCGGCGCTGGCGTCGAGGAAGGTGAAAGCCCGGCGCGTCGGCTCAGAGCGTCGCGCCGCGTGAACGGCGACGCCAAGCTCTGCCAGGCGACTTTGCGATCGCGTTCCGAGCACGTCGTCGCCGAGCGCCGTGAAGAAGCTGCCCCCGCCAGCAAGCCGCGCGAGCTGCACGGCAGCCCCGGCCCCAGAGCCCGCCGGCTCCGCCCACGAGCCCTCGGCATGGACGATCTCGCCCGCCGAGGGCACGTGATCGACCGCCACGAAGTCGACCCACTCGACGTGTCCGACCACCGCGACGCGCACGCGCCGGATCGTAGTGGCGCACGACGGCGCGGCGCAGCCCGCAGACCACACCAAAGCGCTAGCCTGGCGCCGGCAAGATGGCTGACTGGTCGACGATCGCCTCACTTAGCACGGCCGGCGGCACGTTGGTTCTTGCGATTGCGACGTTCTCCTCCGTCCGCGCGTCGCAGCGCACAGCGCGGATCGCCGAGCAGTCGCTGCTAATCGGGCTGCGACCGGTCCTGGCACCGACGAATGAGGACGACACGCCGATCACGGTGACGTTTGGCGATCAGCACCTCGTCAGCGTGGCTGGCGGCACCGGCTCGGTGGAGCTCGAGGCAGGGCGCCTGTACTTCGTCATCCCGCTGCGCAACGTCGGCCAGGGGCTCGCCGTGCTGCACTCCTGGCGTGCGGAGCCGCGCGGTCTGCGGCCCGGTGAACAACCTGCGCCCGAGAGCTTCCGGCGGCTGCAGCGAGACCTCTACATACCCGCCGGCGGAACCGGCTTCTGGCAGGGGGCTATTCGCGAGCTCGAGGACGATATGCGCGGTGGGCTCGACGATGCGGTGGCCGCAGGTGAGCCGCTGCTCGTCGACCTGCTCTACGGCGATTACGAGGGAGGCCAGCGCACGATCAGCCGCTTCTCGCTCGTGCACACTGACGGCGGCTGGCTCGCCGGCGTTGTGCGCCACTGGCGGCTGGACGGCGTCAACCCGCGAGACTGACTCGCAGGCGCCGCTCGCTCGGCTGCGAACGAAGCGCTAGCGTGCACGTTCGGCCCATGTCGGGCGAACTTTCGACGTAGGGAGGGCGGGGTGTCGGAGCTTGCCGGAAAGACAGTTCTAATCACGGGTGCCTCCCGAGGTATCGGCGAGGCGAGCGCTCGGCAGTTCGCCGCACGGGGGGCGAGCGTTGGCCTTGTTGCTCGGGATGGCCGGCTGCTCGGCGAGTTGGCGACCCAGCTCGGGGAGCGATCCCACGCGGTTGTGGCCGACGTCACCGATCCATCGCAGTGTGCGCGCGCCGTGGATGAGGTCGTGGCGGCGCTCGGAGCGGTCGACGTGCTGGTGAGCTGCGCCGGGGTCCTGCACCGCGACTTCGTCGAGGACGTCAAGCCCGCGGACTTCGAACAGAGCTGGCGCGTCCACGTCGGCGGCGCGCTGTGGCTCACCCAGTGCGTGCTGCCGGGCATGCGGACGCGCGGCGAGGGGCGGATCGTTCTGGTCTCCTCCGAGCTGGGCCTGATCGGAGGACCGTCCTACGCCTCTTACTGCACGAGCAAGTGGGGCCTCGTTGGTTTCGCAGAGGTGCTGCAGCACGAGCTCGCCGGAAGTGGCGTGAGCGCGTGCGTGATCTGCCCGGGAGACGTGCAGACCGAACAACTGCGCGGTGAGATCGCATGGGGCCAAACCGGCGGCGCGAGCTTCGACAAGGCGATGAGCGCGGATCACGTTGCGCGCGCAATCGTCCGCGCTGCGAGTGGCCGCGCGCCGCTCGTGATCGTCGACCGTCCGCATCTGCGCGCCGTTTTCAAGCTGCTCGGCGGCCCCCGCGGCCTCAGCCGTGCGATCGTCCACGGCGCCTACAAGCCGCTCTTGAAGTCGCGTACGGACGCCGGAACCAGCTAGTCAGCCGACAGCCAGCCCGCTTGCCATACTTCCCGCTCCCCGGGGGCGTAGCTCAGTTGGTTAGAGCGCCGGCCTGTCACGCCGGAGGTCGCGGGTTCGAGTCCCGTCGCTCCCGTAGGGAAAGCCTCGCGACGAGTCGGTTGAACCAGCCGCGGCTGAACTGCTGCCCGTATGTTTAGGCGAGGATGCGAAGGCGTTCCTGGTTCGGCGTCGCATGGCTGCTCTGTGCGGCGGCGGTCGTGTCGATCGCTGGGGCCGCGGGCGCGGCTGCGGTTCGCTTCCCCGCCGCGGTGTACCCACCACCGGTGAGCTCCGCCGGTGGCGCATTGGCCGCTTGCCCAAGCCCGGCGGGCCTCGAGCCCTTTGACCGACGGGCCAAGGACAGCGCGCTGCGCGCCGCAAGCACCTACGGCCGCGTCAGCCTCGACTTCGACTTGCGAAACTCCGATCGCGCGTGGTGGCCGCGGCTGCGCGAGCTGTGGCGACCGGATCACCCGGCAGCGGGGGCGACGAGCGAGGTGGCCGGTGGACTGTCGCCTGGACCAAAGACCGCTTACGCCGTAGTCGTGCGGTACTCCTGCGGGCTGGCGCTCGTCAGGAAGTCGATCGCGGTCTATCTGGCACCGCGGCATCGCCACAACTGTGACGCGTGCGTGGCCAGCGTCTACTTCGTCGATCGTCGCGGCCACGCCTTGATCTATTGGCTGAACTGAACGGCTAGCTGGATCCAGTCGCCATTTGGTCGGGCTCGCACAACCGCCGGCATCTAGGCCGACTTTTCGCACACCAACAGCCCGAGCTTGGACTCCTGGTTGTACACGGCGAGGGCGGCCGGACTGACGCTCGAAGAAAACTGCCTCGCTTCATCGAGCTTGTTGGCGAGCAGCGGCGGAATGGCCTCGCGGAGCAGCTCATTCTCCGTGCTCAGTGCCCGCAACAGCGCTGAATAGTCCGCTCTGTCCTGGGAAGGGACCTTGACCGCCGAAAGCTCGTGCAGCTCCTTGACGTAGATCTTTAGGTCCGCGGCGACTTCGCGGCCAAACGAAGGCAGGTTCTTGATCGACTTGGGCGAGGGGCCGAGTGCGGTCTCCGCTCGATAGCAGACGAGGTCCGCGGCGTTGACGAACTGCTTCTGGCTGGATGCACCACCCGATCCGCATGCGGCGAGAATTGCGGCAAGAACCGTGACTAGGGCTGCGACTCGGATATGTGACACGGATCCGCTCGTCGTTCGATCGGCTTTGAAGTGCTACCCGGCGACTGCCCGCGCCAGCTCGCCGAGTACCGCCACCATGTCGACATCGTCGTGAACCAGGTGCTGCAGCATGGCTCGCCCGACGCCGACGGCCTCGTACGCGCCCAGCTTCTCCGCGACCTGCTCGACGGTGCCGACGAGCTGGGGCGGCCCGCCCAACGTCGTGAAGTCGGTCCATGCGCGCAGGCGGTCCCGCGCCTCGGCCTCGTCGCGCCCGATTGCGCATCCGATCAGCATTGAGAACGTGAGCTGCTCGCGGCCGGCACTCTCGGCTGCGCGCTTGACGATCACGCAGCGCTCCCGCGCCTCCTCGACGCTCGGCATGACCGTGTTGTACTCGTCTGCGAAGCGGACGGCCGCGCGGACCGAGCGCGGCTTTGCGTGGCCCCCGACGATGATCGGCGGGTGGGGCTGCTGGAGCGGCTTCGGCCAGACGTCGTCGGCGTCCGACCACTGCCGGCTGATCTCCGCTAGCTGGCGCTCGAACTCGTCGAAGCGCTCCGGCGGCATCTTGAACGGGAAGCCGTAGGCGGTGTGCTCGGACTCAAGCCAGCCGGCGCCGATGCCGAGCTCGACGCGTCCGCCCGAGATGTGGTCGACCGTGACGACTGACTTGGCAAGTACCGAGGCGGGACGAAACGTCGTCGGTGAGACGAGCGTGCCGAGGCGCAGCCGCTCTGTGCGCGCGGCAAGACCAGCGAGCGTGGTCCAAGCATCGAGCGCGCCCACCGACTCGCCGGGGTGATGGATCGAGCCGTAATGGTCGGAGCGAAAGAGGCCCTCGAGCCCGGCGTCCTCGGCCGCGAGTGCCAGTCTCAGCCAGCCGCCCCAATTAAGGCCCTCTTGGCCTTCGAACATCACGCAGATCCGCATTGGCCGCGCCCTACTCGCTGGGAGCTTGGAGTGCCCGCAAGGTTGGGTAGAGCTGCCTGTAGCGTGCGTATCCGGCTTCGTAACTCGCCTGCCATTTGGCATCGGGCTCGATGATGCTGCGGACGCGGACGCAGCGTGCAATCGCCTCCTCGACGTCGGCAAACACACCGGCCCGCACGCCCGCGAGCAGTGCCGCTCCGAAGGCCGAGCCCTCCTCGGACTCGGTGCGCTCGAGCGGCACGCCGAGCACTGACGCAACGATTCGCGTCCAAAGCTCGCTTCGTGCGCCGCCGCCCGAGATACGACCTGCCCGGGCGTGGACGCCGAGCTCGCTGAGCAGCTCCAGCGAGTCGCGCAGGCCATACGCGACGCCTTCCAGAACCGCGCGGCCAAGTGCTCCGCGGTCGTGCCGGATCGACAGACCCGTGAACGCGCCGCGCGCGCTCGCATCGGCATACGGTGTTCGCTCGCCGGCCAGGTAAGGGGCGAACAACAGGTCCTCGACGCCGGGCTCCCAGCGTTCCGCCTCCGCGTCCAGCGTCGCATGGTCGGTGTCGAGCACGCCGCGTAGCCACGACAACGAGCCGGCGGCGCTCAGCATCACGCCCATCGCGTGCCAGCGGCCGGGCGCGGCGTGGCAGAACACATGGACTCGCGCATGCTCATCGGGGTGGTAACGCGGTAGCACGGCGAAAACGACGCCAGAGGTGCCGAGCACGACCGAGACCAGTCCGGGTTCGACGATCCCGACGCCGAGTGCCGCCGCAGCCTGATCGCCGGCGCCCGCGATCGCCGTTGATTCATATGCCTCCGGCAACCATGCGAGCGGGATCTCGAGGATGTCGCAGATCTCACGTGACCAGCACCGGCCGGCGACGTCGAACAGCAGCGTGCCTGAAGCGTCGGCGACGTCGATCGCGTGCTCGCCGGTCAGGCGGAAGCGGACGTAGTCTTTCGGGAGCAGCACATGGTGGATCCGCTCGTAATTCTCGGGCTCGTGCTTGCGCAGCCAGAGCAGCTTCGGGGCGGTGAAGCCGGTGAGTGCACGGTTGCCGGTCAGCTCGATCAGGCGGTTGAGGCCGACCAGTGCTTCGATCTCGGCGCACTCGGCCTCGGTCCGCTGGTCATTCCATAGGATCGCCGGGCGCAGCACAGCGCCGGCGCCGTCGAGTACGACTAGGCCGTGCATCTGACCGGAAAAGCCGATCTCGCCCTCCGGCAGGCGAGCGAGGCAGGCCTTGGCCGCACGCCACCAGTCGTCTGGATCCTGCTCGGCCCATCCCGGCCGTGGTGTGGACAGCTGGTACTCCTCGGTTGCGCTGGCGATCAGCTCCCCGTCGTGGGAGATCGCGATTGCCTTGACGCCGGAGGTGCCGACGTCAAGCCCGATCAGCGTCACGCCTCGCTCAGTCCCCTCTGATCCGAGCCCCGGACTCGACATCAAAGAGGAGCGCGGACCCCGCCTTGACGTGCAGCTGGATCGTGTCCCCCGTCTTTGGGGCTATGTTCGGATCAATGCGCGTGACGATGTCCGGCGTCGCGGTCAGCGATTCGCTGACGTTCTCGGCGAGCTGGGAGTAGACATAGGCCTCGGCGCCGAGCTCCTCAACGAGGTTGACGACGGCTGGGATGCCGTTACCGTCGCCGGCGAGCGTAAGGGCCTCGGGCCGCATTCCGACCGTGACGGTTCCCTTTCCGGCGGCAGTCAAAAGCGCGCGCGGGATCGGCACGACGGTCGAGCCGATCGTGACGCCGTCGGTGCCCACTGTTCCCTCGATGAGGTTCATTGCGGGCGAACCGATGAAGCCGGCGACGAAAGCGTTGACGGGCTCGTCGTAGAGAGCTCGCGGCAGGTCAACCTGCTGGAGAACGCCGTCCTTCATCACCGCCACACGATCACCCATCGTCATCGCCTCAACTTGGTCGTGTGTGACGTAGACGGTGGTGACGCCGAGCCGCCGCTGCAGGGCGGCGATCTGGGTTCTGGTGGCAACCCGTAGCTTCGCGTCGAGATTCGAGAGCGGCTCGTCCATCAAGAAGACCCGCGGCTGGCGCACGATCGCGCGTCCCATCGCGACGCGCTGACGCTGACCGCCGGACAACTGGCCCGGTTTACGGTCAAGGTAGTCCTCGAGATCGAGGATCTTCGCGGCCTCCAGCACGCGCGCCCTGATCTCGGATTTCTTGAGTTTCGCGATCATTAGCGCGAAGGCCATGTTGTCCGCGACATTCATGTGCGGGTAGAGCGCGTAGTTCTGGAAGACCATCGCGATGTCGCGGCTTCGCGGCGGCAGGCTCACGACACTCTTCTCGTCGATGAAGATCTCGCCCTCGTCGACCTCCTCGAGGCCGGCGAGCATTCGCAGGCTCGTCGTCTTACCGCAACCGGACGGCCCGACGAGCACCAGGAACTCGCCGTCGTTGACCGCGAGGTTGAGCCGGTCTACGGCCTTGCGCTTGGTCTTCGGGTAGATCCGGCTCGTGTCCTTGAAGGTCACAGTGGCCATGAAGGTTCTTTCGATCTGACGTGTGAGGTTGCGTCACACGCGTCACCGCCAGGTGAACGGGCTAATGATCTCGGCGCCTGGTGGCTCTCGCAGCTCGAATGCCGGCGCCGGAGCGCGACGCCAGTCGGCGCCGTGTAGGTTTCTCGCGCTTGGAGTTTCTCGTGGAAATCGATATCAGCCTGCCCCCTGACCTCGACGAGGCGCCGCGCGCGGCGCTCCTTGAGGCGGAGGTCGCCCGCGGTGGCGAGCTCGCGGACTCGGGCATGCTCCGCGCCGTCTGGCGCGTCCCCGGTCGCTTCGCGAACCGAGCCATCTGGAGTGCGGACGATGCGACGGCCCTCCATGTAGCACTCGTCAGCCTGCCGCTGTGGCCCTACATGGATGTGCGCGTGACCGCGCTCGCTCGTCACGCACTCGCCGACCGCTGCCCGGGCCTCCCGGCCGGCCTGGCGCCAAGTGAGGCTGGCGCCGGCTGACGTCTCAATATGTGGTGCCGACGGAGCCATCGGCTCGCAGTAGCTCCTCTGCATTGAAGGGCCGGTCGGCGACAGGTGCCACCGTGGCGTGATTCTCGACCAGGCTGATGCCGAGGCCGGGAACTTCTGGAATCTCACAGTAGCCTCCATCGCGCACGACGGCGGTCAAAAACGCTGCCGCGGACGAGGTCGGATCCTCTTCTTGGGGCAGGTACTCCATCGTCACGAGGTTCTGGATCGTCGCGCAGAAATGCAGCGTCGGCGCGGTGAGCCCGGGACCGAGCACGTTGTGGGGCGTCACGCCGCAGTGGTGCGCCTCGGCGATCGCGGCGATCTTCCGGCAGGCCGACAGGCCGCCCGCCAGCCCGACGTCGGGGCGCACGAGGATCGCTACGTTGCGTGAAAGGAGTTCGCTGAACTCCCAGATCGAGCAGAGGCGCTCGCCCATCGCGATCGGGGCGTTGACGCGCCTGGCGATCTCGGTCTGAGTGTCGATCGAATCGATCTGCACCGGGTCTTCGATGAACAGCGGGTGGAATTGCGCAAGGGCGTTGCAGACGACGATCGCCTTGGTCGGATCGAGCTTGCGGTGAAGCTCGAAGATCAGGTCGATCTCATCGCCGCCGGCCTCGCGCGCGGCGGCCGCCATCGAACAGGTCGAGCTCACGAGCTTCTCGATCGACAGGTCCTCGTAGCCGTGAGCGAGCGGGTCGAACTTGACCGCGGTGAAGCCTTCCTCGACGGCCCAGTTGACCGACGAGACGATGTCATCCGGGGTGCCGCCGCCGACGAGGACGTGCAGGCGTACGCGATCGCGAGTGCGCCCTCCGATCAGCTCCCAGACCGGTACCTCGAGCGCCTTACCCTTGATGTCCCACAGCGCAAGATCAATCGCGGACACCGCTCCCGCGAGCAGGTTGCCGCGAAACGGTCGCGCGCGATATGCGAGATGCCAGAGGTGTTCGATGCGAAACGGGTCGGCGCCGATCAGCAGCGGTGAGAGTTCGCCCAAGACGCCGGCGACCCCTTTGGGATACCCCCAGCACCCCGACTGACCAAGACCGGAGACGCCGGTGTCGGTGGTCAGGCGCACAAGCGTGTTCTCTCCGGCGAGGAGGTCGGCGCCGACGCCAAGCACCTCTACCGAGGCAATCCTCATCCTCCCTCCAATCGTCCTTGCGTGCGCCACACGGTAGCGGTCTTGATCGGACGGCGCCGCGCTCAAACGACCGGTCGGGTTCGCCAGCGCGGTGCTCAACGAACTGCTCCGGCTGTACGGGAGCCGGAGCGACGCTCGCCGGCCGCCTGGCCGCCGCGAACGGCGCCGGCTGGCTGCGCGCAACGCTTCGTCCCGATCACGATGCGGATGCTCCGTTGGCGCTTTGGGCAGCGCTTCGCACTGTGTTGTTGGCTCCCCATCCGTTGTCTCGTCGGCGTCACGCCCAGAACCGCCGGCGTACTCGCTAACCATGGTTCTGGCTTGACAGCCGTGCGACGCGTGCTGTAACGTCGGGCCGAGTTGAAACATTACAACTGTGCCGACGCGGGGCACACTAACAGATGGGGTGTTGGAGCGAGACGGCTCGCAAAGGCGCCGTGATCAGGTCAGGGACGCAGCAGTTTGTTTGCGTCCAAATCGTTGGGAGAGGAGATGCAATGACTAGACGGACACCCGTCCGGCTGGGCAGGAAACTTGCCGCGGTAGCCGGCGCTTCGGCGCTTGCCGTCGGCGTTTTTAGCGCCTACGCGAGCGAATCGGGCGCGGCGACCGCCCACAAGGCTGCCGGCGGCAACCTCAGTATTACCTTCAGCACGTTCGACTTCTCGACGTTGGACGTTGGCCTCAAGGCTTGGGAGGCCCTGAACCCGAGCGTGAACGTCACGGTCGCGGATGACTCGAACAACCCGACCACGTACGTACCGGCTCTGCAAGCGGAGAAGGCGGCGGGCAACGAGCCCGACATCAACGAGTCCTACGACGCCGAGACGCCGACCCTTGAGGTCGATGGGCTGGCCGGGGACATGAAGAACGTCCTCACCTCCAGCGGGATCTACCCGGTGAGCTACTGGTACAAGCCGTTCATTGGGGCCTACATTCCGGTCTCCTCGACCGGTGGCGTGACCGTCGGTGACCCCTACGGCGTGCCGCTCGAAGCTGACGCCACGGTGCTTCTCTACAACGAGAACGAGTTCAAGGCGGCGCACCTCGCGTTCCCGAAGGACGGCTGGACCTGGCAGCAGATGCTGGCCGACGCGAAGAAGCTCCGTAAGGGCAGTGGTGCCACGCAGTCGCAGTACGGCATCTGCCTGCGCTCGGACTGGCAGGCTCTGTACAACCACGTCATGCAGGCCTACGGTGCAACGGCGTTCACGCAGACCAAGGCGAACTTCGACTCGAAGGGCGCAATCGCCGCGTGGAAGCTGCTGCTCACTCCGTTCGAGAACGGCGACGCCGTTCCAGAGTCGCAGATCGGCGCCAACGCCGCGGGCGACTGTGGTGGTGTCTTCGCGTCCGGTGAAGCCGCAATGGCGATGGCCGTCCGCGGCGGCGCTGCAGGTTACGCCGCGAACATCGGCAACAAGTTCAAGTGGAACGACGTGACGATGCCGGAGATCAAGGTCGGCAAGAACAAGCCGGTCATTCCGTCCGGTGGCGGTAGCGTCAGCTTCACCATGTCGCCCGCCGTCCTGAACGGTGGCCCCGACCTGGCGAACGCCGAATCGTTCATGAAGTACCTGTTCTCGGCCGCAGGTCAGAAGGTGCTCGAGGACACGTTCGGTGTCATTCCATCGGTTCCATCCCTGAACACCGCCAAAGCTGAGTGGCGTCACCTCGCGGGTGGTCCTGGTCCGAACCAGTCGTTCCCAACCAACAACGCCCCATGGTCGGTCGACGCTGCTGCGGCGCTGATCGCCCCGAACCCGCCCGGCACGGTGTTCACGCTGTCGAACACGGCCGTCCCGAACATGGTTCAAAGCGTGACTACGGGAGGGGAGAGCCTGTCGTCCGCGCTGAGCCAGCTGCAGTCACAGTTGACCGCGGCATACGCGAGCCAGTAGGAACGGCACGTTAGTACTGGACAAAGAGTGAGATGAATGCAGAACGGTCGGCTCAGGATGATCCGGCCGTTCTCATTCTTCTGGCGTGAGTAGTTGATATGAAGTGGAGCGGTCGGCTCGAAGATGAGCCGGCCGTTCTCATCTACCGACCAACTGGTAATGATTCTCGACCCCCAAACCCGGCAGACCATCGAGTAGCGGCTTCCATGCCCGAACCCTCCATCGCGACGAACAACGCTCCCGCGGCCTCCGTTGCGCCCAAGCGCCCGCGCACCGGCCGTCGCGACGGCCGCTCGGCCATTCTGATGATGGGCCCGAACGTTGGGATGTTCAGCCTCTTCGTCGTGATCCCCATCGTCGCCGGGATCTATCTCAGCTTCACGACCTGGAACATCGACAACTCGCCAAAATGGGTGGGACTCGCCAACTACACGAAGATGTTCAACGACCCGATTGTCGGCGTCGCCGTAGGGAACACCGTGAAGTTCATGCTGTTCGGCGTCATCCCCACGGTCCTGATAGCGCTCGGTCTGGCGATGCTGATAAACGTTCGCTTTCGGTTCGTCGGCGTCGTGCGCTCGCTTTACCTGATTCCCGCGGCGATGTCCTTCGCCGCCTCGGCGATTGTCTGGCGCTACATCTTTCTCGACGGTCCGGGCTACGGCGTCGTCAACTGGGTCATCTCGCAGTTCGGCGTTCCTCCGCCGAACTGGCTCGTGAGCACGACGTACGCGCTGCCCGCACTGGACGTCATCGCGATCTGGCTGAGCCTGCCGGTTGCGACGATCCTGTACCTCGCCGCGCTGCAGCGCATTCCCGCGTCGGTCATCGAGGCCGCAACGCTCGATGGCGCCGGCCTGATCAGGCGGGTCCGCTACATCATCTGGCCGATGGTTCGGCCGATGACGATCCTTGTGGCGATCGTTGCGCTCCTGTCGTTCACAAACGGATCGTTCGACCTCGTCAACATTCTCACTCCAACGGGCGGCACGAACTACGCCACGACGACACTGATCTTTTACATTTACCAGCAGGCCTTCGCGTACGGACTGTATGGCTACGCGGCGGCCCTGGCGGTTCTGCAGATCGTACTGATCGGCGGCGCCTTGGTCGCGCTGCGGGTCTTTTATCTGCTGGGGAATAGGCGCAGCTGATGTCTTCCGCAAAGATCGCGCATTCCGCCCGGGTTCTGTTCGCGACGCTCGTCGGGCTGCTGATGGCCGCACCGCTTTTCTACATGCTCACCAACTCGCTGATGACGGCTGCGCAGACCTCGGATCTGACCCCTCAGCTCATCCCGCACAACTTGGATCTGCACTTCAGCAACTACACAGCAGCGCTTTCCGGGCCTACGGAGGTGATCTACGCTCAGAGCTTCATCAACTCGGGGATCTTTACGTTTTTTGTGGTTCTGCTGCAGTGGGCGCTTTGCGTCAGCGGCGGTCTCGTGATCGCAAAGATGCGCTTCCGCTCGCGCAACGTGATCACGGCCTTGCTTGGGGTCTCGCTTTTCATTCCGATCCTGACGACGCTGATTCCGACGTTCTTCGTCACGCTCAAGCTTGGAATCGTCAACACCTACCCCGGTTTGATACTTCCGATTGTAGCCCAGACCGGGTTCGGAACGCTGCTGTTTCGTCAGTACATTTCGCAAATGCCGGAGGAGCTTTTTGACGCTGCACGAATTGACGGTGCGAACTGGTGGATGATTTTGCGCAGGATGGTGATTCCTTTGGCTCGACCGGCGACCGGCGCGTACGTCGCCATCTCGGTTTTGACGGCCTGGAACATGTACCTGTGGCCGTTGGTCGCGGCGCAGTCGTCGCATCTGGAGGTGCTCACGCAGACGCTGGCGAGCCTCGGGAATCAGACGTTCGGGGCGACGAGTCCGCAGAACATTGTCTACGCCGCGATCGTGATTGTCACGCTTCCGATGATCATCGTGTTCCTCGCCGTTCAGCCCGCTTTTGTTCGCGGCCTCACGGGTTCGGGAGTCGAGTGACGACGGTCCGACATGGCTTCACGACGCCGCGAGGCGCCGGGCGTGGCTGAGCGCGACGGAGAGGTCTCGGCTTTCGCCGAGTTCGTCGGCGCGCGCGCGGTGGTCACCGGCGGCGGGCAAGGGATTGGCGCTGCGATTGCGGCGGGCCTCGCAGACCGCGGGGCGCACGTTCTCGTAAGCGGTCGCCGTCAAGCTACCCTCGACGCCGTCTGCGCGTCGATCACTGCCGGTGGCGGCTCGGCCGAAGGCTGCGCCGGCGACATCACCGACCCCGACCACGTCCATCGGCTGATGGCGCTCGCCGGCGGTAGCGAGGGAGTGATCGACATCCTTGTCAATAACGCCGGCATCCCTGGGCCGACCGCGCCGCTGGTCGAGGTCACACTCGCGGAGTGGGAGGAGACGATCGCCGTCAACCTCACCGGGGTGTTCCTCGCGTGCAAGCTCGCCGTTCCCTACCTTGAGCGTGCCGCGCACGGCAAGATCGTCAACATCGGTTCGGTGACGGGGAAGCAGCCGCTGGTAAACCGCGCGCCATACGCGGCGGCGAAGCTCGGTGTCGTCGGTCTGACGCGCACGCTCGCGCATGAGCTCGGACCGAGCGGGATCAACGTCAACGTAATTTCGCCGTGGCTGGTGGGAGGTGAGCGCCTCGACAGCGTGATCGCCACGATGGCCAAAGAGCGTGGTGTCAGCACCGACGAGCTTCGCGCCGAGATGACCGCCGGCACCGCGTTCAAGCGGACCGTGTCCGAAGCGGAGGTCGTGGAGATGACGCTGTTCCTCTCCTCGACGGCGTCGAGCAGCATCACCGGCCAGGACATCAACGTGTCGGCCGGCGCGGTGATGTACTGATGCACTTGGCACACCGCGGGGCTTGAGGGTCGCGTGGCTGCGGTGAGCGATTTCGCAATCGGCCTGGTCGGGTGCGGCGGCATGGGTCACCGGCACCTGCGCTCCTACGGCGCGCTCCGCAGCGTTGGCGCGAACGGCTTCAAACTCGCCGCCGTATGTGACCCGCGGCGGGAAGCGGCCGAGCACGCCGCGGACCTCGTGGAGGAGCTGCTCGGGTCGCGGCCCGCGGTCTTTGCGAGCGCCGAGGAGCTGATCGCGAGCCGAGTAGTCGAGGCGATCGACCTCGTTACCGAGCCCTCGATCCATCACCAGATCGCCGTTCCCGCATTGGCCGCAGGAATCCACGTCCTCAGCGAGAAGCCGCTCGGTGTTACCGTGCGCGCCTGCCGCGAGATGGTCGATGCGGCTGCCTCCTCCGGAGCGATCCTCGCGACCGCCGAGAACTACCGCCGCGACGGTCCCAACCGCCTCGCGCGCGCCGTCATCGACAGCGGCATACTCGGCGACATTCACCTGATGATCGAGAGCAATATCGGCGGCGACAACGGCGTGCTGATAAGCCCCTGGCGCCACCTGCGCGAGAAGGGATCTATCGCGCTCGACATGGGGGTTCACTACACGGACATCTTCGCCTACCTGCTCGGGGACCTCGAGCGTGCGTGTGGCGTCGCGTTCATCGCCGAGCCGGGTCGCGTGCTCGCTGGCGCGATGGTGTCCGGGGGAGAGGTCGAGGAGCTCGCGCCGGGGGTGATGCGCGCGACGGGCGACGACTCGCTCGTCGCTCTGTACGAGACGGCCGGCGGAGCGCTGATACAGCTCACCTACCTCCCATCAGGGCCGGGCCGCAAATGGATTCAGCGCAGCCTGCACGGGCGCAACGGTTCGATGAGCGTGCCGTTCGACCGCACCGGCGGAGCCGTTGTCGTTGAGCTCGGCGAGCGCAAGCTGAGCGGCGCAGAGCTTCGCGCCGAGCTCGGGGACTTCCGCCTTCACGGCGTGACGGCCGACTTCTTTGGCCCCGAGGGGACCGAGTACGAACTGCCGTTCGCCGAGGTCGACGCGGCCACGATCGCGATCGAGCTCGACGACTTTATCGGAGCACTCAACGAGGGACGAGCGCCCGAGGTGGACGGACTGGGAGGCCTGTTGGCGGTCGCCGGCGTGTGGGCCGTCGCGGAGTCGCGTGCACTCGGCGGCTTCGTACAGATCGCCGACATCGCCGACGGCACGATCTCCTCGGTGCAGGACCCGATCGATGCTGCGATCGGCCTACTAACGAAAGCGAGTTGAGCCGTGGCCGACGATCCGTCCCCGTTCCTGACGCCCGACATCAAGCAATGCGCGATCGTCGTCCATGACCTCGTGGCGGCCGTGCGGCGATTTCACGCCGAGCTCGGCATCGGTCCCTGGACCGCCTACCGTCTCGAGCCACCGATCCTCAAAGGGATGCGCTATGGCGGCGTGGACAGCGAGTTCTCGCTCCGCCATGCGCTCGCCTGGCAGGGGGAGATGCAGTTCGAACTCGTCCAGCCGCTGGCCGGGCCGAGCATCTTCGCCGCCCACCTCGAGGCACATGGCGAGGGCCTCCACCACGTCGGCAAGTTCGTTGCCGACCATCCCGCGGCCGTTGCCGAGGCGCTCGCGGCGGGTTTCGTCGAGCTCCAGAGCGCGCGCGGCTACGGCGCCGAGGGCGACGGAGCGTTCGCCTACTTCAGGCATCCGGCCGTCCCCCTGATCGTCGAGCTCATCTCGGCTCCGCGCGTCAGGATCGAGCCGGAGTTCGTCTACCCGCCGAGCGGCGACTAGGCTCACCTCCCGGTAGACCGAGGCGACCTGCGGTCGCGAGGAGCGTCAAGACAATGCGCATTGAATCCGTTGAGGCGATCCCAGCCGACGGCGCCTGCTACGTCCGCATAACAACCGACGATGGAACGACCGGCGTCGGCGAGTCGACCTTCTTCACCTGGCCGACCGCCGTCGCCGAGATCGTCAAGGGCATCGCCGGCTTCTTGCGGGGCAAGGATCCGCTCGACGTCGAGTACCTGTGGCTTGCGATCTACCGTGCGTTCAGCTTCCGCGGGATGGCGGTCGGCGGCGCGCTAAGCGCGGTTGACCAGGCGCTGTGGGACATCAGGGGCAAGCACTTCGAGGCGCCGGTATGGCAGCTCCTGGGCGGCCGCGCTCGGCGCGCCGTGCGGGCGATCCGCGTGATCGACACGGGGACGCTCGACGAGGTTGTCGCCGCGGCGCGACGGGCCGTCGAGCAAGAGCACTACACGGCGCTCAAGGTGATCCTCTTCCAGCACGACCATCATCCGCGCCGCCAGGCCTCACGGATTGACGATCTAGTGGCGCGTTTCGCCGCGATCCGCGAGACGGTCGGCTGGGATATCGACCTCGGCGTCGAGCTCCACCGCAACATGCAGGCCGGCGACGCGGTGATGCTGGCCGACGAGCTCGTCCGGCTGCGTCCGCTGTTCGTCGAGGATCCGATCCCCCCGGACAGCGTGATGGCGATGCGGGCGTTCGCCGCCCGCGTGCGCGTGCCAGTGTCGGCGGGCGAGCGGAACACGACGATCTGGGAGTTCGCCGAGTACCTCGAGCGCCCCGGCGTCGCCTACGTGCGCCCCGATGTCGGTATCGCCGGGGGGATTACGCACGTCAAGAAAATCTGCGCTCTCGCAGAGGCGTTTCACGCACAGGTCCTGCCACACTGCGTCCCGTCGGGACCTGTTGCGGTCGCCGCCCACGTGCAGCTCGGTATCTGCGTTCCCAATTGGGAGCTCCAGGAGCACGTGCCCCAGGACGCGCCACGCTGGACCGATGTCGTCGACCGCGTGATCGACGTGCGCGACGGCTACTTGATCGCCCCGGAGCGCCCCGGACTGGGGATCGAGCTGAACGACGCCGGCATCGCCAAGCACCCAGCGCGTGCGATCGACGTCTCGGACCCACCGCTCCGTGAGGACGGCTCGGTCTCGGTCCGATGAGCGCACGGCGCAAGCGGGTCGGCCTGGCTGCCAACGAGTACGTTCACACCCACTACGTCGACCCCGCGGACCTCGAACGGCTCGAAGCGGTCGCCGACTTCTCCTACCGCGCCTTCGCGCTGCCCGGCGGGCTGCACGGCGCAGTCCCCCACGACGCTGCCGCGGAGGCGTCGATCGCAGAGTTCGCGGCTGACCTCGACGTCCTCATCGTCTGCCACGGATCTCCGTTCGTCAGCGCTGAGGTCCTCGCCGCGGCCGGGCGCCTGACGCTGATCGGCGAGCTCGACGGCGACCGCTTCGCCTACCGCATCGACATCGCCGAGGCACAGCGGCGCGGCGTCCGCGTGGTTGACACCACGCATGCCTCCTCCTACCCGACCGCCGAGTGGGCGCTCGGCCTCGCCCTCGTCGGCCTGCGCAACGCCGGCGCCCTGTTTCGTAGGATTATCGCCCACGAGCCGCCGTTCGAGGAGCCCGTCGAGCGGCGCTCAGGACCGGGTTACGACCGCGCCGAGCTCAGCGAGAAGCTCGTCGGCATGGTCGGATTCGGCCACCTGGCGCGCCGCCTGACGGAGCTGCTGGGTCCGTTCGACGTCGCCGTACGCGCCTACGATCCGTTCGCCCCGCGCGCGCTCGCCGAGCCTTACGGTGTCGTCTTCACCGAGCTCGACGACGTGCTCGAGTGCGACATCGTGTTCGTCCTCGCGCCGCTGACACCCGCGACCGAGCGGATGATCGGCGCGGCGCAGCTCGCGCTCCTGCGGCCGGGAAGCGTCTTTGTCAACGTCAGCCGCGGCAAGGTCGTCGACAGCGCAGCGCTGCTCACGCGCCTGCAGCGCGGCGATGTGACTGCCTGTCTCGATGTGTTCGATCCCGAGCCGCTCCCGCCGGACTCACCGATCGCCGACCTGCCGAACGTATTCCTGAGCCCGCACATCGCCGGAGTGACCGAGGAGAGTCGCCGGCGCTTCTTCAGGCTGATGGTCGACGAGTGTCTACGTCACTTCGAGGGCCTCGAGCCGCTCGCTGAGCTGACGCCCGAGAACGCCCGGCTCGCCCCCGCGCCCAGCAGCTGACGCGCCCTCACCGGCGAGGGCTACGCGGGCCGAGCAGCCGGCCGAGGTTCTCGCCGAGGATCAGGCCGAGATCCTCCTCGCTGAGGAACGGGCAGTGCGAGCGCACGGCCTCGAGCGCCTGACGGTAGGTCGTGAAACGCTTCGACGCCGGGAAGTCCGAGCCCCAGTAGAGGCGCTCAGGCCCGTAGGCCTCGCGAACGCGCTCGAACGCAGCGAGCACGTCCGGCCAGGGATGATTCCAACCGCGGTCGGTGCAGTAGTGGAGGCCGGCGACCTTGACCTGGATGTTCGGCACATCGGCCGACGCGAGCAGCTCGCCAAGGCCACGCGACTCGAGTCCCTCATGCGCCCGGATCCCGCCCAGCGTGTGGCACAGGATCGGCACGCTCGGGTGCCGGCGCGCGATCTCGCGCAGGTCGGCCTGCCAGGCAGGGCTCGCGGCCAGGTTCACGATCAGCGCTCGCTCGGCCGCGAGCGCGAAGACCGAGTCGGCTTCACCGCTGCGCAGCCAGCCGTCGTTCTCCTCGAATACGTAGTGGGTGAAGCCAACGAGGTCGTAGCGCTCGGCGAGCTCACTCAGGCGCTCGGCGCTCGCGGGCGTGTGGTAGGTCGCGCTCCAAGAGCAGTCGTGGTCGGCGACCATCGCGAGTCTCCCGGGGTGGCGCTCGCACGCAAACGACACGTAATCCAGGTTGTCCGCGTTGTTGTCGATCGCCGCACACACGACCGTCGCGAACTCGACGCCGTGCAAGTCCATCTCGTAGATCAGCTGCTCGACTGTTCCGCGCCCGTCCTCGTCCGGCGCGAGGGGCGGATAGGGCCAGCGCCGCCACGCGTGACAGTGGCAATCGGCGATCAAGTCATCCGCCGCGCGGGTTGTACTGGTTGAGGCGCGAGCGGGCCGTCGTCGACTGACGCTCGATCAGCTCGGGGTTGAAGCGGATATCGCTGTGGCGGTGGTGGGGGTCGGCGGTTTCGGCGAACAGCAGCTCCGCCGCGGCGCGACCGAGGTCGTACTTAGGCAGGCGGATCGAGGTCAGCGAGGGCGAAAGCATCGCGGCGAATTCGACATCGTCGTAGCCGACGACGCTGACATCCCGTGGTACCCGGATGCCACGCTCGACCAGCGCTCGCAGAACCATGAGGGCGATCTGGTCGTTCACGCAGACGACGGCGGTGGGGCGTTCCTCGAGCTCGAGGAACGAGTCGACGATCGGTTCCACCTGCCCAAACGCGGTCAGCGGCTCGATCGTGTATTCGATTATCGCCTCCGACTCGTCGAGCCCGGCAAGCCGCGCGGCTCGGCGCATACCCCGCCGGCGCGCCAGGCACTGCGCGAGGTGGACAGGTCCGTTGATGAAAGCGATTCGCGTGTGGCCGAGGTCGAACAGGTGGCGCGCCGTCAGCTCGCCGCCGCCGGCGTGATCCACCGACACCGAGCACAGCTCACCGCTCTGGCCGTTTCGGTCGAGCAGGACGACGACGATTCCGCGGTCGCGCAGTGTGTGTAGGTGGCTCACGTTTCGCGTCGCCGGCGTTATCACGATTCCCTGCACACGCTGCTCTTCGAGCAGCCTCAGGTAGCGCGCCTCGCGCTCTGGCGAGCCATCGGTCGAGCAGACGACGACGGCGCAGTCCTGCTCGTGGACCGCGTCCTCGAGCCCGCGGATCGTCTCGGTCGACGAGGGGCTCGACGCGTCAAGCACCACCGCTCCGAAGCAGCGGCTGTTGCCCCCGCGCATCTGATGTGCGGCCGAGCTGCGGACGAAGCCAAGCTTGTCGATCGCTTCGAGCACCCGTGCAAGCGTGTCCGCGGCCACGCGGTCAGGCCGATTCAGCACGTTCGAAACGGTGCCGATCGACACACGAGCCGCGTCGGCGACTTCCCTGATGGTTGCGCGCCCAACCGGCGGTCGCCGGCTTGCGGGCGCGCGAGGCCGCTGAGCTGTGACTTTTGAGTTATTGATACGGCGCGTCAACGCTGTTCTCTGCTTGGAAGGAGGCGGGCAACGGCTTGTCGCCCGAGTCATGCGGAGGCCGTCGCCACAGCATAGCGTCGGCTATTCCAGCGGCTTCGGTGTAACCGGCGTGGCGTGACGGCGCCGCCGCGCCGCGCCGGCCGGTGTCCTCAAGCAAGCCCGGGCTCACGCAGACGGCTGACCGGAGGCTGCAGAAGCTCCAACGTGATGCCGTCGGGGTCGCAGAAGTAGCAGGCGAAGCCGCCCTCGTTTGCGCCGGCGGTGATCGCCACCGGCGGGTTTCGGAAAGGCACGCCCTGAGCGCCCATCCGCACGTAACGCTCGTGGATGTCGTCCACCATCAGGGCCAGGTGCGCGCAGCCGACGCTGTTCGTTGCGAGCTCGCCGAGATCGCGACCGCGCGGCTCGATGTACTCGACGAGCTCAAGCATGTGCGTCGAGCGCGCCGGCGGCACGCCCGGCACGGCGAACTGGGCGACCTCGAGAATCGCGCCCGGGATTCCCACGAGCTTGCAGGTGTACTCGTTGTCCTGGCGCTGGCGGTGAACCAGCTGGAGTTCGAGCACGCGCGTGTACCAGTCGACCGATCGCTCGATGTCGCTGACGGTGAACGAGAAATGCAGAACGTCGGCGATCACTTGGGGCGCATCTCAGTACGCGAGCGTTCTGCGGACCGCATCGACGATCCGCTCAGGGCTCGGCAACCAGGCTGCTTCGAGCGCGCCGGAATAGGGGATCGGCGTGTTGTCCCCCCCGACCAGCAGCGGCGGCGCGTCGAACAGTTCGAGCGAGTCCCCCGCCAGCGTCGCGATCAGCGTCGCTCCCCAGCTCCCGCCGGGCGAGCATTCCTGTACGCAGATCAGGTTGTTGGTCTTGGTGATGCTCGAGCGAACCGTCTCGTAGTCGAACGGCACCATCGTGCGCGGGTCGATCACTTCGGCCGAGACGTTCTCGGCGGCGAGCAGCTCGGCCGCCTCGAGCGCGCGGTGGCGCATCAGCTGGCTCGCCACGAGCGTGATGTCCGACCCCTCGCGCACGACGCTCGCGCGGCCGATCACGTCGAGATCGGCGTCGCTGACCGGACCGGTCAGGTTGTAGAGGCCCTTGTGTTCGAGGTAGAGCACCGGGTTGACGTCGCGAATCGCGGCTCTCAGCAGGGCATAGGCGTCGCCTGGCGTCGCGGGTGTGAGGATCGTCAGTCCCGGGACGTTGAGGAACCAGTTCTCGACCGACTGCGAGTGCTGCGCCCCGAAGCCGCCGCCGGCTCCGTTCGCGAGGCGCACGGTGACCGGGACCGTCACCTGGCCATTGGTCATGTAGCGGTACTTCGCGAGCTCGTTGGCCAGCTGATCGAAGCAGACGCCGGCGAAGTCCGCGAACATGATCTCGATCACCGGCCGCAGGCCACGGAGCGACGCGCCGATCGCGCAGCCGACGATCGCCTGCTCGGAGATCGGCGTATCGAGCACGCGCGCGGGGCCGAAGCGCTCCTGCAGTCCCTCGGTCGCCTTGAACACGCCGCCCGCGGCGCCGACGTCCTCGCCAAACAGCAGGACGCGGTCGTCAATCTCCATCTCGTCGGCGATCGCGCGGGCGATCGCCTGGCGGTAGGTGAGCTCGGTGACGCTCATGCGAGTACGTTGGCGAAGCGCGCGTCGAGCTCCGGATCAGGCCAGGACTTTGCGCGCTCGAGCGCTTCGAGCACCGCTTGGCGTACCTGCTCCTTAAGCTCTGCGATCCTTGCCGGATCGGTCACGTCCTCGGCCAGCTTGCGCTCCAGCAGGACGATCGGGTCGCGCGCGAGCCACTCCTCGAGCTCGCCCGGCGGCCGGTACTTCGCCGGATCGGATCGCGAGTGGCCCACCTGCCGGTAGGTCAGGGCCTCGATCAGCGTTGGTCCCTCGCCTGCGCGCGCCCGGGCCACGGCCTCCTCCGCAGTGTCGATTACAGCAAATACGTCGTTACCGTCAACGACGACCCCCGGCATTCCGTAGGACGCTGCGCGGTCTGCCAAGCGCTCGATCGGCGTCGTGGTCCGCAACGGCGAGTACTCGCCGTAGAGGTTGTTCTCGCAGACGAAGATCGCCGGCGTCTTCCACAGCGACGCGAGGTTCAGTGCCTCGTGGAAGGCGCCGATGTTGGTCGTGCCGTCGCCGAAGAAGCACACGCTGACGCCGTCATCGCCGAGGTAGCGGGATGCGAACGCGAGTCCCACCGTGATCGGTAGATGCGCGCCGACGATCGCGAAGGCGCCGTACGCGCCGACGGCGACGTCTGTGAGGTGCATCGAGCCTCCCTTGCCGCCGCAGAGGCCCTTCGCCTTGCCCATGATCTCGCCGAACACCGCGTCGGCCTGCGCGCCCATCGCGAGCACGGCTCCGTGGCCGCGGTAGGTGCACGTCATCGAGTCGCCCTGCTTCAGCGTCGCGCAGACCCCGACCGCCACTGCCTCCTGCCCCTGACATAGGTGCGTCGTCCCGCGGACCAGGCCCTGCGTGAACATCCGCTGAACCTCGTCCTCGACGCCGCGGATCTCGAGCATCTTCGCGAGCAGCTCGAGGCCACGCTCGTCGCTTTTCGTCTTCTCCACGACCCGCCTGGTCGCGGCGGTGCGCTCGGCTGCCATCTGCAAGCTCCTCGAAGGGGTTGTCCGGATCGCGCGCCGGACGACGCGACGTACCGGCTGAAACCTTTCAACGGTCGGCGCCTAGTCTGATCGCTGCGGTCGACGGTTGTCAACTCTACGGGGCGGCCTGCGCCCAACTGCGCTTCGCGCGTGTGACCATTCCACCATGGTGTTCGCAGACCGCAGGCATGCAGGACGGCTGCTGGCCGCTCAGCTCCAGCGGTTCGCGGCTGACCGTCCGGTGGTAGTGGCGCTGCCGCGCGGCGGCGTTCCCGTCGGTTTCGAGATCGCCCGGGCGCTCGGTGCGCCGCTCGAGATCCTCGCCGTGCGCAAGCTCGGTGCACCCGCCAACCCCGAGTTCGGCGTCGGTGCGATCGCCGAAGACGGCACGGTCGTCCTCGACCGGGTCACGGCAAGCCGCGTTGGACTGACCTCCAGCGTGCTCGACGAGACCGTCGCGCGTGAGGCGCGGGAGCTGCGCCGCCGTGTCGCCCGCTACCGCGGGGACCGCCCTGCGCTCGACGTCCGCGACCGAACGGTGATCGTCGCCGATGACGGTCTTGCGACGGGGGTCACGGACGTGGCCGCGGTACGCGCGCTGCGCGGACTGCTGGCGGCGCGCGTCATCGTCGCGGTTCCCGTCGGGGTGCGCGCTTCACTGGCACGCGTAGGCGAGGAGGCCGACGAGGTCGTCTGTCACACGGTGCCTGCCGAGCTCCGCGGTGTCGGCTTTTGGTACGAGGACTTCACGCCGGTCAGCGACGAGCAGGTGCTGGAGCTGCTGAACGGCGCAGACGCATGGGGTCGCAGGGAACCTGGGTAGCGGCGACACCCAGCGCCGCTGCGGCCGCGATCCCGGCGACGACCGCTCACGCGAGCACCGCGCGCGTCTGGCGAGCGATCTCAAGATCCTCGCGCGCCTTCACCACAAGCACCCGAGCCGTCGCCCCTTCCACGCTGACGTCAGCGTCGCCGGTCACGGCACGGTTGCGCGCCTCGTCCAGCCCGATCCCAAGAAACCCGAGCCCGCCCACCGCGCGTTCCCTGACCGCCGGCGCATTCTCTCCGACGCCCCCCGTGAATGCGAGCACGTCGATCCCGCCGAGCGCCGCGGCCATCGTCGCGATGCCCCCGCGCAGCCGGTGCGTGTAGACGTCGAGTGCGATAGCCGCGCGCCGGTCGCCGCTCTCCGCGCTCCGCAGCACCTCGCGCATGTCGGCGCTGCCGGCGAGTCCGAGCAATCCCGCCTCGTGTTCGAGCCCATGGGCGAGCGCCGGAGCCGGAAGCCGCCCGTCGGCGAGCCAGAGCAGCATGCCTGGATCGACGCTGCCCGACCGCGTGGCCATGACGAGCCCCTCCAGTGGTGTAAAGCCCATCGTGGTGTCGATCGACCGCCCGCCGGCGATCGCACAGAGCGAGGCGCCAGCGCCGAGGTGAGCGCTGACCAGCCGTAGATCGTCGCGCTCGCCGCCGACCAGCTCAGCGGCACGCCGCGCGACGTAGGCGTGCGAGAGACCATGGAAGCCGAAGCGTCGCAGCGGCCAGCGCTCGCGCCAAGCGGCCGGCAGAGCGTAGGTCGTGGCGGCGAGGGGGATCGTCGTGTGGAACGCGGTGTCAAAGCAGGCGACGGCCGGCACCCCCGGGAGAGCGAGACTGACGGCATCGAACGCGGCGAGCGAACGCGCTTGGTGAAGCGGCGCCAGCTCGATCAGCTCACGCAGCTCCGATTCGACGCTGCGATCGATGCGGACTGCGGCGCTGAACCGCTCGCCGCCGTGGACGATCCGGTGCCCGACGGCGTCGGCCCCCTCCAAGGCGTCGAGCTCAACAGCGAGCAAAGCCTGATCCACCGCCTCATCGGTGACGGTCAGCTCGCGCTCGCCAAGTGCCTCGTCACAGGGGCCGAGCAGCGACAGCTTGAGGCTGCTCGAGCCGGCGTTTACGACCAATACCCGCACGCTAGGCGGTGTGCCTCGGCCAGGTCCAGTCGCGGATCTCCGCGGGATCGTCACCGTGCTCGCGGGTGTACGCGCGACAGCACAGGCGGGCGTCCTCCATCTCCTGGCGCAGGTGCGCGCAGTGCTCACCGAGGCCAGGGACGCGGTCGATCACGTCCATCACGAGGTGGAAGCGGTCGAGGTCGTTGAGCATCACCATGTCGAACGGCGTCGTCGTCGTGCCCTCCTCCTTGTAGCCGCGCACGTGCAGGTTGTCGTGGTTGTGGCGGCGGTAGGTGAGCCGGTGGATCAGCCAGGGGTAGCCGTGGTAAGCAAAGATCACAGGCTGGGCGGTCGTGAACAGTGCGTCGAACTCGCTGTCGGAGAGCCCGTGCGGATGTTCGCTGTCGGGCTCGAGCCGCATCAGGTCGACGACGTTGATCACGCGGACGCGCAGGTCTGGCAGGCGCTCGCGCAGGATCGCTGTGGCCGCGAGGGTCTCCAATGTCGGGACGTCGCCGGCGCACGCGAGCACAACATCCGGCTCACCGTCGCCGTCGTTGCTCGCCCATTCCCAGATCCCGAGGCCGCGTGTGCAGTGGAGCGTCGCCGCCTCGATGTCGAGGTAGTTGAGCTGCGGCTGCTTGCCGGCGACGATCAGGTTGACGTAGTTGTACGAGCGCAGGCAGTGGTCGGCCACCGACAGCAGCGTGTTCGTGTCCGGCGGCAGGTAGACGCGGATGATCTCGGACTTCTTGTTGACGACGTGGTCGATGAAGCCGGGATCCTGGTGTGAGAAGCCGTTGTGGTCCTGGCGCCAGACGTGCGAGGAGAGCAGGTAGTTGAGCGATGCGATCTGCCGCCGCCAGGGGATCTCGCGCGTCACCTTGAGCCACTTGGCGTGCTGGTTGAACATCGAGTCGATGATGTGGATGAACGCCTCGTAGCAGTTGAAGAGGCCGTGGCGCCCCGTCAGCAGGTAGCCCTCCAGCCACCCCTGGCAGAGGTGCTCGCTCAGCACCTCCATGACGCGGCCCTCCGGCGCAAGGTGATCGTCGCCCGGTATCCGCTCCGCTTCCCAGGTGCGATCCGTCGCCTCGAGCAGCGCCCCAAGCCGATTCGAAACGGTCTCGTCCGGCCCCATCACGCGAAAGTTGTCCGCATTGTCAAGCATCACGTCCCGCAGAAATCCGCCGAGCACCCGAGTCGCCTCAGCAAAAGTCGTTCCCGGCGCCGGAACCGGCACCCCGTAGCGCCGAAAATCCCTCAGCTCGAGCTCGCGCAACAGCAGGCCCCCGTTGGCGTGCGGATTCGCTCCCATCCGCCGCTCCCCGACAGGTGCCAGCGCAGCCAACTCGGCGCGCAGTGCGCCGCCCTCTTCGAACAGCTCCTCTGGACGGTAGGAGAGCATCCACTCCTCGAGCTGCGCGAGATGCGTCGGGTTCGTGCGCACCTCGGCCAGCGGAACCTGGTGGGCGCGGAAGGTTCCCTCCACCGGCACTCCGTCGACCATCTTCGGCCCGGTCCAGCCCTTCGGCGTGCGCAGGACGATCATCGGCCAGCGCGGTCGCTCCTCGTCGCCGTCCTCGCGGGCGCGGCGCTGGATCTCAGCGATCTCCTCGCTCACCTCGTCGAGCGTCGCCGCCATCAGCTGGTGCATCCTCGCCGGATCCGAACCTTCGACGAAGCGCGGCGCGTAGCCGTAGCCCTCGAGCAGCGAGCGAAGCTCCTCGTGCGTGATCCTCGCGAGCACCGTCGGGTTGGCGATCTTGTAGCCGTTGAGGTGGAGGATCGGTAGCACCACCCCGTCGCGGCGCGCGTTGAGGAACTTGTTCGAGTGCCAGCTTGCGGCGAGCGGTCCGGTCTCCGCCTCGCCGTCGCCGATCACGCAGACGACCAGCAGGTCGGGGTTGTCGAATGCGGCTCCGTAGGCGTGGAGGAGCGAATAGCCGAGCTCGCCGCCCTCGTTGATCGAACCGGGGGTCTCCGGTGCGGCGTGGCTCGGGATCCCTCCCGGGAAGGAGAACTGGCGGAACAGCCGCCGCAGCCCTTCCACGTCCTGACCGATGCGGTGGTAGATCTCGCTGTAGGTGCCTTCGAGGTAGGTGTTCGCGACGACACCCGGGCCCCCGTGACCAGGGCCGGTGACGAAGATCGCGTTCAGCTCGCGAGTCTTGATCACGCGGTTCATGTGCGCGTAGATGAAGTTCAGCCCGGGCGTCGTTCCCCAGTGGCCGAGCAGGCGCGGCTTGACGTGATCGGCCCGTAGCGGCTCGCGCAACAGCGGGTTGTCGAGCAGGTAGATCTGGCCTACCGACAGGTAGTTGGCTGCCCGCCACCAGGCGTTGATCAGTTCCAGCTCGCTCGTCGCGAGCGGCTCGGCCGCTGTCCCGCTCGCCGCCATCGGCTAACCAGCGACCGAGGATCGCAGCGGCGCCGTCTTGCTACGCGCCCAGGCTCGGGCGGTGGTTGCGGCTCTGGCTGTGGCTGGGCTCACCCGGATGGCTCGGTGCTCGGTTTGCTCACGCTAATCATCCGAGCCGCAGAACGGTGCTTCATCGGCGGGGCGCCGCGTGGCCGATCCGTGTTAAGTACGTAGTGAGCGTCGCTCCGCTGGGGGTCGATACCGCAACGGCTCCTGGCGCTGCTCGCGGGTCGCTGTATCGTTGCTCGCGGGCAGCGCAACACCTCGACTTCGGTACGGGCTGATCACAGACAAGCTCAACGCGGATCGCCTGCGCACGCTGATCGACCTCGGGGGTGTAATCGTCTCCGAGTTGGACCTTGACGCGGCGCTGGCGCGCGTTCTCGATGCGGCTCGCGAGTTGACCGGCGCGCGCTACGCGGCGCTTGGCGTGTTGAACGCAGAGCGCAGCGAGCTCGAGCGCTTCATCACCGCGGGCATCGATGACGACACGGCGCGACGGATCGGCGCTCGGCCTCGCGGGCGGGGCGTGCTCGGGGTTCTGACGCACGACCCCAAGCCGCTGCGACTCGCCCGCGTCAGCGACCATCCCGCCTCCTACGGGTTCCCGGCCGGCCATCCCCCGATGGAGAGCTTTCTCGGCGTTCCGGTTGTGATCCAAGCCGAGGCGTGGGGGAACCTCTACCTGACCGAGAAGCAAGGCGGCGAGTTCGATGAAGCCGACGAGGAGGCGGTCGTGGTGCTCGCCCGATGGGCGGCGATCGCCGTGGAGAATGCGCGCCTGTACCGGGATGTCGAGACTCAGCGCGTTGAGCTCGAGCGGGCTGCGAGCGGCCTGCGCGCGACGCAGGCCGTGGCGCTAGCCGTCGGCGCGGAGGTCGATCTCGAGCGCTCCCTGGAGCTGATCGTCAAACGCGGCCGAGCGCTGGTCGAGGCGCGCGCCGTGTTGATCCTCCTACGTGACGGCGATGAACTCGTGCCGGCAGCCGTCGCCGGTCACGGTGAGCGAATCGGTGGCGTGCGCATTCCGGTCCACGGTTCGACCTCCGGCGAGGTGATGCTGCGCGGCCAATCCGAGCGGATCGACGACGTGGCGGCGCGACTGCGGATCAGCGCCGACCAGCTAGGCGTCAGCGGCGCGAGGACGGCGCTGGCTGTCCCGCTCGCCTACCGCGGCGAGCCGCTCGGGGTGCTCCTTGCGTTCGATCGCCAGCCTGACGCGCAGCCGTTCAGCGACGACGACGAGCGCGCGCTCAGGGCGTTTGCCGCGAGCGCTGCCACCGCGGTCGTGATCGCCCAGAGCGTCCAGCGCCAGCGCCTGCGTGACACGCTCGCGGCAGCCGATGCTGAGCGCCGGCGCTGGGCGCAAGAGCTCCACGACGAGACACTTCAGGCCCTCGGCGGACTGCGAGTGCTGCTCTCCGCGGCGCGCCGGGCGGGCGACGCCGAGGCGCTCTCCCAGGCAACCGACCAGGCGCTCGAGCAGATCGAGCAGGAGATCACAAACCTGCGCGCGATCATCACCGAGCTGCGGCCCGCCGCGCTCGACGAGCTCGGTCTCGAGGCCGCCCTGGAGGCGCTGTTCGAGCGCCACCGCGCGATCAACGACCTCGAGATATCCGGTCGGCTCGTGCTACCGGCGCGCGACGAGCAACGCGCCGGACTCGACGCCGAGCTCCAGGCCAGCGTCTACCGGGTCGTCCAGGAGGCACTGACGAACGTCGCCAAGCACGCACACGCGAGGCAGGTCAAGGTCTCCGTTGAGGCCGCCGACGAGCGTCTCTCGATCGTCATCTCAGACGACGGACGCGGCTTCGATGCCGAGCTGCAGACGGGCGGATTCGGTTTGACCGGCATGCGTGAGCGAGTGCTCGTCTTCGGTGGCGCGCTGTCGATCGACTCCTCCCAGGGCGGAACGACCGTCAGCGCCTGGCTGCCGCTGACCATGAGGCCGGCGCTGCCCGCCAGCACCGCGACCGAGCCTGCGCCGTAGCGCCTGGCGCCACCGGCAACCCAAACGCCCCAAGCGGGCGTGTTACCCGACCAGCCCCCGCTGGAGCGCGTAGCTGACCAGCTCCGCTCGCGAGGACACTCGCAGTTTCTGCTGAATGTGCGAGCGGTGCGTCTCCACCGTGCGCACCGACAGGTAGAGCTTCTGAGCGATCTCCGCATTGGTATGGCCGAGCGCGATCAGTCGCAGCACCTCGACTTCGCGAGCGCTGAGGTCGTCCGGCGGACCGGGCGGTGGCTCGCGCGCGATGCGCGCGCCGAGTGTCGGGTTGAGATAGGTCTCACCGGCGGCAGCGCGCCGCACGGCCTCGACCAGCTCGCTGTCAGCGGCTTCCTTGAGCACATAGCCGGCTGCCCCGGCGCCCAGCGCCTGGCGAGCAAACGCCGGCTCCTCCTGCATCGTCAGCACGACTATCTGTGTATCGAGCGCCTCTGTGCGGATCAGCGGAATGGCGTCGAGGCTCGAGCCTCCAGGCATGTTGAGATCGAGCACAAGCACTGCCGGATGATGACCGCGGACGTAGCGCCTCGCCGCGTCAACGTCCCCGGCCTCGGCGACCACCTCAAAGTCGGACTCGGCCTCGAGCAAGAGGCGCAGGCCGCTGCGTACCACCGCGTGGTCATCGGCGATGACGATCCGGATCGGCGCGACCTGTGCGCCGGCGGCGGCTTCTTCTCCGCTTAGCATGCATTCACGCTACCGCCCCGCGGACGAGCGCGGGAACGTGCCCTGTACGCGCTTGCTTCAGTAGTTATCCGCGGTCGCTTGGCGGCTCAGCGCGGCTACCGCGGTTCATTCGATGCGCCATAGTCCAGCCCGATGAGCGTGGTGGAGCCACTCGACGTCGTGATCGCCGGTGGTGGCGTCGCTGCGATCGAGGCGGCACTTGCTTTGCGCGACCTCGCCGGTGAGCGCGTGGCGCTGAAGCTGATCGCGCCAAACGCCGAGTTCAGCTATCGCCCGATGACGGTCCGCGAGCCTTTCGCGTATGCGCAGGCTGACAGCTACTCGCTCACGCAGGTCGCCTCCGATGTCGGTGCCGAGCTGATCGTCGAGGAGTTCGGCTGGGTCGAGGCCGGCGAGCGGGTCGCCTACACGGCAGCCGGCGTTGCGGTTGCCTACGACGCGCTGCTGCTCGCCGTCGGCGCACGCATCAAGGAGGCTTTCGCCCATGTCTTGACGATCGACGACAGGCGCATGGACGAACTGCTGCACGGCGTGGTTCAGGACGTCGAGGAGGGCTACGTCAAGCGCATCGCGTTCGTTGCTCCTGCGCGCCTTGCCTGGCCGCTGCCGCTTTACGAGCTTGCGCTGATGACCGCCGCGCGAGCCTACGACATGGGCGTCGAGGTCAAGCTGATGCTCGTCACGGCGGAGCCGGCGCCGCTCGCCGTGTTCGGGCCTCAGGCGAGCGCGGCGGTCGAAGGCCTGCTCGCGGAGGCCGGCGTGGAGACGATCACCTCGACCCACGCGCAGGTCGACGCAGTGGGCGAGGTGCGGCTGCAGCCAGGCAACCGCACCGTGGGCGCCGACCGGATCGTCGCCCTGCCGGAGCTGTTTGGTCCAGCGGTTCGTGGCCTGCCGGCTGGAGAGCACGGCTTCATCCCCGTCGACGAGCATTGCCGCGTGCGCGGCGTCGAACGCGTCTGGGCGGCCGGTGACGCGATCGATTTCGCGGTCAAACACGGCGGCATCGCATCGCAGCAGGCTGACGCCGCCGCCGAGGCGATCGCGGCGCTGGCCGGGGCACCAATCACGCCCGCGCCGTTTGAGCCGGAGATTCGGGGCATCCTGCTCACCGGACGAAAGCCACGCTATTTGACTGCGCGGCTGAGCGGCAGCATGAGCTTCAGCTCGCAGGTCACCGATGAGCCGACCTGGACTCCGGTGTCGAAGATCTCGGCGCGCTATCTCGCGCCCTATCTCGAGAGTCGCGCGACGCCCGCCGGCTAGCCGTCCGCCGGCACGTCAGGAGCTGGCGTCCCACGAGTCGCTGAAGCCGTTGCCGAGCATGTTCAGCGCGGATGGCTGCGACAGCAGCGTGGAGTCGGTGTCGGAACGGATCATCTCGATCGGCGTCGATTGGAGCGAGCCGATCGTTCCGTTCACGCCGTTGGCGGTCGCGCTCGCACTCGTGAACGCCGCCGTGCCGAAGTCGGCGAGCGAGGTGAGAGTGCATTGGTTGCCGGTGCAGGCCTCGGGGCGTTCCACGATCCATTCGGCCGACGCCTCCGCGGGTGCACTCCAGGTGATCAGCGGTGTTTCGGTGAAGGTCCAGACGCGGGGCGAGGTGCTGTCAGCAATCGTGAGCGCCCATTGATCGCTGCTGTTGACGCTGACGCTGGCGGTAATGGTGTCGCCGGCCGCGATCGTGGCAGTGGGCATCGTCGTCGTGACGTCCACCTGCGCTCCGCCGTCCACCGCGTCGTCCCCGAGCATCTCGTACCAGGCGCCGTAGGTCGGCGTCGTGCCGCCGGGGCCGGCGCAGTCCGAGTACGTCCCGGTCTGCTCGACGGTGGCGCTGGAAGCGCCGTCGATGCCGACCCACTGTGACGACGAGCTGTTGCTCGTCTGCGTGCAATTGACGCTCGGCACCGTCCACGTCCCGCTGACCGCCGTGTATTGAGTGTTGGTCATGACGGACGCATAGCCCGACCAGTTGCTCGTCAGGGCGTAGCCGACGCCGAGGATCGCCGGCTCGGTGGTCGCCGTTCCGAGCGAGTTGCTGAACACCGCCTGGTACTCGTTGAGGTTCTGGCTGGCGACGGCGTCGAACGAGTAGGTCGGTGTTGTGGCGCCGGGGATGTTGGTCCAGCTGACGCCATGATTGACGGACACCTGCCACTGGACGCTCGGCGGCGGCGAGCCCGATGCGGCGGCTGTGAACGACACGGGGTAGCCGCTCGGCACGCTCGCCACGTCCTCGCTCTGCGGCTGCTCAGTGATGGCCGGGGCGCTACCGGTCAAGACGGTGAGCGTCGCGACGGTGGTGTCAGTCGAGCCGAGCAAGTTCGTGAAAACGGCGCGGTACTGGTAGCCGGTCATCGTCGCCGTGCTGGTGAACATCAGCGTCGTCTGGGTTGCGCCCGTCAGGTCGGACCACGTCGTGCCGTCGTCTTCCGAGAGTTGCCACTGGACCGTTGGCGTTGGATCGCCGGCCGCGGCTGCGGTGAAGCTCGCTGTGGCCCCGAGCACGACGGTCGTGCTCTGCGGCTCTGTCTGGATCACCGGCTTCGCATAGCCGGCCACAACTGTCAGCAGCACCCCGTGCGTGTGCGCCTTCCCGTAGCGGTTCTTGAACACGGCGCGGAACCTATCGTCGTCCTGGTGGGCGACGGCAATGAACGAGAAGCTGCTTTTGCGTGCACCGCGGACGTTGCTCCAGCGCGCGCCGTGATCGGTCGAGATCTGCCACTGCACCGTCGGCTTCGGACTGCCGGTGGCGGTGGCCGCGAAGTGCACCGCGGTTCCGGGGGCCGCGTAGGCAGGCGTTGGCTGTACAGTGATCCGCGGCGTTTTCCCCGCAGGCTTGCGCCGCGATTCGCGCCTGCTGGCGACGCTCCGCAGTCGCACGATCGGGACGGCAGTCGGGTGAGCGGCAGTCGGCCTCGCCCCAGAGGCGGTCGAGAACGCAAGCAATCCAGATGCCGCGGCAAGTAGAGCAAGCGGGCCGACATGCGCCCCTGCGGTCCAGGGCTGAGCACGACCGGCGCGACATCGGGGAATCTTCATCACGGTTGCTCCGGAGCAGGAGCGGTCCCTGCTCCCCGACCGAAGCTAGGCGGCCGCGAGCCGGCTGTCAATGCGCGCAACGCCACGAGCGCGCCTGGCGCGCGGCGCCCCCCACGCGGGTCCGCTAGATTCGCGCCGACGATGAGCAGGCGCCAAAAGGTGCGCGAGGCCAGTCCGCAGCAGGCGAGCCGTAGTCGAGTGCTGCTCGGGCTTGAGTTCCCGGCTACGGTCGACTTCGACAACACCGCGCTCGAATGGCGGCGGCTGTTCTCCGAGTTCTTCGGCACCTTCCTGCTCGTGGTGGTCGCGGCCGGCGGCGGCGTCCTCGTTGCCACGACCCACGGAGCCGTCAGCCGCGCGGCGGCCGTCACTGCTCCAGGGCTGATGGTGATGGCGATCATCTTGTTCATGGGCGCGGTCTCCGGCGCGCACCTGAACCCGGCTGTGACGATCAGCTTCACGCTGCGTGGCGACTTCCCGTGGAAGCGCGTCCCCGGCTACATCGTGGTCCAGCTGGTCGGCGCCAGCCTCGCATGCCTGTTCGTTGAAAAGGTGATCGGCAGCGCTGCCGGCGTTGGCGCGACACTCCCGGGCGCGCACGTCGCGGATTGGAAAGCGATGCTCATCGAGTTGTTCCTGACGCTTGGCTTGGTCAGCACGATCCTCGGCACCGCCTCACGCGCGCAGAATGTCGGCACGCTTTCGGCCGTAGCCGTCGGCGGCTACATCGCCCTCGCCGGCCTTTGGTCGAGCCCGATCAGCGGCGCGTCGATGAACCCGGCGCGCTCGTTCGGGCCGGATCTGATGAGCGGGCACTTCGCACACTTTTGGCTTTACGTCGTCGGCCCGCTAGCGGGCGGGCTGATCGCGGTGGTCTTCGCCTGGATCCTCCGCGGACCAGGCGGCGACTCTGGCGGGCTTGCGGCGGCTCAGGGACGACTCGAGCGTGTGGTCCGCTCCGGCCTCGAAGCGGAGGCGAGCGAGCCTGCGCCGCCGCGCGGCTGACCGTCGCAGGTCCGCAGCCTTGACCGCGAGGGGCCGCCTGGCAAGCGGTATCTGCGTCGCGCTGCTCGTCGCCGGCTGTGGCTCGTCCGCTCACGGCGGCGCCACTGTGCCGCCGAACCGCACCTTCATCGACCTGGTGCCCGAGCTGCCGGCGGACCTCGACGAGTCCGGCACGCCCGCAGCGGCGACGGCGCTACTCCAAAGTTGGTCGAGCGAGCTGGTGCGCCCGACCGCTGCGCCGCCGGGCCCCGACACGGTGCTCCCCGACGCCGCGTCCGTCGTGCCCTACCTCGCAACCTCCTGGCACGCAAGTCGGGGCGGGGACTACACCTTCGAGCTGCGCCGCGGCGTGCGCGGCCCGACGGGCGATCCGTTCACCGCAGCCGACGTGAGCTGGAGCATCAAACGTGATCTCGCGACGTCGCCGGTGGCTCCGTTCCTCTTTTCACTCGCGAACCTCGACGTCCGCGATCCCGTTACCGTCCTCGCCCGCTACGCCGTTCGGATCAACGTCAGCGGCCCAAGCCCGTTCCTGCTCGGCGTGCTCGCCTGGTTCGACGAGGGCGTCTACGACCGCAAGCTCTATCTTGCCCACGCCACGGGGAGCGATCCCTGGGCTGAGCGGTGGGGCGCCACCCACTCGGCCACGTTCGGCGCCTACTACGTGAGCTCGTTCCTCGCCAACCGACGTCTGGTGCTGCTCGCCAACCCCTACTCGTGGGTCCATCCCTACTACCGCAAGGTCGAGATCAAGCAGACACCAAGTGGCGGCCAACGTGTGGCGGCTCTGCTCGACGGCTCTGCCGACCACACGAGCGCGGTCGACTGGATGGACTACACCGACGTGCTCCTGTACGGGTCGGCGAGTCACGTGAGCGCGAGCATCCTCCAGACCGGTCCCACGGTCGAGTCGTGGCTGCTCAACGTCTCGCGCGGTCCGCTCGCCAGCGTGCTCGTGAGACGCGCGCTGAACCTGGCGGTTGAGCGCTCCGACCTCAGCGGCCGGATCTACTACGGGCACGCGACACCCGACGTCCTGGCCGTGCCGTCCGTCTACGGCCAAGTCCAGCCGGCCGGGTACGACCTCGCGGAGGCTCGCCGGCTACTTGCAGCGGCCGGCTATAAGAACGGCTTCAGCCTTCGTGTCTACGTGGACGCGGAGCTCGCCAACGGGGACGAGGCAAAGGAGCTCGCGTCGCTGGTCAGCCAGCTTTCGGAGGTTGGGGTGACGCTGGAGCCTGTGGTCGTCTACAACGCGGATCAGCTGCTCGCGCTTGCGCAGGCCCACCGTCTCGACTCGACGATCGAGGACATCGCTCCCGTGCTCGGCGGCGCCGGCTTCAGCTTGATCGAGAACGATGACGCGAGCATCGACGTGACTAGCCCGGCGGCTGCCGATGGCTACCGCAACGCCACCCTCGAGGCCGTGCTCGCGCGGCTTCGAACGACGGCTGCCGGAGTTGCATCGCAGCGCCTCGTGGCGCACGCCGAGCAGATCGTCGACGCAGATGTGCCGGCCGTCAACCTGTTCGAGCTGCCGGTCGAAAACCTCACGCGCTCGGACATCACCGGCTACGGCGCCTACGCCGAGCCGGTGACCTATTACGAGTACCTGCACCCAGCCCGCTAACGTCCAGGGCCAATGACCGACGAGATCGATCTGCGGATCGACAGCGAGTGCTTTCGCAACGTCCTGGGTCACCTACCGACCGGGGTTACGGTTATCACCGCCCATCACCGCGACGGACCGGTCGGCATGTCGAGCAACTCGTTCACCTCCGTGTCGCTCGATCCGCCGCTGATCCTCTTTTGCCCGGCGAAGAGCTCGGCGACCTGGCCGAAGATCCGCGAGTCGGGCAGCTTCTGCGTCAACATCTTTGCCGCCCACCACGAGCAGGCTTCGCGCCAGTTCTCACGCCTCGGCATCGACCGCTTCGCCGGCGTCTCCTGGCACGACCGGGCGGCAGGTCCCGCGCTCGACGACGCTCTCGCTTGGATCGAGTGCACGATTGACGCGGAGCACGAGGCGGGCGACCACCTGATCGTTGTCGGCGCGGTTCGCCGGCTGGAGGTGCGCGAGGGCGAAGTCGAGCCGCTCGTCTTCTTCCGCGGGCAGTACGGTTCGTTCCTGGGCCAAGCGGACAGCGTCAGATCTCCAGGCGACCGAGAGTCCTAGCCAATGCCAGAGCACCCTGCCCCCGTCCCACAGCACGCGTCTGAGCTCTCGACGAGATTGAGGAAAACTCGGAGAGTGACTTTCTCGCGCAACGTGACGCTTTCGCTGTCGCGAACCTGCGTGTCGCACTGCAAGTACTGCGCGTTCGCGACGCACCAGCCGCACCTGCACGAGCCGGATCAGGTGATCGCGCTGCTCGACCACGCCGCGCACCGCAACGTCAAGGAGCTGCTCGTCCTGACGGGCGATGATCCCGGCTCCCACGCCGGCGTTCGAGACCGCCTCGAGGCCCTCGGCTTCGACGATTTCGTCGCGTACGTGGTCTGGTGCTGCGAGCGCGCGCTCGAGCGCGGGCTGCTTCCGCACACGAACCTCGGCGCGCTTTCGCGCGGCGATCTCGCTCGGTTACGCGAGGTGACGGCCTCGCAGGGTTTGATGCTCGAGTCGCTGCGCTCCGACCTGCTGGCCCACGTGGCGTCGCCGACCAAGGACCCGGCGCTGCGACTCCAGACGATTCGCGATGCCGGGGAGCTGCGCATCCCGTTCACGAGCGGCATCCTGGTAGGGATCGGTGAGATGCCGGCGGACCGCATCGCCGCGCTCGAAGCGCTCGCCCAGCTCCAACGCGAGCACGGTCAACTGCAGGAGGTGATCCTGCAGAACTTCGTCCCTCACCGCCGGTACTACGGCGAGGAGCCCGCGGAGATCGCGAGCGCCGCAGCCGAGGACTACTGGCGGACGGGGCTTGGACGTCATCCTGATCTCCCGCTCCCGCCCTGGGCCTGCGAGGTCTCGATCGACGACATCAAGGAACTCGTGGGCGTTGCGCATGAGCTGCTCCCGGGCGTCGGCATTCAGGTGCCGCCCAACCTGTCCGACTGGTGGCCCGAGCTGGTCATGACCGGTGCGAGCGATCTCGGCGGCCTCTCGCAGAACGGCGATCACATCTCGCCTGAGCACCCCTTCCCCTCGCCGCACCAGGTCCGCCGCCGTCTACAGGCTGACGGCGTCGCGCTGACTGAGCGCCTTTGCGTCTACGGCTCGCACATCGGGCCCGACTGGCAGTCTCAGGGCGTCCTCGATGTGATCAAGTCGCGCTACTGGTCGTTCATACCCAGGCGCGGGTCGGGCCGCGGGTCGGATCGCGTCATCCGCCGAGATCTCGTTCCTGCCGCGATCGCCAAGGGGCGCGCCGGCATCTCGCTCGGCGAGGATGAGCTCACAGCGCTGTTCGCCGAGTCGCGGCCGGAGGCGATCGAAGAGCTCCGCGAGGCCGCCGACGAGCTGCGCGCGGAGCTGGTCGGCGAGACGGTCACGTTCGTCGTTTGCCGAAACATCAACGTGTCGAACATCTGCATCGTCGGCTGCGCCTTCTGTGGCTTCGGTCAGGGGCGGCGCTCGCCGGACGCGTACGAGCACGACCGCGCGGCGCTCGAGCAGAAGATCCACGAGGCCGTCGAGTTCGGCGCAACCGAGATCTGCATGCAGTCGGGCATCCATCCCGACTGGACACTCGCCGACTACGAGCGCTGGCTCTCGATCATCAAGGAGACCGCGCCCCAGCTCCACGTCCACGCGTACTCGCCGATGGAGATCGCGCACATGTGCGACATCTCAGGTCTTGCACCGAGCGAGGTCCTCGCGCGCCTGCGCGAAGCAGGGCTCGACTCGGTCCCGGGGACGGCGGCCGAGGTCCTCCACGACGGCGTGCGCGAGCGCATCTCACCCAACAAGCTGCCGGTCGCCCGCTGGGTCGAGATCGTTGAGGCCGCCCACCGCGGCGGCCTGCGCACGACCGCGACGGTCATGTTCGGCCACATCGAGGAACCGTGGGAGCTCGCCGAGCACATGCGCGTGATCCGCGAGCTCCAGGAGCGGACCGACGGGATAACCGAGTTCGTGCCGCTTTCGTTCATTCCCTTCCAGACGCTGCTCGGTCGCACCCACGGCGTCGAGGAGCTTTCGACGGAGGAGAAGCTCAAGCACACCGCCGTGTTCCGCCTCGCCCTCGGCAGTACGGTTCGCAACCTGCAGAGCTCCTGGGTCAAGATGGGCCTCGCCGCCGCTACCGAATCGCTTCGCTGGGGCGTCAACGACCTTGGTGGAACGCTGATGGAGGAGTCGATCAGCCGCATGGCCGGCTCCTATCACGGTGTCAGGCTCGACCCCGAGGACTTCATCGACGCCGCCCACCGGGCCGGTCGCCCCGCTGCCGAGCGCACCACCCTCTACGCGATCCGCAACCGCTACGAGCTCCCGCAAGACGCCGTCGCGGAAGGCGTCTGACGATCCGGGATGCGCGTCGCGTCGAATCAGGCAGCCCCGCCCAACCAACCGGCCGAGTCGCTGTCCAAGGATCGGCGGCGTTCGCCAGCCGCCCGCAGCGAACCCCTTGCGGCGGAGCGCGGGGCCGAGCCGCCGTATCTCGACCGGGACGACCGCGTGGCGCTGTTCCGCTTCATGGTGCTGCACCGCGCCATCGAGGAGCGGGGCGTCAGCCTATACAAGCAGGGCAAGGTGCCGGGCTCGTTCTATGACGGCCGCGGTCAGGAGGCGACCTGCGTCGGCGCTGCCTTCGCCCTCGGACCTGCCGATCCGGTCTGTCCGCTGATCCGCGACCTCGGAGCACATCTCGTCAAAGGCACCTCGCCGCGAGCGGTTCTCGCGCACTACCTCGGACGCCCAGGAGGTGTCAGCGCGGCACGCGAAGGGAATGTCCACTTCGGTGACGCAACTCTCGGTGTGCTCGGCATGGTGTCGATGCTGCCCGACATGATGCCGGTTGCCGTCGGTATGGCTATGGCGTTCAAGCTGCGCCGCGAGGCGCGCTGCTCGCTCGCGCTGTTCGGCGATGGCGCGACGTCGGTTGGCGACTGGCACGAGGCGATGAATTTCGCCGCCGTTCAGCGGGTACCCGCGATCTTCGTACTCGAGCACAACGGGTACGCCTACTCGACTCCGAGCTCGCGACAGTTCGTCGTCGACCCCGTGGAGCGCGCCGCGGCCTACGGGATGCTCGGCGTGAGCGTTGACGGCAACGACGTCGAGGCTGTGTTCGACGTCGTCCGCCAGGCGCGCGAGCGCGCGCTCGCCGGCGGTGGCCCGACGCTGATTGCGGCCCACACTATGCGCATGCACGGCCACGGCCTCCACGACGACGCAAGCTACGTGCCTGCCGAGCAGCTCGCCGAGTGGGCGGCGCGTGATCCGATCGCACTCCAGCGCGCTCGCCTGGTTGCGCTTGGCGTCGACGTCGAGACGATCTCAGCTTCGGTTACAGCCGAGGTCGATCAGGCCACCACCGAAGCGCTTGCGATGCCGCTGCCGGACCCGGCCACCGCGACAACGGGAGTGTTCTGCGATGGCGAGGCGATCCCGATGGGGCTCGGGCTCGCCCCGTGGAGCGGTTTTCGCTGATGGCGCAGCTGAGCTATCTCGAAGCGATATCCGACGCCCTGCGTGTTGCGATGGGTGAGGATGAGCGCGTCATCCTGCTCGGCGAGGACATCGGCGTCCACGGCGGTGCGTTCAAGGTCACCGACGGACTCTTGGCGGAGTTCGGCGCCGACCGGGTGATCGACACGCCGATCTGCGAGGAAGCGATCGTTGGCGGGGCCGTCGGGGCCGCGATCGTCGGAATGCGACCGGTCTGCGAGATGCAGTTTGCGGATTTCGTCGCCTGCGCCTTCGACCAGATCGTTAACGTCGCCGGCAAGCTCCATTACCGGCTCGGCGTCGCCGTACCGATCGTCGTGCGCCTGCCGAGCGGCGGCGGCTTCTCTGGCGGGCCTTACCATTCGCAGAATCCGGAGGCCTGGTTCCTTCACTCTCCCGGTCTGAAGGTTCTCGCGCCGTCGAGCGCGGAAGACGCCAAGGGCCTGCTGCTCGCGGCGATCGCCGACCCCAACCCGGTGCTGTTTCTCGAGCACAAGAACCTCTACCGGCGCGTCCGCGGCGAGGTGGCCGAGGGCTCCTATGAGACGCCGTTCACGGCTCGCACCGTCCGCGACGGCGACGATCTGGTCGTCATCGCCTACGGCGCCATGGTCCACACCGCCCTCGAGGCGATCGAGCAACTGCCCGACGCGAGCATTCGGCTGCTCGACCTGCGCTCTCTGGCACCACTCGATGAGGACGCGATTCTCGCCGCGGTCCGCGATTGCTCCAAGGTGGTCGTGGTCGACGAAGCCAACTACACCTGCGCGATGGGAGCCCAGGTTTCCTCGGTGATCGCTGAGCGCGCGTTCGAGTGGCTCGAGGGCCCGATCGTGCGCGTCGCGGCGCCCGATGTCCCGATCCCGTTCGCGCCCGCCCTCGAGAGCGCCGTCCTACCCAGCGTCGAGCGGATCCGCGCCGCCTGCGATGAGCTCCTCGCCTACTAGGAAGCCACCGCGATACCTCCTGTGCCCGCTTTACATGGGGCGCTGAGATGACCTCAGCGACACACGTTGAGGTCGTGATGCCCCAGCTGGGCATCTCCGTCACCGAAGGCACGATCGTTCAGTGGCGCAAGCGCCCCGGCGACGCCGTCGCCTACGAGGAGCCGATCTGCGACATCGATACCGACAAGATCGAATCGGAGCTTCCCTCGCCGGTCGCCGGTGTCCTCGTCGAGATCCTCGTTGAGGTCGGCGAGACCGTCAACACCGGCACGGCGATCGCGCTGATCGCATCGGACGGCTCACACGAGGTCCCAGTCGTCGTCGTCGATGCGGCCGAGCCCAAGCTGACCGCGGCAGCCGCTGAAGGTCGCGAGCACCTCTATTCGCCCGTGGTGCAACGCCTCGCCGCCGAGCACGGCATCGATCTGGCGACGGTCACCGGCACCGGTACGGGCGGGCGCATCCGCAAGCAAGACGTCCTCTCAGCAGTCGCCGACCGCGCCGGTGCTGGCGCGCAGCAGTACGTGCCGCCGCCACCAGTCCCGCTGTCCCGCATGCGCCGCTCGATCGGCGACCACATGAAGCGATCGCTCGAGACAGCCGCGACGGTCACTTCGTGGATCGAGGTCGATTTCAGCGCCATCGAGGCGGCGCGCGTCCGGTTGCGCACGACGGCGCTGCCGATCGTTGCGAGCGCGACGATGGCTACGCTCGCCGAGTTCCCGGATCTGAACGCCTGGCTCGACGGCGGAGACATCGTGCGCCACGACACGGTCAACCTTGGAATCGCCGTCGCGCTTGGCACCGAGGGGCTGCTCGTCCCGGTGATCCGCGAGGCCGAGCGCTTGAGTATCGCCGAGCTGTCGGAGCGGATCCGCGATCTCGCGACGCGGGCCCGCACCGGCGAGCTGAAGCCGGAGGAGTTGCGCGACGGCACGTTCACGATCACCAACCCGGGGCAATACGGCACCGTCATGGCGACGCCGGTGATCAACCAGCCGCAGATCGCGATCCTCGACGTCGAGGCGATCGTGCGGCGCCCAGTCGTCGTCAGCGACCCGTCGGGCGAGGAGAGCATCGCGATCCGTCCGATTTGCATCGTTGGTCTCTCCTGGGATCACCGCGCACTCGACGGGGTGCTCGCAGCGCAGTTCCTCGGGGCGCTGCGGGGGCGGCTCGAGCGCTGGGACACATGATCCAGCCGCGCCGCGCCGGACGGTTGCGATTGACCTAGCCGCCGGGGCGTCCGCTCGGACAGCGCCAGGCAAGCGGTCTCGTGCATGCGAGAGCGTGCCATTCCCAGAAGCGAGCGAGCGACCGAGTTTCTAGCCGCGCAAGCGGCAGAAAGCTCGCGAGCCGAGCTTAGTCCTCGAACCGCCCCGAGTAGAGGGCGAAGCCGGCGCCCTGGGGGTCGGTGACGATCGCGATCTTGCCCATCGGCAGCTCAAAGGGGCCGGCGCGCTTGCTGCCACCGAGCTCCTCGAGCTTGGCGAGCGCCACGTCGGTGTCCTCGACGCCGAAGTAGGGAAGCCAGAACGACGGCATCGGGTCAGGCGGCGGCATGATCCCGCCGTTGCTCCGCTCGCCGTTCATGATCAACCAGTAAGGCGTCGGGTTAGCCTCGAACGGAGTGACCGTCCAGCCGAAGAGATCGCTGTAGAAGCTGCTCGCGGCAGGGACATCGCTCGTCACGAGCTCGTTCCAGGTCAGGGCGCCGACCTCGGTCACTAGCCTCGCGCCATGGTGGCGCCCGGGCTGCCAGACCATGAAGAAGGCTCCGAGCGGGTCCTGCAGCACCGCCATCCGGCCGGCGTCCATTACGTCGAAGGCTGGCGCGTGGGCGCTGCCGCCGAGCTCCGTGGCGCGCTCGACGATCGCATCCGCGTCGATCACCGAGACGTAGTTGTTCCACGCCGGCGGTGCTCCCGCGTCGCGCTGCTGTTGCTGCTGCGGGGCGATCGCGGCGACCTGCTTGCCGCGCAGCCGCATCATCGAGTAGACGACGCCGTCGCTGACCGGAATGTCATCGGTCTCCCAGCCCAACAGCGCGCCGTAGAAAGCCTTCGCGCCGTCCTGGTCGGTCGTCGCCAGGTCACACCAGCAGAACGTTCCGGGGGCGTATTCGCTGCGCTCGGACACGCGAGGAGCATACCCAAGGCGAGCTCGCATTCTTAGGTTCCTTGCGCGTCCCCACGCGGTAGTCTGTAGCCGGCAATGGTGGTCGCCTGTATCTACCACGCGTACATGGCAGGGCTCTACGCCTCGCCCGTGATCCTGCTCGGCGGTTGGGTCTGGTTCAGTAATCGCCGGCACCGCCGTCACAACGGTGGCGACGGGCCGCCGGATACCGGCACGCCGCCCGCTAGCGGCACGCCCGCGCCGAGCGCCGGCTAGGGGTCCTAGGTAAGCAGCCGCACGATCGCCGCGGTCCCGACAGCGACGATCACGACGCGCAACGCTCCCGGCGGCAGCCGGCGACCGTACCGCGCGCCGAGCATCCCGCCGGTGATCGAGCCCGCGGCTAGCAGGCCGGCGGCAGTCCAGTCGACGTGCGGCGCGGCGAAGGCGAAGACGATCCCCGCGACGAGGTTTGCGACGCCGGCGAGGAGGTTCTTGACGCCATTGATGCGCTGGAGGCTCTCGTCGAGTCCGAGCGCGAGGATCGCCAGCAGCAAGATGCCCTGAGCCGCGCCGAAGTAGCCCCCGTAGACACCGCTCGCAAAGACGCCGGAGAACAGTGCGGAGCCCACGTGGCGGCGTTCGCGCTCATTGCGCGAGGCACGCGCCGCGAGCCAAGCGCTGAGCCGCGGCTGGACGACGATCAGGATCAGCGCGATCGCGATGAACGCCGGCACGATCGCTTTGAAGGCCGAGGCGGGCAGGACGAGCAACAGGATCGCGCCGATGACCGCGCCGATAGACGAGGCGAGCGCCAGTCGCGCCGCCCGCCGGCCCTGTCCCTTGAGCTCGCGCCGGTAGCCGTAGGCGCTGGTCAGCGCGCCTGGCGCCAGACCGAGGGTGTTCGAGACGTTCGCCGTGACCGGCGCGAAGCCGAATGCCAGTAGGACGGGGAAGGTGATCAACGTTCCTGAGCCGACGACCGCGTTGATCGTGCCTGCCGCGACGCCCGCGGTGAGGATTGCGAGAACCTCGAACGCGCTCAAGCGGGTGCTGCCTTGCGATCGCGTGCCACCGCCGGGAGCGTAGTGGAGCGGTCCGAGCGGCCCGGTTCGCGATAATCGAGGAGCAAGTACTGCCGAAGAGGAGGCCCGCGTGTCAGTCGATAGCTTTGCTGCCCGCTCCGAGCTGGAAGTCGGCAAGCGGCGCTTCGAGATCTTCAGGCTCGACGCACTGCAGCAACGCTTCGCCGTCGACCGCCTGCCGTACTCGCTGAAGATCCTGCTTGAAAACCTGCTGCGCACGGAAGGCAACGGCGCCGTCCACGCTGGCGACATCGAGGCGATCGCGCGTTGGGACGCCAAGGCCGAGCCCGCTCAGGAGATCGCCTTCAGCCCCGCACGAGTCCTGATGCAGGACTTCACCGGCGTCCCCGGCATCGTCGATCTTGCGGCGATGCGAGACGCGATGGCCGAGCTTGGCGGGGACCCGCAGAAGATCAACCCGCTCGTGCCTGCCGAGCTGGTGATCGACCACTCCGTGCAGGTCGACGTCTTCGGGCGACGCGACGCTTTTGCGCGCAACGTCGAGCGCGAGTTCGAGCGCAACCTCGAGCGCTACGCCTTCCTGCGCTGGGGCCAGAGCGCGTTCGACAACTTCTCGGTCGTCCCCCCGGACACGGGCATCTGCCACCAGGTCAATCTCGAGTACCTGGCGCGCGTCGTGTTCACCAAGGACCGTGGCGATTCCCAGCTGCCGCAGGCCTATCCGGACACGCTCGTCGGCACCGACTCCCACACGCCGATGGTCAACGGCCTCGGCGTCCTCGGCTGGGGCGTGGGCGGCATCGAGGCGGAGGCGGCGATGCTTGGCCAGCCGATGTCGATGCTCGTGCCGCAGGTGCTCGGCGTCCAGCTCCGCGGCGCGATGCGCGAGGGAACGACGGCCACCGACCTCGTGCTCACGATCGCGGAGCTGCTGCGCGCGAAGGGCGTCGTCGGCCGCTTCGTCGAGTTCTTCGGCAGCGGCATCGCGAGCCTGCCGATTGCCGACCGCGCGACGATCGGCAACATGTCGCCCGAGTTCGGCTCGACGGTCTCGATCTTTCCGGTCGACGCGGAAACGCTGCGCTACCTCGAGTTCACTGGCCGGCCGCAGGAGCAGGTCGAGCTCGTCGAGGCATACGCCCGCGAGCAGGGCCTGTGGCACGACGCGAGCTCGAAGGCCCCCACCTTCAGCGACACGATTGAGCTCGACCTCGAAGCGATCGTCCCAAGCATCGCCGGTCCGCGCCGTCCGCAGGACCGCGTGTCGCTCAGCGAGTCGCGTGAGCGCTATCACGACGCGCTTGCGAGCTACCGCCAAGAACTTGGGGCCGACGATCCGAGCGCACGAACCGGCTCCGGCAGCGGCGGGACGGCCGTCGCCGAACGCCTCGAGGACGGCCACGTCGTAATCGCGGCGATCACGAGCTGTACCAACACCTCGAATCCGAACGTGATGATCGGCGCCGGGCTGCTGGCTCGTAACGCCGTCGAGCGCGGGCTCAAGGTCAAGCCCTGGGTCAAGACCTCGCTCGCGCCAGGATCGATGGTCGTCACCGATTACCTCGACCGTGCTGGTCTGACGGAACCGCTCGAGGCGCTCGGCTACCACCTCGTCGGCTACGGCTGCACGACCTGCATCGGTAATTCGGGACCGCTCGACTCCTCGATCTCACGCGAGATCGAGGAGCGCGACCTGACGGTTGCGGCAGTGCTCTCGGGCAATCGCAACTTCGAGGGCCGGATCAATCCCGACACGAAGATGAACTACCTCGCCTCGCCGCCACTGGTCGTCGCCTACTCGCTCGCCGGCACGATGGACATCGACCTGACTCGCGATCCCCTTGGCTCGGGAGACGACGGGCAGCCGGTGTACCTGCGCGACATCTGGCCCAGCAGTCAGGAGATCGCCGAGACCGTCGAGTCGGCGCTCCAATCGGACATGTTCCGCCGTCGCTACTCCGAGGTTTATGAGGGCGATGATCACTGGCGCTCGCTCGAGATTCCCAGCGGCGACCGCTTCGCTTGGGACAGCACCTCGACCTATGTGCGGCGGCCGCCGTTCTTCGAGAGCCTCGCGCTCGAGCCGGATCCGCCGCGCGACATCGTCGGCGCTCGCGCCCTCGCGCTGCTCGGCGACTCGGTCACGACCGACCACATCTCGCCGGCAGGTTCGATCAAGCGCGACAGCCCTGCCGGCCGCTACCTGCTGGACCATGGCGTCGAGTTCGCCGACTTCAACTCCTATGGCTCGCGCCGCGGCAACCACGAGGTGCTACTCAGAGGCACGTTCGCCAACATCCGCCTGCGCAACCGCCTCGCCACCGACCGGCTGGGCGCGCTGCCGGAAGGCGGCTATACCTACCACCTGCCGGACGGCGAGCAGATGACGATCTACGACGCGGCGATGCGCTACGCCGATGAGGCGGTGCCGCTGATCGTGCTCGGGGGTAAGGAGTATGGATCTGGCTCTTCACGTGACTGGGCGGCGAAGGGATCGCGGCTGCTCGGCGTGCGGGCGGTAATCGCCGAGAGCTTCGAGCGAATCCATCGCTCCAACCTCGTCGGGATGGGCGTGCTGCCGTTGCAATTCGACGGCGGCGACAGCGTCGCCTCGCTCGGCCTCACCGGCGAGGAAAACTTCTCAGTCGATGGCTTCGCCGAGCCACTTGCCGCGGGCGCGCTGCCGCAGCATGCGAGCGTCACCGCCGATGGGAAGACTTTCGTGACGCGTGTGCGAATCGACACGCCGATGGAGGTCTCCTACTTCCGCCACGGCGGCATCCTGCAATACGTCCTGCGGCAGCTGCTGCGCGCCGGCTAGTGGCCTAGGCGTCGACGGTTTCGGCGCCGAGCACGGCCTCGAGGTCGATGCGGCTTTCGCTCGCATCGGCACCGTCGCTGTCTGACGTGATCTCGCGCGCGACCTCGAAGGGCTCGACGAAGCGCGACTGGCCGTAGCGGCTCCAGTAGCGGCTCGTCGCGCGCAGGAGCTCGGCGTCGAGGTGGCGACGCTGGCGGACGTGCGTGGTGTAGGCGCGGATCACGGCGAGCTTGCGGTCCATGAACTCGTCGACTGCAACGAAACGGCTCGGCTGGAACTCGACGGTCGTGGAGGAGCTTTCGAAGCAGAAGATCCGGGGCACGGCAGCGGCTGCGGCGAGCGTCGCCTGGTGGACGCTGCGGTGATCCTGGTTGAAGTCGTGCTCGCTGTGCGTGTAAATCGTGTCGGGCCTGACCTCGTCGAGGACCCGCGCAATCTCAGTGACGATCGCGTCGAGCTCGCCGACGGTGTCGCCGCCGACGTTGACGTGGATCAGGCGCACTGCCATAAGCTCTGCAGCCCGCGCCGCCTCGCGCGCTCGCTCAGCCGGCAGCCCGCCCGCCTCACCGCCGGTGAGCACGAGCACCGATACCTCATGGCCCTGCGCCACGTGGCCGAGCAGCGTGCCGCCGCAGCCGACCTCGACGTCGTCGGGATGCGCACCGATCGCGAGCACCGCCGAGCTGCTCTCGGCCTTGCGCCGCGCGCTCAGTTGCGCGAGCTCGTTGATCTTCTCGATCAATGTCGGGCGGTCGACCGGCTTGGTCAGGAAGTCATCGGCTCCGACCCGGATCGCCTCGACGGCATTGTCGAAGCTGCGATGCCCGGTCAGGATCAGCGTCGCAACGTGTGGCTGGGCGGCCTTGATCTTCATCACGAGCTCGAGACCGCTCATTCCGGGCAGCTCGATGTCGGTGATGATCAGGTCCCAGTCCTTCTCACCGGCGGCCGCCAGCGCGGCCTCCGCCGTCGGTGTCCAGCGCACGAGCGCGCGCTCACGCATGACCTCGGCCGTCACGGCGGCAAAGATCGGGTCGTCCTCGACGAGCAGGATGCGCAGACGTTGTGGCGTGCTCACAGCGGCGCCTGGACGGATGTCCGAGTCGTTATTTCTTGCTGGATTGCCGTTCTATTGGCATGGCCATGATCCCGGCGAAGCCGCGAACGACCACGCGTCCCGCCGCGGCGAGGACTGGAGCACGACTGAAGCCGGCCGCCCGACTCGCGCCGGACAAGGCTGCGCCGGCTGCTCCCAAAGGCTTGGCCGACACGCCCGTCGTCGCTCCCGGGCCGTCCGCCGAGCTTGCCGACGCGATGCTCGATGCGATGGACGAGGGTGTCGCCGTCTTCGACCTCGACGCTTGCCCGATCTACTGCAACCAGCGTTGCATCGAGATCACCGGTCTGACGCTCGAGGACCGTCTGAAGATGCCGACCGAGCAATTTGTCGAGCGGATGATCCGCGAGGACGGCTCCCCTGAGACTGTCGAGAACCTCCCGTCGAGGATCGTGCTGGAGACCGGCCGAAGCCTGTCCGTGACGCAAGGTATCTACACGCCGGACGGCGATCTTCACTGGATTGAGGTCAACGCCGCTCCGATCCGCCGGCCCGGGGGCAAGGAGATGTTCGGCTGCTGCCTCGTGATGCGTGACGTAACCGAGCAACGCAACGCCGTCGAGGCGCTCAAGGCCAGCGAGGAGATGAACAGCGCGGTCATGGCCGCGAGCGTCGACGCGATCCTGACGATCGACGGCGAGGGCAAGATCGTTGACCTCAACCGTGCCGCCGAGCGCCTCTACAAGACGACCGGAGCCGCAATCGGCGACAACCTCGAGAGCTTCATCCCCTGGCGGGAGAGGGACGTCTGGGAGCAGATCCTCGAGCGGCTGCGCCGCGACCCGAAGCACTTCAGCGGACGCCGTCTCACCGGCACCGGTCAGCGCAGCGATGGCAGCGAGTTCCCGCTCGAGGCGACAATCGACGCGCTTGACGCCCGCGACCATCAGCTGTTCGTGGCGTTTGTCCGCGACGTGACCGAGCGGCGCGCGGCTGAGCGAAGGCTCGCTGACGCCCGCGACGCCGCACTGCGAGCGTCGGTCGTGAAATCCGAGTTCCTGGCGACGATGAGCCATGAGATACGCACTCCTATGAACGGGGTAATCGGCAGCCTCGATCTCATACTTGATTCGGACCTCGCCGACGATCTCCGCGAGCTTGCCACGATCGCCCGCACATCTGCCCACGATCTGCTGGCGATCATCGATGACATCCTCGACCTCTCCAAGATCGAGGCGGACAAGCTCGACAGCCAGGCGATCGAGTTCGATCTGGCGGCGCTCGTGGAGGGTGTCACCGACATCGTGGCCGTGCCCGCGCGCCGCAAGCGCCTGTCGCTGTCCTGTTTCGTCGATCCCCTTGCCCCGAAGGCCGTCTATGGCGACGCCCGGCTGTTGCGTCAGGTGCTCGTGAACCTCGTCGGCAACGCGGTCAAGTTCACCGATTCGGGTGAGGTCGCCGTCCGTGCCGAGGTCGAGCCCTTGGACGAGGGCCGTGTGCTCGTCCGTTTCGCGGTCAGCGACAGCGGTATCGGCATACCGGCCGACTCGCTCGAGACGTTGTTCGAGCCGTTCACGCAGGTCGACGGCAGCTCCACTCGAGCGCACGGCGGCACCGGGCTCGGGCTCGCGATCTGCTCACGCCTCGTGCGCCTGATGGGTGGTGAGCTCGGGGTCGACTCGACGGTCGGCAGCGGCTCGACGTTTTCGTTCGGCGTGCCGTTCGAGGTACCTGAGCGCGGGGCGCTTCCCGCCTACCCGCGGGAGGCTGCGGGCCGACCGTTACGTGTGCTCGTCGTCGAGTCGACGCCGAGTGCTGCCGACACCGTCGAGAGCTACCTGCACGCCTGGGGGCTCGTCACCGCGAGGACCGCAGCGCCGGGCGAAGCACTCGAGCTCTTCAAGGCGGCCCGCGACGAGGAGCGATTCGACATCGCCGTGATCGCCGTTAGGGCAGGCGATGGGTCGGCGCCCGAGCTCGCGCGCGAGCTGCACCTGCTGGCCGGCGAGAGCGACCTGTTCCTGATCGCTCTCGTTGACATCGGCGATCGTCTCGCCGAAGTGGGGCTCGGCGAGGACCGGGTGTTCGACGCCGTGGTCGCCAAGCCAATCAAACAGTCGCGGCTCTACGACGCGCTCGCGAGCTTCGACCGCTCGGCCGCGGCGCCGGCACAGGAGCCGACGGCGGCCGAGGGTGCCGTGCCGGAACTCCGCGGCATGCGCGTCCTCATTGCCGAGGACAATCCCGTGAACCAGCTCGTCCTGACGCGTCAGGCCGGGCGGCTCGGGCTCGTCGTGACTGCGGTCGTGAATGGCGAGGCGGCGGTCGCGGCGCTCGCCGAAGGGAGCTATGACGCAGTCCTGATGGACTGCCAGATGCCCGTGATGGACGGCTACGCGGCGACCAGGGCGATCCGCGAGCGCGAGAGCAAGGCCGGGGTGCGCACCCCGATCGTCGCCGTCACCGCGAACGCGATGCGTGAGGACTACGACCGCTGCCGCGACGCGGGGATGGACGACTTCGTCACCAAGCCGGTCACGCTTGCCGCCTTGGCAAACGCGATCGAGCGCGCCGTCGCAGCGAATCTCGCCCGTTCAGACGAGCCGGGCGCGGGTCCGCTGAAGGGGCCGGACGAGACCGAGAGCCATCGCAGCTCGGCCGACGATCTGGTGATCGATCGAGCTGCCCTCGCCGCGCTGCAGGAGGATCTCGGCGGCGCGACCGCGCTCGCCCGGATCGTCCAGCTCTTCCTCGAGCAGCTGGAGCCACAGACCGAGCAGATCCTGCGGGGCGCGGCGAGCGGCGAGTACGAGCAGATCGCGCGAATCGCCCACCGCATGAAGTCGAGCAGCGCAACGCTTGGCGCGACGACGCTTGCCGCCGTTCTCGGTCAGATCGAGGCGGCTGCGAGCGCTGGCGAGTCGGCCGTCGCCGGCCAACTGTGCGCCACACTGAACGCCGCTGCGCAGCGAGCGCGCGCCGCGTTTGAGGGTCTGCTGGAGGGACTCGACGCCGCTAGCTGAGCGGCGGCCGGGCTTGCCTCAGCAGGCTCCGCTGGCGTCCCCGCACTCGGTCACCCTATCCACCGACCAGTCGGTCACGGGGTTCAGGAACGACGGCGGCGAGAGCGTTTGGAGGCGGGGGTCGTAGTTGTAGCTCTTCACGTAGCCGCTGTAGACGGATCCGCCGCTCTCGGTTCCGACCGGGCCGCGGAAGTTCTGCGCGATCGCCCCCCAGACCGTCAGCGTGCCGAGTGGGCTGCCGCACTGGAAGTTGTCGACGATGAACGAATGGTTGAGGGCGAGGATCGCGGCGTCGATCACGGGGTTGGTCAGTGGACTGTAGACGCCGGTCGTCGTGTTGCCGGAGGATGTGCTGCACGGGTGGGTGACGCGCACGAAGTCGTTGGCGATCAACCCGAGCAGCGCCGATCCGCTCGGTGCCGCCGCGGGAGTGCTGAGTCCGGTCTGCGTGATCGAGCCGTTGATCATGATGTCGTTGTCGGCGCCAATTGTCAGCGAGGACGAGTAGGTCCCCGAGACGGTCGCGTCGCCGCAGCCGGCATCGTTGCCGTAGGTGACATTGGTCGGGGAATAGGTCGCCGAGCAGCTCGAGTTGGCGACGTAGACGACGCCGTTGGACGGCCAGGGGACAGGGTTAGGCCCGGCGTAGGTGGCGTTTGTAATCGTCATCGTGTTCGCGCTGCCATTGAGCACGATCGTCGTCGGGCCCGTGAATACGCAGCCGGCACCCGGATAGCAGCCGCTGTTGTGCGTGCTGGTACTGCCGTCGGCGACCTGCAGCAGCTGCGCGTTGTTTGCCGGCAGCTGCACCGTTCCCACCGTGTTGTTGTAGGTCCCATTGACGGTGCCGTTGACGACCGGCGCGTTGGCGCAGTTGCTGGGATTGACCATGGCGGGCGTCTCCACGGTGTCGGGCGAGCTTGGGCTTGTCGAGCCAAAGCTCGGGGTCCCGCAGATGGCGAGGTCGTCGTTGCTGTGCAGCGGTCCGTTGAGCGAGTCACCGGTGATGAAGTTGATCGGGCCGCCACAAGCGGCGTCGCGTTGCGGCCCCCACGCGCTTTGGTTGGGGTCCGATGCGGGGGGAGCCGCCCAGTAGTACGTCGAACAGGTGGTCAAGCTGTCGCCGGTGGCCGCCGGGTCGAGGATCTCGAAGTTGGTGAAGTAGATGTAGTTGAGGAAGCTAGGGGGCTGGAACTGGGCGACGATCGTGCGCGTGATCGGGCCCGAGGATCCCGAGAACTCGGCGCGGAAGCTGCCCGCGGCGGCGCCGGTCGTTTCGATCGTCGTCGGGATCGGGCTGCTCGCGCTGCAGCTCGTCGAACCGGTTGCGGGTAGCGTCTTGTAGCTGTAGTACTCGGTCGAGCCGGGAACGGGCACGCCGGTCGGGCCGGTCATGCCCGTAGACCCACCCGAGGGACAGGTGTCCCAATAGTTGGGATTGGCATTGAGCTGTTGGTCGTAGATCGACAATCCCGCCTCCGCGGCGAGCAGCGCGCGCTTCTGATCGAGGTCGGTACGCGTCGCCCCCGTGTTCAGGAACACCGCGTCGAATGCCCCGGCAAGCAGGCCCGTGACAACCATCAGGACGACGATTGTGAGGGCGAGTGAGAAGCCGCGCTCGTCGTGCGGTGCGAGCCGGCGGGGCTTGGGTTCTAGGCGCATGGCGTGGGAGTGCTCGCTGTGCTCGGCGTATTCGTTGCAGCCGAGAGCCGCAGCACGACGCTGTCGGAGACGTCCACGGCGCCGCCGTTGTTCGCGCTGCTTCCGTCACTTGGCTGAGACTGGAACTGGATGCCCACCTTGGCTACGTTTGCTGCGTTTGCCTGGCTGAGGGAGGTAGCGGGGGTGTAGGAATCGGTCAGCGCGTCGCTCGACACGTTGTAGCCCGAGTAGGTGAAGAGCGCCGTCTGGCCGGTTGCGAGCGCGGCGTGGGGGATGAGCGTGGTGATCGTCGGTGTCGTGGCGAACGTCCACGTCGGCGGCGACGTCGTGACCGGCGCATACGTCGCCATCATCAGCGAGCCGGACGAGCTGAGGTAGATCGTGACCTCGCTCGGAATCGCGTTCGGTGCGTCGCTCAGCGTGCTGACGAAGGTGAGCGACGTTGCCGAGCTCGCTGGGCCGCCACCGCTGACGGGGTAGGGCCCTACGAGCGGGCTGGTGATCAAATAGGGACCGGTGCCCGTGAGATAAGTAGGACTGCCGATGATCGGGGAGCTGCCTTCTCCAGCGACGCAGCTCGAGGCGAGAGCCTGGACGATGCGCTCGATCGCGGTAGATCCCTGCTGGTTCGAGTCGACTCGGTCGGCGTCGGCTTGCCCGAGGTGCAGCGACGTGACCACGATCGCGAGCGCCGTGGCGCAGACGACGAGGCCGGCGGCGGTCGCCATCACCAGCTCGATCAAGGTGTAGCCACGCTCGTCGCGCAGTCGCGGAAGCCGGCTCATGCCGGGCACGCTCCCGTGTAGCTGAATACCGAGCTGGCGCCGGTGGCTCCTGTGGTCACCGGGAGAGTGAGCGCTGTGATCGTCGTGCCGTTGAGGTTCGTGTTCGCGATCTGTCCCGACGACGGCAGCAGCCCGGTGTCCTTCGTCGTGCTTGAGACGGTATTCGCGAAGCACACCTGGACCGAACTGCCGTACGGCGCTTGTACCGGGTACACGGTTGCCGTTCCGACGGTGAGGCTCTTCGGCGGCGTCGACAGCGTTCGGGCAACACCGGGCGTTGGCGTACACGAGTCATACGTCGTGACCGTGTAGGGGAGCGCCGTTCCGGCGGGCGCGGTGACCGGTTGGGATGTGCTGCTGCCCTGCTGCGTCGACAGCTCCAGCAGCATCGTCGGCACAGTCACGACGGCGCTCCCGCTACCGCCGCCCGGCACGGTGAGCAGCGGGTCGGTGTACGCTGCTGGGGTAGTTCCAGTTGTTCCAGTAGTCCCGGTGGTTGAGGTGGATCCCTCCGGGTCGTCGGAGCTGCAGGTCCCGGCGTAGGCGTTGTAGGTCGTGGGGAACACCGTCGAGGAGGTCGAGGACACACTCGACGCGCTGGCTCCGCCGCCGGTGCCGAAGCTCTGCGGCGAGGGAGTCACGTTGGGATTGCTGATGGAAAAGCTGTCCCAGTTGATCGCCGTTGGGGTCGTGCCGTTGACGAAGGTCTGGAACGTCCCGAGGGCGGTTCCCAACTGCCCGAGCTGGAACGTGATCGCCTGCGTCGTGCCGGCGACGATGATCGCGGACTGGGTAGTGACGCCGGTCTCGGTGGCGTAACCGCTGTCGCTCTCGCTGACGCTGTAGGTGCCGGGGCTGAGTCCGCCGAAGACCGCGCAGCCGTTCGCGTCCGTTGTGAGCGTCTGCGTCAGATTGCTCGACCCTGGCCCGGTGGCCGTGATGGTGACGCCTGCGATCCCGGTGGTCGTGTTGTTGATCTCGGCTTCGACGATCAGCGAGCCGCCCGTTGGCGGGCTGATCACGCTTTGCTCGATGACCGGCGGGCGCCCGTCGTTGCTGTTGGCCCACTGCACCTCCGACGAGGTCTCGACGTAGTCCGCGCTCGTGCCGCTGGTAGTGCATGAGCTGGTTCCGCCGGACGCCGAGACGAACCTGGTCGATGAGGTGACCGTGTAGGTCTCGCCGTCGAGCGTTACGGGATAGGTCACATTGCCATACGTCGACCCCGTGCTTCCTGTCGCGGGAGCGGTCGCGGAGAGTTCCGTCGAGGTCAGCCCGCGCAGTCGCTCCTCGTCCTGCTGGGAGATTTGGTTGGCCTGCACCTCGTGACGCTGCTGGCCGGAGAGAGAGGCGACTGCGTTGAAGCCGGTGAAGGTCGCAGCTCCGATCAGGCCGACGATCAGGACCGCGACCATCACCTCGATCATCGTGTCGCCGGCGTCGCCGGCGGCCCAAGCCGCCGCGCGCTGCGCAGACGCGCGTGCGCGGCCACGATTAGCGAACTCAGGCATCGACACCCTCCGTTATCGGCCGGTTGCCCCGAATCAATGAGCCTTCCAAGGCGAATTGCGCGCGACCGGCGCCGCTCCTGCTCGCGATCGCGCCGGACCGGCGACGTCGGGCACCGACGTTCAGGCCAGTGCCCGCCGCCGACATAGGGCTGCCGGCTCAGCGTCCCGACGCCGGCAAGCTCAGCCGCCGCCGCTCTGTGGCGTCGACGCCGGCGCGCAGGTCGTCTGGAAGGCCGGAAAGTAGTCGGCGTAGGTACCAGTGCCCGAGGCGCCGCTGCTCGTTGCCTGGTAGGTGAAGTTGAAAGCGCTTTGAGCAGTCAAGTCGGCGACAACCAGGGCTCCCGTCATCATGAAGGCGCCGCCAGGGTCCATCGAGTTGTTGGGGGCGAGCTGTACGAATTCGTCCATTTCTGGTTATCTATCGGCCTGCCGGCAGCCATCCCGTATGTGGTGCCGCTGCGACGCCGCTCGGGCGGCCTCCGAGAATAGGTCGCATGGCCATGGCGTCGCGGGAATCTGGACCGATGTTCGACCGGCCGGGGAAATAGCTCCATGCTCCTGCTGTTCGACATCGACGGGACGCTCCTGCTGCGCGCGAGCGAGCCGCATCGCCTGGCGCTGCTCGGGGCCCTCCGGGCGGTCTACGGGATCGCTGACCCGGAGAGCCAAGGCATCAGCGCAGCTGGCAAGACCGACACGCAGATCGCGCGCGAGATTGCGCTGTCGCACGGAATAGCGGTCGCGGATTTTGACGCACACTTGCCGGCCCTCGTCAGCGCCTGCGTGGAGATCTTCGAACGCGACTGCCCGGCGCGCCTTGAAGCCCACGTGGCGCCGGGAATTGCAGAGCTGCTGGACGCTCTGGCTATGGTGGAGACCGTAAGGCTGTCTCTGCTGACCGGCAACTACGAGCGGATTGCGAGGACCAAGCTCGGCCGCGCCGGCATCGGCCACCACTTTCCTGTCGGTCAAGGCGCCTTCGGCTCTGACGCCGAGCAACGCGACCTCCTTGGTCCGATCGCCCGCGCCCGCGCCGGCGGCCGCGACGCGCCCTACCCCCGCCAGCACACCACGATCATCGGCGACACGCCACTCGACATCGCCTGCGCAAGAGCCGACGGTCTACGCGCAATCGCAATCGCAACCGGCCCCTATCAAGCGGACGCGCTCAGCCACGCCGATGCTGTAGTCCAAGACGCCTACGCCCTGCGCGCCCTCCTCGAGGGGTGATTTCACCCGGCTGGAGGCCGGCCAAAATCACCTTACGAGCCTCTTGTAGGAGATCCGCTTCGGCCTGTCTGCCTCGGGGCCCAGCACCGCCCGGCGGTGTTCCTCATAGGCTTCGAAATTGCCCTCGAACCAGGTGACGCGGCTGTCGCCTTCGAACGCGAGCACGTGCGTCGCAACGCGGTCCAGAAACCAGCGGTCGTGTGAGATCACGACCGCGCAGCCGGCGAAGGTCAGCAGCGCCTCCTCGAGCGCACGCAGCGTGTCGACGTCGAGATCGTTGGTCGGCTCGTCAAGCAGCAGCACGTTGCCTCCGCTTCGCAGCAGTTTCGCGAGGTGCAGCCGGTTGCGCTCGCCGCCCGAGAGCTTCCCGACCTGTTTCTGCTGGTCTGAGCCCTTGAAGTTGAAGGACGCCGTGTACTGACGCGAGTTGATCCACCGCTCGCCGAGCTTTATCTGGTCGGCGCCGCCCGAGATCTCCTGCCAGACCGAATTGCTGTCATCGAGCGAGTCGCGCGACTGGTCGACGTAGGCGAGCTCGACCGTATCGCCGATCCGTAGCTCGCCGCCGTCGGGCTCCTCCTGCCCGGTGATCATCCGTAGCAGCGTCGTCTTGCCGGCCCCGTTCGGCCCGATCACGCCGACGATACCGCCGCGCGGCAGCGAGAACGAGAGGTCCTCGAACAGCAAACGATCGCCGTAGCCCTTGCGTAGATCGCGAGCCTCGATGACCAGATCACCGAGTCGCGGACCGGCCGGAATGTGGACCTGGACCTCGTCGAGCTTGACCTCGGCCTCCTCGGCGAGTAGCGCTTCGTAGCGGGCGAGACGGGACTTCGAGCGGGTCCGCCGCCCTTTCGGGTTGGTGCGCACCCACTCGAGCTCTGCCGCGATCGTCCGCTGACGCGCCCGCTCCTGCTTCTCGGACTGCGCGAGGCGCGCTTGCTTCTGCTCGAGCCAGCCACTGTAGTTGCCCTCGTAGGGGATGCCGCGACCGCGGTCGAGCTCGAGGATCCAGCCTGCGACGTTGTCGAGGAAGTAGCGGTCGTGGGTGACAGCCACGACCGTCCCGTTGTACTCGGCGAGATGACGTTCTAGCCACTCGACCGATTCGGCATCGAGATGATTGGTCGGCTCGTCGAGCAGCAGCAGGTCGGGCTGGCTGAGCAGCAGCCGGCACAGCGCAACGCGACGTCGTTCGCCGCCCGAGAGGTGCTCAACGCTCTCCTCGCCGGGTGGGCAGCGCAATGCGTCCATCGCGTGCTCGGCCATGCCCTCCAGGTTCCACGCGTCGGCGGCATCGATCTGCTCCTGCAGGCGCGCAAACTCATCCGCCGTCTCGTCCGAGTAGTTGGCGGCGAGCTCGTTGAATCGCTCGACGAGCGCCACCAGGCCGCTGACTCCCTCGAGCACGTTGTCAAGCACGTTCTTGGCGGGATCGAGCTTCGGCTCCTGGTCGAGCAACCCGACGCTTGCCCCGGGAGCGAGCTGCGCGTCGCCACGGAACTCGCTGTCGCGCCCGGCCATGATCGCCAGCAGGCTCGATTTGCCGGCGCCGTTGTAGCCGAGCACACCGATCTTCGCGCCGTGGAAGAAGGACAGCGAGACGTCCTCGAGGACCTTCCGATCGGGCGGGTAGACCTTGCCGAGCTTGTAGGTCTGGAAGATGTATTCGCCGGGCATCGCCTTGCAGCATAAGGAGTTCAGCTAACGTGATTTGCTGATGGCAAACGTCTTTAACCTCGAGCAGGCGATGCTGCTGCTCGAGCTGGAGCCGCCGTTCGGCGTGCGTGATGTCCAGCTCGCGCGGCGGCGGATGGCCAAACGCTGGCACCCCGACATCGCGCCTCCGGGACGCCAGCACGAGCACCAGCGCCACCTGCAGGCGATCAACGATGCCGCCGACGAGCTCGAGATCCTCGCCGAGGGATCTCGCGGCGGACGCATCTCTGTCAACGCAGCCAAGGCTTCCGCCGCCGCGTCGCGCCAGGCGCGTGCCGAAGAGGGTCAGCGCGCCTACGAGGCCGAGCAGCGCGCGCGCAAGGCGGCAGCCGAGCGTGCGCAGCACGACCCGTTCGGCGACCGCCTGCCAGACCATTCCGTGGTCCACCGTTATGCACGTTGCCTGACCTATCCGGAATGGGGCGTCGGGAGCGTCACCGGGATCTACTTCAGCGGCGGCGGCGATGAGGTGCAGCAGTGGGCGCGCGTGCAGTTCGCGCAAGGCATCCGAACCGTGCCGGCCGGCAGCCTTCGCTTCGTCGACTTCTCCAAGCCGGACGCGGGCGCCGATCGCCTCGAGCGCTTCATGACCGCCGCGACGCACGCAATGGCCGAGGGCGAGTACGCCCTCGCTGCCCAGCGCTTGATCTACGCGCGGGATGCCGACCCGACGAACGTCGGAGTGTTGCGACTGATGACGCTCGCCTTCTGGCAGGCCGGTAAGCTCGAGCCCGCCGCTCGTGCTGTACGCGACTGGGCGCGTGTCGATGGCGAGCGACCGGCAGCGCATCGCTTCGCGGCGCGGATCTACGAGGACATGGGGGCACTCGATCTCGCCGCCGAGGCAGCCGAGCGGGCGGCCAAGCGGGCTCCCGGCGACGCCGGTGAGTGGGAGCGGCTCGGGCGGCTACGTTTGCAGCTGCACGACCCGGCGGGGGCGCTCGCCCCTTTGCGCCGGGCGCAATCGCTGCGAGCGAGCGTCGAGGGCTTGCTCGATCTCGCGCTGGCCTGCTCTCTCTGCGGCGACCTCGGCGGTGAGGTATCGGCCTGCGAAGCGGCGACCAGGCTGGAGCCCGAGTCGACAGATGCCTGGGTCAGGCTCGCCCACGCCCTCGCGCGCACCGATCGCCTCGGGGACTGCCTCGCCGCCTGCGAGACGGCGCTCGAGCTGGGTGCGCACCAGGAGGTGCTCGACCTGCGCGAGCGCATTCTCCGTGCCGAGCCGCGCGTCCTCCCGGCCGTCTAGCGTCCGTCTGGCGCGCGCGCCCTAGCGTGCAGCCGATGCGCCTGATCGTCGCCCCGCTGCGAGGTTGCCTACAGCGGGCGCCTCGCGATGGTGCTGCCGATGGCCGTGCGACTGCTTGTGCTCAAGGCCGACGACTCGGTGATGGTCCACTCGGACAGCGGCGGCTATAAATCGCAGAACTGTGTCTCGTAGTCAATGGAGTGCGGTGGTAGCCGAGCAGGTAGTTGCCGACGACGGTCGTGCCGACGCTCAGCGCGCTGTGCTCACGGCGTCGTTTCGGCCGTCCGGTGTTGCGGATACTGGCGATCGGCATACCAGCCGCAGTCGCGTTTGGTGATCGGCGGCGGGTTCTTGTCCACGGGCTTCCACCAGAAGCGGAAGCCACGCGCGCCCTGCGCTCTCGCCGGGCGACCGTTTGTACGAATGAGACGCCGGCCGGGCCGGGCCTCGGCGGGCGGGATGCTTCCGTTACCTGGGTGGTCGATCGGCGCGTCTTCGTCTGCGGTGCTATTCGTCATGTCGGTTAGCTGTTCGCTCATGCTCTAGATGGTCCCTTGACGTTCGTCCGGTCGTGGGGGCATTTCGTCACCTCGAGGACCGGGCGTCGACGCGCGCTCGCCCGACCGTCCCGCCACCCCGTGCCGCTGGGGCAGGCCCCGGTCGAGAAGTCCACGCGCGCGATGATGCGCGGATTGGCGGCGCGATCCTTGCCGTGTGGCCTAGCCCCACGTAACTGACCGCGGGGCGCCTCGTTGGCCGTAGCCCGACGGTCGTCCAGCAGGACTGCCCGCTAGCCTGGGCCCGTGCGCCTGATCGTCGCCCGCTGCGAGGTCGTCTACACAGGGCGCCTGTCCACCTACCTGCCGATGGGTGTGCGCTTGCTGATGATCAAGGCCGACGGAAGCTTCCAGGTGCACTCCGACGGCGGTGGGTCCAAAGTAAAGCCGCAGAATTGGATGACGCCGCCCACGACGATCGACGTTGAGGGCGATCCGCCGGCGCGGATCGAGGTGCGCAAGCTCAAAGGCGGCGAGCGGCTCGAGATCACGATCGACGAAGTGCTCTCCGATCTGACGCACGAGGCCGATCTCGACTCCGTGCTCGAGAAGGACGGCGTCGAGCGAGACCTCCAGGAGCTGCTCGCCGCTCGCCCGGCGCACTGTGGCGAGGGCTTCCGCCTCGTTCGCCGCGAGTGGCCGACCGACATTGGCCCGGTGGACCTGATGTGTCGCGAGCCGGGTGACGGCTGGGTCGCCGTGGAGATCAAGCGGATCGGCACGATCGAGGCGGTCGAGCAGCTGGCGCGCTACCTCGAGCGCATACGCCGCGACCCCGCGATGGCAGACTGCCGCGGCGTGCTCGCCGCACAGCAGATCAAGCCGCAGGCACGCGTCCTCGCCGACTCGCGCGGCATCGCCTGTGTCGAAGTCTCCCTCGAGGAGCTACGCGGTTCCCGCGAGCCCGACCTGACCCTGTTCGCGACCTGATCGCTGCTGGCCGATTCCTATGAAGGCAGACGTGGGAGCGGCGAGCGCCGCCCGCTCGGAGTCAGCGTTGGCCCGGTGTCTTCGTCGGGTACTGCGACACTCGAACCGACGTGTCGAGTGCGGTACGCACGATGCGGCTCTGCTCCTGTGCGTGGGCTGCGGGATAGCCCTCGCCCGGGCTCGCACGTTCGGGCCGGCCGATGTAGCCGAACTGCAGCGAGGTGCCGCTCATGATCTGGCGTAGGCGCTGGGACATGTAGGCTCGCGCGCCCATGTTCCGCGGCTCCTCCTGCGCCCAGACGAGCTCGCTGAGGTTCGGATAGCGCTCGAGCAGCGCGCGCACATCGCGCTCCGGGAACGGGTAGAGCATCTCGACGCGCCCGACCGCGACCTGGTCGCCGCCGGCTCGGTCGGTGTGACCAACGAGGTCGTAGTAGATCTTCCCCGTACAGAGGATCAAACGCGTGACCTTCTGTTCGTCGATGCCGGGCTCGGCGAGGACCGGGCGCAGCTCGCCCTCGCTGAGCTCGGCCACCGTGCTCGTCGCCTGCGGCAGCCGCAGCAGCGACTTCGGCGTCATCAAGATCAGCGGCCTCTGCTTGACGACCAACGCCTGGCGGCGCAGCAGGTGAAAGTACTGCGCCGGAGTCGTCAGGTTCGCGACGCGGAGGTTCCCCTCGGCGGCGAGCTGGAGGAAGCGCTCGAGACGGGCGGAGGAGTGCTCGGGCCCCGATCCTTCGTAGCCGTGGGGCAGCAGCAGCACGAGCCGCGAGGTCTGTCCCCATTTGGCAAGACCAGACGCGATGAACTGGTCGACGATCACCTGTGCCGCGTTGACGAAGTCGCCGAACTGGGCCTCCCACAGCACGAGGGTCTCCGGCGCCTCCTGGCTGTAGCCGTATTCGAAGCCAAGGCAGCCCACCTCCGACAACGGGCTGTTGTGTAGCTCGAAAGGTGCCGCAGCGCTCGGCAGGTTCTGGATCGGACAGATCGTCTGTCCGTTCTTAGCATCGTGCAGCACGAGGTGACGCTGGCTGAAGGTCCCGCGCTCTGTGTCCTGTCCCGTCAGGCGGATCGGGCTTCCGTCGCGCAGCAGCGAGGCGAACGCGAGCGACTCGGCGTGCGCCCAGTCGATCCCGGTTCCCTCGGCGAGCGCCTCGCGCCGGCGCTCGAGCTGGCGCACGAGCTTGGGATGGACCGTGAACCCTTCGCCGACGCGCAACAGCTCCTCGTTCAGCGTGCCCAGCACGTCTGCGGCGACGGCTGTCTCGACCTCGGGCGATGGCGAGCGATCGAGCTGGTACTCACCGGTCGGGTGCTCGTCGACGCCGTCCGCGCGTGCTGCGTCGATCTTCGCCCGCAGCTCCTGGTGTGCGGCCGTCATGCCGTCCCAGACTTCCTGTTGCTGACGGTCGACCTCCTCGCGCGTGACCACGCCGCGGTCGATCAACCGCTCGGCCCAGAGCTCGGCGACACGCTTGTGGGCCTTGATCTTCGAGTACATCTCGGGTTGCGTATAGGCGGGCTCATCGGACTCGTTGTGGCCGAAGCGGCGGTAGCCGATCAGGTCGATCAGCACGTCGTGGCCGAACTCCGAGCGGAAGGCGAACGCCAGCCTCACGGCCGCCATGCACGCCTCCACGTCGTCGGCATTGACGTGGATGATCGGCACGTCGAAGCCCTTGGCGAGGTCGGAGGCCCAGCGCGTCGAGCGACCATCGTCGGGATCGGTGGTGAAGCCGATCTGGTTGTTTGTGATCAGGTGCAGCGTGCCGCCGACCTGGTAGCCGTCGAGCGCCTGCAGATTGAGCGTCTCCGCGACAACGCCCTGACCCGGGAAGGCAGCGTCGCCGTGGATCGCGATCGGCACGGCAAGTCGCACGTCCTGCGTCAGGCGCGCTCCGTCGCGTCCCGATTGCGCAGCCCGCGTCGCGCCCATCACGACCGGAGCCACGAACTCGAGGTGCGAGGGGTTGGACTCGAGGTTGACGCGGACCAGTTGCCCCGTGAACAGACGCTTGGAGCCCTGCGCTCCATGGTGGTACTTGACGTCGCCGGTTCCGCCCTGTGGTTTCGTCGTGACCGCCTCGAGCGTCGAGGCGCCCTCGAACTCGGCGAAGATCGAGCCGTAGCTACGCTCGAGGTTGTGCGCGAGTACGTTGAGCCGGCCTCGGTGGGCCATGCCGATCACAACCTCCTCGGCGCCGCCACCGGCTGACAGTCGGATCATCTCGTCGAGCATCGGCACCGTCATGTCGAGGCCTTCGATCGAGAACTGATGCTGGCCGAGGTAGGCCCTGTGCATGAAACGCTCGAGGGCATCGACCTCGACGAGGCGTTGCAGCAGCGCGCGCTGTTCCTCTGGCGCGAGCGGCATACGGAAGGCGCCGCTCTCGATCTTCTCGCGCAACCAGACGCGCTGGCGGTGAGAGCCGATGTGCTCGATCTGATAGGCGATCGTGCCGCAGTAGGTCTCCCGCAGGTGTGGGAGCGCCTCGGCGAGTGTCTTGCCCGGCACATGGATCCGCAGGATCTTTGCGGGGATCTGCCCCATCAGGGCGTCCGTCAGCCCGAGCGGTCGCGGGTCGAGCGCGGGATCTCCGACCGGCTCCGAGCCGAGTGGATCGAGTCGCGCCGCGAGGTGCCCGTGTGTGCGGTGCGCACGGACGAGCGAGTCGGCGGCCTGCACGGCGGCCAGCAGCTCCTCGCTTGGGGGCGCGGCTTCGACCGGCGCTGCGACCGGCGGTGCGACAGCGACAGCGCGTGCGGGCAGCGGCGTGAGGGCGACGGTGAGCGCCGCAAAGACGTTTTCGTAGAAATCCCGCTCGCCCGCGAGGAGCGAGTCGACGAGTGCGAGGAAGCGTCCTGACTCGGCGCCCTGGATGATCCGGTGGTCGTAGGTCGAGGTGAGCGTCATCACCTTCTCGGCGCCGATCTGCTCGGCGACGTCGGCCAGCCCGACGGGGTAGGCGATCGAGCCAGTCGCGACGATCGTTCCCTGTCCGGTCATCAGGCGCGGCACGGAGGCGACAGTCCCGAGCCCGCCCGGGTTGGTCAGCGTGATGTTGGCGCCGACGAGGTCATCGGCGCCAAGAGTGTTGGTTCGCGCCTTCTCGACGAGTGCGTCGTAGGCGGCGAGGAACGAGTCGAACGGCTCTCGGCCGGCGTCGCGCAGCACCGGCACCATCAGCGTGTGTGAGCCGTCCTTCTTCTCGACGTCCACTGCGAGCCCGAGTTGGACGGCGCCGTCATCGACACGGTGCGGCTTGCCGTCGATCTCGCTGAAGTGCTGGGCCATCACCGGCAGATCGCTCGCGGCGCGCGCGATCGCGTAGGCGATGAGCTGCGTGTAGGAAACGCGAAGTCCGGCGTCCTTCAGCTGGCGCCGACGTGCATCGAGTACGCCGACGGTGATCGTGCGGAAGCTCGTTGCCGTGGGGATCGAGCGGCTCTCGTCCATGTAGCGAGCGAGCATCGCCGCACCGCCCTTGATCAGAGTGGCCGTCGGAGCCGTCGGAGCCGTCGGAGCCGCCGGAGCCGCCGGAGCCGCCGGAGCCGCCGGAGCCGCGGCGGACGGCGCAGCCGCGGGCCGAGCGGCAGCGTCGAGGACATCCGCCTTGAGAATCCGCCCACCGGGACCTGAACCCTCGACGGCGCCAAGATCAACGGCCAAAGCACCGGCCGCGCGCCTAGCCACCGGCGAAGCGTGAGAGCCATTGCCTGCGGAGCCGGCCGCAGCGTCCACGCCACGCGCATCAGCCCCCGTCTCCGCCGCCGACGTCGTCGCCGAAGGCGCCGCGCCGCCGGCCCCCTTCTCAGCCGGCGCCGGCGCCGAAGTCGAGGCGCCGCCGGCCAGCATTCGGCCGATCACCTGCCCGACGGTGACCGTGTCCCCCTCGACCACCAGCAGCTCGCTGATCGCTCCGCTCGCCGGGGCCGGAAGCTCGACATCCACCTTGTCGGTCGAGATCTCGACGACGGTGTCGCCTTGCTTGACGACGTCGCCGACCTTCACGGTCCACTCAAGAATCGTGCCTTCGGTCACCGACTCGCCGGCACTTGGGGTGACGATGTCGATCGTCTCGACCGTGCCATTCAACGGCGCTTCGGCTCCGTCGGTCGGCGCAGCCGGCGCCTCAGCAGCCGGCGAGCCGTTTGCGGCAATCTCGGCCAGCACGCTGCCGGCGGTCACCGTCTCGCCCTCGGCGGCAAGGATCTTGACCAGCGTGCCGGCGGCCGGGGCGGCGACCTCGGCGTCGACCTTATCGGTTGAGATCTCGACGATCGTCTCGTCGGCGCTGACCGTCTCGCCCTCGCCTTTGCGCCATTCGAGTACGGTCCCCTCGGCGACGGAGTCGCCCATCCGCGGCATGACTACCTGGATCGTCGTGTCGACGGCCATTGATTGCACTCTAGCGCGGGCACTACGCGGAACTGGCAGGCTCGCTGTCAACTCGTGAGCGGCGCCGCTCCTCGCGGATGAACTCGACGGTTCCGAAGAACGGACCGATCCCACCGAGCACCGCGACCGCAACGGCCACTCGCAGCGGGATGATGCGCATCCGCGCGGCGTAGAGGCAGGCCAGCGCCATGATGATCCAGAGACAACCATGGGTGTAGCCAAGGATCACCGTCTCCGGCTGGCGGTTGTGCAGCCCAAGCCAGGAAAAGAGCAGGCAGAAGTAAATCAGCGAGTGCACGATTGAAACGCACTCCAAGCGCCTGAACGTGATCACGACGCGAGCATTGCACCGGTCTGGCGAACCTCGCCGCCGGCTTCCGCCGGCCAGCGCTGCGGGTCGCGAGGCCACCAGGCAAAGTCGTCGTGCTCGGCTTCGGGGACCACGCTCGCGCCGTCCGCCAGCCAGGCCATTCCGACGAACATGACGAGTCGCTGCGGCAGGCACTGAAGCATCTCGATGCTCAGGCGCTCCGCGGATACCGACCACTCCTCCTCGAGCTCACGCGCCAGCGTCTCAACCGGGCTCTCGCCGAGATCAACGGATCCGCCTGCGCCAAGCGCCCAGCGCCCGGGCCATGACGCGAGCCAACTCGCCCGCCGCCCGGCCAGCCAGCGACCGTCGGCCGCGCGGACCACGCACATCGCCGCGAGGCTCTGCGACGCGTCCGCTGGGCTGAGCCGCAGAGCCCAGCGCGTCGGCTGCAACTCGAGCGAGAGCGCGGCAGGGCGCGCTTCGAAGCTCGCGAGCCGCGCGCTCACTCCATCGTGGGAAGGCGAGCCGCGCGCTGCGAGCGCTGCGATCGCGCTGTCGGCTGCGCGCGCCGCTTCGGGCGACGGGCTGTACGGCTCCTCGATCCAGTGGCTGTGGACCAGGGCCGGCTGCCATGGTCCGCGCGCCAGGATGCCCGGGGAGAACGACATTGAGCGCACAGGCTACGCGCTGGGGAGAAGTGCCACAGTCGATATAGTTAGCAAAGCTAACTAGATGAGCACGCTCACAAACACCACCACCGCCACTGAGTTGGCGGTGCGCCTGCGCCGCACCGTCGTCCGCCTGTCGCGTCGCCTGCGCCGCCACGCCGCAAGCGGGCTGTCGCCTTCGCTCGAGTCGGCGCTCGGGTTGATCGGGCGCCGCGGTCCGCTCACGCCGAGCGAGCTGGCCGACATCGAGGACGTGAAACGCCCCACCGCGACTCGTCTGATCGCGATCCTCGAGCGCCGCAATCTGGTCGAGCGCGCTGCGGATCCCTGCGATGGGCGCTCTCACCGGGTGGCGGTCACGCATGCCGGCAGGGCGCTGCTGGCAGACAGCCGCACGCGACGCGACGCCTATCTCGGCCGCGCCCTGAGCGCGCTCGAGCCGGACGAGCTCGCCGCACTCGACCGTGCGCTCGGGCTGCTCGAGCGCCTCATCGAGGACAGCCGATGAGTCTCTTTCCCGGTTCCGGCGGGTACGGCATGGGCGGCCACGGCCTCGGCGGAGGGGCGCGCGGCGGTGGCGGAGGGGCGCGTGGAGGGCGCCGCGTGCTCGGATCGAGCGAGACCCCGCCGCCGCTGCTGGATCCGAATCGGGAGCGCGACACGCACCGCATCGTGCGTCTCTTCTCGCCCTATCGCTGGCGCCTGGCCTGGGTGCTCGCGCTGATCGTCTTCTCCTCGGGTCTCAGCATGATCTCGCCATTCCTGCTGCGCGCCGTGCTCGACGAGGGCATTCTTCACCACGACACGACGCTGTTGAGCGAGCTGGTCGGCGGGATGATCGCGATCGCGATCGCCACCGCTGCGCTGAGCGTCGTGCAGACCTACGTCTCGACCGAGGTCGGCCAGCGGGTGATGCACGACCTGCGCGTCGCCGTATACCGCCACCTCCAGCGCATGTCGATGGCGTTCTTCACGCGCACGCGCGCCGGCGAGGTCCAGTCGCGGATTGCCAATGACATTGGCGGAATCGACAACGTTGCGACCAGCACGGCGACGACGATCGCGCAGAATGCGACGACGGTCATCGCCACGACGGTCGCGATGGCGCTGCTCAGTTGGCAGCTCGCTGCGATCTCGCTCGGTCTCTTGCCGCTGTTTGTCTGGATGACGCGGCGCGTGGGCCGCGAGCGCCGAGCGATCACGGGCCGCCTCCAGATCGGGCTCGCCGACATCTCGGCGCTCGTCGCCGAGTCGTTGTCGGTCTCGGGGATGATGCTCGGCAAGACCATGGGCCGCGGCGAGGATCTCGCACAGCGGTTCACCGCCGAGTCAGACGAGGTCGCCGGCCTCGAGGTCCACTCCCGGATGGCTGGCCGCTGGCTCATGTCGACGATCAACATGGTCTTCTCGATTCAGCCAGCGATCGTCTATTGGCTCGCTGGTGAGCACGTCGGCGGTGCCGCGATCACGCTCGGCACAATCGTCGCGTTCACGACGCTCCAGACCAGGCTGCTGTTCCCGATGGCCCAGCTGCTCTCGGTCGGCGCCGACGTCGAGGCCTCGCTGGCACTGTTCGACCGGATCTTCGAATACCTCGATCTGCCGGTCGACATCGAGGAGAAGCCGGGCGCGATCGAGCTGCGCCCTGAAGAGTTGCTCGGCGAGGTCCGTCTCGAGGACATGGCCTTCCGCTACGACAAGGACGCGGCATGGACTCTCCAGGACATCAACCTGGTCGTTCCGGCCGGCACCCGGACCGCGATCGTCGGCGAGACCGGCGCTGGCAAGACGACGCTCGGGTATCTCGTCGCACGGCTCTACGAGCCCCAGGAAGGTCGCGTCACGATCGACGGTGTCGACGTCCGCGACGCGACCTTTGCCTCCCTCGCCGCGACAGTCGGCGTCGTATCGCAGGAGACCTACCTGTTCCACGCCTCGGTTCGCGAGAACCTCCGCTTCGCCAGGCCTGAGGCAACCGACGAGGAGATCGAAGCCGCAGCGCAGACCGCGCGCATCCATGACCTGGTCTCCTCACTATCGGAGGGATATGACACGGTCGTCGGCGAGCGCGGCTACCGCTTCTCGGGTGGCGAGAAGCAGCGCATGGCGATCGCGCGCACGATTCTTCGCAACCCACCGGTCCTCGTCCTCGACGAGGCGACCAGCTCGCTCGACACGCAGACCGAGTACGCGGTCCAGCAGGCGCTCGACGAGCTCGCGGAGGGCCGCACGACGCTCACGATCGCCCACAGGCTCTCGACGGTCCGTGACGCCGATCAGATAGTGGTCCTCGACCACGGCCGGATCGTCGAGCGCGGAACGCACGACGAGCTGATCGAGCAAGCCGGCTACTACGCCACGCTCGTCTCGCACGACAAGGCAACCGAACGCCTGAACTGACGCAGCCGGGCGTGCCTCGAACGCATTCGCACATGGCTCGCGGATAGCAACACCGGGAATCCGCGACGAGTAAATTGAGCCCCATGGCCTCGCTCCAAGCCGAGATGCTCGCCTTCATCCGCCGTGGCCTGGACCACCACGCGAGCACCTGTCCGCTGGCGCCGCGGGCGATCCTTCTCAACCCGGGTAACTTCGAGCTGTTCGGGTGGGACGAGCTGTGGGGGGTCCCTGTCTTGCCCGATGATCGCGTGGCGCCGAAGCGCTTTCGCATCGATTGCGGCGGCTCAGCGTTTGGAATCGAAGACGAGCTGGAGCAGGAGGTGCGAGCTCCCGAGCCGCTTGTCGTTCCGGCCTATCCCGGGACCGCGCGCCCAGGCGAGCCGATCGATCGCGTCTAGCGGGGTTGGCGACGGTCGCCTTGCATCGCGCGCCCGCGCTGCGTTAGCTTTGCAAGCGTGATCATCTCGACGATGAACGATCTCCCCGGCTACGAGATCGAGGAGGTCTTCGGCGAGGTCTTCGGGCTGACCGTCCGCTCACGCAACCTCGGCTCGCAGATCGGTGCAGTCCTGAAGTCGCTCGTCGGCGGCGAGCTGCGTGGCATGACGAAGATGCTGGCATCCGGCCGCAAGGATGCGACTGACAGGCTCGTCGAGGAGGCGGAGGCGAAGGGCGCCAACGCGATCATCGCCTTTCGCTTCGACACCTCCGAGCTGGGCTCGATGTGGACCGAGATCTGCGCCTACGGCACGGCCGTCCGCGCGCGCAAGCTCCAGCCGGCTTCCGCCGCGCCTGGCATTACTAGCTAGCGAAGCCCGTGCTACGCGTCAAGACGACGCAATCTCAGCCTTCGATCGTGTTGTGCACCTGGGCGACCATTGGCTCGTGCGGCTCGATGCCGAGTTCGGCCAGGATCGGCATCAGGGTGGCGCCAAACGCTTCGAATGCCGCTTGCGACTCCCAGATGTCGAAGACGTCGATGTTGCCGTTCGTCTCGAGGGCAACATGCAAGGTGCGCCCATCGGGCGCGCCGGCGCCGGCTGCCTCGAGCCGTCTGAGCGCTTCGGCGTACTTCTCCGGAGTAAACCCGTGGTTTGTGATGTAGAGGCCTACGGCCATTCAATCCCCCGCCCTTTCCGTGTTGTCTGACGCTGCTTAAAGCTGCGTTCGCGCGAGCCTAACCGATTCCGAAAGCGGCATTTTTCGCCACGCCATCGGGCTAGGGCTCGCGGCGCTCGATCAGCTCGATTCGATATCTGTCGGGGTCGGCATGTCAATCAGCGCCGTCGCCGGATCCCGCTCGGGATCGGGGCCGTCGTCTAGCCTTCGCCAAAGGCAGCCACCAGCGCCGCCGTGTCCTGGAAGACCTGGAAATGGGCGACCTTGCCGTCCCTGAAGATCCAGACGTGCGCCTCATGATCGACGAACTTCCGGCCCGTGCTGCGCGCGGTGGCTTCGCTGTGGATCAGCGCCACGACATTGTCTCCCTGGGCGATGAACTCCCGCGGCTCGAACGCCTGAAAATCCGTGCTCTGTGCGAGGGTGCCGAAGAACCCGGCCACCGCGTCCTTGCCACGATGCGTTCCAGCGCCGGGGATGACGTCGGGTGGGCCCGGGTTGACCCATTCGATGTCATCTGTGAGCAACTCGAGAATCCCGGGCAGGTCTCCGCGACCAAACGCCGCGTAGCCGTCTTTCGCCGTCTGGACGTTTTCCTCTGCCGACATGCGTGCCCCCTCGGAACGTTGTGGTACGGCGGCGTAGGCCGCTCGGTGGCGAGCATAACCCGAGTCGCGCGCCCGCGTGTGATTTTCGCTACGACCGCGGGGCTTAGCGGCCGCCTTCGCCGGATCGTTCAACTATCTCGATTCGATAGCCGTCGGGATCTCTCATCTCTACTCCGTCGGTCATGTACCGGCCGGCTCGGGGCGACGGAGGAGCGTCCACGGCTGATGCCCTTGACCGCGGACTCCTGTTGGAATAGAAGAGGTGCAAACCGCGCCCACGAGGGGGAACAATGAATACCTACGTGATACTCCGCCGCAGCGGCTGGCGGTCGCTCGAGGATCTGCAGGCGGCGGCCGAGCGCTCTACCAAGGTCGGAGACGAGATGCCCGATGACATTCGTTGGATTCGCAGCTACGTGCTCGAGGAGGACGGCGGGTCTGTAGGGACGGTATGTATCTACCAGGCGAGCAGTCCGGACGCGATCCGCGATCACGCCTCACGGGCAGACCTGCCCGTGGACGAGATCATTGCGGTTGCCGACGCGGTCATCGTGCGCCCCGACCCGGAGCCGGCGTCCGCCTAGACGAGGAATTACCTCGCCGGCCGTTCTATCAATTCACAACGGTAGCCGTCGGGATCGCGCACGAAGCAGATGCGCGAGCTGCCTTCGCGGATCGTGTAAGGCGGGCGCTCGGGCGCGATGCCTAGCTCGGCGAGCCCGGCAAGCATCGCGTCGAGGTCGCTGGCTCTTATCGCGATGTGCCCGTATGCGGTGCCGAGCTCGTAGCTCGACACGCCAAAGTTGTAGGTCAGCTCGAGACGAGGCTCGTCGCCGTCACCCGGCTGGTTCATGAAGACGTTGATCGCCTCGTCGCGGATCGGCGCGCGGCGGATCTCTTCGAAGCCGAGCGCGCTATAGAACGCGACTGAGCGGTCGATGTCGGTGATCCTGTAACAGGTGTGCAGGAACGCCACGCGTAGGGAGTCTATGCCGCGGTGGCCCCAGCGAACGCGCGTCGTGCGCGTCGAGCCTGCAAGGATGGGTCGCGTGATCATCGAGCGGTCGATGAATGGGGCCGACTTCTCGAACTGCTACCTGGTTGCGGATCTGCCCGGTGGGGCGGCTGTCGTAATCGACGCGGGGGAGCCGGTCGAGCGCTTGCTGGCAGTCGCCGAGCGACACCAGGTGGTGCCTGAGTACGTGCTTCTGACGCACCACCATCACGACCATGTCGGCGGCCTGGCGACGCTCAAGGCGTGCTGGCCGCTGGCGCGAGTCCTGATCCACCCGCTCGAGCGGGATCTCGTTGCGAACGTCGACGCCCCGATTGAGGCGGGCGAGCGCCTCGAGGTGGGCGAGCTGGTGATACGACCCCTCCACACCCCAGGTCACACCAAGGGGATGCTTTCGTTCCTCGTCGAACACCGGGGATCGAGGGCGGTCTTCACCGGCGACACACTCTTCCGCGACTCCGTGGGGGGCGTTCGTTCGCCAGGACACGACAGCTACCAGTCACTGAAGGATTCGATCATGGGCACGCTGATGGAGCTCGACAACGAGGTCGAGGTCCGGCCCGGACACAGTGAGACAACGACCATCTCGCGTGAGTGGGCGCACAATCCGTTCATCCGCATCTGGCGCGGACTCGACCGCGAGGGCAGCGAGCCCTGCGTGGCGCTGGGCGAGCCGGCGACGTTGATTCTGCTGGCCACCGACTACGACGGCGGGCACAAGGCCTGGGTGCGCTGGCCCGACGGAACCGATGACATCGTGCCGGGCTCGCGCGTGAAGCGCGCGGGCTGAGGCGAGGTTGGGGTAGACCGCGTGGCCCGCGAGGACATACCGACCTCGCGCCTGGGCCGCTCGGCGACGATCGGACGGTTGGCGGCCGAAACCGCTGCCAAGCGGCTTGCCACGCGCGCCGCGAACGTCGCGCGTGGCGAGGAGGCCAGCCACGAGGCGCTGGCCCGCCGCCACGTTGAGACGGCTGAGCAGATCGTTGCCGTGCTCGGGACGATGAAGGGCGCCGCGATGAAGCTCGGTCAGGTGATGTCGTTCCTTGACGTCGGCTTCGTCGACGAGGCTTACCGCGAGGAGTTTCAACGCAAGCTCGCCGAGTTGCGCGACAGCGCCCCCATAGTCTCGTTCGCCGAGATGCGCAAGGTGATCGAATCCGAGCGCGACGAGCCGCTCGAGGAGACCTTCGCTGAGTTCGATCGCGAGCCGATCGCCGCCGCTTCGATCGGCCAGGTCTACCGGGCGCGGACCCACGAGGGTCGCGCTGTGGCCGTCAAGGTGCAGTACCCGGGGGCGGCAGCGGCGGTGCGCGCCGACCTCCAGAACTTCGGGATGATCGTGCGGCTGATGGGCCGTCTTGCGCCGGAGCTCGACGTGCAGGCGCTCGCCAATGAGGTGCGGGAGCGGATCAGCGAGGAGCTCGACTACGAGCTCGAGGCGGCCAACCAGCGCGCGATCGCCCGCCTGCATCGCGGTCACCCGTTCATCTTCGTGCCCGATGTCGTCGGCAGCCTTTCCAGCGAGCGGGTGCTGGTCACCGACTTCGTCGCGGGCACCGGCTTCGAGGATCTCAAGCAGCGGTCGGCTGAGGAGCGCAACCGCGTGGCCGAGATCATCTTCCGTTTCTACTTCGGCTGCATGTACCGTCACCACCAGTTCTCAGGCGACCCGCATCCGGGCAACTTCCTCGTGCTTGAGGATGGCCGCGTCGCGTTTCTCGACTTCGGCCTCTTCAAGCGGATCGATCCTGCGGTTGCCGAGTTCGAGCTCGATGTCGCCCGGCTGGGGATCGCGGGCGACGCCGTCGGGTTGACGGAGCACCTTCACCGCGGCGGCTTCCTGCGCGACCCGGAGCGCTACCCGCCGGAGCAGATCGTCCAGCAGCTCTTCGATGTCACCTGGTGGTACACGCGCGATGCCGAGGTCGCGCTGACGCCCGAGATCGCGACGCAGATCGTGATCGACATGTCTGATCCGCGCTCTCGCCACTACCAGCAGATGCGCCACGAGAACCTGCCGGCGGACCACCTCTTCGGCCGCCGCACCGAGACCCTCACGCTCGCCGTGATGTCGCAGCTCCGTGCTCGCGGCAACTGGCACCGGATCGCGCGCGAGTGGATCTTCGGCGCTCCGCCGGCGACCGATCTCGGACGCCAGGAGGCTGAGTTCTACCGCACCGCCGGCGGCTGAGCGACGACTACCCCGAATCGCCCGCCTCGGTACCGACCGCTCGTCTCCATGCCCGGAGCCGGTGCGATCCCTGCGCGCCACAAAGCCAGCGCTGAGCGGCATTTGCGGCGGTACAGCCGCCGCAAATGCCGCTCAGAGCACTTGAATCTGCAGCAGACTGGTCGTACCCGGCGACCCGCTTGGGAGGCCGGCGGTTATAGCCACCCGCTCGCCGGCCTGGCACCAGCCGAGGCTCACGACGGTCGCGGCGGCGTCGAGAATCAACTCCTCGGTCACCTCGTGGCGGCGGATCCAGCTCGCCTGGACGCCCCACATCAGGCCGCACCGACGGACCGTCTCGCGGCCCGGTGACAGGGCGTAGATCGGGACCTCCGGGCGATGCGCGGAAACTAGGCGCGCCGAACGTCCGGAGAGCGTCGGGACGATGATCGCGTCGAGCGAGAGCTCACGCGCCGCGGCACAGGCGGCGTAGGCAACAGTGTAGGCGGGGTCCTTCGCCGTGCGGCGCACGCGCTGCTCGTTCCAGGCGCGGTAGTCGGCGGTCTTCTCCGTCACCTCGGCGACCGCGGACATCATCGACACGGCGCCTACAGGGTAGGCGCCGACGGCGGTCTCCTGCGACAGCATGACCGCGTCCGTGCCGTCAAGGATCGCGTTGGCGACATCGGCGACCTCGGCCCGTGTCGGGCGGCTCGAGCGCACCATCGATTCGAGCATCTGCGTCGCGGTGATCGAGGGCCGCGCAAGCTCGCCGGCGAGCGCTAGCAGGCGCTTCTGCACGAGCGGGACCTGCTCGATCGGCAGCTCGATGCCGAGGTCGCCGCGCGCCACCATCACGCAGTCGGCCGCGCGGATCACCTCGTAGGCGTTGTCGACGGCCTGCGGCTTCTCGACCTTCGCGATCAACGGCAGGCGGGTGTACTCGCGCACGAACTCGATGTCGCTCGCGGAACGCACGAACGACAGCGCGACCAGGTCGACGCCGATCGATTCGCCGTGGGCGAGCAGCGCAAGGTCCTCCTCGGGGACCGCCGGCAGACCAACCGCCGGACCGGGGATGTTCAGCCCCTGTCGCGACGCCACGAGCCCGCCGACCTCGACCACCGCGTCGAGCTCGTGGTCTCCCGGCCGGGTGGCGCGCACGCGCAGGCGAATCGAGCCGTCCGCGAGGTAGAGGATCTCGTTGGGCTCGAGCGCGTCAGCCAGGCCCTTCCACGTGACCGACATGCGCGAGGCGTCGCCGACGGTTTCGGAGCCGCAGTCGAAGGTCACGCTGTCGCCAGGGTTCAGCTCGGCGACGCCGTCCTTGAGCGCTCCGATCCGCAGCTTCGGCCCCGGTAGGTCCTGCAGGATCGCGACCGGGTGTCCAGCCCGGCTGGACGCGTCGCGCACGCGCTGCGCCGTCTCCGCGTGCTCGTCGAGCGATCCGTGGGAGTAGTTGAGGCGCGCCACGTCCATACCCGCCTCGACGAGCTGGAGCAGAACCTCAGGCTCCCGGGAGGCGGGACCGATCGTGGCGACTATCTTCGTGCGGCGCATTGCGAGGCGCACAGTAGCGATAGCGCGGCCTGGCCGACGCAACAAGCGCTGAGCGGGGCGTGACTAGGGCGCGTCGACGTCGGGAAAGTGCTCGGCGCAGTGCTCGCGCAAGCAATTCCGTACCCAGCTTCGCTCCTCGGGACTTGCCGCGCGCAGACGCCCGAGCAATTCGCGTTGAGCGCTCAGGGCCGGTGCGCCGGCGATCGTCCAGCTGACCGCCAGGCGCTCGAAGAGGAACTCCACCGCCCGCTGCCAAGCGTCTTCGCGACTTGCGCCGGGTGGCAGGTCCGAGCCGCGCGCGACGCGGGCATAGCTCGCACGCGTCGACGCCGTCAGGGCTCCGCGCAGCACGAGCGTGTTGCCCGACGTGTCGCGGTACTCGGCCGACTCGGCTTGCACTGCGGCGTGGCCACGCTGTCGCTGACGGCGCCCCATCGCGGCCAGTCTATGTCGTGCCGGCGGCCGCCTCTGGATAATTGCTGCTGTGCGAATCGACCAGATGCTTGCCACGCGGACGGAGCCGGTGTTCTCGTTCGAATTCTTCCCGCCAAAGACGGAGCAGGGCGCGCGTAACCTCGACGCCGCTGTCAGGGCACTGCGCGCCCTCGAGCCGGCGTTTGTGTCCGTTACCAAGACCGGTGCCTCGACCCAGGCCGAGACGATCGAGCTGGTACGACGGATCCGGGCTGACAACGACTTTGAGGCCGCCGCCCATTTCACATGCGCCGGCGCGACGCGCACCGAGCTGCGCACGGCGCTTGACCTGCTGCGCAACAGCGGTCTCGAGAATGTCCTCGCCCTGCGCGGAGATCCGCCAAGCGGCGAGGCATTCGCCGCGCTCGATGGTGGCTTTGCCCACGCCAGCGACCTGGTCGAGATGATCCGCTCGGACTACGACCTCTGCACGGTTGCCGCGTGCTACCCGGAGACGCACCCGGAGGCTCCCGACGCCGAGAGCGATCTCGCTCATCTCTGCCGCAAGGTAGAGGCCGGCGTCAGCGTGCTGATCACGAACCTGTTCTTCTCAAACGCGGCCTTCTTCGACTTCGAGCGCCGTGCGCGCGGCGCCGGCATCACGGTGCCGATAGTTCCCGGGATCATGCCGATCACGCGGGCGGATCAGATCAAGCGGTTCACCGCAATCGGGGGCATCACGATTCCGCCGAATCTGCTGCGCGAGCTGGACGCCCGCGGCGATGACCTCGAAGCGGTGGCCGACCTCGGCGTTGCCTACGCAACGTTGCAGTGCGCGGAGCTGCTGGCGGCGGGCGCGCCCGGAATCCACTTCTATACGCTGAACCGCTCGCCGGCCACGCGCGCGATCCTCTCCGCGCTGCGGCTCCTGCGCCCCTGGGAGACAGCGCGATCCTGAGGCGTGTCGCGCGATCCGGGTAGCGTCCCCGCCGATGCCCGAGAAGTTCAGCTACAGCGTCCGTCGCGCGCCGCGCGCGCGACAAGTCCGCGTACGGGTCGATCCCGAGCGTGGCGTCGAGGTGGTACTGCCGCCGCGGGCGCCTGAGCGGGCGGCGGCGGCCGCGGTCGCCGAGCTCTCGCCGTGGATCGAGCGCCGCCTCGCCGAGCTGGCGCGCGTTCGCGCACGAGTCGCGCGCGACGGCTCATGGCTGCCGTACCTCGACGACCGTCTGACGCTTGTCAGCGAGCCCGAGCGCCGGCGCGCCCATCGTCAGGGCGGCGTGCTGCTGATCCCGGCCGGCGAGCATGCCCGCGGAGCGATCGAGCGCTGGTACCGGCGCGCAGCGCGCGACGAGATCGGCGCGCGTCTCGACGCGGCCACCGCCGCCGCCGGCACGCGTTACCGCGTGCTCGCGATTCGCAACCAGCGCACGCGCTGGGCGAGCTGCGCACGCGACGGGGCAATGAGCTTCAACTGGCGTCTGCTGCTGGCCCCCGAGCGCGTGCTCGACTACGTCGTCTGGCATGAGGTCTGCCATCTCGAGATCGCGGACCACTCGGCGCAATTCTGGGCACTGCTTGAGCGTCGCTTTCCCGGATGGCGCGATCCCGCGGCCTGGTTGCGCGAGAATGGCCCGGGGCTGGTGCTTTAGCGGCGCTCAGTCGCGCTGCGAGATCGGGACGTAGTCGCGCCCGCGCTCGCCCGTGTAGATCTGGCGCGGACGCGCGATCTTCTGCTCGGGATCCTGCACCATCTCGAGCCACTGAGCGATCCAGCCGCTCGTGCGCCCGATCGCGAACATCACCGGGAACATCGCCATCGGCAATCCGAGCGCCTGGTAGATCAGGCCGGAATAGAAGTCGACGTTCGGATAGAGCCGGCGCGATACGAAGTAGTCGTCGCCGAGCGCGATCTTCTCGAGCTCGGTCGCGATGGCGAGCAGCGGGTTGATGCCGGTGACTTCGAACACGTCGTCACAGGCCTTCTTGATGATCCGCGCTCGCGGGTCGTAGTTCTTGTAGACACGATGGCCGAAGCCCATCAGTCGCTCGCGACCTGCCTTGACGCCATCGATGAAGTCCGGGATGTTCTCGTTCGAGCCGATCCGCATCAGCATCCGGACCACCTCTTCGTTGGCTCCGCCGTGCGACGGGCCGTAGAGCGCCGCGATGCCGCCGGCGACCGCGGAGTAGGGATCGACCTGCGATGAGCCGATCGCGCGCACGGCGGTCGTGGAGCAGTTCTGCTCGTGGTCGGCGTGAAGGATGAAGAGGACATCGAGCGCCTTGGCGATCCGCGGATCCGGCTGATACTTGAGCTCCGTCATCTTGTAGAGCATCCCGAGGAGGTTCCCGGCATACTCGAGGTCGTTGTCCGGGTAGACGTATGGCTGGCCCATGTTGTGGCGGTAGGAAAACGCCGCGAGCGTCGGCATCTTGGCGATCAGCCGGATCGTCTGGATTGCCCGGTTGTCCGGGTCGTGGATCTGGTTCGCGTCGGGGTAGAACGTCGACAGCGCGCCGACGGCGCCGAGCAACATGCCCATGGGGTGCGCATCGTGGCGAAAACCCTGGATGAAGCTCTTGAGGTTCTCGTGGACGAAGGTGTGCATCTTGATGTCGTACACCCAGGCGTCGAGCTCGTCCGTCCGCGGAAGCTCGCCGTGTACGAGCAGAAAGGCGACCTCGAGGTAGCTCGAGTGCTCGGCCAGCTGCTCGATCGGGTAGCCGCGGTATTCGAGCACGCCGAGGTCACCATCGAGGTAGGTGACGGCGCTACGGCACGACGCGGTGTTCATGAACGCCGGGTCGTATGCGAGCAGCCCGAAGTCGTCGTCGTCGACCTTGATCTGGCGCAGGTCGAGTGAGCGAACCGCACCGTCCCTGATCGGGATCTCGTAGCTAGCACCGGTTCGGCTATCGGTGATGCTGAGCGTGTCACCGGCAGTGCCATTGGCCTCGGCTACCGGGGTACTTGCCGTCTCTGGCTCCGTGCTCATCGTCAGTCACCGTCCCAATCTGGCGTCGCTGTCCAAAGGATTATCGCCGTCCGGCCCACCGCTCGCGGCATCGCCATAACGGCTGGGCGTGGCGTCCAGTTGCCCCTGATAGTGACTTCCGAGCTCGGCGTGGCCGTAAGGTCGCTCGGCAGGAGCGTCGAGTGCCATGAAAGAGAGCTGCGCGATCGGGAGCCCGGCCCACAGCTTGATCGGTACACGCGTCAGGTTATTCAGCTCGAGCGTCAGCGTCCCGTGCCAGCCAGGGTCGCAGAAGCCGGCGGTGGCGTGGACGATCAATCCGAGGCGGCCGAGTGAGGACTTCCCCTCGATCCGCGCGACGATGTGGTCCGGCAGGGTGACTGTTTCGAGTGTCGTTCCGAGACAGAACTCGCCGGGGTGGATCACGAACGGCTCGTCGGCTCCGATCAGGTGCGGCTCTGTGAGGTTGCGCGGCGGCTCGCGCAGGTCGATCGCCGACGCGCGGTGGTTGTGGAAGACGCGGAAGCTGTTGCCGAGGCGGAGGTCGACGCTCGCTGGTTGGACGAGCGAGGGATCCCAGGGGTCGATCGTGATCGTGCCGTCCTCGACGAGCCGGCGGATCGTGCCGTCAGATAGCACCGATGACAGCGTCACCGGCGCACTCACGTCCGGCATGTGATCAGCCTCCGACCTTGCAGGCCCGGGCGTTCACGCGGCGGACGCGGCTCGGCGCCGGCAGGGGGGCCGCACCGTGCGGTCCGCGGCGCGGCCTGCGAGGCACGCGCGGGCGCGGATGAGGCTCGAAGCGCAGCTTGCTGCCGCCACCTTCGTCGCTCGCCGGCAGCGGCTGCAGCTCGTTGCGCTGGCGCAGCGCGCGCCAGACGAGCCAGATGAACCCAACGGCCGGAACCTTGAGCAGCAGAATCAGCCAGACATAGGTCCAAGTCATGCTGTGCATCGATGCTACTACCCGTCCGGCCGCGCCGCCAGTCGCGGCCCGCCCGACGTCTAGCTGGTCGAGAAAGCGGTCATCCGTTGCAGATCGACAACGCGCTCATCGATCTCGTCCATGCGCAGACGCGCGACGCGCTCGGTGCCGAATTCCTGGACGTTGAACGATGCGATTGCCGTGCCGTAGGCCATCGCGCGGCGCAGCACATTGGGCGTAAGTGGCTTGTCGCCGCCCTGGGCGGCGATGTAGCCCACGAAGCCGCCGGCGAACGAGTCACCCGCGCCGGTCGGATCGACGACCGTCTCGAGCGGGAACGCCGGGATCGAGAAGTAGTCGTCTGCGGTGATCAACGCGGCGCCGTACTCGCCGAGCTTCGCGACCACCGCGCGCCGACCGGGCGGGCCCCACGAGAGAACCTCGCGCGCGGCGCCGACCAGGCTCGGCTTGCCCGCCAGCTGGCGCAGCTCGGCGTCGTTGAGGATCAGGCAATCGACAGCGTTGATCGCCTCGATCAGCGAGTCGCGCGCGACCTCGATCCACAGGTTCATCGAGTCGAGCGCCGCAAAGCGCGTCTCCTGGCATTGCGCACGAACCGCGAGCTGAAGGTCCGGTTGGATGTTCGCGAGGAAAACCACGTCGCTCGAGCGCGCTGCCGCCGACAGCTTCGGCTCGAACTGTTCGAACACGCCGAGCTGGGTTTCCAGCGTCGCGCGGGTGTTCAGATCCCAGCCGTACTCGCCGCGCCAGAAGAAAGTCCGCCCACCCGGGACGTGCTCGATGCCCGACACGTCGATCTCGCGACGCCGCAGCACCTCGAGCTCGCTCTCACCAAAATCGTCGCCCACCGGACCGACGATCCGCACGACGTCGAAGAATGACGCGGCAAGCGCGAAATGCACGGCGGCGCCGCCGAGCATCCGCTCGTGCTCCCCGAACGGGGTCTTGACTGCATCAAAGGCGATCGATCCGACGACGGTGACGGGCATTGAGCCGGTGAAGGCTAGCCGTCTGGGCGAGCCAGTGTTTGTTCTAGGCTGCGCGCTCGTGCGGGCGATTCAGATGTCGCGCTTCGGCGGCCCCGAGGTTCTGGAGCTGGTTGAGCTCGAGCGGCCGTGTCCAAGCGCGGACGAGGTGCTGATCCGGGTCGCGATGGCCGGCGTCAACTTCGCCGACACGCATCGCCGAACCGACTCCTACGTCGCGAGAACGACGCTGCCGCTGGTCCCTGGGATCGAGGTTGCAGGTGTCCGGGAGGACACCGGTGAGCGGGTCGTCGCGCTCTGCGGCGATGGCGGCTACGCCGAGTATGCGCTCGCCGCCCGCGATCGCGTCTTCCCGGTGCCTGGCGGCGTCGAGGATGCGGCGGCGCTGGCAATGCTCGTGCAGGGCTGCACGGCCTGGCATCTGTACCGCACCGCCGGCCGAGTCCGAGACGGCGAGAGCGTCGTGATACACGCTGCTGGCGGGGGCGTGGGTTCGCTCGCGGTCCAGCTCGCGCGCCCGCTCGGCGCCGCGCGCGTCATCGCCAGCGCCTCGACCGAGCCAAAGCTCGAACTGGCACGCGAGCTCGGCGCCGATCGGGCGCTGCTCGGTGCACCGGACGGTCTCACCGAGCGGATCCTCGCTGCCAACGACGGGCGGCCGGTCGACGTGATCTTCGACTCGGCGGGCGGTCCCGTGTTCGAGCAGTCGCTCGCCGCGCTCGCCCCATTTGGGCGGATCGTCATCTACGGCATCGCCTCGCGCGAGCAAAACCAGATCCGCACCGGTCAACTCCTGCGCAATTCGCAAGCTGTCGTCGGTTTCTGGATCTGGCACTGCCTCGAGCGTCCCGGAATGCTCGAAGAGGCGCTCGCGGACCTGTTCGCGCGGCTCAGCGCCGGCACGCTCCGCGCGGTGATCGGCGGTGTCTACCCGCTGGCGCAGGCAGCCCAGGCGCAGATCGACCTGGCCGCACGCTCGAGCACCGGAAAGCTCGTGCTCGACCTGACACTCTGAGCGCTTCCAAGCCGCGAGCTGCGTGCCGCGGTTGCCCAGGCCCTAAGCTGCGAGTGTGAAGGGATTCGAGGAGCTCGGTCTGTCCGAGCCGGTGCTTGCTGCGCTCCGTGAGGTCGGTTACGAGTCGCCAAGCCCGATTCAGGAGCAGGCGATTCCGCCGTTGCTCGCCGGCCGCGACGTGATCGGGCAGGCACAGACCGGCACCGGCAAGACCGCCGCATTCGGCTTGCCGATCATCGAGTACGTCGACCCGGCACTCGAGGAGGTCCAGGCGCTCGTGCTCACGCCGACGCGGGAGCTCTGCATCCAGGTGACGCAGGCGATTCGCGCTTACGCTGCGACGCGCGGCATCGACGTCGTTGCGGTCTTCGGCGGGGCGCCGATCCGCAACCAGGAGGCGCAGCTCCGCGGCGGCGGTCAAATCGTCGTCGGCACGGTCGGTCGCGTGCTTGATCTCGTCTCGCGTGCGTCGCTCGTCCTCCACGACTGCCGCTTCGTCGTCCTCGACGAGGCAGACGAGATGCTCGACCTCGGCTTTCTCGAGGACGTCGAGAAGATTCTCGCCGCGACGCCTTCAGGGCGTCAGACGGCGCTCTTCTCGGCCACGATGCCGCCGCCGATCCGCCAACTGGCCGACCGCTACCTCTACGACCCGCTGATCGTCGCGGTCGAGGCGTCGACGTTGACGATCGACACGGTCGAGCAGTTCCAGCTCCCGGTCGAGACGCGGGAGAAGGCCGCGAAGCTCGTCGAGGTCCTGGCCGCCGAGCAGCCGGACCAGGCGATCGTCTTCGTCCGGACGAAGATCCGCTGCGACCAGCTTTTTCGCACCCTACGCGACAAGGGCATGAATGTGCGCGCCCTGCACGGCGACCTCACCCAGGGCCAGCGCGACGGTGTGATGCTCGCTTTCAAGGCGGGCCGCGTGCCGATCCTCGTGGCGACCGACGTGGCGGCGCGCGGCCTCGACATCTCAACGGTTACGCACGTGATCAACTTCGACGTGCCGACCTCGCCCGACACATATGTGCATCGCATCGGGCGGACCGGGCGGGTCGGTCGCTCGGGCCGCGCGATCACCTTCGTCGAGGACCGCCAGAAGCGCGAAATGGAGGCGATCGAGCGCCATATCGGTACGACGATCGCGCCCTGGTCGCCGGGCGCTAGCACCGTGCCGGCCAAGCTCGAGACGCGTCCGCGCCGGCATGAGAAGCCGCATGTGACACGTCCTGCCGATGAGCCTCGCGCGCGCCTCATCGCGAGCGGCGGCCGGGCGGCAGGTATCGCTGTGGCCGACCTTGTGGCCGCGGTCACACGGGCAACCGGGCTCGACGGCGAAGCGGTCAGCGACGTCAAGGTGCTCGAGCGCTTCGCGCTTTTGAGCGTCCCCGCGCCGGAGGCCGACCTCGTGATCGCGCGTGCCGACGGCGTCGAGGTCTGCGGCCACCGCCTCGCGCTCGAGCGCGCTGGCTCCTAGAGCCGGCAGCTCGCGCTGCTCCGCGGCGTGAGCGGTGCGCCCACGCGCTATCTTGGCCTCCCGGTCCCGAATGGGGCTGTCGCCGAACCCGATCAGAGGAGCAGCAGCGATGTCGGTCGCAAAAATGGCCACCTCCGAGGGTGAGATCGTCATCGAGCTCTTCGATGCCGACGCCCCCAAGACAGTCGAGAACTTCCGCAAGCTCGCCGACGACGGCTTCTACGACGGCCTGACCTTCCACCGTGTGATCCGCGGCTTCATGCTGCAGGCCGGCTGTCCTCAGGGCACCGGCACCGGCGGACCGGGCTACACCTTCGATGACGAGTTCAACGAGCACCGCGTCGTCCGCGGCGCGCTGGCGATGGCCAATGCCGGCCCGAACACCAACGGATCACAATTCTTCATCGTCACGGCCGACGAGTGCTCCTGGCTGGACGGCAAGCACACCGTGTTCGGCCGCGTCAGCGACGGGATGGACGTCGTCGACGCGATCGAAGCGATCCCGACCGACGGCCGCGATCGCCCGACCTCCGCGGTCGGCATCGAGAGCGTCACCGTCGCAGCGTCCTAGGACGCGAGTGGCCGTGTCCGGACGAGCGACCGCCGACCTGCGCGGCGGCGCGAGCGTCGACGGCGCGCTCGACGTGCGAAACCCGGCCACCGGCGAGCACATCGCAAGCGTTCCCGCGACCACGGCGGAAGAGCTCGAAGGGCTGGTCGCTCGTGCGCGCGCGGCTCAGCCCGCCTGGGCTGAGCTTGGCATCACCGCCCGCTGCGAGATCCTCACCCGGATGCGCTCATGGCTCGCGGCGCAGTCTGATCGCGTCGTCGAGACCCTCGTCAGCGAAACCGGAAAGACGCACGAGGACGCGCAGCTCATCGAGCTCTCCTACTGTCTCGCCGCGCTCTCCTTCTGGGCCGGCGAGACGCCGAGCTACCTCGCCGAGCGACGCTTCCTTGCGCGCACGCCGCTCGTGCTCGGTCGCCGGATCGTGACGCGCTACGTGCCGCGCGGAGTGGTTGGCGTGATCGGCCCTTGGAACTACCCACTGATCAACTCGTTCGGCGACTGCATCCCCGCGCTCGCGGCCGGCAACAGCGTGATCCTCAAACCGTCCGAGCTGACGCCGCTGACCTCGCTGCTGATCGCCGAGGGCCTCGCCACGAGCGGTGTGCCCGACGGTGTATTCGGCCTCGCGACCGGTGGCGGGGAGACCGGTGGCAGGCTCATAGATCTCGTTGACTTCGTGATGTTCACCGGCTCGGCTGAGATCGGGCGCAATGTCGCCGAGCGAGCTGCGCGCTCGCTGACGCCGTTCGCGCTTGAGCTTGGTGGCAAGGACGCGATGATCGTGCTCGACGGCGCGGATCTCGAGCGGGCGGCAAACGTCGCCGTCTACTACGCGATGGCCAATGCCGGCCAGGCCTGCGTCTCGATCGAGCGCGTCTACGCGGAGGAAGCGATCTACGATCGCTTCCTCGACAAGCTGACGCGCAAGGTCGCGGCGCTGCGCAGCGGCGCTCCGGCCGGGCCTGGGAGCGTGGATGTCGGGGCGATCACGACTGCGCGCCAGCTCGACATCATCGAGGCTCACGTCGCCGATGCGCTCGCGAAGGGGGCACGCGTGGTCGTTGGCGGCAAGCGCGGCGACCCGCCGGGGCGGTTCTTCGAGCCGACGCTGCTGGTTGACGTCGACCACACGATGACCTGCATGACCGAGGAGACCTTCGGGCCGACGCTGCCGCTGATGCGCGTCGCCGATGCCGAGGAGGCGATCTTACGCGTCAACGACTCGCGCTACGGCCTCGGAGCCTCGGTGTTCGCGCGCGACGGCGAGGAGGGTGAGCGCATCGCTCGCCGTTTGCAGGTCGGCGCGGTCTGCGTCGACGACGCGGCGGTCAACTATTTCGCGCTGGCCGCGCCGATGGGCGGCGTCAAGGAATCAGGCATCGGCGTTCGGCACGGCGCTGAGGGAATTCGCAAGTTCACCACGCCGCAGACAATCGTCCTTTCTCCGCGGTGGATGCCACGACGCGAGCCGCAGATGTATCCGTTCTCAGCGAGACGCACCCGGCTGCTCAGCCGCATCGTGCGATTGCTATACGGCCGCCGCGCGTAACCTGCAGCGAGCGTTCGTGTGATTCAGCTTAATAGTTGGCTAAAGCACGCAACCTTGCCGCCCAGTTGCGGTTCAGGTTAGGGTGGCGCGACCGGTGCGTCGCCGCCGAGGCTTTAATCGTGCACGTACCCAAGGTCACAGCCTTCCTCTGCGCCCTCGCGGCCTTCTGCGGTTCGCTGGCCGTCGCGCCATCAGCCTTCGCGTCACACGATCAGATCGATTTCTTCGAGGCGCCGCAGCAGTTGCTCAACGCCGCGGCGCGGCCCGCGGCGATCGCCGAGCTACAGAGCCTTGGCGTGCATGCGGTGCGGATTCAGCTGATCTGGGACGAGGTCGCGCCGTCCCCCAGATCGAAGAAACAGCCAAAGCTCAACCTCACGAATCCGGCGAACTACAACTGGGGTCAGTACGCGCCGCTGATCCAGGCGATCCAGGCGCTCGGCTGGAAGGTGCTGTTAACGGTGACCGGCTACGCGCCGTGCTGGGCATCTGAGTGCTCGAAGACGAAGTACACGCCGAGGGAATTGGTGACCGATCCCAACCCGGGCGACTACGGTCAGTTCATGCAGGCGGTCGGTCGCGAGTTCGGTGGCTTCGTCAAGCTGTATTCGATCTGGAACGAGCCTAACCAGACGCAGGAGCTGGAGCCTCAGTACCTCGACGGCAACCCGCACAAGACGCTCGAATCTGCCGTCATTTACCGCAAGCTGTTTCTCGACGGCTACGCTGGCCTCAAAGCGTCGGGCAACTTCGCCGGCACGAAGGTCCTGATGGGCGAGACTTCGCCGCTCGGCGTGAAAGCGGTCGACATCTCACCGCCACTCGCCTTCCTCCGGGGCGTGCTCTGCCTCAACTCGCACTACGTCAAGGCGAGCAGCTGCGGCACGCTGCCGACCGCGGGCTACGCTCAGCATCCCTACGACCAGGAGCAGGGCCCGTTCTGGAAGCCTCCGAGCGACCTCGACGGTGCCGACGACGTGACGATCGCGACACTTGGCCAGCTTCAGACCGCACTCCGGCTCGCCGCCGACGCGCACGCAATCCCGAGGAGCACGCCGATTTACATCACCGAGTTCGGCGTCCAGAGCTACCCCAACCGCGACCTCGGCGTCGCGGTTGCCAAGCAGGCGGAGTACGACGCGATCGCCGAGCGGACCGCCTGGAACGACCCCGACGTGGTCTCCTTCTCCCAGTACCTGCTGAGCGACGATCCCGATCCGGGCGAGGGGAGCTTCCAGACCGGGCTCGTCTACGTGGGCGGCAAGCCCAAGCCGCTCTACGACGGCTATCGCCTGCCCCTGACGGTCAGCTTGAAAGGCGGATCGCAAGTCGCTTTCTGGGGTCTCGTGCGCCCGGCTACGGCCGCGAGCGCGGTCGTTCTGCAGTACTCCGACAACAACGGCAACAGCTGGCAGCAGCTGCTGACCGCGCAGACCAACGCGAACGGCTACTGGACTGCCGGCGGCTCCTTCGACAAGCAGCGCATCTGGCGCGTCCAGTGGACGTCGCCGAGCGGCACCGTGTACGTCGGCCCCCCGGTGCGCGCCTACGTCAGCGGGAATCCAAAGCCCCAGAGCTAGCCGGCACTGGGGTCGACGACGCCAGCGGTCCGGGCCTGCGGCTGGCGTACCCTGAAGGCATGCCTGAGCTGCCCGAGGTCGAGCTGACCGCACGCCTGCTCGACGCCGCGCTGAGTGGCGCCAGCGTCGAGTCGGCGCTGGCGCCTGGTCTCAACACGCTGAAGACATTTGCGCCGCCGCTGTCGGCGCTCGAGGGACGCGCGCTGAGGCGCGTTCGCCGCCGGGGCAAGCAGCTCATCGTCGAGTTCGACGGCGGGCTCGCACTCCTACTCCACCTCATGTCGGCGGGCCGATTGCAGCTCTACGACGGTCGCGCGAGCCCGCGCGACCGCACCTCGCGGCTGCTCGTCCGCCTGGCGGATGGCCGCGAGCTGCGCCTGCGCGAGTTCGGCACGAAGCAGGCGGCCTGGGCGAAGCTGCTGGAGGACGACGCGCTCGCGAGCGACCCGGCGCTGGCGCGTCTTGGGCCGGACGCGTGGCCCGAGCCGCCGAGCGATCTCGGTGAGCGCCTCGCCCAGCCGCGACCGCTCTATGCGTCGCTGCGCGACCAGCACGTGATCGCCGGCATTGGCCGCTCATGGGTCGACGAGATCCTCTGGACCGCCCGGATCTCGCCGTTCAAGCGCGGGGCCGATCTCGATGCCACGGAGGTCGAGACGCTGGCCAGCGCGATTCGCACAACGCTCGGTGGCGCGCTCGAGCACTACGAGCGGACGCTCACGCTGCCCCTCCCCGACAAGCTGCCGCTGCCGTTGCTCGTGCACCGCCATGCCGGCGAGCCGTGCCCGCGCTGCCAGACGACGCTCGAGTCGGTCAGCTTCGAGGATTACGTGATGAGCTACTGCCCCTTCTGCCAGACCGACGGGCGCGTGCTCAAGGACCGCCGCCTGTCACGGCTCCTCAAGTAGCGGCGGCGCGCGGCCGCTACGATCCGACGGTGATCGAGCCCGGCTACCCGGCCCCCGAGTTCGAGCTGCTGGACCAGGATGGCCAGCCGGTCCGCCTGTCGGAATTGCGTGGCAAGCCGGTCGTTCTCTACTTCTATCCCAAGGCCGACACGGCTGGCTGCACGACCCAGGCTTGCGGCGTCCGCGACCACCGCGCCGACTACGCTGCCGCCCACGCCGTCGTGCTCGGCGTCTCGCCAGATCCCGTCAAGGCGATCCGGAAGTTCGCCGACAAGCACGCGCTGGGGTTCCCGCTGCTCTCCGATCCCGAGCACGCCACTGCCGATGCCTACGGCGTCTGGGTCGAGAAGTCGATGTACGGCCGAACGTATTGGGGGATGCAGAGGGCGACCTTCATCATCGACGGCGAGGGCGTCGTGGCGCACGTCATCCCGAAGGTCACACCGAAGACTCACGACGACGAGGTGCTCGCCGCGCTCGCGGAGCTCGACGCGGCGGCCTGAGCCACCTACGCGGCGAGCTCGAGGGACTGCTCCGGCGGGGCGGTCGCCCAGCAGACGCGGTTACGTCCCGCTCGCTTCGCCGCGTAGAGCGCGCGGTCGGCGTAAGCGAGAAGCTCTTCAGAACCGGCCGCCAGCGAGCTGTCGGCGATGCCGATCGAGATCGTCACGGACGGCGCATCAAGCCGCTCGCCCGCGACCTGCCGGCGCAGACGCTCGGCGACACGCTTGGCGGTTCCTCTCGGGCAGTCGACCAAGAGCAGCGCCAGCTCCTCGCCGCCGACCCGCGCAACGGTGTCGATTGCCCGCACGCCTGCGAGGAGGTCGCCCGCGACACGTTCGAGGACGGCGTCGCCGGTCGCATGGCCGTGCAAGTCGTTGATCGCCTTGAAGTGATCGAGATCGCACATCAGCAGAGAACACGTTCCGCCGCTTCGCACGCAGCGCTCGAGCTCAGTCGCCAGCGCCTGGTCGAAGCTGCGACGGTTGAGCAGTCCGGTGAGCGGATCGCGGCGTGCCAGGCCGGCAAGCTCGAGCATCGTGGCACTCAGCTCGCGCCGAAGCACTGCAACCGTCGTCGTCGAGCTTGCCAGCACGAGCGTCGCACTCGTCCACCACGCGATCGCCGAAACGCCGCTCAGGTGGCGGCTGAACAGCCAGGCGCAGGCGCCTGAGCACACGACGAGCGATCCGAGCGCGAGCGGGATCGGCAGGAAGCACGCGGCGAACACGACCGGCAGCAGGAACAGCAGGACGTCGCCCGTCGTGCCGGTGTTGCTGACCGCCGCCGTCAGCGTTACGAGCACTGTCACCGTCGCAACGAGCCCGGCGAGTGTCAGCTCGGCGAAGGGTTCGCCCCAGCACCACGTGATTACGGCGCCCACGAGCGCCATGGCGCAGGCGCTCAGCGGCACGAGCACTGCGTGGTGCCCGCTAGCAGTCCCGGTTGCGCCGGCCCCGGCGAGGGCAGCGCTCGCAGCCAGCAGCATCGCCGTAGCGTGCGCCCGCAGCCGTGGTAGGCCGAGGTTCATAGGAGTCACATCGGCATTGCCCGGGGGGCCTTCCCAAAGCTTCGACAAATCGCCTAGGCGGCGCGGCTCGGCAATCTCCCGCCGCGCCCATTAGCGTTCAGGCCAACTCCTGAGGCCACATCGCCGATGCGATGAGCTCAGGGAGGGGAGACACCAAGGAAAGGAGACTGAGATGTCGATGATCACGTTGCCTTCGCTCACCGACCGGCCGGCGCGCCGCCACCAAGCCACGCTGACAGCCGGCTTTGGGATAGCGACGCTCGCCCGGCTGCGCGGCGAGCTGGACGAAGACGACGAGGTGCCGTTCGGCGGCGACGACGACGACGACCTGAGCGAGCTCGACGATGTCGACGAGCTCGAGGTCGAGGAAGACGAAGACGAGCTCGATGACGATGAGTTCGGTAGCGAGGCCGACGTCTGAGGGCTCTACTGCAGTCCTGAACGCGCCTCGCGCACGAGCGTGACCGCCTCGGGAAACACGACCGCCATCACCGAGCGAATCTGCTGCGCCTGTTCCTCCGCGTTGCCCTGGACGTTGACGCGGTTGATCGCCGCCACGGTCATGTCGACCGCCAGCTTGATCGCGTTGTCCGCCCAGGCCAAGCGCTGCTGACCCTGCATCTGGTCCGCGAACTCGGCCATCCGCCGCTGCAGCTCGTCGGGGTCGCCGAACAGCCCACCGAAGCCTTCCATCGTCCAAGCCTACCGCGCCCGCCTGGTGCGAAGCGTCCAGTTAGACTGCCGCCATCATGGATGACCGCGAGCGCCAGCTCGAGATAGAGGGCGCTCAGCGCCGGCGCGTCGGTCAGCTCGCGATCGCAGCCGGCGTGCTCTACCTGATCGGGCAGCTGCTCATCCTCGTCTTGATCAGCTCGAAGGAGCCGCAAACCGGACTGTTGCAAGGTCTCGCGCCGGCGCTCCACGGGGCGAAGGCCGCCGCCATCGACCCCCGCGTCGTTGACGAGCGCTATCTCGACAAGCACGCGGTGCTGAACATCATCGCCTGGATCGTGGCCGCAGCCGGCCTCGCGCTGATGGTCTGGCCGCTCCGCTACCTGCGCGACGCCGAGGTTGCCCGGGGCGGCAAGGCCTCGAGCATCATGCGCGTCGTGATCACGTTCGCTCCGCCGACGACTGCCGTCGCCGCGGTCGTGCTGGCCGTGTCGGACTCGATCGGCGCACACAAGCTCGTGACCCACGCGGTGCAGAACACAGCTGCGTATAACGCCGCGACCGGCGGTGCCTTCCGCGGCATTTTCGACATCCTCTACCTGCTCGGATACTTGGCGCTCGCGGTGGCCTTCGTGCTGATAGCGCTGCGCGCCATGCGCGCCGGCCTGCTGACCAAGCCGCTCGGCTACCTCGGCATCGTCGGCGGTGTGCTCTTCATCATCCCGATCGTCCCGCTGCCGCTGATTCAGTTCCTCTTCCTGCTCGGGTTCGGGATGCTGCTGCTCGAGATCGGCGGGATGGTGCGGCCGCCGGCCTGGGCTGCCGGCGACGCGATTCCGTGGGTCAACCAACGCCAGCAGCAGCGCGCCGGCGCCCGTGCTGGAGGCGCTGGCCGGCGACGTGATGCGCAGCCCGCGACACTGGCGCCCGCGCCGACGCCCCCGCCGGCCCCGTCGCCGGCCGCGTCGAAAAAGCGCAAGCGGCGCCGGCGCGCCTAAGCGCGCGCGCTCGCCCCGGCACGCGCTGCCGCGGACGCGTCAAAAAATTTCTGTTTTCTCGCTCCGAGCGGGTTATGCTCATCCCGTTTCAATGGCGGGTCTCCCGTGGATCCGCGCAATAGAGCCGCGCGGCTCGCCGAGCGGCTTAGGAGAGGAGCAAATATGGAAGGATCAGGCGGCTCGTCGTGGAGCCCCGCGAACCCAGCACCCCTGGGTCTCGCCGGCTTCGCGATGACGACGTTCATCCTGTCGATGGTCAACTCCAACCTCGTTGGCGTGACATCGACAGGCGGCGCGGTAGCGCTCGCGTTTGCTTACGGTGGCGCCGTTCAGCTGCTGGCGGGGATGTGGGAGTTCCGCGCTGGTAACACGTTCGGGGCGGTTGCATTCTCGTCGTATGGCGCGTTCTGGATCGCGTTTTTCCTGATCGCCAGCGGAGACGCCGGCGCAATCAGCGCCCACGGGCTCGGTCTGTTCTTTTGGGCGTGGGCGATCTTCACGGCCTACATGACGATCGGCGCGCTCAGGGTGAGCGGCGCCGTGTTGCTCGTTTTCGTCCTGTTGACGATCACGTTCGTCCTGCTCGCACTGGGCCAGGACGGCGGCGGCAGCACGAGCCTGCACCATGCCGGTGGTTATTTCGGCATCGCTACGGCGATAGCAGCGTGGTACGCGTCGGCTGGCGCGGTCATCAACAGCACTTTCCGCAAGGTCGTTGTGCCGCTGTACCCGTTGAACAAGTAAGCGCACGGACGTACGGCCGCGGCCGGCGGCGCCAGGATGTTGCGCCGCCGGCCCGGTCACCCCGAATGCAAAGTGAGGTGAGTGGAGATGGCGACTGACCAGACTCAGTCCGATACGAGCGATCCCGAGCTCGACCGCGAGCTCGCGTCGTTGCTCGACATCGAACGCTTTTCCCCGCCGGCGGACTTCGTCAAGCGGGCGTTGCTGAGCGACCCAAAGATCTATGAAGAGGCGGAGAGCGACTGGCAGGGCTGGTGGGTACGCCAGGCCGAGCAGCTCCACTGGTTCAAGAAGTGGGACACAGTGCTCGACGACTCGAATCCGCCGTTCTACAAGTGGTTCGTCGGCGGCAAGCTGAACGTCTCATACAACTGCCTCGACCGGCACGTCGAAGCTGGCCGCGGCGACAAGGTTGCGTTCAATTGGCTGGGCGAGGACGGCACGGAGCGCAAGGTCACGTATGCGGATCTGCTCGCCGACGTCGAGCGCTTCGCCAACGCGTTGAAGAACCTTGGCGTCAAGAAGGGCGATGTCGTCGGCATCTATCTGCCGATGATTCCCGAGGTGGCCGTGGCGATGCTCGCCTGCGCACGAATCGGCGCGCCGCACAACGTCGTCTTTGGCGGCTTTTCGCCGGAGGCGGTTCGCGAGCGGATGGAGTTCTCCGAGGCGAAGGCGCTGATCACCGTCGATGGCGCGTCACGCAAGGGCACGATCGCCCCGATCAAGCAGGCGGTGGACCTCGTGATGGGTGACCTCGAGTCGCTCGAGCACATCATCGTGATCGCTTCGAAGGGAAGCGAGTGCGAGATGCGCCCCGGCCGCGACGTCTGGTATCACGAGATCATGGAGGCCGCGGAGGCCAAGTGCCCCGCGGAGCCGATGGATGCCGAGGACCCGCTCTACATCCTGTACACGAGCGGCTCGACGGCCAAACCGAAAGGCATTCTCCATACCTCCGGCGGCTACCTGACCGGCGTCACCGCCACGCACCGCTACGTGTTCGACCTCCACGCGGAAGACGACGTGTACTGGTGCGCCGCCGACGTCGGGTGGGTGACGGGCCACTCCTACATCGTCTACGGGCCGCTCGCAAACGGCGCGACGGCGGTGATGTACGAGGGTGCGCCGGACTACCCGCACAAGGGCATCTGGTGGGAGATCATCGAGAAGTACGGCGTGACGATCTTCTACACCGCGCCGACNNCGGTCGGTGAGCCGATCAACCCGAAGGCCTGGCTGTGGTACCACAAGGTCATCGGCGGCGAGCGCTGCCCGATCGTCGATACCTGGTGGCAGACCGAGACCGGCTGCATCATGATCACGCCGCTCCCCGGCATCACCGCGACCAAGCCGGGCTCGGCGACGACGCCGTTCCCCGGGATCAAGGCCGACGTGGTCGACGAGCACGAGGGCAAGACAATCAAGGAGGGGCAGGGTTTGCTCGTTCTGACACGCCCCTGGCCGTCGATGCTGCGCACCCTCTACAAGGACGACGACCGCTTCGTCGAGACGTACTTCAAGCGTTTCGGCAAGGAGGTCTACCTCGTTGGGGACGCCGCCCGGCGCGATAAGGACGGCTACATTTGGGTCATAGGTCGCATCGATGACGTCGTCAACGTCTCGGGGCACCGTCTCTCGACGGCCGAGGTCGAGTCGGCGATCGTCGCTCACGAGGCAGTCGCGGAGGCCGCGGTCATCGGCCAGTCGGACGAGCTGACCGGCCAGGCGATCTGCGCGTTCGTCACGCTGCAGGGCACGACCGAAGGCACCGAGGAGCTCGAGGCAGGCATTCGCGAGACGGTCGCGGTGCGGATCGGCAAGTTCGCCCGGCCCAAGCGGATCATCTGGGCCGACGATCTGCCGAAGACGCGCTCGGGCAAGATCATGCGCCGGCTGCTGCGCGATATCGCCGAGGGCCGCGCGCTCGGCGACGTCACGACGCTGCGCGATCCCGCCGTGGTCGAAATGCTCGGCCAGAGGATCGCCACCTCCGAGGAGGACTAGTCAGGACTACGGGTCCCGGGGGCTCCTGTAAGGGAGCCCCCGGCGTCCTGGTCTGCCGATGCGGTTCTAAGGCTCAGACCTTGCGGTAGGCCGGAACCCAGCTCCCGTCGTCCTGGCGGGCGAAGTCCTGGAAGAGGAGCGGCGCTTCGCGCTGGGCGAGCCGGGCGATCTCGTCGAAGACCACGCGAAGCTCCTCCTCGGCGCCACCGGCGGTACGCATCTCGATCACGTGGCGGAGGGTGCGGACATTGGCAGTCCAGATGATGTCGGTCGACAGGCCGATCGGCGCCAGACGGCGCAGTGCCGAGGTCACCTCCTTCTTGACGGCGAATGGGACGCCCTCCTCGTCGAGGCCCAGCTGCCCCGCGGCCTCCCGCTGAAACTCCTCGAGCCGCTCGACGATTTCCAGTGCGCGCTCGCGCAGCGGCGCGAGCGCGGGCGGAACGCGGAAGCCGATGTCGGTCAAGCGCACGTAGCGCAAGCTCTCCTGGCTGAAGGCAGAGCCGGCGCGGTGTCTGACGAGCTCGTGCGTAAAAGTGCGGCTCACGTTGCGCAGCGCGAAGCTGAAGTTGGCGTGCTCGAGCACGCTGCCGTGCGCGCTGCGGAGGATGTTCTCGTGGTATTCGCGCCGATCCGTGCGAACCCGTGTGACGTTGACGTTGAGACCCGGCTCCCAGCTGCGGTAGCAGGCGCGGCCGCAGAACTCGACCAGCAGCTCGGCACTGTTGGGGGCGCCGCCGGACTCCTCGAGCTGGCGGTCGAGCCAGGAAGCCCCGCCGACGTCCTCGAGGTAGGCGCGCATCGCCTCGAGGTCGACGGATGGCCGCGCGATCAGAAAGACGGTGGGCGACGTCTCATGCATGGGCCGGCGATCGTAGCGTTCGCGTCGGAAGCCGTGGCCCGGGACGGGCCACGGCTACAGGGCGCCGCTGAGCGTCTGCGCGGCGTGCTGGACGAGATCGAACAGAGGCTGCGGCACGATGCCGAAGAAGACCGTCGCCGCGGCAAAGACGACCGCGACGACCGTCAGCTCGATCTCGGCCCCCGTGACGCGGTCGGCTTCGGGAGAGCCGCCGGCGATCACCGGCAGGCCCGCCGCGGCGGCCATGCTCGGCCCAGGCGCCGGGCGCATCCAGACGGCGGCGATCACGCGCAGGTAGTAGGCGAGTGAGATCACCGAGCCGACGACGAGCACGATCGCGAGCCACGTGTAGCCGCCCTTCACGAGCGCGTCGATCAGGAAGAACTTGCCGATGAAGCCGGCGGTCGCCGGGATTCCCGCCAGCGCCAGCATCGCGATCGTCAGCGGCCAGGCGAGCAGCGGATTCTCGCTCCCGAGCCCCGCGACCGAATCGATGTCGTCGCCGTAGGGCGTCGCGCGCTCGCGCGAGATGATCACCGCGAACGCGGCGATGTTCATCAGCAGGTAGACGATCAGGTAGAGCAGCGTGGCGCGCGCGCCGAGCTCCGTGGCGACGGCGACTCCGGCGAGAATGTAGCCGGCCTGGGCGACCGAGGAGTAGGCGAGCATCCGCTTCAGCGAAGCCTGGCCGAGGGCACCGACGTTGCCGACGATGATCGTCAGCGCCGCGAGCGCCGCGAGCGCTGGTTTCCAGTTCGTGCGCTCACCGATCAGCATGACGTCGAGAACGCGCAGCAGCACGCCGAACGCCGCCGCCTTCGTGGCGACCGCCATGAACGCCGTCACCGGGGTCGGTGCGCCCTCGTAGACGTCGGGCGTCCACTGGTGGAACGGAGCGATCGAGGCCTTGAAGCAGAGACCGACGACGACCAGCGCCACGCCGGTCAGCAGCAACGTGTCCGAGCTGTGTCCGTGGTTGATCGAGCTCGCGATTGCGCTGAAGTCGGTGGCGCCCGTTGCGCCGTAGATCAGCGCCAGCCCGTAGACCAGCGTCGCCGAACCGACGGAGCCGATGATCAGGTACTTGAGTCCCGACTCGAGTGAGGCGGCGCGGTGCATCTCGGTCGCGCAGAGCACGTACAGCGGGATCGACAGCAGCTCGAGGCCGACGAACAGCGTGACGAGGTTCTGCGCGCTGACGAGCACCACCATGCCGGTGATCGAGCCGAGCATCAGCGCGTAGAAGTCGCCGTGCGCTGACGCTCGTGGCGCGACGGAGCGCCAGGACAGCAGCGTCGCGGCAATCCCCGCGGTCGCGAAGATCAGCGTCATGATCAGGGCCAGGTTGTCGATCGCGAGCGCGCCGCTGATCACCGCGGTGTCGGCGTGCCACTGCCAGATCGTCAGGCCGATCGTCGCGCCGAGCGCCGCGATCGTCAGTGCCGGCACGATCTGCTCGCGAATGAAGCGGGGCCGCAGGAGCCCGACGAGCAACACAACGACCGAGCCGACGAGGAGCGCCGAGATCGGCGAAAGCGCCGCCCAGTTGATGTACGGACCGTGGAGGTGGACCGCGGCAGCGATCATTTCCGCATCACGCTGGCCAACGTGTTCGAGGTCGAGCCGGTCAGCGCCTGCTCGTGAACGATCGAAGCGGTCACCGACTTCTCGCTGCGTCCGAGCTGGATCTGTGGGTAGACCGCGAAAAGCGCGATCGCGAGCAGGAACGGCACCAGCGCGAGCCCCTCGCGGACGCTTATCTCACGCGACTGCACCCGCGGCCCTGTGCGGTTGTGCATCGTGCGGATGAAGACGCGCAGCGCGTAGACGCTCGCCATCACGACGCCCGTGAACGCGATGACCGAGATCACCATCTTGGTCTTGAACAGGCCGAGCAGGATCAGAAACTCGCCGACGAAGTTGCCCGAGCCGGGCATCGCCAGCGTCGCGAACGCGACGATCAGGAAGAACGTCGCGAGGATCGGCGCGCGCATCGCGATACCGCCCATCTCGCGGATGTCCTCAGAGCCGCCCGCGCGCACTGCGATCAGGCCGATGATCAGGAAAAGCGGCGCGACGACGATGCCGTGGTTGACCATCTGCAGCACCGCCCCCTGCGCGCCCTGCGGCGCGAAAGCAAAGATCCCGAGCGTGATGAAGCCGAGTTGGGCGATCGACGAGTAGCCGGCGATCAGCCGCACGTTGGTCTGCGTGTAGGCCATCGCCGAGCCGTAGATGATCGACGCGAGCGACATCAGCAGGATCAGCGTCTGGAAGTGGACTGCGGCCGCGGGCATGATTGGCAGCACGATCCGCAGGAAGCCGTAGGCACCGACCTTCGAAAGCACGCCGCTGAACACCGCGAGCACCTCGATTGGCATCTCGCGGTAGGCGTCCGGCATCCAGCCGTGCAGCGGGAAGGCCGGCATCTTGACCAGGAACGCCGCCGCGAACAGCAGGAAGATCCACTCCTGCGGACCCTTGTGCAGCGGTGAGGCCGCGAGCGTCGACAGCGCGAAGCTCAGCGGATGGCCCGTGTGCTCGGAGGTGAGGACCGCGAGCGCGATCGCCGCAGCGAGCATCAGCAGCGAGCCGGCGAACGTGTAGATCACGAGCTTCAACGTGGCGGCGATCCGGTTCGGACCACCCCAGACTCCGAGCAGCAGGTAGAACGGGATCAGCATCAGGTCGAAGAAGGCCACGAACAGCGCCAGATCCTGGGCCAGGAACGTGCCGAGCACGGCCGACTCAGCGAGCGCAAAGAGCGCGAAGAAGACGCGCGGTCGCGGCCAGTCGCGGATGCTCGCGGCGCCGATTGCGAGCGCGAACGCGAAGGTGGTCATCGCAACCAGGAACAGGTTGAGCCCGTCGACGCCGAGCGAGTAGTGGATCCCGAGTGAGCGGATCCAGACGACGTTGGTGACGTGGGTCAGTCCCGTGCGCTGCCCGCTGTAGCCGGCAATCAGGGCGATCGTGATCCCGAGTGAGCCGAGCGCGCCACCCAGCGCGAGCAGGCCGGGTGCGCGTCGATGCGGGATCAGGGCGCCGACGAGAGCGGCCGCGGCGGGGAGCCAGATCAGGATGGAGAGCATTTCCTCGCCTGCTAGCTCTGGATCAGGAAGTAGAGACCGACGGCCGTCAAGCCGACGACGAGAAGCGCGGCGTAGTAGCGGACGAAGCCGCTCTCGGCTGAGCGCACCGCGGCCGAGCCGGCCCGCACAACGGCGGTCGTGCCGCCGATCAGCGTTCCGTTGACGAACAGCCGCTCGAACGTGCCCTGCGCGAAGCGCCCGAACCAGGCCGCCGGCCTCACGACGACGGCGTCGATCAGCTCATCGAAGTACCACTTGTTCTCGAACAGGCGGTCGAGGAATCGCAGGCGCTTCGCGACCGCCGGTGCCAGCCCGGGGCGCGCGACCCAGACGAACCAGGCGATGGCGATGCCGAGCAGCCCGATCACTGTGCCGAGGACGAGGCCGACGTAGACCAGCGTGTTCGAGGGGTTCAGGTGGAGCGTCGAGTTGGCAAACGTCGGCGCGAGGAACTTCTCGAGCCAGGTCGTCGTCTTGGGTATGCCGACGACTCCGCCAAGCACCGCGAGTAGGGCGAGCAGCCCCATCGCCAGTTGCATCGCCCGCGCGCGCTCGGCGATCACGTGGTCGGGGCCCGGGAAGCCGACTTCGGTGTCCTCGACCTCGCCGTTGGCCGGGTTGGTCGGCTGCGCCGGGTGGAAGAGATGGCCGTGCTCGATCAGCTCACTCGCTTCCGGGCATGGGTCTCCGAGGAAGGCGCGGAAGATCATGCGGAATGTGTAGAGCGAGGTCAGCAGCGCGCCGAGGTAGCCGGCGACGTAGAGCGCCCAGTACCAACCGCCGCGGCTCCCGATCTGGGCGAGGATGTCGTCCTTCGAGAAGAAGCCGCTGAACGGCGGGACCGCCGACAGCGCGAGCCCGCCGATGATGAAGCAGGCGAAAGTGAACGGGAGCGCCCGGCGGAACCCGGACATTCGGTCGAGCGACTGGTTGCCGCCCATCGCGCCGATCAGCGAGCCGGCGCCCATGAACAGCAGCGCCTTGAAGAACGCGTGCGTCATCAGGTGAAAGAGCCCCGCGCTGTAGGCGCCCACCGAGACGCCCATGATCATGTAGCCGATCTGGGACATCGTCGAGTAGGCGATCACTCGCTTGATGTCCACGGCCGCGAGCCCGATCGTCCCAGCTACCAGCAACGTCACCGCGCCGCCGATCGCACCAACGGTCTCGGCGGCGGGCGCCAGCTGAAACAGCGGGTGCATCCGCGCGATCAGATAGACGCCCGCGGTCACCATCGTCGCAGCGTGGATCAAGGCGCTGACGGGGGTCGGGCCTTCCATCGCGTCCGGCAACCACGTATGGAGCGGAATCTGGGCGGACTTGGCGAACGCCCCGACCAGAAGCAGCAGGCACCCCGCGGTGATGTTGCCGCTGCCCTTCGCGAACACGTGTGGTGCTGCGTGAAACGTTGCCAGCAAGTCGAGCGTGTGCGAGCTGCGGAAGATGAAGAACGTTCCGAGGACCAGGCCGACGTCACCTACGACGTTGATGACGAACGCCTTGATTCCCGCGCGGGTCGCGGTTGTGCGCCGGTACCAGAAGCTGATCAGCAGGTAGGAGGCCGCGCCGACGAACGCCCAACCGACGATCAGCAGCACGAAGTTGCCGGCCAGGACCAGGAGCAGCATCGAGAAGACGAAGAAGTTGAGGTAGGCGAAGAAGCGTGCGTAGCCCTCGTCGCCCTTCAGGTAGCTGACCGAGTAGAGGTGGATCAACATCGAGACGCCGGCGACGACGCAGATCATGAAGACCGACAGCGGGTCGACCAGCAGCGTCGCGTTGGCGTTCACGCCGACCGTGTTCGCGATGCTCCAGAGCGTCGAGCTGAGCTCGCGGTGGGAGGGAGCGAGCGCTTGCAGCTTGATCAGCGCGTCGAGCGCGAAGATGAACGAGGCCGCGATCGCAACGGTGCCGATCCAGCCGGCGCTGCGCCCCGGCAGTTTCTTGAAGCCGAGCGCGATGATCAGCATGCCGGCGAGCGGCATGGCCAGGACCAGCCAGGCGTCGGTTGTCGCGCTCATCCCTGGAGCTCCCGCATCGCGTCGACGTCGACCGGCAGGCGGTGACGGTGCATCGCGACGATCACGCCGAGCCCGACGGTCACCTCACAAGCAGCGACGACCATCACGATCAGCGCGAAGATCTGGCCGTCCGCGTTGCCCCACATCTTCGAGAAGCCGATCAGTGCGAGGTTGGCTGCGTTCAGCATCAGCTCGAGGCAGAGCAGGACCACGAGCGGGTTGCGCCGGACGAGCACTCCCCCCGCGCCGATCGCGAAGATCAGCGCCGAGACCGCTAGGTACCAGGCGATCGTCACGTCGGCCGCTCCTGGCGTTCGACCGCCTGCGTGGCCGTGAGCGTCTCGGCGTTGCCGAGCGTCTCATGCTGCGTGCCCGTGTAGTAGGGGCGCGGGCGCAGGAAATCAACGGCGCTGATCGTCGGGCGGTCCTCCACGCCGTCCTCGAGGCCGCCGCGGCGCCGCGCAAGCGTCACTGCCCCGACCGCCGCGAGCAGCAGCAGGAACGAAGCGATCTCGAACGGCGCGAGGAACCTGGTCAGGAACAGCGTGCCGATCTGCTCGGGGTTGCCGAAGCCGGCAGCGACGTGCGCCCCGCCCGTGCCGATCGCCTTCAGGCCGGACCCGAGCACCGCAATGAACAGCTCGATCGCCAGCGCTCCGGCGCAGGCGAAGGCGCCCAACGTTCCTGCGCGCCCTGGGCCGGTCGTCCCCTTCAGGCTCTCGCCGCCGACGTAGGAGACAACGAAGACGTAGAGCACCATCACGGCGCCGGCGTAGACGACGACTTGCGCTGCCGCGACGAACTCGGCACGCAGCAGCAGGAACAGGACCGCCAGCGAGATCAGATGCACGACCAGCGCGAGCACGCTGTAGAACGGGTCCTTCAGCGTTATCACGCCGATCGCCCCCGCGAGCGTGCCGAGCGCCGCGATGAAGAAGACGATGTACGACATCAGATCGCCGTGCTGTGCCTCATCTACTCCCCCTCGGCGCGCAGCGGCGACGCGTCGAGCGGCTCGGCGAGGAGCATTTCCTTGGTGAAGATGAGATCGCTACGGTTGTAGTCGGACAGTTCGTAGTCGTGGCCCATGGTGATCGCATCGAACGGGCAGGCGACCTCGCAGTAGCCGCAGAATATGCAGCGGCTCATGTTGATCTCATAGACCGCGGCATAGCGCTCTCCCGCCGAGACGCGCATCTCCGGAGTGTTCTCGGCGGCGACGACACGGATGCAGTCGGCGGGACAGGCGGCCGCACAGAGCGAGCAGCCGACGCACTTCTCGAGCCCAGCCTTGCCACCGTTGTCGGTCGAGTCCTCGAAGCGGTGCAGCTTGTGTCGGCCGCGGAAGCGTGGGTACACCGCGACCTTCTGCTCGGGGTACTGGATCGTGCTGACGCCCTCGACGACCCGAGCGAGGGTCGTTTTCAGCCCGCGCAGCGTTTCGCCGAATGCCCGGTAGGCGCCACCGGCGCCGCCCGGCTCGGGCGCTCGCTGGACCTCGATCTGGTCGTAGAAGGGGCTCCAGCGCGCCCCGCTTGGCGGCGTCGCGCTCATCCGTGTACCGCGACGACGACGATCGCCGTGATCAGCGTGTTGAGTGTCGCCAGCGGCAGCAGGATCTTCCAGCCAAAGCTCATCAACTGGTCATAGCGCAGGCGTGGCAGGGTAGCGCGGATCCAGATGAAGAAGATGATGAAGAGCGTCATCTTGAAGAGCACGACGAACGGATCGAGCCAGGCCGGCTCGCTGTGCCAGCCCGGGATCAGCCAGCCACCGAGGAACAGCGTCGTCGCGACGCCGGAGACGACGACGACGTTCAGATACTCGGCGAAGTAGTACGAGGCGAAGCGGCCGCCGCCGTACTCCGTGTTGTAACCGCCGACCAGCTCGGCGTCGGCTTCGGCCAGGTCGAACGGGGCGCGGTTGGTCTCGGCGAACGCGGCCACCATGAAGATCAAGAAGCCGGCGAGCTGGGGCACGATGTACCACATGCCCTCCTGAGCGTGGACGATCTGGGTCAGCGACAGCGTGCCCGCGGTAATCAGCACTCCGACCAGGGCGAGTCCCTGCGAGACCTCGTAGGAGATCAGCTGCGCGGCGGCGCGCATCGCGCCGAGGAACGAGTACTTGGAGCCCGAGGCCCAACCGCCGAGCATCAGCCCGTAGAAGGCGATCGCGCTGAGCGCGAAGATGTAGAGCGGGCCGATCGACACGTCGATGCCGTAGAGGCCGACGCGCGTGCCGAAGATGTGCGGCGCATCGCCGAACGGGATGATCGCGAACGTCGCCACCGCGGTCATGATCGAGATCACCGGCGCGAGGATGTAGAGCGGGCCGATCGACGTGTTCGGCCGCGATTGCTCCTTGCCGAGCAGCTTGACGATGTCGGCGAGCGGCTGGATCACGCCGTAGGGCCCGACCCGGTTCGGCCCGTAGCGGCCCTGGAAGCGGCCGAGCAGCTTGCGCTCCGCGAGCAGCACGACCGGCACGATCTGCAGGCCGATCGCGAAGATCAGGACCGCCTTGATGATCTGGATCCACCAGGCCTCGTAATAGTCGACGATCGCCAGCGGCGTCAAAGCGCGCTCACCTCGCTTTGCTCGGTCTCGCGCAGCTCTTCCTCCTGCGCAGCGAGGAGGAGTGCGCTGGCCTCGGCCTCGACGCTTTGCACGGAGCGGATCCTGACGTGCGGACCCTGCAGCATGTTCGCGCCGTGCTCGTCGAGCTCACGCTCGAGGAAGGCCGTCCCGGCGGGGGCACTGTCGCGGAGCGCGACGCGCCCGCGAATCTCGCCGTTCTCGTCGCTGACGACAACCTGCTCGTCGTGGCGGAGCTCGAGCGCGTCGGCGTCCGCCGGGTTCAGCTCGACACGCTGGCTCGGCGCGAGGAAGGCGAGCGCCGGGGAGGCCTTGACCTCCGGTCCGGCCCAGATCGAGCGGTAGCTGCCGAGCAGGACCTTGCCGCGTTGCTGGCGCGGCGCGCGCCGGAGCTTGGCCGCGCCGACGCGCGGCGCTTCTCCGGAGGACGCCGCCGCGGCCTCTTCCTGCCAGCGGATGCCGTGGCCGGCGAGCCGCTCCAGCGTGAGCCCGGCGTAGATCTCGACGGTTGCGAAGAGCTCGGCGCTGAGCGCCGCGGCGGTATCGGGGCCGATCTGGCCGCCGAGCATGCGCCCCAGCTCGCGCAGGACGCGCCACTCGCTGCGCACCTCGTCGACGTGTCCGATCGCCGGGCGCAGCCGCTGGACGCGACCGTCGGGGTGCGTGATCGTGCCCTCCTTCTCGGCGCTCGACTCGCTCGGGAAGATGACGGTCGCATGCTCGCGAAGTCCTTTGGTGAGGAACGACGCATGAGCAATGACGGTCGTGGCATGCTCGAGCGCGCGGTCCCACGCCGGGGCGTCCGGGTAGGAGAGCAGCGGATCGACGCCGAGCAGGTAGAGCGCCGTGAGCTCACCGGTGCCGAGCGCCTTGGCCATCGCCAGCGGATCATGGCCGCCGGCGAGCTGCGGTCGGCTGAATCCCGGTCCGGCGTTCGGCATCACGCCGACCTCGCGCAGGCCACGGCCGTTGGCGGCATGCGGAATGCCGATCAGGCCGGCGCCTGCGCGACCGGCGAGTCCCAGCGCGTCGGCGAGCGCCAGCAACGCGCCGTCGTCGCCGGACAGCAGCTGCTCGCCATAGACGATCACGATCTCCTTGCCAGCGGCGCGCAGGCTGCGCGCGAGCTTCGTCACAGCGTCGGCGCTCGTGCCGGCGGCGCGCGCGGCGTCATCCAGGCTGCTGTCGCGGCGCAGCGCAGCCACCAACGCCCACACCAGCTCAGCCCCCCGTTCCGGTGCGAAGCGAAGTTTCGCGGCGGAAACCGGATCCAGCGCGCTCGCGCGCGCCGAGGCGACGAACAACTGCAGGCCGTTGCGGCGCACGCCCTTGCGGATTCGCAGGTCGAGGATCGGTGCGTCGTCGAGCGGCTCGCAGTCGAGCAAGAGGACGGCGTGGGCGAACTCGAGGTCTGGCACCGACGCGGCGAGCGCCGGGTCCGACAGCGCGCGCCAATGCGCGAGGCTCACGGAGCCGGTCGGGCTCGAAGCGAGGTGTGGCGATCCGAGCACGTCGCGCAGCAGGCGCGAAAGCAGCAGGCCTTCCTCGTTGGTCGCTCCGCCGCCGGCGAGCGCGGCGACCTTCGAGCCGGCACGCTGCAGCGCGCCCACCGCTTCGGCGAGCGCGCGCTCCCAGCCGACGCTGCGAAGCAGGCCGCCGTCGCGGATCATCGGCTCGGTGATGCGCTCGTCGACGTGGATCGCCTGGTAGGCGAAGCGGCCCTTGTCGCAGAGCCAGCCGTCATCTACCTCGTGGTGATCTCGCGCGAGCACGCGCAGCACCCGCTCGTCGCGGACCGTGAGCGACGTGTTGCACTGCGCCGGGCAGAGCGTGCAAATGCTGCCTGCGCCTTCGATGTCCCACGGCCGTGCGCGGAAGCGGTAGGGGCGCGAAGTGAGCGCGCCGACCGGGCAGAGCTCGATGATGTTGCCGGAGAACGGCGCCACGTAGGGGTGGCCGTCGAAGGTGCCGACGAATGAGTGCTCGCCGCGCTCGAGCAGCACGAGCTGGTAATCCTCGGCGACCTCCTGGGAGTAGCGCACGCAGCGGTAGCAGAGGATGCAGCGCTCGCGGTCGATCGCGATCAGCGGCGAGAGCTCGAGCGGCTTGCGGAAGTGGCGCTTGGGCTCGATGAAGCGCGACATGCCACCGCCCCAGCCGAAGGTGATGTCCTGCAGCGGGCACTCCCCGCCCTTGTCGCAGACCGGGCAGTCGAGCGGGTGGTTGATCAACAGGAACTCGACGACCGCCTGCTGGGCGACGCTCGCGCGCTCGGAGCGCGTGTGCACGACCATGCCGTCCTTGACCGCGGTCGAGCACGCTGTCTGGAGCTTTGGCATTCCCTCGATCTCGACCAGGCACATGCGGCAGGCGCCGACCGGCTCGCCGAGTTTCGGCTCGTAGCAGAAGACCGGGATCTCGATGTCGCCGAGTTTTGCGGCGTCGGCGAGCATCATGTTCTCGGGCGCCCGGACTTCGCGGCCGTCGACCGACAAGGTGATCGTCTGTGGACTCGGGCGAGGCATCAGCTGGCCACTATGCGACCGAGGAGAGCTGGCGGGACTCGATGTGCGCCTCGAACTCGTCGCGGAACTTCGCGATCATCGAGCCGATCGGCATCGCCATCGCGTCGCCAAGCACGCAGAGGCAGTTTCCGATGATGTGCTCCTGCACCGAGGCCATGATGTCGAGGTCCATCGGCGTCGCGTCGCCGGCCTCGATCCGCTCCAGCATCTTGACCGTCCAGTTGGTGCCCTCACGGCACGGCGTGCATTTGCCGCAGGACTCGTGGCGATAGAACTTCGCCGTCTTGAGTGCGATGTCGAGCACCGGCGTCTGGTCGTCGATAACGATGATCGCGCCCGAGCCGAGCATCGAGCCGGCCTTGGCGAGGCTGTCGAAGTCGTAGGGGACATCGAGGTCTTGTGCCGTCAGAACGGGCGCACTCGAACCGCCCGGGAACCACAGCTTGACCGTGCGCCCCGGGGGTGGCCCACCCGCCAGATCAAAGATGATCTGGCGTGACGGGATGCCGAGCTCGATCTCGTAGTTGCCGGGACGCTGGACGTGGCCCGAGACGGAGACGACCTTGGTGCCCGAGGAGCCGGAGACGCCGAGCTTCGCGTAGTTCTTGCCGCCCATGTTGATGATGTGCGGCATCGTCATCAACGTCTCCACGTTGTTGATCAGCGTCGGGCCCTGGTAGAGGCCCTGGAGCGCCGGGAACGGTGGCTTCAGCCGCGGGTTGCCGCGCTTGCCTTCGAGCGAGTCCAGCAGCCCCGTCTCCTCGCCGCAGATGTACGCGCCCGCGCCGCGGTGCAGAACGAGCGAGAGCGACAGCTCGGAGCCGAGGATCCGCCTGCCGATATAGCCGGCCGCGCGCGCCTGCGCGATCGCCGCGTCGAGGATCCTCGCCTGCTCCTCGTACTCGCCGCGGATGTAGATGAAGGCGTGGTTTGCGCCGCCCGCGTGGGCCGCGATCACGATCCCCTCGATCAGCATGTGGGGCGACTTCTGCATCAGCTCGCGGTCCTTGAA